>NZ_JBDPMB010000030.1:0-98324 GCF_039871615.1 Nonomuraea sp. B10E15
AGGGCGGTCACGACACCCCCTGCCGACTCTACGGCGTGCGTGAGCAGGCTCACGGCCTTGCCGCCTGCGGGCACCTCGAGGCGCACGGTGATGGAGTACGACACACTGGGGACGGTCGCCACGTCAAACGCTCCTTCGGCCCATCCGACCGGCTCCGGTCTCGCCTTGACGGCCATGGGTGTATAAATTTACGTAAAGTTATACATTAACGCTTCGGCCGGCCACTCGGCCAGGAGGCTTTCAAGGTCGACTGAAAGGTTGTTCGTGCGCGACGTGCTGCCACAGCGCAAACGATGCTTGGGTTTGGGTGCAGGTTCGGGTTGGCGACCGTGGTGAGTACCTTTCGCGGCGCACCCTGGTCGCTGGGTGCGGCGACGGCGACGGAGGTCTGCGCGCCCCTTGGACTGTGATTCATTCGGGGATTGATCGTTAGTTCGTTCAAGGATGGGTTCCTTCGACGGCTTGTGCCAGATGAGTTGTGGGAGTTGTTCCAGCGGGTGGTCCCGCCGGCGCGCCCGCAAGGTGGCGGGCGTCGGCGGGTCGACGATCGGGTGATCCCGGCGGCAAGCGTGTACGTGGCCACCACCGGGTGCGCCTGGTGCGCGATCGACTCCGTCAGCGTGCGGGCGATGAAAGGAGGGTTTGACGGGTCCGGATCCTGTCGATCGCGGCAAGAAGGGGTCGAAGATCCACCTCATCGCCGAGCGGACCGGTCTGCCCCTGGCCGTCGCGATCAGCGCCGCCAACGTCCACGACAGCCTGGCGCTGGAACCGCTGGTGCGATCGATCCCGCTCGTTCGCTCCCGATGTGGCCCGCGACGCCGTCGACCGGGCGAACGTCACGGCGACAAGGGCTACGACCACCCCCATCTGCGGACCTTCCCGCGCGGGCGGGGCGTCGTCCCATCGCCCGCCGCGGTATCGAGTTCAGCCAACTCTTAGGTGGTAGAGAACCCCTGCACACATCATCCACAGATCTACGGAGGCTTCTCATGTCGCTCCGGCACGCCCTGCTGTCCATCCTCACCGTGGAGTCGATGACCGGCTACGACCTGGTGAAATACTTTGACGGCAGCAACGCCTTCGTGTGGAGCGCCCCGCCTAGCCAGATCTATCCCGAGCTGAGGCGGATGGAGCGGGAAGGGCTGGTGCGGGCTCAGGTAGTTCCACGCGGCGACAGGGCCGAGAAACGCGTCTATTCCATCAGTGGTGCCGGCGCCGAAGAGTTGCAGGGCTGGATCGCCATGCTGACGTTGTACCAAGGGGAGCGGGATCCTCACAGGTTGCGGGCGGCGCACTTCGAGATGGCTACCTATGCGGCCGCGCGTCGCCAGCTCCGCGAGCACCTCAAGCATTACTCTCAGGCGCTGCGCGAATGGGAGCAGATGATCGAGGATATCGAGTTCCGCCGGGTGTCCCTGCTGCGAGGGCGGCTGATGGCGCGACCGGCGGCGGAACACGAGGCGATCGTGGCCTTCAGGCAGTTCGCCTTCCGCGGGAAGGCGGCCAGGGCGCGCATGGAGATTGCCTGGGCCGAAGAAGGGCTCGCGTTGCTGGACGAGCTGGAGCGCAAGCACATACAGCTCGCGGAGGAGCGCCCGCCCACCGGGCGCTGAAGGCGGCCTCCCAAGGGTGCGCGGCGGGTCCGGTGGGCCAGGACCTCACCCGCTCTGACCAGTCGGTACGACCAGCTCTGTGCGGGTAGGCAATCGATGTGGAGCGATTCCCGCCAGAAGGGTCTTCCCATTTATGTATCAGTATACGTAAGATGAGATCTAAGTAGCTCTGGGAGGAACGTATGACCGGGAGTGATCGGCGCATTCGGGTGCTGGCACTGGGTGGCACCATCGCCATGGCGGCCACAGGCGCCCGCGGCGGCGTCGTCCCCGTACTGGACGCGGACGCACTCGTCGCCGCAGTACCTGGACTGCCGACGCTGGGCCACATCGAGGCCGAGAGCTTCGCCCGGGTGCCCGGCGCCCATCTGGGCCTCGCCGATCTCGTCAGGCTCAGTCGCAGGATCGCGGATGCGATCAAGGACGGCGTCGATGGCGTCGTCGTGACTCAGGGCACCGACACCATCGAGGAGAGCGCCATGGCGCTCGACCTGCTCCTTGATGTCGACCATCCGGTCGTCGTGACCGGGGCCATGCGTGATCCCGCTCAGCCGGGCGCGGACGGCCCCGCGAACCTGCGCAACGCGGTCCTCATCGCGGCCAGCGACAAGGCCCGGGGCCTGGGCGTGCTCGTGACGATGAACGACGAGATCCACGCGGCGAGGTTTGTCCGCAAGGCGCACACCAGTCGACCGTCCGCCTTCACGTCGGCCAGTGCGGGAGTGCTGGGCTGGACGGCTGAAGAGCGGGTCCGGATCCCGCTGCGGCCCACCCGGCGGGTTCACGTGGACCTATCGGACGCACGAGAGCCCGCCGCGGTCGCGGCGGTGACCGCGACGCTCGGCGACGACGGGCGGCTGGTGCGCTTGCTGCCCGATCTCGGCTACGAGGGCGTGGTCGTGAGCGGGTTCGGCGTGGGACACGTGCCGGCGCGGATGGTCGACGACTTGACCGCCGTCGCGCGAGAGGTGCCGGTTGTCCTCGCCTCACGCGCAGGAGCCGGGGAGACATTCTCGGGCACCTACGGCTTTCCGGGCTCGGAACGAGACCTGCTGGCCAACGGTGTCATTCCGGCAGGAGCGCTCACCCCGCCTCAGGCGCGTGTCCTGCTGTCGCTCGCGCTGAGCGCGGGCTGGCCCGCCGCGCGCATCGCCGAAGCCTACGACGTCCTGTCGGGATGAGGGAAGCAGACATGTCAGACGTTGACCACCGCCCGAGCGGCGGCTGGCTCGAAGCCGAAGAGAGCGTGTGGATCCGGCTCGTCGTCAACGACCGGGAACTGCCGGTCAAGGCACCGCCCCGCTGCACGCTTGCCGACGCACTGCGCGACAACAACCTCAAGGGCACCCGGCTCGGCTGTGAGCAGGGCTCCTGCGGCGCCTGCACCGTCTTGCTCGACGACCAGCCCGTCAGATCCTGCCTGATGCTGGCTGTGCAGGCCGAGGGCGGCCGGGTCGAGACCGTCGAGGGGCTCGCGCAGGGTGCGGAGCTGCACGCGTTGCAGCGGGCCTTTCACGAGTACGGCGCGTTGCAGTGCGGGTTCTGCACCTCAGGATTCCTCATGCTCGCCGCCGGGCTGCTACGCGAAGAGCCGGACGCCGGCCCAGAGAGGATCCGCGAGGTCCTGTCAGCCAACCTGTGCCGCTGCACCGGTGGCGTGCCCATCCTGCGGGCCGTCCTGGCCGCGCAGCGGGAACTGGGCGGTGAGCGCTGATGAAACCACCGCCTTTCGCTTACCACAGGGCGTCGTCATTGGACGAGGCGCTGAGCCTGGCGGAAGAGGCCGGCGAGGACGCCAAGTTCATCGCCGGAGGTCAGAGTCTGATGCCGCTGCTGGCCCTGCGCATGTCGCGGCCGAGCCATCTCGTGGACATCAACCGGCTGCCCGGCCTCGGCGGCGTACGCATTGAGGACGGCGGTCTTCGGGTCGGCGCCCTTGTCCGCCACGCCACCCTCGAACGTTGCCCCGAACTGGACGGCCCTTGGCGCGCACTACGTGAGGCGGCCGGCCTCATCGGCCACTATCCGATCCGGCTGCGCGGGACGTTCGGCGGAAGCCTCGCGCATGCCGACCCGTCGTCCGAGTTGCCCGTGGTCAGCACCGCGCTGCGAGCCACCCTCGTCGCGCGCTCGCTGTCGGGGGAGCGGGAGATCCCGGTCTCCGAGCTCTTCGCCGGCCCGCTCATGACGGTACTCGAACAGGGCGAGTTGCTGGTAGAAGCCCGGTTCCCGGCTCCGGACCCGCAGACGCGCAGCGTCTTCGAAGAGTTCAGCCCGCGGGCCGGGGATTTCGCCTTCGCCTCCGCCGCCGTCGTTCTGGCCACCGACGGTGATGGCCGGGTGCGGCATGCACGCATCGCGCTTGGCGGAGTCGCCGCGGTCCCCGTGCGTGCGCGCGAAGCCGAAGTGGCACTCGAAGGCAAGGCCCTTACCGGCGGCGTGGCGATGGAGGCCGCCAGGATCGCCGCCGCGAGCTGTGACCCGTCGGGCGACGCGCACGCCAGTCCCGCTTATCGCAAGGAACTCGTCGCCGTGCTCGTCGAACGAGCGCTGACGCGGCTGAGGGAGGAACGATGACATCCACCTATATAGGCGTCAGCGTCGAGAGGGACGACGTGGCCTTCTTGATCGGTTCCGCCTGCTACGTCGCCGACATCGACCGAGAAGGCCAGCTCTACGCGAGAATCGTCCGTAGCCCCGTCGCGCACGCCCGCATCCTTGGTGTGGACGTGACCGAGGCCCTCGACCAGCCTGGCGTCGTGGCGGTGATCACGGCGGCCGACGTGCCGGACACCCGAATCCCGATCCGGCTCCCCATGGCCGAGACGCAGTACACGCACCTGTTCCTGCAGCCGCCGCTGGCCCGCGACGTGGTGCGCTATGTGGGTGAGCCGATCGCGGTCGTCGTGGCGAGCGATCCCTACCTCGCCGAGGACGCCGCCGAGCTGGTCGACGTCGACCTCGACGAACTCGACGTCGTGGGCGACGTCCTGTCCGCCGCTTCGGAGGGAACGCCGATCCTCCACGCCTCAGCCGGGACCAACATCGTCACCACTGTCCCGTTGAGCCACGGCGACGTGGCGGCGGCCTTCGCCCGCGCTGACGTCGTGATCAGGGACCGGCTGAGGATGCACCGGCACACCGCCGTTCCGATGGAGACACGCGGCCTGCTCGCCGAGGTCGATCCCGGGACCGGCGTGCTCACTCTGTGGGGCGCGGCCAAGGTGAAGCACTTCACCCGCCGGGCGCTCAGCGACATGCTGGGCATCGGGCCCGAACGCATCCGCCTCGTGGAGAACCACGTCGGTGGCGGGTTCGGCGTGCGCGGCGAGCCGTACCCGGAGGACTTCCTCGTGGCGTTCCTGGCGCTACGGCTCGGCCGCCCCATCAAGTGGATCGAGGACCGCGCCGAGCACTTCGTCGCCACCAACCACGCCCGCGAGCAGGAGCACGACCTGGAGATCGCGGCCACGGCCGACGGGCGGCTGCTGGCCTTCCGTGACCGCGCCTGGTGTGACCAGGGCGCCTACGTACGTTCACAGGGCATCCTGCCGGCGCTGCTACCCGCCCTCCACCTGCCGGGCCCTTACCGGTGGGAGGCCTTCTCCGTCGAGGCCAACGGTGTCCTTACCAATCGCACACCCGTCGGCACCTATCGCGGTCCAGGTATGACGGAGGCAACGTTCGTCCGCGAGCGCTTGCTCGACAGGCTCGCCCACGAGCTCCAGCTCGACCCCGCCGAGCTGCGACGGCGCAACCTGATCGGCCCCGGCGACCTGCCGCACAACTTCGAGCCCACGTCCATCACCTACGAGAGCGGAGACTTCCCGGCAGGCTTCGAACACCTCCTCGACCACGTGGGTTACGACGGCTTGCGAAAGCAGCGTGAGGAACTGCGAGCGAGCGGCGAACACGCCGGCATCGGGTTCGCCGCCTACACCGAGATCGGCGCCATCGGACCCTTCGAGGAAGCCAGGATCGTGCCGAGCCCGGACGGGCGGTTCGTCGCCCATGTCGGTGTCGCCTCGCTCGGTCAGGGCGTGGAGACCGTGCTCGCCCAGATCGCCGCCGAGAAGCTGGGCACCTCGGTAGACGCCGTATCCATCGATCACCACGACACCCAGGAACTGGCCGACGGCTTCGGTGCGTTCGCCAGCCGTTCGACGACCCTGGCGGGGAACGCCGTCGCGCTGGCCGCAGAGGACCTTCGCGCCAAGGCCGCCGCCAGGCTCGACGTGCCCGTCGAAGAGGTCGACTTCATCCAGGGGCAGGCCAGGTCGCGCTCCGGCCGCCAAGTCCCGCTCGCCGAACTGGGGGAGGGCCGGGGCCGCTTCGACAAGCCTCATCCCAGTTTCTCCTTCGGCGCCGCCCTGTCGCTCGTCACCATCGACTCAGGGACGGGTCAGGTGCGGGTGCTGCGTCACGTGGTCCTCCACGACGTCGGACGTGCCGTCAACCCGGAGCTACTGCACCGACAACTGGCAGGCGCCGCCTCACAAGGCATCGGTGCGGCGCTGCTGGAGGAACTGCTGTACGACGAGTACGGCCAACCTCAGTCCACCATCATGTCCGACTACCGCATGCCCACCGTCGAGGAACTGCCCGACATCGAGGTCATCGTGGAGGAGCGCCCGACTACGACCAACCCCCTCGGTGTCAAGGGCGGAGGGGAGTCGGGAATGGTCGGCACCCCCGCCGCGATCGCCAACGCCGTCGCCGACGCGCTCGGCTCCAAAGGCGCCCGGGTGTGGCGCCTCCCTCTCACACCCGACCGTATCCGAGAACTGCTTCGTCACAACTGACTGAGGAGATTGCTGTGTACTGCTGGCCAGCGCCCGTTGTTCCCGAGATGACCGAGCGTCAGAAGGGGTTCTTCGCGCCCAACTTGAGTCCCGTCGGGCTCGAGTTGATCCCGACAGAGTTGGCCAAGGGCGTTTACGGCCTGATGGCCAACCGGCTGCCCAAGGACAACAACGGTTTGATCATCGGAAGCAAGGCCGCTCTTGTCGTGGACGCGGGCATTACGCCCGGCGTCGGAAAGTACCTCCAAGAGGTCGTCAAGAAGATCACCGACAAGCCGGTCCGGTATCTCGCAAACACGACCTTCCACGGTGATCACACCTTCGGCAACGTCGCCTTTCCCGATGACGTCGCCATCATCTCCTCACGGCTCAACAAGGCGTCGATGACCGACCTGGAGCAGGAGAAGGAACTGCGCGGCGAGAGCATGTACGGCGACCCCGGCATGGAGGAGGTCGTCACCTGGCGGGAGCCGGACATCGTCTTCGACCGGTTCTGCGAGATCGACCTTGGCGGGCGGGTCGTGCACCTGTGGCACTTCGGCACCGGCAACGGCTCGGGCGACACGCTGGTCCACGTTCCTGACGCGCGGGTGGTGTGGGCCGGGAACTTCCTGCGGCACGCGGGGATGCCGCCGATGCTGCTCGCCGGAGATCCCATCGGCTACACCCGTTCGATTCGCGCTATGAAGGCCACATTGGAGCTCGATCGTTTCGTCCCCGGCCATGGCCCGCTCAGCGACGCTGAACCGTCCGTCAGCTGGATGCTGGCCTATCTTGAGAACATTGCCGCCAGCGTCGACCGCTACCGAGCCGAGGGCATGGAGCTTGACGCGATGATGGACGCGATCGAGCTCAAGAACCCGATGACCCTTCCGCCGGACGTCCCCGGCGCCGATCGCTTCCCCGCGCTGATGGACTCCCTGCATCGACTGAACGTCCTGTTGACCTACAGGTACCTTCAGGCGACCGGCAGGTGAACCAGTATGCACATCGAGAACAGCTTCACCGTTCCGCTGACCGTCGACCAGGCGTGGAGCACGCTGCTCGACCTCAGCCAGGTAGCCGAATGCATGCCGGGAGCGGTGCTCGACTCAAGCGAAGGTGATGTCTTCGCCGGACGGGTCAAGGTCAAGGTGGGGCCCGTGAGCCTCACTTACAAAGGGCAGGCCGAGATCACCCAGCGGGACGAGGCGTCACACGTGGCAGTGCTGGTCGCCAAGGGACGCGACGCCCGAGGTAACGGCACGGCCGGCGCCAACGTCACCATGCGGCTGGCCGATGACGGCGGGCACACGCGGGTGGACCTGCTCACCGAGCTGGACATCACCGGACGCCCCGCACAGATGGGGCGTGGGGTCATGACCGAGGTCAGCAACAGGCTCATCAATCAGTTCGCTGAGAGCCTCGCGGGAAAGCTGGCCGCCGAGCGCGCCACTGGAGCGGCCACACCGCCCACGCAGGGCGCCCCGGCAGGGTCAACATCCGACCTCACGTCGGGAAATGCCTCGGGGCCCGCCGCAGCTGCGCCGCGTCACGCCGCGTCCGCGCGGCCCGCGACCCGCCCGCCCGCAGAGATCAACGTACTCAGCCTGGCGGGTCGGTCGGCCTTGCACCGCATGTGGGAGGGGTTCACCAGGATTCTCGGCCGCCTGCTGGGCCGCCGCTGATCGATACCGACATCATTCACACAGGAGCATCATGCCTACCGGCACCCGTATCACCGAAGTCCTCACGGACTTCCTGTCGATCCCCCTCGAGCGGCCTCTGGTCACAGCGGCCTTTCCCATTCCAGCCATCGACACTGCGCTGGTGCGGGTGCGCACCAGCGACGGCCACACCGGCGTGGCCTGGAGTTTCGCCTTCGGGCGAGGAAAGGTCGCGGCACTGCTCGGGCTGATCGACGATCTGGCCGACCTCGTGGTCGGCGCCGACGCGCTGGCGACGGAGCAGCTCTGGGCTCGCATGTCCAAGGCGGTAGGCTTCGTCGGCCGGCACGGCCTGGCTGCGCTGGCCATGTCCGCCATCGACACCGCCTGCTGGGATCTCAAGGGCCAAGCGACCGGGCAGCCCGTACACCGGCTGCTCGGGGGCTTCCGCGACAGCGTCGAGGTCTACGCCAGCCAGGGGCTGTGGCTGGACCGATCGCGCGACGAGCTCGCCAAGGAGGCCCGCGATCTGGTCGACCGTGGCTTCCACGCGGTCAAGATGCGCGCGGGGCTGGCCGATGAGAACGAGGATGTGGCCCGCGTCGCCCTCGTTCGCGAAGCCATAGGCCCCGACGTGAAATTGATGGTCGACGCCAACCAGGCCTGGGACCTTAAACAGACCCTGCGCATGGCGGCACGGTTCGCAATCTACGATCTTTTCTGGCTCGAGGAACCTATGCCGTACACGCAGGTCGAGGCGTATGCCGAGGCCCGCCAGGCATTGGACATGCCGTTGTGCACGGGTGAGTCCAACTATCTCAAGGGAGAGCTGCTGACCCTCGCCGGGCAGCGGGGCGCCGACTACGTCATGCCCGACCTCATGCGCATGGGCGGCATGACCGAGCTGGTCAAAGTTGCCCACCTGTGCGAGGGCTTCGAGGTGCCGGTGACTCCGCATCTGTTCATGGAGCACTGCCTGCACTTCGCGGCGGGGCTGCCGAACGTCGTCTGGCAGGAGTACCAGCCCTGGTGGCAGCCCATCATGGAGGAACCTCTCCAGGTGATCGACGGCCGTGTCGAACTCACGGACACGCCCGGCTTCGGCATCGTGCTGTCGAAGGAAGCCGTGGAAAGGTATCGAGTCTGATGGCCGACGTCGATCTGCTCATCACCGGCGGCATGGTGGTGAGCTCGCAAGGCCGCCGCCCGGCCCACGTCGCCGTGTGCGATGGACGCGTCCTGACGCTGGATGGGGCACATCTGTCGGCAGTCCGCAGGATCGACGCCACCGGGCTGCTCCTGTTGCCCGGGGGGGTCGACACGCACGTGCACCTCATGGACCCCGGCAGCACCGACCGGGAGGATTTTCCCAGCGGGACCAGGGCCGCTGCAGTGTCCGGTGTCACCACGATCATCGAACACTCGCACGGCACACCCGTACGCACGGTGGATGACCTTCAGGCGAAAAACACCTACCTCCAAGGACGGTCCAACGTCGACTTCGGGCTGGCAGCGCACGCCTGGCCGGGCGAGACCGGCGCCGTCGCCGCGCTCCGGCAGGCCGGGGCCGCCTTCTTCAAGGTGTTCACGTGCACGACGCACGGGATCCCCGGCCACGACGCGGCCGCCCTGCAAGCGCATCTGCTTGCCTCGGCAGAGGCAGGCGCCGTCAGCCTCATCCACTGTGAGGACGAGTCGCTGACCTCCGCCGCCGAAGCCTTGCTGCGCGTGGCGGGGCGTGACGACCCCGGCGTCATCCCCGAATGGCGCAACCGGGACGCCGAGGTGCTGGCGGCTGCAGTCACCGCGCTGCTGGTCAGGCGTACGGGCGCGCGAGCCGTGGTGGCACACGTCAGCCATCCCGAGGTGGCCGGCTATCTCGCGGCGGAACGCGCCCGCGGTGCGCGCCTGCACGCCGAGACCTGCCCGCAGTACCTGCTGCTGCGTGAGGACGAGGTGCACGTGCGTGGAGCGTTCCGCAAGTTCACGCCGCCCGCTCGGGCCAGGCACGACGCGGATGAGGCCGTGTTGTGGGCGTTGTTGCGCGACGGCGGCCTCACCCACGTCTCCTCCGACCACGCGCCGTCCACCGCCGAGCAGAAGACCTCGGGCAACATCTGGGACGTGCACTTCGGCCTGCCCGGGCTGGACAGCACGATGGCGCTGATGCTGAGCGCCGCGGCGCGCGGGATGCTCGCCTACGAGGACGTCGCCAGGCTGTACAGCGAGGTTCCCGCGCGCATCTATGGCCTCTGGCCGCGCAAGGGGCGCCTCTCTTCGGGGGCCGACGCCGACATTGTGCTCGTCGACCCCACGGCGCGTTGGAAACTGCAGAACGAGAACGTGTTCTCCAAAGCAGGCTGGACGCCATACGACGGCATGGAGATGACCGGACGGGTTGTCGCCACGTATTTGCGCGGCGATCTGATCAGCGAGCACGGCGAGCCGGCCGACCAGCGGACCGGTCGGCTCGTCGCTCCCGGCGGCACGGCCGGCTGACGACGCTTGGGGACGGTGATACGGCTGGGCGTGCGCTGAAGGGGCACGCCCAGCCGGTGCCTCTCCACTCTCACCGCCCCGTGACCGGTCAAGAGGGAGTTCCAGCCTGGCGTTCGCCGCCCCGCCGCGGCCCAGGTCGGTGCGGATTGCCTCGTGCGAGGCGTCCCGGCCCGAGCAGGACATCGACATTCCGGGCACGCGCTTCTGGTACCCGACGCCACGATCGCGCCGACGGTGTCCCTTCCTGAGGCGTCCCGCATCCCGCGGGCCGAATGGCCTGCCTCGTCACGGACGCTGAGGAACACGACAGCACCGGAGCCTCCGAGCACAGCCGCTGGAGCCCGGTGCACGGGTGCACGGCCCTGGCCGTGGAGCCGGACGGTTCCTTCACGCCATCGCCGGCCCCGCACGGCCGGTCTTCCCCATTGAGGAGCACGTGGTCTCGTATCGGAGCCTGTTCGCGATTCGCGAATTTCGTTATCTCTATGCCGGGCTGAGCCTGTCCTACATCGGCGACAAGTTCGCTTCCCTAGCCGTCGCCGTGCTGGTCTTCGACCGCACCGGCTCGGGGCTGCTCACCGGCGTCGCGCAGGCATCCGCGTTCCTTCCCGCGCTCGTCGCAGGTCCGCTGTTCGGCGCCCTCGCCGACCGCTTGCCACGCAGGCGCGTCCTCATCGTGTGCGACATGGCGCGCGCCTTCCTGGTCATGGCATTGCTGGTCCCCGGGGCACCGATGTGGCTGCTGATCGTGCTGCTCTATACCGGCAGCCTGTTCACCCCGCCGTTCGTCGCTGCCCGCGCCGCCCTCATCCCGGAAATCCTCGACGGAGCCGCGTCCATCGCCGGAAACGGCCTGAACAGGATCACCTATCAGCTCTGCCAGGTGGCGGCCTACGGAGCCGGGGGGATGCTCGTCGCCGCAACCGGGCACGAGAGGGCACTCGTCATCAACGCCGCGACGTTCGCCATCTCCGCAGCGCTCACCGCCATCGGAGTACGTTCGCGCCCGCGGGCGCTCCCGCGTGATAGCGCCCGCTCAGTGCTCGGTGACGCGCGCGAGGGCATGCGCTACGTCTTCGCCGATCCGTGGTTGCGCGCCTGCCTGCTGCTGGTGTGGTCGGTCTCCATGTTCGCGCACGCACCAGAGGCGATCGCCCACCCCTACGCCACGCACCTCGGTGCGGAAGCACCTGCGGCGGGACTGCTTCTCTCGGCGACCGCTCTAGGTTTCGCCCTAGGTACGGCGTTCCTCACGCGTCTCGTGCCATCGCTGGTCCTGGACCGTCTCATAGTCCCGTTCGCGGTACTGGCGGGGGGCGCGATGGTGCCCTTGATTCTGAGCCCGCCGCTCCTGGTCGTGCTGGTGTCGCTCTTCGTCTCTGGAGTGGGATGTTCGTTCTCCGCGCCGCTGCTCGCGATGTTCGCACGGCGGGTCGACCTGGAATATCGCGGCAGGGCCGTGGGCGTGGCGATCGCCGGACTCACTGGAGGGCAGGGGATCGGATTTCTCCTCGCGGGGGCCCTGTTCGCCTTGGATGTTGACCCGGCACGAACGTCAGCCGTCTGCGGCGCCGCCGCACTGGTCGCCGCGATCACCGCCGGATTCGCCGTAAGTCGTGCCTCCCGGTGCGTCGCACCCGGATCCAGGCCGGTGGGGTCCAGCCGCAGTCGGCCCGACCGGCGGCGCCGCGGAGCACACCGGCGATGAGACGGACGCGGCAAGAGCACCAGGATCAGCGCGGCCTGTTCCGGCGCCTGTGCGGTCGCTCCATGCCCTGAGAACGGCGCGGCGTCAGGTAGGTTCACCGGTAAGTATCCAGATACTGACAAGGACCACTCATGTCACTTCGGCATGCTCTGCTGGCCACCCTTACCGCGGAGCCGATGACGGGCTACAACTTGATCAAATACTTCGACGGCAGCGTCGCTTTCGTCTGGAATGCCCCACACAGTCAGATCTATCCGGAGCTACGCAGGATGGAGCGCGACGGCCTTGTGGAGGTGCAGGTGGTGCCCCGTGGCGAGCGGGCCGAGAAGCGCATCTACTCGATCACCGAGGCCGGCTTCCAGGAACTGCGGAACTGGCTGACCACTCTGGCTCCCTACCAGGGAGAGCGCGACCCCTATCGATTGCGTGCCGCGCACTTCGAGATGGCATCATACGATTCCGCCAGGCGCCAGTTGCGGGAGCACATCAAGCACTATGAGCGAGCGCTGGGCGAATGGGAGCAGATGATCGAGGACATCGAGTCCCGGCGGGTCTCCCTCCTCCGGCAGCGGCTGGCGCAGCGTCCCGATGCCGAGCACGAGGGCATCGTCGCGTTCCGCCGGTTCGCGTTCCGGGGAGAGGCGGCGAAGGCCCGCATGGAAATCGCCTGGGGAGAGGAAGGATTGGCACTGCTGGACGAGCTCGAGAGAAAGGGCGTTCCGCTCTGGGGTGAGCAGGACATCGCCAGCATCTGAGCAGACGAAAGCCCGAAGCGCGCCTCCTCCAGGGCGGTTGGCTTGCGTCCGAACGCGTTGAAGCGGGAGCGGCGCGCACGACCCCTCCCCGGTTGAGCGCTGTCTGTCGAGACGTGCACGCGCGGGCATGAGCGACTGTGCGCCCGTCGCCATGCCCACACTGTTCGCTGCCGATAGGGGCTATAAGCTGGGACTATGCGCTTTGGAGTGCTGGGCCAGGTGCAGGTGTGGACGGCTGGTGGCGAGCCGGTGCCGGTGCCGGAGACCAAGGTGCGCGCTTTGCTGGCCGATCTGCTCGCTCATCAGAAGCGGTTGTTGTCGATCGACCAGCTGATCGACGATCTATGGGGAGACGAGCTGCCGGCCAACCCCACCAGCGCTCTGCAGTTGAAGGTTTCCCGGCTCCGGCACGCCTTGGAGCAGGCCGAGGCGGGTGGGGGCGAGCTGGTGGTATCTGAGCCGCCTGGATACCTGCTGAAGGGTACCTCGGACGCCGACACGTTCATCGAGCTGACCTCTGAGGCGCAGGGCATCAAGGATCCTCGCGCCAGGGTCGCCATGTTGGCCGAGGCGCTGGACCTGTGGCGAGGGCCCGCGTTCGCCGATTTCGCCGACGAGGACTTCGCCCGCCGGGCGGCTCACCGGTTGGAGGAACAGCGTCTGGCTGCATTGGAGGAGCAGGCCGAGGCTCGGCTGGAGCTGGGCGAGCACACGCTGCTGGCCGCCGAGCTGAGCGATCTGGTGGAGCGTCATCCAGTCCGGGAACGGTTGCGTGCCCTGCAGATGCGCGCCCTTTACCGCGCGGGGCGGCAGAGTGACGCACTGGAGGGCTATGCCCAGCTCCGCGAACACCTGGCCGAAGAGCTGGGTTTGGATCCCTCCCCGGAGCTGGTCGCACTGCATCAGGCGATCCTGGAGCAGGATCCGGCTCTGAGCCCGCCATCTCAGACGGACTCGCCGGCTCGGCCATGGACCAACCTGCCAGCTTCGCTGACCGGCTTGGTGGGCAGAGAAAGGGCGGTCGACGAGGTCCGCTCGCTTATGGGAAACAGGCGGCTGGTGACACTGACCGGTCCCGGCGGGGTGGGTAAGACCCGGTTGGCTCTCGAGATTGCCGGTCGATCGATCGGGCGCTATCCCGACGGGGTGTGGCTTGTCGAGCTGGCGGGGCATTTCCGGGACGCCACGTCACCAGAAGTAACCATGGTGGCCCATAGGGTTGCGGCGATCACCGGTGTCCGTGACGACATGCTGTCGGATCGGGGCCCTGTTTCGTCGTGTGATCTACTTGCCGGTGCGTTGCGCACCAAGCGGCTGTTGCTGATCTTGGACAACTGCGAGCACATCGTGGACCCGGTGGCAAGGCTGGTCGAGCAGCTGATCAGAGCGGGCTCCGAGCTGCGGTTCCTAGCTACCAGCCGCGAACCGCTCGCGTTGACGGGTGAGACGGTCTGGCCCGTGCCGCCACTGACGCTACCCGACCCGTCCACCGACCAGTGCCCAGCCGTCTTGGCGCAGAATTCCGCCGTACAACTGTTCATCGAACGCGTCACCGCCGCGATGCCCAGCTTCACCCTCGACGCAGGCAACTCACCGCATGTCGCCCAACTGTGCCGACGACTGGACGGCATCCCGCTCGCCCTGGAACTGGCTGCGACCCGCACGCCGGCAATCGGTGTGCGGGAACTCGTCAGCCGTCTCGACGACCGGTTCCGGCTGCTTGCCACAGGCCGCCGAGACGCGCCGGAACGCCAGCAGACTCTGCGAGCGCTGATCGACTGGAGCTGGGACCTGCTCACCGAGCCCGAACGGGTCGTGCTGCGCCGACTGGCCATTCACGCCGGTGGCTGCACTCTCACCGCCGCCGAAAGAACCTGCTCCGGTGCTGGGATAGACCACGGGAACGTCGTGGAGATACTGGCTCGCCTCATCGATCGCTCACTGATCATGATGGCCGATACGCCGAACGGTCCCCGATATCGGCTCCTGGAAACGGTCGAAGGCTACTGCCTTCAGCGCCTGCGCGAAGCAGGTGAGTTCGGTGACGTACGGCGACGCTTCCACCGCTACTACCTTTCGCTAGCTCAGAGCGCTGAGCCGCACCTACGCGGCCACGAACAGCGCGAATGGCTGGGCTGCCTGGACCGCGAAACCGCCAACTTGCATAGTGCGCTTGACGGCATGGTGCGCCAGGGAGACGCCGCCGGATCACTCGAACTGGTCAGCGCATTGGTGTGGTACTGGTTCCTGCGTGGACGGCTCAACCATGCCCGTGACTGGCTGGATCGAGCGCTGACTGCGGACGGTGAAGCGCCGACCCATCTGCGAGCCACCGTCAGAGTCTGGCGGGAGTGCATCGAGCTCCTGACCGAGGGGAACGTCGGCCACGAGGCGCGTGTCCGGGCGGCCGAGCAGGCGTTCGAGGAGATCGAGAACCCGCGAGAGAAAGCCCGTGCCCAGTGGTTCCTTGGCCACGCCTTGTACACCGGCATCAGTGACCTGCCCACAAGCGCAGACCTCGTGAGGCGGGCTCTGGCGACCTTCAGCCAGATCGACGATCGCTGGGGAACAGCAGCTGCGCTGAGCACCGCGACACACCATGCCATGGTGCACGGCGATCTCAGAGCGATCGAAGAGTATGGCGAGCAGAGCTCTCAGCTGTTCAGCGAGCTCGGCGACCGCTGGGGGCAGCTGCAGATCGTTGGCCCGCTCGCTTACCACGCCGAGGCTCTGGGCGACTACGAGCGCGCCACGCGGCTGCACAGTGAGGGGCGGCGCATAGCAGAGAATCTGGAGTTGTGGTCCGACGTCTCTGATCGGATCATGCATCTCGGCCGTATCGCTCTATTGAGGCGTGACTTCGTGCAATCGCGCGACCGGCACGAACGAGCCAGAAGCGTGGCCATCGAGCACCGCTACGAGCGCGGGGAGTACCACTACGAGGTCGGCCTGGCCCTCATCGAGCGGAGGGAAGGCCAACTGGAGCTCGCCGAAGAGCGATTGCATCGCCTGCTTCAACGGCAGCAGAACGCAGCCTCGGTGCAAGGTCGCGCGCTGCTCCTGGCCGAACTCGGTTTCATCGCCGAGCAACGCGGTGACGGTGAGACGGCCTTGTCCCGCCACCTCCAGGGTCTCGTGGCCGCTCGTGCAACCGATAACCTCCGAGCTATCGCCCTCGCTCTGGAGGGCCTGGCCGGCGCCCATACCCTGCTCGGCCGTTGTGACGAGACCGCCCGGCTCTTGGGAACAGCTGATGCGGCGAGACGCTCGGCCGGAGTGCCGCTGCCCCCCGCAGAACGCGCCGACGTCGACCGGAGCACCGCACGGGCGCTGGCGGTGTTGGGGGAGGGTGCCTTCGCCGCCGAGTTCCGGCGAGGGGCGTGCCTGGACCTCGACGTGGTGCTTTCCGCCTTCGACGGCGGTCGGCTCTCCGACGGCCTTGCTGCGGCTGGTCGGCGCAGGCGCCGTGACCTATCGGGCACGACCTAGTGCTCTGACCGCAGCCACATGTCCTCAGCGACCTCTGGCTGGCCGGGCCGCCTGCGCGGGTATCCGGAATACGAAGCATGCGCCGCCGAGGGCCGAATTTTCGACTCCGAGTGTTCCACCGTGTGCGAGGGCGATGTTGCGGGCGATTGCCAGGCCGAGTCCAGTTCCGCCGCGGTCGCGGCTACGCGCGGGGTCCAGCCGGACAAACGGCTCGAAGATACGTTCGCGATCGGCTGGCGGGACGCTCGGTCCATCGTCCGCGACGGCCACTACAACCATGCCGCCGTCTCTGCGTACTTGGACCTGGACCGTACGCTTGGCGTGCCGCTGAGCGTTGTCGAGCAGGTTCGTCAACACGCGATTGACATGGGTACGGACGGCGATGACCATCACCTGGTGCCCCAGCCGCAGGTCGATGTCGCCTGGACGCCGGGATACCTCGCTCCGTGCCAGCTCGGCCACGTCCACTGCCTCCCGCTCTGAGGGCACGTTCATCCCCACCCTGGTCAGCAGAAGCAGATCAGTGATGATCGCTTCGAGTCTGCCGACGTCCCGCAGCGCATGGTCAAGCAATTCGGGCAGGTTGGTCTGATCCATGTGGAGCTGGGCCTCCTCCAACTGTGCCCTGAGCCCAGCCAACGGGGTGCGCATCTCATGCGAGGCGTCCGTCGCGAACTGCCTGGTCCGCTCGAACGCGCAGCCATGGTCGCATCCCCCGCGCGGCTCAGTATCGCCCATTCGGTCCGTCGTCGAATACGTCACGGAGCCTGGGGCATGAGCCGAGCTCAGCGGTCGCGAGGCGATGCCGACTGCTGTCGCAGTGGTCGCGGCCTCCTGTGCGTGGTGTCTGTCCATCTCGTGATCCCCCACCTCTCGGCATTTCTCAATCTGCCGGACGGGTCCGTCACTCCGCTGTCGGCTCACTGTCGCCACAGCTCGGCTGACAGGCATCGACAGCAAACCGACAAGCCGGAGTACCAGCATGGGCGATGTAAGGAAACATCGATCAGACTTGCGTAAGGAGGCGATCCCGATGGGACCCTCACTACGAACGCCACGTACGCTTTTCACGCCCGTCCAGAGGAACTCGCGTGCGTACGGCGCTTCGCGCGCCAGGCGGTGGCCGGTCACCCATGCGCCGATGACGTCGTTCTCATGGTTTCGGAGCTGGCCGCCAACGCGATCGAGCACTCCGGGAGCCGGTGCCGGGGCCGGTTCATCGTGCAGGTGACCCACCTCGACGACGCAGTACGCGTCGAAGTGCACGACGCCGGCGGCCCGGATGAGCCCCGGCTGCGCCGCGCCCATCCGGATCCCACCAGGGGGCGTGGTCTGTTCCTCGTCGACAGCCTCGCGCGTGGTCGGGGCGTCGACCGCCGCGAGCGGGCACGGGTGTGTGGTGCGAGATCCACTGCTCCTGCACGGGATGGGCAGGCGGAGACCGGGCTGTGGCCTGATGATCCGGGCCCTTCGTTCTACGACCTCCCGCACGGGCTGGCCGGCTATGGCCAGATCGGCCGATGGGCGCATGGCGTCGACGAACCGGAGCGCATCCGCCGTCGCGGATGGGGCGCGATGGCAAGCGTGCCTCACTGGATGGCCTACACAGCCGCAATGCTTCGGGTTTTTCCCCGCATACTGCTCGAAAACATCCGCTGGACCAGGGGATTCACGCCAGGGCACGATCGTCACATGTCGCATCTGATCCGCTATTCAGGAGAGTTCTCGCCAGACGTGATCGCCCGCGCCTCTGGCTCATGGTTGGAGACGGTGGACGGCCGGCGTCTGCTCGACTTCACCTCAGGGCAGATCTGCGCCACCATCGGGCACAATCATCCGCGCATCGCCGAGGCGATCCGGCGCTCGCTCGAGACCGCGATCCATCTGAACTCCCGGTTCCTGTCGCCTCCCGTGCTGGACCTCGCGGAGCGGCTTGCCGCCCTGCTGCCGCCGGGCCTGGACCGCTCGATGTTCGTCAGCACCGGGGGAGAGGCGAACGAGGCTGCCGTGCGGATCGCCAAGCTGGTCAGTGGCGGCTTCGAGGTGGTCGCGCTGACGAGGAGCTGGCACGGAATGACGGCTGGCAGCCAGTCGTTGACCTTCTCCGCGGGTCGGCGTGGCCATGGTCCGACCGTTCCGGGGGTCTTCACGATCCCGGCTCCATACGCGTATCGGTGCCCGATCCGGCACTGCGCGGGAACATGTGACGCAACCTGCATGGAGGTCGGATTCGAGCTGTTCGACCAGCAGACCACCGGGTCACGCGCCGCCGTGATCGCAGAGCCCGTCCTGTCGTCGGGGGGAGTCCTGGTGCCGCCGCCGGGTTACCTGAACCGGTTGCATGAGCTGGCCCGCGAGCGCGACATGTTGTTCATTCTGGACGAGGCGCAGACCGGGTTCGGCCGTCTCGGCGCAATGTTCGGCACAGAGCTCTTCGGCGTCGTGCCTGACATCGTGACACTGTCAAAGACGCTCGGCGGCGGTCTCCCGATCGGAGCGGTCACCACTACGGCCGCCATCGAGCAGGCCGCCTACGACCGGGGACTGATGTACTACACCTCGCACCAGTCCGATCCGCTCCCGGCGGCTGCCGCCCTCGCCGTGCTCGACCTGGTCATCGAGGACGACCTGGCTGCCCGCGCCGCGAGGCAAGGCGAGCGGCTGGGCGGCCATCTGCGAGACCTGCACGAGCGCCACGAGATCATCGGCGAGGTACGCGGACTCGGTCTCCTGTGGGGCATGGAGCTCGTCGAGGATCGGGAGACCAAGAAGCCGGCGGTCGAGATGGGTGACGCCCTGACTGACGCCTGCCGGAACTGCGGCCTGTCGCTCAACATCACTAAGGGGCGGGCCGCCAAATCCACCGCCTGCCTGCGCATCGCCCCTCCGCTGACGGTGACCGACGACGAGATCGACGCGGCCGCCGAGATCCTGGACGACGCCCTGACCACGCTGACCGGTTGAACCTCAGCCGGACAGCGTGCCGGGCGTCTCCCAGAAGCGCGCAGCCGACCAGCCCGCGCTGACCGCCGGCGATGCACGGCCCTCGACGAGCAAGTCCATCTCACCATCAGTGTGCTCCTCCATTTGAGTTCATGCTTGCCCGAGAGCATGTCCACGTGAGTATGAGGGCTACTGTGGCGGCTGAGCTGAGGAGCCCGAGACCGCGATGAAGCGCGCCGGTTCGTCCGCCGAATCCGTCTGGGCATGGCGATGCGACAAGCCTGGTCGTCTTACAGATGTGCGAGTGTGGACGGCTTCCCTAGCGTCGGATCGCCGACCAGGAGAGGTAGAGATGAGAGCGATCACGCAACGGCAGTGGGGCGGCCCGGAGACCCTCGAACTCGCAGCGGTTTCCATTCCACAGCCCACACCCACAGAGGTGCTGGTAAAGGTCGTGGCGGCGGGTGTGAACCCGGTGGACTTCTACACGAGGATGGGGGTCGCCTACAACAAGGTGCTGAGCCTTCCGTTCATCAACGGCTGGGACGTGGCCGGGATCGTGACCGAGGTGGGATATGGCGTCACCAGGTTCAGCCCCGGCGACCGCGTGTTCGGGATGCCGTGGTTCCCGCGCCAGGCAGGCGCCTACGCCGAATATCTGACGGCGCCCTCGCGGCACCTGGCCCTGATGCCCGAGGGCATGTCGTTCGCCGAGGCGGCCGCGCTGCCGCTGGCTGGATTGACGGCGTGGCAGTGCCTTGTCGACGTCGCGCGAGTAGGCCAGGGGCAACGAGTGCTCGTGTCGGCGGCCGCGGGTGGCGTCGGCCATCTGGCGGTCCAGGTGGCCAAGGCCCGCGGTGCTCACGTCATCGCCACGGCCAGCGCGCCCAAGCACGAATTCGTGCTGGGGCTCGGCGCCGACGAAGCCATCGACTACACCGCCACTGACGTGGCCGCGGCCGTACGAGAAGTGGACGTGGTCTTGCAGATGTTCGGTGGCGAGCACGCCCTGCGAGCGCTGGAGTGCCTGCGCCCCGGTGGGATCATGGTGAACGCGCAGGGGGCGTGGACCCCGAAGATGCACGAAAGGGCCGATGAACTCGCCGTGCGTGCCACAAGCTTCCTGGTCGAGCCCGACCCCTTCGGTCTGGAGCGCCTGGCGGATCTGTACCGGCAGGGGCGCCTCGTCGTGCACATTTCCGAGGAGTTCCCGCTCGCCGAGGCCGCGGCCGCGCACGAGTTGGTCGCGAAAGGGCGCACGTCGGGCAAGGTCGTGTTGACCGTGTCCGAGTCCGAGTGAGCGGCCTGGTCATTTGGCGGATTCAGGTGGCGGGCACGGCGGCCATCCCGTGCGGAAACGAGAACGAGGAAGAATGTCGTGAACGACCCATTTCCCGACACGATGATCGAACAGGTCACCCTGGTCGACTGTTCACGGTTCCGCCTGAGGAAGCGGAGCGCTTCCTGGAGCAATGGAAACCTCGCGCCAGGCTGATGTCCCGGCAGCCGGGGGATCATCCACGCCTCATGTACCGGGCGATGGTTGACGACGTGGAGTTGTGTTTCGTCAACGTGGCCGAATGGGAGAGCAGATCGTCCGGTTGGCGGCGAACGGCATGAGCAACAGGGAGATCGCCGCGCGGCTGTTCACCCGCCCGAGAACCGTCGGATACCACCTTCACAAGGCCGTTCCGGATCTTCGGGTCGCCTCCCGCGGTGAACTGGCCAGACTGGCACTCGGACCACGCTCGTTTCCACCATAGGCCGCAAATCTGTCGTTTGACCAGTCATGACCGCGCCGCTTGCTGGCACGTTTATCCATGGGTAACATCCGAACCGTTCCGTTCGGTTCGGTTGAGGGGAGGTCCCATGAAAGTCCAAGCCCGGGACGACGCAAAAGTGTCGCAGATCCGGCAGGCGGCCAAAATCTTGTTCCTGCGGCATGGGTTCGCGGCCGTGAGCACGGCGGCGCTCGCCAAGGAAGCGGGCGTCTCCAAGGAGACCCTGTACTCCCGCTATCCGAGTAAGGAGGCGGTTCTCGCCGACGTGCTCGAACATCTCATTGCAGCGGGGAAGCTGGGCACCAGCGCGCCTGTCTTGCCCAGGACGCGGAGCGAGCTCGACGGCGCGCTGCGGGCTCTGGCCCGCGAGTTGGGCGGCGAGCTCATGGAGCGCGAGTACATCGAGCTGGCGCGGATCGTGATCGCCGAGACGCCACGGCTGCCCCATGTGGGAGAGATCTTTCGCCGCTCGGTGCCGGAACGAGCGTTCCAGCTCACCATCGAGCTGCTCACGGCCGGTAAGAAGGCACGGCTTATTCGCGACGTCGACATGGTGGCCGCAGCTCGTATGTTCGTCGGTCCGCTGGTGGTGCATGCGCTGACGAACGTGCTGCTCGTCGCGCCTCAGACGGCTGGGGACGCTCCGGTCCCACCGCTTGAGGTGGACGCACATGTCGACCTGTTCCTCGCCGCGGTTCTGAAGGAGGAGTGATGAGTAGCTCGGAAGTCCTGATCGTCGGTGCGGGGCCGACCGGCCTCGCCCTGGCAGTCGAACTGGCCAGGCGAGACGTCCACGTCCGTATCGTGGACGTGGCATCCGCTCCCACCAGCCAGACGCGGGCGCTTGGCGTCCAGCCGAGGACCCTGGAGTTGTTCGAGCGATTGGGCTTGGCGGCAGAAGCCGTCGCGGAGGGCGTGCCCGTCACGGAGTTCAGGCTCTTCAGCGAGAACAAGCAGTTCCTGGATCTCAGCCTGAGCAGGCTGGACACGCCGCACCCGTACTTGCTGATGTTGCCGCAGCCGGCAGTGGAGGAACTGCTCGGCGCCCGGCTCAAGGACTATGGCGTCCTGGTCGAACGCGGCGTCGAGTTGACCATGCTGTCCCAGCAGCCTGGAGAAGTCGAGGCTGTGCTGCGGCATCTCGACGGTACGGTCGAGCGGGTGCGCGTGCCGTGGCTCATCGGCTGTGATGGCGCCCACAGCACGGTACGGCATCAGTTGGGCGTGCCCTTTGTCGGAGGCGCGTTCGAGGAGAACTTCGCCGTGGCGGACGGGCGCGTGGAGTGGCCGCTGCCGTACGACGTGTTCTATTCCTTCCTCTACAAGGGAAACTTCGTTGCCTACTTCCCCATGCCCGGCGGCCTGCACCGCATCACGATCGCCTACCCGCCCGGCCGGGCGCCCGCCGGTGAGGTGTCCTTCGACGAGGTGCGGGAGGCCGTGGCCATGTGCTCGCCACCCGGCACCCGCCTGGCGACGATTGTGGAATCCGGCCGTTTCCGGATCAACCAGCGTAAGGTCGCGCGGCACTCCGTCGATCGTGTCTTCCTCGCGGGCGATGCCGCCCACGTTCACTCGGTGGTCGGCGGGCAGGGCATGAACACCGGTATCCAGGACGCGTTCAACCTCGGCTGGAAGCTCGCCGCGGTCGTTCAGGGCAGGGCACGCCGCGAACTTCTGGACAGCTACGCTGCAGAGCGCTCGCCCGTCGCGCATCGGCTGGTAAAGGGGACGCGCCGCGCGACGCGGATGACGCTGCTGCGCAACCCGATGGCGACCGCGGCGCGCCGCAACATCGCGCCGCATGTCACCGCCCGGCCGGCAGTGCAGCGAATCCTCTCGCGGGCGCTGACCCAGCTCGACGTCTCCTACCGCGACGGGACAGGAGGTAGCAACGACGACCGGCTCGCGGTGGGCGACCGCTTCCCCGACATCGGGCTCCTGCACCCTTCCAAGCACACGCTGCTGGTGCCCGGAGCCGAGCCGCCAGCGCTGCGCGACACGCTCGGTGACCTCGCGGACCTCATCGACGTCCGGCAGGTGCCGGACGGGCGGATCCGTGTCCGGTACGGAATGGACGGCGGCGGGTTGGTCCTCGTCCGCCCCGATGGCTACCTCGCCCTGCTCGGTGGCGACGTTCGCGAACTGAGCAGCTATCTCGACACCACTTACGGTCCACGGAGGAACATATGAAGGCGATCCGCATGCACGCCGTCGGCGGTCCCGAAGTACTGCGCCTGGACGACGTCGACGTGCCCTCGCCAGGCCCGAACCAGGTCCTGGTGAAGGTGGCGGCCGCCGGCATCGCCTACGGCGACGTCATGAAACGCCAGGGCGGCTTCGGCCAGGAACTGCCGCTCCCCGCGGGGCTCGGGCTCCAGGTGGCGGGCACGGTCGCGGCGCTCGGCCGGGAGGTCAGCGCGCCTGAGCCGGGGTCGCGGGTGATGGCCTGGGTCGATCATGGTTATGCCGAGTACGCGCTCGCCGCCGCCCCGGCCGTGGTTCCGCTGCCGGACACCGTCGACTTCCAGAGCGCCGCGACGCTGCCGGTACAGGGTGTGACGGCGTACCAGACCTTGCACGACGCCGGCCGCCTGCGGCAGGGAGAGTCCGTGCTCGTGCACGCCGGGGCGGGAGGTGTGGGCAGCATCGCCGTGCAGCTCGCCCGGCTGCTGGGGGCCGCCGTCGTCATCGGTACGGCGAGCAGGCAAGGGAAGCTCGACCACATCCGGGCTCTGGGCGCCATCGCCGTCGACTACACCGGCGACGACTGGCCGAGTCAGATCATGGAAGCCACTCGGGGGCGAGGCGTGGACCTCGTGCTGGACTCGATCGGCGGCAGCGTGGCCGCTCGAAGTCTGGAGTGCCTCGCGCCATTCGGCCGGATGGTGAGCTTCGGGGCGGCGGGCGGCTCTCCTGCTGAGGTTTCCAGTATGTCCCTGATGCATGGGAATCTGTCACTCGTCGGCTATGCCCTTCCTGGACAGATGCAGCGACAGGACCGCGTCTCGGCCGCCGTCGGGAAGCTGTTGGAGCAGGTCGCCGCAGGCCGCCTCAAGGTCGCGATCGGGCAGACGTTCCCCTTGGAGCGGGCCGATCAGGCCCATCGCGCCATCGGCGAGCGGACCACGACGGGGATGACGGTGCTGATGCCCTGAGCGGGCCGTCCTTCGTGAGCCGGTCAACGAGCCGACCCGGCGGCGGCGCGTAGTGCCGCACGGACGGCGGCCAGAGCGGGGCGGGCAAGACCGTCGTCCCTGACGACGGTGAAGATTCTGCGGCCGACCCCGATGTCGAGGGTTTCCACGGAGCCCTCGCGTTCCGGGCGCGCCAGATCGGGCAGCAGCGTTACGGCCTGGCCGGCGCCCACCAGCGCGAGCAGGACGAGGAGATCGGTCGCGCGGTGTTTGATGTCCGCGTGAAAGCCGCCCTTGGCCGCGCACACGTCTTGGATCAGCCGTTCGTGGCTGGTGCCGCGGTGGCCGCCGGCCCACTGGGCTCCCGCCACGTCGGCCAGCTGCCTGGCTGGATGACCGCGGGGGAGTACGAGGCGGACGCTTTCAGCGTACAGGTCCTCGACGGTCAGCCCGCGCAGCCGCCGTAGGGGGCGGCCGTCGTAGTCGTCGCAGATCGCCAGGTCCGCCTCGCGGCGCAACAGCGCGTCGAGCGCCTGGTCCGACTCCAGTTCGGTGATCTCCCCGCGCAGCGCCTGATGATCGCGCGCCAGCGCGGCCAGCGCCGGGGCCGCCAGATGGACAGCGGCGGTCTGGAAAGCCGCGATCCGCACCACCCCGGCGACGGCCCCGGCTGCGGATGCCATCTCGGCCTCCGCCCGCTCCACGTGGGCCAGCAGCACGTCCGCGTGCCGGGCGAGCACGTGTCCGGCCTCGGTGAGCCGAAGCCGGCGTCCGTCCCGTTCGAGCAGCGTCACTCCGGCCTCGATCTGCAGCTCGCTGAGCTGGTGCGAAACTGTCGATGGGCTGTACGACAGCGCCTCCGCGACGGCGGCGATCGTGCCGCGCCGCCGAAACTCCCGCAGGAGCCGCAACCGATGGAGATCCAGCATCACGTCAGCTTGGCACACGCGACTCCGCTGCCGATCTGCCGGTCGTGGCCGTCGCTCCGGGCCGGGCGGGCGCCGAGCGAGGGCGCCAGCATCATCCCGGCACCGGCCACGATGCACGCCATCTGACCTGCCGGGGTTCAGGCGGAGGCCAACTCCGCCTCGGCCGGCCTCAGCCAGGAGCCGAGCAGGGGCGGCAGGCTGCCCGGGTCGCTGGTGCGGAAGGCGAGGTAGCCGTCCGGCCTGATGAGGAAGACGTCACCCGGTTTGGCCCCGAACCGGTGCAGCAGCTCGCGCCTGGCGTCCAGGAGCGTCGGGACCTCGCCCGAGCCGGGCAGGCCCTCGCCCAGCACCATGAAGCAGCGCAGGGAGCCGGCATAACGGTCCTGCAACCGCGACAGCTCGGCCAGCATGGCCGTCCTCATCGTCTCGGAGGTGTAGGAGGAGGCGTATCCGACGAGCAGATAGCCGGACTCACGCAGCAGGTCGTACAGGCGGACGCCCGGGCCACCGCCGTCGGCGAGGTCGAGGTCCGGCACCCGGTCGCCGGCGTTGATCGCGCCCCTCGCCGGCCTCGGCAGGCGCTGTGCCTTCGACAACGTGGTGTGCCGGTAGTTCACCCCGGTCTGGGTCACCCGGCCGCTCATCAGGTTCTGCACCGGGATCGTGGCCAGGGCCAGGCCCAGCATCTTGCTGCTGACCTTGCGGTACACCGCCGAGCGCGCCTGGTTGATGAACAGCCGGAACAGCATGTCCGACAGCTTACGGGTGCGCTCGCCGATGGTGTGCCGCTCGTCGTTGTAACTGTCGAGCAGCGACTCCGGGGCCCTGCCCCGGCAGACGTAGGCGAGTTTCCAGGCCAGGTTGAAGGCGTCCTGGATGCCGGTGTTCATGCCCTGCGCGGCCACCGGGATGTACAGGTGGGCCGCGTCACCGGCGAAGAAGATCCGGCGGTCCCGGTAGGAGGGGAGCAGCCGGTCCTGGGCGCGGAACCGGGTGATCCACTTCGGCTCCCTGATGCGCAGCGGGTAGGGGACGATCGCGTCCACGGTCTCTTGCACGTCGGCCAGCTCCAGCGGCTCACGATGCGAGATGCCCATCTTGGTCAGGTCGAAGGCGATGACCCGGACGTACTCGTTCTGGAAGGGCAGCAAGGCGAGGCCGCCGCGCTCGTTGGTGTGCAGGCTGACGAACCCGCGCGGCAGGTCGCCCTCGACCAGCACGTCGGCGATGAGCGCGGTGCCGTCGAACAGGGTGCTGTGCTTGGTCGTGCCGTACGCGCCGCTGAGCACGCTGTGCGAGCCGCTGCAGTCGATCAGGTAGCGGGCGCGCAGAGTGCTCTGTTCCCCCGCCGGGCCGGTCACCGTGGCGAACACCGCGTCGCGCTCCTGGGCGGCGGACACGAGCCTCGCCTCGCGGGTGACGCTACCGCCGAGCTCGTGGAGCCGCGCGGTCAGCGTCCGCTCGGTCTCCTCCTGCGACAGCGTGAGCATGAACGGGTAGCGGCTCCCGGAGTGGTACATCTCCACCATCGCGGGTGTGCGGTCGTCGGCGCCGAAGTTGAAGCCGGGCGCCAGATACCCGTCGCGGACGATCGCGTCGCTGAGCCCGTGCAGGTGCAGCAGTTCCAGAGAGCGGGCCTGCAACACCAGGGCTCGCGAATACCGCGCGGGCTCGTCCCGCTCGTCGATCAGCACGCATTCGACGCCGTGCCGCAGTAGCTCGATCGCCGCGGTCAGCCCGGTGGGCCCCGCGCCCACCACGAGCACCTGGGTGTCGTGAACGGTCATGAACCTTCCTCCTTGGTCAGAGTGCAGGTGAGAAAGAAGCCGACATGCGTCTCCACGAGGCGTTCGGCCGTTGCGATGTCGTCGGCGGTGGCGTCGGGGCGCAGGTGCATGAACCAGATGACATCCAGGGGCGCCATCAGCTCCCACACCAGGTGCTCGGCGGGCAGGTCCGCCCGCAGTAGACCGGCGGCCTGCCACGCCTCGAACGGCTGGGCGAGCCGGTGCCTGGCCACCTCGATCGCCTCAACCAGCCCGCGGGCTCCTCCGTGCCCCGCCCCGTTCCGCAGGACGACGCCGGCGAAGCGCCGCCCCCACGGGCTGGACCACACCTCGAGGAGCTGGCCGGCCAGGGCACGGACGGCCGGGCCCGGCTCCATCGCGGCCAGCGCGTCCAGGTCCGGGCACAACGCCTCTAGCAGGGGTGGCCCGAACCGCTCGAACAGGGCGGCGTACATCGCGTCCTTATTCGCGAAGTGGAAGTAGATCGCGCTGCCGTGGACGCCGGCCCGCCCGGCGATCTCCCGCACGCTCGTCGCGGCGTAGCCCTTGACGGCGAACAGCTCCAGCGCCGCGTCGAGCAGGAGCCGGCGCGTGTCTTGCTCCTCGCCCTTACGCGGACGCCCGGGGCGTCGCTTTGTCTCCATCGACATGGCCCCAGCAAATCCGACAACCGCTGAATTTGTTATCCGTCACATGACCAGTCCGCCGGCAGACCTCGCCGGCGTGCCCTGGCCGCGCCCACGAACGGGGCCCCAGTCGGCGCTGCGACCCGAACTCCGACACGACTTGCGCCCGCCCTGGCGCGACCGATGACGAGGCTGACTCGAAAGACCAGCAGCGGTCTCCGTCATCAGACGCATCTCCTTGATCGTTAGATCCGCCGTCAATGAGACACTCCCGCAGCCGGGGTGTATTTTCCATTCCGACCGCGGGTCCAACTACGCAAGTGTGGAGTTCGGGCGGAATCTGGCCCGGTACGGGATCCGTCGATCCGCGGGGCGTGCCCGGGTGTGCTGGGATAGCGCGCTGGCGGAAACGTTCTTCGGTGCGTTGCAGAATGAGTGGCTCAACGGGATGGCATTCTCGAGGCACCTCACCACCGAATGCTGAACGCCTTTGCGACGGTCACCGTCGGCTCTTGGCGCTTCCTCTCCCAGTAAAAGCAAATCCGTCATCCGAGCGGCCTTCCGCACGACCCCACGGGCGACCGGTCCGGCTCACCGGCGGACTGCGACTGGTCATATGACAGATGTGCTGGTTCGATGTGCCACTCATCTTTGGCCATGTGAAGACTTATTCTTGGCGCTTAGGTCTGGCGACATCGTTGGTGGCGGCGACGTTCGCCGCCGGAGCCAATGGGTCGCCAAGCACTTCAGCGGTAGCAGCGGTCGCGCCGCCGACAGCCGCCCCGGCCGAGAGCGGGGCGCTGGCAGAAGAGCAGGCGCTGGCGCAGGCCAGGAGCACACGCAAGCCGGTTGAGGTGGTTCCGCTGCGGGGGGAGAGCAGCGAGGTCTTCGCCACCCCCGACGGCAGGCTGGAGGCCCGCGAGCACCTGCGGCCGGTGCGGGCGCGGGTGGACGGCCAGTGGCGTCCGGTCGACATTACGCTGGCCAAGAGCGGCGACGGCACGGTGGCGCCGAAGGCGGCCACGGTCGGCCTGCGGTTCTCCGGTGGCGGCGACGTACCGATGGTCCGGATGAGCAAGGCCGGCCGTGAACTGGCGCTCTCCTGGCCGGGCAAGCTGCCCGAGCCTCGGCTGGAGGAGGCCACCGCCGTCTACCCTGACGTGCTGCCCGGGGTGGATCTTCGGCTGGGCGCTCAGGTGGACGGGTTCACCCAGTTGCTGGTGGTCAAGACGCCCGACGCAGCCCGGCGAGTCGGCGAGTTCAGGCTCACGATGGCCACCTCAGGTATGAGCGTGCGGAAGACCGACGCCGGCGGGCTCGCGGCTGTGGACGGTGCGGCGGGAGGCACAGTTTTCGAGGCCGCGCCCCCGGTCATGTGGGACTCGAAGAAAGATGCGAACCATGCCCGGGCGGCCGACGACAAGGGGGCGAACCGAGCACACGTCGGCGTCGACCTGGCGAGCGGCGGGCGTGAACTCGTGCTGAAGCCGGACACGAACCTGCTCACCGGGGCGGACACGGTTTACCCGGTGTTCATCGACCCGCAGTGGTACACACCGAAGGCGACCGCGTGGACGATGGCCTCGAAGTACTGGGCGTCAAGCCCACAGTGGAAATTCAATGGGGATCACGACGCGGGCATGGGGTATTGCGGCTGGGAGTACTGCAATCCCTACGACGTCAAGCGGCTGTTCTACCGCATGCCCGTCTCCAGGTTCGCGGGCACCACGGTGCTGTCGGCGGAGTTCGTCGTGCCCAACACGTGGTCGGCCTCCTGTACCGCCATGCCCGTGCAACTCTGGCGCACCAAAGGCATTTCCGAGTCCACGACCTGGAATACCCAGAAAGCGTCCGGATTCTGGATTGACTACTTGAGGACGGAGACGTTCGCTTACGGCTACGACGGCTGCGCCGCCAGGGATGCCGAGTTCGACGTGAAATCGGTGGTGCAACAGGCCGCCGATGGCAAGTGGGCCACGATCACGTTCGGTCTGCGAGCACCTGCTGTCGACGAGAGCGACAGGTACAGCTGGAAGCGCTTCTCTGACGACGCCTACTTGCGGGTCCGCTACAACCGTCCGCCGGCACAGCCTCGGATGTCGCAGCTGACCATGCAGTACGGCGGGGTCTGCAAGCAGCCGGGCGACGCGCCGTGGGTGCGGTCGTTGGGTGTGATCTACGCCAACAACATCACCGATCCCGACGGCGACAACGTGTCGGTGCAGTTCCAGGCCGCGTGGGACGGCGGCATGTGGCAGCCGGCCCGTTCTGCCATGAAGCGGTCGGGGTCGGACTTCTCCATCCAGTTGTCGTCGTCGATCCCGGAGGACAAGGCGGTTCGCTGGTATGTGCGCGTCTACGACGGCGCTCAGTACTCGGCGTGGTCCCACGCGGGAGACCCGACGGCCTGCTACTTCCGCTGGGACACCGACGCTCCGAAGCCGCCGGCCATTTCCTCCGGCGACTACCCGGTGCAGGACCCTGAGGATCCGAACGATCCCTGGTACGACGGGATGGGCAAGTACGGCTCGTTCGTCATCGGGGGCAACGACACCCAGACGACCAAGTACTGGTACGGCATCAACGTTGATCCCTCGTCCGACAACACGGTCACGACGACGAGCGGGGCCGCCCGCACCCTCACCTTCCTGCCGCCACGGGCTGGCGTGAACACCTTGTGGGTTCAGTCGTTCGACGCGGCCGGCAACCGCTCCGCGCCCACCGGGTACCGGTTCCGGGTCAAGGCGGGGCAGCCGGAACGGGCTACTTGGCAGTTCGATGAGAACGCGGGTCAGACGCAGGCGCAGGGCTCCACCCCGCCGCGTCCCCTCACCCTCGCCGGCGGAACCGTCCTCGGCGCGGAGGGCGCGATCGGCACGGCGCTGGCCCTCAACGGCACCGACGCCCACGCCGCCACCGACCTGTCCGTGGTGGACACAACGCAGAGTTTCTCGGTCTCGGCCTGGGTGAAGTTGGACACGCTGCCCGGCCATCCTGCGGTCGTGGCCGCACAGCTCGGCAACGAAACGGCGGGCTACGAGTTGTCCTACTCCAACCTGGACGACCGCTGGGTGTTCGCCAGTTACGCCGCGGACAAGGCCGGGGCAGGCACGGTGCGTGCGATGCCGAGCACCGCCGGCGGAGTCCGGGTGGGTACGTGGACGCATCTGATGGGCTCCTTCGACGCGTCCCTCAACCAGCTGCGGTTGTATGTGGATGGCGTCCTTGCCGGATCGACGGCGCACGACATCGGCTGGAACGCCGCTCGTGGCGTGCGGCTCGGGGCGGGCGCCACCAAGGGCGTGGCGAGGGATTTCTTGCCCGGCTCCCTCGACCAGGTGGAGATCTTCGACCGCGCCCTGGCGGACGGCGAGGTGGCCAAGCTCTCCGCCAAGGAGCCGGTGACCGGAGGGAACCGGCCGGCGAGCGCGGTCTTCCCCCTCGACGAACCGGCGGGCGCGACCGAAGTGATCGGGCATGCTCAGGTGATGCCCGCGGTCTTCCGCGGCGGCGCGTCGGCCGGAGCCGTGGGCGTGCGCGGCAAGGCACTGTCGCTCGACGGGACGGACGACCACGCGGTGGTCAGCACGCCGCACATCAACACCTTCCGCAGCTTCGCCGTGTCGGTCTGGGCGCGACTGGAGGCCAAGCCCGGTCACTCGGCCGTGCTGCTCACCCAGCAAGGCCAGTATCGCAGCGGGGTGGAGCTCTTCTACTCCGCGCACCTGGACCGGTGGGTGCTCAACCAGCACAAGTCCGACGCCCCGGATGCCGGGCAGGTCCTGGCCGTGCAGTCCACGGGCGGCCTGCCGCAGGCGGGCGAGTGGGCGCATCTGGTCGGCGTGCACGACACGGTGGCCGACACGCTGACCCTGTACGTGAACGGCGTGAAGGCGGGCCAGGTCACGCTGGACAGCCCGTGGTACGCGGCGGGCGCGTTCCAGGTCGGCGCCGGCCTGTACAGCGGCGTCCCCGGCAACTTCTTCCCCGGTCAGATCGACGACATCCGCCTGTTCGACCGGGTGCTCTCCGCCGACGAGGTCAAGCAGCTGTTCAAACAGCGGCCGGTGGTCGCCGCCCGCTGGCTCTTCACCGAGTCATCGGGTACACCGCCAGTCACGCCGGACGCCTCGTCGTCCGGCAACGCGATGACCCTGTACGGCGGGGCGCAGGTGGGGCCGGGCGGGATCGACGGCACGGTGACGCTGGACGGCGTCGACGACTACGCCGTCACCGCGAAGAGCCCCTTGGACACTGGAACCAGCTTCACGATCAGCGCGTGGGCTCAGACGGCGGCTGTCCCGGACCGGCAGGTGACGCTGCTCAGTGTCCCGTCCACCCAGCAGAGCGCGCTGGCCGTGAGATACGTGCCCAGTTCCGATCCGACCAAGGATCCGGGCCGCTGGCGCATCGTCACGGCCGACAAGGACACCGCCGACGCGACCCTCACCACCATCGACAACGGCCTGTTCTTCAGCGCGACGGAATGGAACCACGTGGCCCTGGTCTACGACGCGTTCGCCGACGAGTTGATGCTCTACGTGAACGGAGGGCTGCAGGACGCCGTCTGCGCCGACGACGGCGGGGAGGACAGCGCAGGCTGCGTCGACCTGGCCTCCTGGAAGGAGAACGTGATGACGTTCAAGTCGGCCCAGCCCATGCAGCTCGGCCGGGTCAAGACCGGGTCATCCACTTGGGGGGAGCACTGGCCCGGCGCGGTGTCCGACGTGTGGGCCTTCCACGGCGCACTCACCGATTTGCAGATCGATCACCTGTCCATCGGCGCGTCGGGCCTGCCGACCGAAGTCCCCGGGGGAATCGGATGAGGCCTTTCTCACTTTTCAGACGGGCTGCGGCGGCGATGTCGGTGGTCGTGGTGGCGTGCCTGATCCAGGGCGCGGCGCTGCCGTCCGGCGAACAACGTTCGGCCGAGCCCGAACGGAACAGGCCGGTGGCGGGCAAGGTCTTACGGGCCAAGCCGCGGCCGGTGACCAAGGAGCCGGCCACGCCGCGGGAAAGACCGCGAAGCGCCTGGCCGCGGGCGAAGAAGGCGGTGGTCACGCTGCCTGCGGCAGGGGCCAAGGCCGCGGTTGCCGCGGCGGGGACACCGCTGACGCTCACCATGAAAGGTACGGCCGCCGTCGGCGAGGTCGAGGCCGGAGTCCTTTCCCGTAAGGCGGCGTTGAAGGCCGGCGCCGACGGCCCGATGTTCACGTTACGGTCGACGACCGGAGCGGAGGGGTCGGTGGGCGCCAGTCTGGACTACTCGAGCTTCGCCGGCCTGTACGGCGGGGCGTACGCCTCCAGGATGACGCTGGTCGAACTGCCCGCGTGTGCGCTGACCACGCCCGGTGTGCCGGAATGCCGTACCGCGACGCCGCTGAAGACGGTCAACGACGCCGAGCGTCGGACCCTGGCAGTGGATGAGGTGAAGCTGCGTGCCGGCACGCCCACCGTGCTGGCGGCGGTGGCGGGGACATCGAGCGCTTTGGGTGACTACAAGGCGACGTCGCTGTCGCCGTCGTCGGCGTGGCAGGTCAACCTGAACACCGGTGATTTCGCCTGGTCATACGACATCCCGGTGCCCGAGGTGCCAGGGGGCCTGGTGCCGGGGGTGGAGCTGGGGTACTCCTCCGGCGCAGTGGACGGCCGCACTGCCACCACCAACAACCAGTCCTCCTGGATCGGGGACGGGTTCGACCTGTGGCCGGGCTACATCGAGCGCAGTTATAGGTCGTGCGCGGACGAGGGCGTGGAGAACTCCGACGGGATGAAGCCCGGCGACCTGTGCTGGGCTTACGACAACGCGTTCGTCTCCTTCAACGGCAAGGGCGGCGAGCTCGTCCCAGCCGGCGAGAACACCTGGAAGTTCCGGGCGGACGACGGCAGCAAGATCGAGCGGATCGAGGGCAGTGGCGACGACGTCCGGGGAAACGGGGCCAGGCAGGACGAATACTGGCTGATCACCGCTCCCAACGGGGTGAAGTACTACTTCGGTTACAACCGGCTGCCGGGATGGAGCTCGGACGAGGAGACCACCGACTCGGCGTGGACGGTGCCGGTGTTCGGTGACGACGCCAACGATGACTGCCACGGCGACACCTTCGCCGAGTCGTGGTGCCAGCAGGCGTGGCGGTGGAACCTGGACTACGTCGTGGATCCGCGCGGCAACGCGATCGCCTATTTCTACGACAAGGAGACCAACTCCTACGGCCGCAACCTGAAGCCCGCCGACGACACCCGCTATGTGCGCGGAGGCACGCTGGATCGGATCGAGTACGGCCTGAAGAGCGAGGCGATGTACACCACGGCCGCCCTGGCCAAGGTGGACTTCACGAGCGGTGAACGGTGCCTGCCGAACGAGTTGACCACGTGTGCGTCGATCGAAACCGACGCGGCCTACTGGTACGACACCCCCTGGGACCTGAACTGTGACGAAGGCGAGGACTGCGACGAGGGAAGGTTGTCGCCGTCGTTCTTCACCCGTAAGCGGCTGACCTCCATCACGACGTACGCCGGCGGCAGCAAGGTCGACTCCTTCCAACTGGGGCACCGGTGGGGCCAGGCGGATGTCGACTACCAGTTGCTGCTGGATTCGATCCGGCGGACCGGTCATACCGCGAGCACGGCGATCACCCTGCCGGAGGTCTCGCTGGCGTACACGCAGCTGGCCAACCGGCTGGACAAGACCGGTGACGGGTACGCGCCCTTCATCAAGAGCCGGCTGTCGTCGGTGGCCGATGAGTACGGCGGTCAGATCGGCGCGGAGTACTCCGCGCCGGCGTGCGCGTGGGATAAGTTACCGACTCCGCACGCCAACACAACCCGGTGTTTCCCGCAGTTCTTCGGCGGAAGCGTCAGCGACCCTCCCACCCAGCAGTGGTTCAACAAGTACGTGGTCACCGCCGTCACCGCGACCGACCGCACCGGCGGCGCACCGGACCAGGTGCTCAGGTACGACTACCTGGATGGCGCGGCCTGGCACTACGACGACGACAACGGGCTGACCGAGGAGAAGCACAAGACCTGGTCGCAGTGGCGCGGCTATCAGCACGTGCAGGTACTCACCGCGGCATCGCGGACCGATACCTACTTCCTGCGCGGGATGCACGGCGACAAGGCCGCACCCGATGGTGACGCGACGAAATCCGTCAGCGTGTCGCTGGGCGACGGTGAAGGGGACCCGATCGTCGACCACGAGGCGCTGGCCGGAGCCATCTACAAGACCGTCGAATTCTCCGGTCCGGGCGGCGACGTGCTGACCAAGTCGGTGACCAGGCCATGGCGGCACCAGACAGCGGCAGCGACACGGCCGTGGGGAGCGATCACCGCGAACCTGACCGGCGCCGCTCAGAGCAGGACGTGGACCTCGCTGGACGACGGAGCAGGCGTCAAGTGGCGCACCACCACCACCAAGAACACCTACGAGATCGTAGCGGGGCGGATCATCACCATCGACGACCTCGGTGACGACGCGACGGCCGCAGACGACAAGTGCACCCGCACCACCTACGCCACCAACAACGTCGGCGGGAACCTCACGCTGCCCGCGCGGGTGGAGGTCGTGGCCAAGACGTGTGCCACCACCCCCGCACGGCCGGGTGACGTGATCACTGATGTGCGCACCGCCTATGACGGTGGCGCCTACGGAGCGGCTCCCACGACTGGGTCGCCGACCGCGACGGCCACGTTGAAGGAATACGACGGAAGCACTGCCGTCTACCTGGAGTCCGGATCCACCTACGACTCCTACGGGCGGGTGGTGACCAGCACCGATCTGACCGCGACCGTCAAGGTCACCGCGGATGGAACGATCACCAGGACCGCCCGCGCGGACGGTCGTACCACCACCACGCAGCGCGCCCCGGCGACGGGGTTCGTCACCACGACGAAGGTGACCGGTCCGCCGGCCAAACCCGGTGACCCGGCCACCGCGCAGACGGCCACCACCACCCACGACGCCACCCGCGGGCAGGTGCTGTCGATGACGGACACCAACACCAAGGTCACTAACCTGGCCTACGACGCCCTCGGGCGGCTGACCAGGGTCTGGCTGCCTGACCGGCTCTCCGGACAGACCCCCTCCTACGCGTTCAACTACCGGATCACTGGAAACGACCCGGTCGCGGTCGGCTCCACCTCGACCGGCCTCAACGGCACCATCCAGACGTCCTACACCCTGTACGACGGGCTGCTGCGGCCGCGGCAGGTGCAGGAACCGGGTCCGGACGGTGGCCGGCTGATCACGGACACGTTCTACAACGAGCGGGGTCTCGAGGCGATCGAGTTCACCTCCTACTTCGCCACGGGCTCCCCTGCAACCGGGCTGTTCCAGCCGGACGACGCGCTCAGCGTGGAGACGCAGATCCACCACAGCTACGACGGGCTGGGCCGGGAGACCAAGACCGAGCTTGTCGCGGGCAACAGCACCGGCGGCAAGCCGGTGAGCACGACCACCACGATCTACGGCGGTGACCGGGTGACGGTCATCCCTCCTGTCGGCGGCACGGCCACCACGACGGTCGCCGACGCCCGCGGCCAGACCGTGGAGTTGCATCAGCATCATCAGCGCAGCGCGGCTTCGGCCGCTGATATCACCACCTTTACCTACAGCCCGGCCGGGAAGCTGAAGACGATCACTGATCCAGACGGGAACGACTGGGCTTTCGAATACGACTTCCAGGGCCGCCAGGTGGCGGCCGAGGACCCCGACAGAGGCCGCAGTACCAGCGACTACGGCGACAGAGGCCAGCTCACCTCGACCCAGGACGCTCGCGGAGCCGTCCTCCAGTACGTCTACGACGGGCTCGGACGCAAGACCGAAGTGCGCGACACGGCCGGCGCGGTGCTGGCTTCGTGGGAGTACGACACGATCACCGGGGCAAAGGGACAACTGGCCAAATCCATCCGGCATGTGGACGGACAGGCCTACGTGCAGCGGGTGGACACCTACGACCGGCTGTACCGGGTGACCTCCTCCAGTGTGGTCATCCCCGACGTCGAGGGCGCGCTTAAGGGCACCTACACCTTCAAGACCTCCTATGAGGACGCCGGAATGGTCAAGGGCCTCGGGCTTCCGGCAGCAGGGGCACTCCCAGCGGCCACCGTGGCCTTCGCCTATCAGGACAAGACGCTGTGGCCGACGGTCGTCAACGGGTTGGGCGTCACGGCCACCACCGGCTACTTCCACACGGGCGACCGCAGCGAGATCGTGATGTCCCGCGCGGGAGGCAAGGCCACCACCGTGGGTTATAGCTATGAGTGGGGCACCCAGCGGCTGGCAGTCAACAGCGTGGACACCCAGGACGTGCCCGGCACCGACAGGAGCGCAACCTACCGCTACGACGAGGCCGGCAACATCGTCTCGGTGGCGGACGTCTCCCGCGACGGCACCGACACCCAGTGTTTCGCCTACGACTATCTGCGCCGCCTCACCGACGCATGGACCCCGGCCGTCTGCACCGCCACCCCCTCGGGTGCCGCGTTGACGGGGCCGGGCGCCTACTGGCACTCCTACACCTACGACAAGGTGGGCAACCGCCGCACCGAAACCCAGCACGACCCGTCAGGCGACGTCGCCAAGAACATCGCGCGCACCTACGCCTACCCCGATCCCGGAGACGTCCGGCCGCACGCCCTGACCTCGGTCACCACCAAGGGGCCGGCCGGCACGACTACCGACACCTACAACTACGACGACGCCGGCAACACCACCAACCGCCCCGGCCAGGTCCTGGAATGGGACGTGGAAGGCCACCTGGCGAAGGTGACCGAAGGCAGCAAGGTCACGGAGTACCTCTACGACGCCGAAGGCAACCGTCTGATCGGCCGTACACCCACCGACACCACCCTCTACCTGGGTGGCACCGAACTCGTCCTGGCCAAGGATGCCTCCACCCCCAAGGCCACCCGCTACCTGGATCTGGGCGGCGGTCACCAGGCGGTGCAGCAGGACGACGGATCGGTGACGTTCACCATCGCCGATCATCTGGGCACCGGGCAGATCGCGATCGAGGCGGCTACACAGAAGCTCACCCAGCGCCGGATGCTCCCCTTCGGCGGTCCCCGAGGCGCCCAGATCACCGGCTGGCCGGGCACCAGGGGCTTCGTCGGCGGCATCGACGACACCCAGACGACAGGGCTGACCCACCTGGGGGCCCGCGAGTATGACCCGTCCACCGGCCGCTTCATCAGCGTCGACCCCATCCTGGACGTCCAGAACCCGCAGCAATACCAGGGATACGCCTACTCCGGTAATAATCCGATCACCTTCAGCGACCCGACCGGCCTGCTGTTCGACTTCGGATCGTGGTTTGATCGCGTGGTCAAGGGCGCGGCGAGCGCGGCTCGTTCAACCGCCACCACGATCGCCAACCAGAGCGGCTATGTTCCCGGCGGCCGAAAGCCGCACGTCGATCAGGTCAGCGTCCAGGACGCGACCGTCATCGAAGGCGTCCGTATACCCACCAATACGGAACTCGTCTCCATGGCCCCTCATCTTTATGAGGAGGATACTCCAGAATGGGCCAACCAGCGGCTATGGGCCCGTAGGCAGTGCGTGACGTCAGAGCGGGACGGAGGGCTAGGCGGCTCCAGCTTCTGCAGCGTAGTCCTGCACATGCGATGGAACGAGATGCCCCGACCTCAGCACGACCACAACCACTCCCTGTTGAAGGGGCTTGTAAAGGCAATTTGGCCGGTAGATGACATCGCGAGTTGCAAGAATGGGAAAGGGAAAGGCTGCTTAGGGACCCTTGTTTCCATTTCCCCCTGGGGCAAGCTCGCCAAAAGGCTTAAGGTCCTTAAAGGCGGCAAGAAGGCCACGGGTGCAAGATCGGCGACGAACTGCGTCAACAGCTTCGCCCCCGACACCCCCGTCTTGATGGCCGACGGCACCCGCGAGGACATCGAGGACATCGAGGTCGGCGACAAGGTCCTCGCCACCGATCCCGAGACGGGCAAGACAAGCACCGAGAAGGTCACGGCGCTGCACCGCAACCACGACACCGAGCTGGCCGACATCACCATCAGAAATTCTGACGGAAAAGCCCTCTCGATCCGCACCACCCAGCACCACCCGTTCTGGAGCGCCACCTCCAAGAAGTGGGTCGACGCCGCCGACCTACGCGTGGGAGACGCCCTCCGGACACCACGCGGCGACCACGTGAAGATCACCGCCGTACGCGTCTTCGACGGCGCGCGCTACATGCACAACCTGACAGTCGACGACCTTCACACATACTATGTGCTGGCGGGCGAGACATCGGTCCTTGTCCACAACACAGCGCCATGCGATAAGGCCCTCGCCACCGTCTGGACATCTCCCAACAGAAGCCTTGCCGACAGCTTCGCGTATCACTACGAGAAACATGGCAGGCCTCTTGGAAAGACGGAAGAAGAATATCATGCCGATGCCAAGGCATGGCTTGAATCAAATCCCGCCAGAGCGAGAATGAATTCGCGACTGGTAGAGCTGGCCGATGGAACGAGGGCGGCCAAGTATACGAGCCCGAACGGAGGTCCAGGAGGAATCGTCCAGAATGGCAAGCTGGTCAGCTTCTGGTATGATGCTAATCATTAGGAAGGGTTCGGGAAGATGGACTTCATGGATTCCTACAGCCTGTGGAAACAGCTCATGCGCCCCCCAAAGGGAGTGGATGAAGAAACCATAGACCTTAGAACCGACCTGCTGGTATCAGATGAGTATCTGTTGTCGGTGGCAAATCTGGTGGACCACGGAACCTTTGCTCCCCCAATGGTCGACGTATTGTCCTATCTGGACAAGATCATGCTCCATGCAGAGAGAATGATCGCGACGGGTGGTCGCGAGGTTCGGGAATCCGCACGCAACTTGCATGCATATGCAGCGCTTTCCCGACAGTTGTACCAGCAATATCTTGAAGTCGGCTCTCAGGAGAAATGACGATCCCTTGCAGTGGTATTCAGTCACTGCTGAGGACTGAGGCGGCCCCACGGACTTTCCCGTGGGGCCGCCTGCACGTACGGACCCTCGGTGTCGTACTCTGCCATGTTGTCGACGCCGAATCTCGGGTCCGCCTGACAGATTCGGCGGCGGATGAGGTGGTTTATCTTGGGTCCATTCGAGATTGGTCATCTTCGTCAGTCGCAGACGATTCTGGCCGCTCGCCGAGCAGGACCACTCCTGGTGAGACAGCGGCCCATACCGGCGATGGCGGCCCAGCGGATGATCGCTTCGGCGACCTTTGGGTCCCGTTCGCAGTCGCGGGTCGGACGGCGACAAGCGGTCAGCCAGACAAGTGTCTCTTCCACCGCCCAACGTCGCGCGATGACGCTGAGCCCTCGCTGATCAGCGGGCTTACGGACGATCTCCCACGTGGTGCGCAGGGTGTCGCGGACTCAGTTCACCAGCCGACCGGGGAGCCTCTGATCGGCAAACACGTGCCGGATTGGAGTGGTCGGGTACGCCGACAGCAGCGCGGTCTTGGCACCGTCGCGGCCCTGCCAGTTCGCAGCGGAGGACTGCCAGCCGGGCGTACCGTGGGTCACGGCCGATGAGGCATACGGCATGGAGTTCACGTTCCGGCACTTCCTAGAAGCGCCACCTCAGCTATGTGGTCGCGGTGCCCAAGCACCAGTGGATCGGAAAGGGGTGGGGCGGGCAGATCCATGCCAGCACCGCGACCGCCCGGGCCCCGCCTGAGGCATGGAAGCGCCGCTCGGCCGGTAACGGCGCCGCCCACGCGGTCTTTGAGGGCCAGGCCGCCGAGCTTGGCCAGGTGTCGGCGGAGCGAGTCGGCGAATCGCTTTGGGTGTAGCTCTTCCTCAGTGGTGCGACACGAAGTCGCGCATATCGAGCGAACTCGCAGATTGGAGGCCGGCTATGCCGGGTGCGTAGTCCCTGATCAGTGTTCGAGATCGGTCCCCGCCCCGACGTGCGTCCACGGGTCCTGCTCGCTGGGGGTGCGAAGCTCGGGGGAGACGCCCAAGGGCCCCTGGAAGAGGCGGCAAGCGGCGTAGTCGTGGCGGTCCGGGCACAGTGGTTTGAACCCGTCCGGGTTTGATGGACAGCAGGAGCCCCCATCAATGCCGGACGGGTTCACATCTCTACACGCGGGCGACCTTGGCGATCGCCACCTCCCCGGTCACGGTGCCCAGCTCCTCGACCTGAAAGTCGGCCAGCGCCTGGCGGATGCGCTCCGCGCCCGCACCGGCACGGCGAGCGTGCTCCTCGGTCTCGAACAGCGTGACGGTGACCACCGTCCCATCGTCGGCGGCGATGGCGTAGTAGGCGGCGATGCCCTCGGGCACCCTCACTTCCGCCGAACCGTCCTCGCCCGAAAGCTGGCTGGCGAACTGGGTCTCGACCCGGTGCATCAGGTCCTCCATGGTGCCGGCACCCCTGCTGTACCTGCGAATCAAGGCATTCACGAAATAAGTCCCCATCTATTGACCTACAAGTCCTCGTACGAGGATATACCAACCGCTGCTGGAAAGTCATCAACAGGAGACATGCGCGCGACGGCCAGGTGCCACGGGCACGATGTTCCGATGACGTACCCACGAAGTCCGAGGACCGGTTGCCCGATAGATGTGCGCTTCGCACGACAATGCAGGGAGCGCGACGTCTGTCAATGGCCAGGTGTGTGTCGCCGATGCGCCCAGGCCGTCTGGGGCGCCTCGGAAGACGAGGTTGGGGACGGGCGAGGCCGATAGCGTTGTCCAGGCGCGCCGCCGAGCCGTACGGCGATCAGCTCGGCTGCCAGCTCCCGTCATTCGCGATGAAGTCCTTATTGGGGGACTTTTTGGCCACAGCAAGGGGATATACGATAGATCTCGAGGAGGAGACCATGCGTAAGACGGGACGCCGCCCCGGGACATCGACCACCAGGCAGGAGATCGTGGCCGCCGCTGCCGGCTCGTTCAGCTCCAGCGGCTACGACGGCACAAGCGTACGGCAGGTCGCCGCCGACGCCGGCGTCGACCCCGCACTCGTACGCAGGTTCTTCGGCGGCAAGGACCAGCTGTTCAGCGCGGTCGTCGCGGAGGTGTTCCAGCCGGACCGCACGATCGTCATGCTGCTTGACGGTCCGCGCTCCAGCCTGGGGCGCCGGCTGCTCGGCTACGCCTTCGACCTGCTGGGGGACGTCGACTCCCCCGGCCCGCTGCTCGGCGTCATCCGCTCGGCCGCCACCAACGAGCACGCCGCCTCCCAGGTCAGGGACTTCCTGGCCGCCGACCTGCTCGTCAAGCTCATCCGGGCCCTGGGCATGGACCACCCCGACCTGCGCGCGACGCTCACGGCCAGCCAGCTCGTCGGGCTGGCGATCACCCGGTACGCCGTACGGGCCGAGGCACTGGTCACCGCTGATCCCGACGAGCTCGCCGATTGGGTCGCGCCGACGTTGCAGCGCTATCTCACCGGGCGAGCGCCCAGGCGCTCAATCTGAAGCTACTGGCACGCGCCATGAGTACCCGGGGCAGCGTCCCAGCCAGCGCGACACTTCGGCGAAACTGAAAGAACATGCCGGTTAGCCACGTGCCAGGGTTCGCTTCCTGCGCATCTGGCCTGGTCATGCCGGCCGCCACGACGGTGCGGAGGCGCGGGCCAGCCGACGGCACATCACGTCGGTCATCGCCCAGTGCACCCGTGATTCGGGAGCTGGGCGGCACAGCCGCGCCAGCCCTGGGCCATGGCGGTCGCGGAGCGCTGCCGTGCCCTGCTCGCCAAAGGACGGCGACGCCGAGGCGCACTACGCGCGTGCGGTAACACTGCACCGGCACGGTGGCCGCCCCTTCGAGCGAGCCAGGACCCCTAACCGCGCGTGCACCAGTCGCGGAGGCGCGCGGTAACGGCGCCGGCGGGGAGCCGGAGCGCCCTTGGTGGGGCGCCAGCGGCGCTTCCACGGTCGCCGTGAGCATCCCGACACGCGCCGGATCCATCATGTGACGGATCATGTTTGCAGAAACGACGCCGCGATCCCACGCGTTCAAGAGGATGCGCCTTCCGCCGTGTCAGCATTCCCCCTCACATCAGATACTGAACTCCCAGCCATGACCGGTCAGCCGGCAGATGTGGCATGTCAGACCGGCCGACCAACCCTGGCCATGTCAAGGTGCTTCCGCCTGCCGCGCGGGCACGGCAGATCGTGACGCGTTCGTCGTTTCTCCATGGCCCCGAACCTTTGTCACCGCACGTGATTCTGCGTGGCCGCCGGTTGCCTGATCCGCGACATCACCCGGTCCTGCAGTACTACCTCACCGGCGAGCTCGGCGTCGAGGCCTGAGTTCCCGCCCCATCCCGCACGCAGGCGCTGTCGTAACCAGTCATGTGAACAACTGTAGGCCAACACTTGTTGGCCTACAGTTGTTGGCATAAAGTCCGTAGCAGACAGAGCGAAGGAGCGCACGGTGGCCAACGTCGAAGAGGGGATGTGCGAGGTTCTCGTCGTCGGTGCCGGACCGGTCGGTCTCATGGCAGCCGGAGAGCTGGCGCACCGTGGCGTCGCCGTAAGGGTGATCGACCGCGAACGTACGCGGGACTCGTTGTCCAAAGCCCTCGTGGTGCACGCCAGAACGCTGGAGATCATGGATCTCGCCGGGCTCGCCGACGAGTTCGTCAAACGCGGCTATCCGGCGCCCGGACTGGATGTGAGCCTGCAGCGCACCGGCAAACCCGTGTCCGTGAACATGCGTCACCTGGACACGCGGTTCCCCTACATGCTGGTGCTCCCGCAACGCCAGACCGAGGAGATCCTCGCCGGGCGCCTGGAGGATCTCGACGTCCCGATCGAGCGTGGCGTGGAACTCGTCGACCTCTCCCCAGGGCAGGACCACGTGGTGGCGACGCTGCGCGGCGAGGACGGGCGCGAGGAACCGGTGCGGGCCCGGTATCTGGTCGGCGCCGACGGCTCGCACAGCAGCGTTCGTCGGCTGGTCAACCTGCCCTTCGACGGTCGACAACTTGACAGCCTGGTCCTCATCGGCGACGTCAAGGCCGACGTGGACCTCGTACGGTCGCGGATCACGAACCTGACCTCCTCTCGGGGGTTCGTCTCGCTCCTGCCCTTCCTGGGGGAGTATGTCCGCGTTTTCGCCGTGGATTTCGAGCGCCAGAACCACGCCCGCGACGACGTCCTCACGCTGGAAGAACTGCAGGACACCGTGAACGCCATCGCGGGCAGAACGATCGAGCTGCGCGACCCCATGTGGCTCACCCGATATGTGGCGCCCAGCCGGCAGGTGCGGACGATCCGCGCCGGCCGGGTGTTCCTCGCAGGAGACGCCACGCACGCGCACAGCCCGGCTGCGGGCCAAGGCATGAACATGGGCCTCCAGGACGCCGCCAACCTGGGCTGGAAACTCGCGATGGTGCTGCGCGGCCAGGCTCCGGCAAGCCTCCTGGACACCTTCGACAGCGAACGCCATCCGGTACACACCAGCGTGCGCCACGGGACCGATCAGATGTTCCGCCTCTTCACGCTCACCAACCCGGTTCTGCGGCTGGCGCGGAGCATCGTCACCCGGACAGTGGTCAGGCGAGCGCCGGTGCAACGTCGCCTGGCGGGCCGCCTGTCCGGGCTCGCCATGGACTACCGTCATGCCCACAAAGGTGCGGGCGAGGGCAGGATGCGCTCCGGGGACCGCATCCCCGACGTCGACCTGTGGACCGCGCACCGCCCCTCGACCCGGCTGTACGAGGTGCTGCGCGACCCGGGCTACGGGTTGTTCGTCTACGCAGAAGCAGATCATCTCGTCGCGGACCGCGGGCGGATCACGGCTCTCTTCGCCGCCGTGGCCGGTACCTACGGCGTCGCCGTGCGGCCGCACCTCGTGATCGACGAAGGGGTGGTCGATCCCGCCGAGATGGGCGCCCCCGTCTTCGTGGACGTCGCAAGCCAGTTCGCCCGCAAGCTCGGCGCCCGGCACGGCAGCGTCCTGCTCATACGGCCCGACGGCTACCTCGCCGCCCACGACAGAAGCTTCGACATCCGAGCGGTCGCAGCATGGTGCCGGAGCCGGCTGGTCGCCGCCGGTCAGGAGGCGTAACCGAGGAAGTGGTCGTGGAGCATGCGGCCGACCTGCGGGTCGCCTCTCTCGAAGGCGTCGACGATCGGCTCGTGGTCGGCCGCGTTCTCGTGCAAGCGCATCCCGAAAAGCCGGGCGCCGTCGGCAAGCGGAGCACTTCTCCGAACGGTCCCGTCGTTGACCAGCGGCGTTCCCGGGGATAATCTCATCATATGGTGAATTAATGGGGAGGCGGTCATGCGCAGATCGACAGCGGCCACGGTGAGCGCGGTGTTCTTCGCGGTGGGCCCCGGCCTGTTTGTTGTGCTGATCCCCTGGTGGATATCGCGCTGGCAGCTGCGCGAGCCCTTCCCGGCATGGGCGATGGTGCCGCTCAGGGGCGTGGGAGTGGTGCTCCTGAGTGCCGGGCTCGTCATCCTTGCTCAGGCATTCGTCCGGTTCGTGGTCGAGGGATTCGGTACGCCGATCCCCGCAGCGCCTCCGGATCGGCTCGTCGTCGGCGGCCTGTACAGGTATGTGCGCAACCCGATGTACGTGGGGCTCTTCGCGGCCGTTGTCGGTCAGGCCATGGCGTTCGGGAACGGTTGGCTCCTGGTGTACGCGGCCGGTATGGCGATCCCGGTGGTGCTCTTCGTCCGTTTCTACGAGGAGCGAAAACTCCGCCGACGTTTCGGCGCTGACTACGAGAAGTACTGCGCGACCGTGCCCGGGTGGTGGCCGCGGCTCCGCCCATACCGCCCCTGACTCCGAGTGCGCCGCCAGCGTTCCGCGCACCCGACATCGGCACCGTTACTTCGACGAGATGATCAAGCACGTGGATCGTGAGTTCGCGGACCGCATTCCGGAGGAAGCGGCAGCGTGCTGTATGCCGTGGCCAACGCGGGAGAGGGGACTGCATGACGGTCACCCTCTTCCCTGACGCCGAGGCGGCGGCCAGGGCCGAGGTGACCGGTCGAGTGGCAGATGCGTCGCCCGCCCCGGCTTCCTACGGTTTATTCGTCGACGTACAACGAGAAGCGAAAAGGGGGCGGCCATGACGCCGAAAGAGGTGGTGCGGGCGCATTCCACCGCGAAGACCAGCGGTGACGTGCCCGGTTGCCTGGAGCGGTGCCACGAGGACGTCGTGTTCGAGACCGTCGCCTTCCAGTCGGCCTCGCACGGCAAGCGGGAGGCCCAGCAGCAGTTCACCGCGTTCCTGGGGGCGTTTCCCGACTACGCGGTGCAGATGGACGAGTTCGTGGAGATCGACGACCTGGTGATGGCGGTGGGCACGATCACCGGGACGATGCGCGGCCCGCTGGCTGGCATCGAGCCCACCGGCGCCGCGTTCGAGCTGCCGTATGTGTGCCTTTGGTACGTCCGCGACGAGCTGATCGCCACAGAACGCTTCTTCTACGACTTCAACCAGATGTGGGAACAGCTCGGCGTGCCCACGGACGACGCCGCGGCCCGATTCGCCGCCTGGCGCGATCGAGCGAACGCCACGGTGAGCTGACTCTGGTCTCCGCGGCCCGTACATCCGACGCGGACGCTGGCTGTACCCGGTTTTGAGGGATTCGCCGGGTGCAGCCGGGTTTTCGTTGGAGGTCGCGTTACTGGCCGAACATCTGGCCCGGACCAAACATAAGGCCCCGGTCGAACATTGAGTTCAGCGTGCCGAACATCCCTTCCGGGTCGGCCTTAAGCTGCTGGGAGAGACCCACGAGGATCTCTTCGGCGCCCGCTTCGAGGCCGGCGATGGTCTCGGCCACGAATTCGGCGACCCGCATGCCGCCGTGCGTGGCGGTGAGGTCGTCCCGCAGGTCGCTGCCGAGTTCGGTGTCCACCGCTGGTGGTGCGACCTCTACTACCCGGATTCCGAGTTTCTTCAGCTGCTCGCGCATAGAGATCGTCAGGGAGTGTATGGCGGCCTTGGTGGCGCTGTAGAAGGCGACCGTGACCAGCGGTGCAAACGCCAGTGCCGACGTGATGTTGACGACGGTGGCACCCGGCTTCCCGGCCAGCTGCCCGGCGAGCAGTGAAGTGAGGTGGGTGGGTGCGATCACGTTGACGTCGGTCTCCGCCCGCAGCCGCGCTGGGTCGATCGGCCGGGAAACGTCGGACCCCAGCTGGATCCCGGCGTTGTTGACCACCATGTCAAGGCTCGGGAACTCCTTTGCCAGCTGGTCGGCCAACTGCTGCCGCTGGCCGTCGAGGGCCAGATCACACTGATGTACGGCTATGCCCGGATGCCGCTCGCGCAGCTCCGTCAGCCGATCCGTGCGCCGGCCGCAGACGACCACGGTGTTGCCACGCCGGTCGAGTTCCTCGGCCAGTGCCCGCCCGATGCCGCTGGTGCCGCCGGTGATCAGAACCGTTCTTCCCCGCAATTCCGTCCTCATGATGCTCAACGAAACGCCGCCGGCTCAGTGTGGCGCATCTGTCATCCGACGGGAGCCGCCCAGGCTCTGGTGATGATGGGGGCGCTGATCGTCTGCACAGCGCTGTGGGCGCTGGCGCAAGCCTCGTCGGCGGTCAGCCATCGGTGAGTCCGAGCGCAGGTGGGGCGACCGCGGCTGAATCGGTCGGTTGACCGGTCCGTCGAATGGCGTTTATATCCTCATGCAATGACTTGAAAGTCGCTAGACGGGGACATAGCATCGCCGGGCAAGTAATGCCGAGACGGAAAGGACGATGACATGGCAAAGCTGCCCAGTGGTCCGCTGGCCGACGTGGACGCCGAGTTCGAGCGGATGGCTTTGGAGACGGGCGGTGCCACGTTCGGCCTGTCGGGCACGAGCGCGCGGGAGAAGCTGCTCCAGGTCACCGCGCACGACATCTGCCTGGCCAACGTCGGGCTCGCGTTCAAGATGCACATCCAGGCGATGAACATGCACGGCGTCTCCTATGGCGACATGCTCGCGCTGATCCGCTTCGTGGCCCCGTACGCCGGCTATCCGGCTGCGGCCAGCTCGCTGGAGGCATTGCGGCGATACGGCGCCGAGCTGGGGCTCAAGGTCGCCGCCGACGTCGACCCGGAACGGAGCGGCGAGGAGCGGGCCGAAGCCGTGGTGCCGGTGGCCGACCAGTGGCTGGGGGAGTTTCTCGCCTCTCGCCTCGGCCGGGCCTGGACCGAGGATCGGCTGTCCGCGCGCGAGCGCGCGTTCGTCGCGCTGACCGCGCATGTCACGCTCGGCGAGCTGGGCCCGTCGTTCCGCCGGCACGTCAAGCTGGCGCTGGCCGCCGCGAGCGTGGACGAGGTCCGCGACGCGGTGCGCTTCACCGGTGAGATGGGCGTCACCAGGGCAGTCGCCGCGCTGGAGGCTCTGGAAGCCGTCCTCGCCGCTCAGGGCTGACGGCCGGGCGCTGGGTCGCTCCGGGGTGATGGCCCGGGCGCCGGGCGGGAGCCTCGGTTCCCGCCCGAGCCGACGCCGGCCTAGCGGCTCGGTGGCTGCCGGCTTGGGCCCGACCGGTGAGATAGCGCTGCAGGGTCGGGGCGACCCAGCCGGCGAGCTGGTCGGGGCCGGCGGCGACGAGGAGCTCGGCGCGTACGGCGTAGCCGAGCAGGCTGGTGACGTAGGTGAGCAGTCGTCGGCCGAGGGTGCCGCGCGGGCCGTCCAGCAGGGTGACGACCGCGCGGTCCGTTGGGAACACCTCGGCGACGACCGCGCTGAACAGCTGCTCCATGCCGCCGAAGAACCGGCGCACCAGCGCCGGGTTCGCACCCCCGTCCGCGGCGGCCACGATCTCCTGCCTGGTAGTGGATGACCCCTGTCCACGTCCAGTCTTACGCATTGCCTGCCTCCTCGGTCGCCATGATGTCCCGTTCCTGAGACTTAAGAGTCATCAGTAAGAGACTTAATCGAGTGACGAGGAGACCCGATAGAGGGCCTCTATTCCATGACTGACGACTTTCGCCGAAAGCCGCGCCGCCGAGGCGAGGAACTTCACATCTCCATTATCCAGGCGGTGCTCGCCGAACTGGCCGAACACGGGTACGCGCGACTCACCGTCGAAGGTGTCGCGGTGCGCGCGCGGACCGGGAAGGCGTCGATCTACCGGCGCTGGCCTGCGCGCGCGGACCTGGTGCGCGAGGCGATCGCGTTCGTGCTGGACTCCGCCATCGAGCCGCCGGACACCGGCGGCTTCCGCGATGACGTGCTGCGGCTCTGCCTCGACGTGGCCGAACTGCTGGCCGGCGTGACGGGTGAGGTGATGCGTGGCCTGGTTGGCGACGGGCGCCGTGATCTCGACCGCACGGACGAGGTGCGCCGGCTCGTCCTGGGCCTGGGCATGAACGCGATGCGCGACGTCACCGGCCGGGCCGTCGCGCGCGGCGAGATCGGCAGCGAGTCGATCACGCCGAACCGGCTCAGCGCCGGACCGACACTGATCTACGCCCACTTCCTGTTCGGCGCCAAAGCCCCGGCCGAGGAACTGGTCACCCAGCTCGTGGACGAGGTCATAATCCCGCTCTTCCGAGCGGGGTCGTGAGCGCGCCGGTCAGGACTCGCCCGCCGGGTCGAGCGTCACCGGCACGCCGTTGAGCACGGGGGTGCCGCCGAGCCTGTCGATGATCATCGGGTCGGTCAGATCATTGGCGCACGCGCCGCCGCGTCCGCGCCGTGCTCGTCCCTGATCTCGGCGGGTCGGTCCGCGACCAGATCCAGCGCCTCATCCTAGGAGATCTCCGCCCAGCCGGAGGACGTGCGCCGCACCGGGCTCCTGAGCCGGTCCCGATCGTTGCGGACATCCTGCCCGGCTGACTGTGTCCGGCGCGTTGTCGTTTGCGCCGTCGACCTCTCCGGGGCTTTCCAAGGGCATGGTGGAAACGCGACATGCCCGCAGGCTCGCAGGAGGGCCCGGAGCGTCTAACCCGCCACACGACCGGTTCACGCTCGCAACTGGGCGAGCGCGGCGTCCAGTACGGCCGGGGCGTCCAGCTCCGGATCGTCCGCCCAGTCGAGCCAGACGGACAGCAGGATGCCGAACACCGCGCCCGCGGCGGCTCTGACCCGGGCGTCGTCCGGCGGACGGGCGAGCCGGGAGGCGACGAGATCGGTGAGGGTCTGCTTGGTCCTGGTGACGTTGGCGAGGCTGGCCGCCCACAGCGCGGGGACGCTGAGCACCAGGGCCTGCCGTTCCCGCTTGGCGGTCACGTCGGCGTCGGTCAGGTCGGTGAACATCGCGCGAAAGGCGTTGCGCAGCGCCTGAACCGGCCCGAGCTCCGCCGGTTGCGCCGCCATGGCCGTGGTGAGGAGGGCGTCGTAGTCGTCGAGGATGACCAGGGATTCCTTGGTCGGGAAGTAGCGGAACACGGTCCGGTGCGAGACGTCGGCCGCCTCGGCGATCTGCTCGACGCTGGTCGCGTCGTAGCCCTGCTCACTGAACAGGCGCAGCGCGTGCCGCTGGATGGACGCCCGGGTGTCCGCCTTCTTGCGCTCGCGTAGTCCGGGGCGATCAGGGTCTGGCGTCATGGGGATCCTTCAGCGGGACGACCGTGCGGTATTTGCCGCCGTGGGACTGCTCCGGCGGTTCCGCGGTACGTTCCAGGATGACATGATCGAGGCCGTGCTCGGCGAGCAGGCCGGCGATCCCGTCGCGCACCTCGCGCCACACCGTGCCGGGGTCCGCTCCCGGCGTGACGCGCAGCCGTACACGCAGGGTCGTGGGCTTTGTCTGGACGATCTGATAGAGCTGGACCCCCGGCGTGCGGTCGACCAGCGTGTTGAGCATCAGCGGCGCGATCACCGCGGAGCCGCCGCCGGCCCCGCTCCCGAAAGTGAGCACGTTGGCCACGCGTCCTCGCACGCGCAGGGCGGGCAGCGGGTTGCCGCACGGGCACGGGTCCGGCCGCTGCAGCACGCTGTCGCCGAGGTCGTAGCGCAGGATCGGCTGCACCCGGTTGGCGAGGTTGGTCACCAGGACGGTGTGCGACTGCTCGCCGGGAGGGGTTGGTGAGTAGTCGGCTTCGACCGGTTCGGCCAGGACCCAGTTTCCGTTGACGTGATACCAGCCGTGCGCGCAGCCCTCGGTGAGGAAGGGGCACTCGCTGGCACCGTAAGTGTCGCGCACCTTGGCGCCGAACGCGCGGCCCAGCAGCGCGTAGTCGTCCTCGGTCAGGGTTTCGCCGGCCGGCTCCACCAGGACCGGCGCGACGCGCAGCCGGCCAGCCTCCTGCTCCGCGGCGAGCATACGCAGCACGCTGCCGTATCCCAGCAGCAGGGCAGGACGGAACGCGTTGAGCTCGGCGACCAGCTCGGCCAGCGGGGCGTGCACGGAGAACAGCCGGATCGCCTTGCGCTGCAGCCGGTGCGCGCGCATGCGGGCGGCGCCGGCGGAGACCATGAAATGCCCGTTCCGCGCGGCCACGATGGCCATCCGCCCGCCGCCGGCCAGGATGCGGGTGATGTCGCGGGCGTTGAGCCAGGAGCCCATCATCCGGGCGCTCATGGCGTAGTTGACCGCGATGTCTCTCTCGTCCTTGACGAAGATCGCCGGATTTCCGGTAGTCCCCGACGTGGTCACCACCAGGTAGCGGCCGAGGAAGCGGGCGCCGATCAGCTCGGGATCCGCCACGAAGGCGCGAGCGCGCTCCAGTGTCACCTCTCGGTCACTGGCCCACCGGTCGTAGTCGGCCATCAGCGCCTTCTTGTCGGTGACCGGCAGTGCAGCCGGGTCGTCGACTCCGTCCGGCAGCCCTCGGTAGAGGTCGCGGTAGTAGGGCGAGTGGGCGCGGGCGTGGGCGACGCTCTCGCGCAGCCGCCGCCGCTGGACCGCGACCCACGCGCGATTCCTTCTGGTACGGCCGGCGTCGAGCAGCAGCCGTGGCATGGTCTCCATCATACCGCTATTATGTCACATCGATGTCAAATGTCATTTGAATGACTGTTTTTGCTCTCGCCCGAGTTGCGACTGGAGGAGCGAGGCGACCCACTCGCCGCCAGCCTGGTGACTGGCCACATCGAGCCTGCTCCAGGCGTTCCCCGGCCGCCCGCAGGGCGCGCGTGTGCATGTCAACGCCCAGACCGCAGCCGTTGATCTGGCTGGCGCGTACGTTGATCATCTCCAGCGTGGTTCGAGGCACCCCCGGCGGGCCTGGTCGAGCAGCGGTTCGAGGGTGCCCCCGCCGACGAGGATGTGGTCGCGGGTCGGCAGCAGATTGCCGACATGGAGGCGGGTGCTGTGTCTACCACTGGCCTCGGGGAGCTCGGTCATGAGGTCACTGTGGGAGCGAATGCCGCCCGATGCCGGGAGACCCATTCGGCATAGGTGGACGCACGCCGTCCGGTGACCTCCTCGACCGTGGGCAGTGTCGCAGCGGGCTCGCCGACTCTTGCCGCGAGCCCGTCGAGGAGTTCGTCGGCGGCCGGCGCCGGCATGCCGTGCTGGACCATCTGCTGCCTGACCGTGTCCCGGGGCAGTTCCTCGAACCGGATCAGCCGGCCGATCGTTTCCCCGATGATCCGCACCCGGTCGAGGTGGGTGAGCGACTGCGGTCCCGTGACGGTGTACGTATCGCCGACGCGCTCCTTGAGAAAGGCGTGGACGGCGACCGCGGCGATGTCGCCCGGGTCGACAGGGGCCAGCGCGGCCTCGCCGTACGCGCCGCGAACGACTCCGCCGACGGCGATCTGGGGCGCCCAGGCGAGATCGTTGGTCATGAACGCGTCCGGCCGCACGAAGGTCCAGGGCAGCCCGGAGGAGGCCACGGCCTGCTCGGCGCGCAGGTGCTGTTCGCCGATCCAGCCGCGCGAGGGAAAGCCGGCAGCGGCGGAGGACAGCAGGACGACGTGCCGCAGCCCTGCCTGCCGCCCCGCGCGGAGAAAGCCGGCGATCGCGTCGAAGACGGGGAACAGGAATACCCGCTCGATCCCGGCCAGCGCGGCGGGCAGGGTTTCCGGCTGGCTCAGGTCGCCCCGCACGATCTCGGCCTCGCCAGGAAGCGAGTGCTCGCCCGGGGCGCGGGTGAGGACGCGGACCTGCTCGCCCGCGTCAAGCAACTGGCGGACGATATTGGCGCCGACATTGCCGGTGCCGCCGGTGACAAGGATCATGGGTCGGGTCTCCTTCGCGTTCGTCGGTCATCCTGCCTCCGGACGCTACGAGCGCGCGGCCCGCACACGAATCCGTCACACGACCGGCTCACGCCATGGGGCGGTTACAGCAAACAGTCATTTGCATACGTTCGTTTACATCCAGGATTACCTGTGCTACTCGGCGTCTCACGGCGGAGAACAGGACGAGATGTCCGACCTGATGAGACACCTTCTCAATCGCGAGATCAGGGAACGACCGGCTGGATACTTCGGCCCGAACCGCGGCCCCGCCGGTCCTGAGCTTCCGCTATCTCGCCAACACGGCCTACCACGGCGACCACACGTTCGGGAACATCTCCTTCCCTGACGACGTAGCGTGATCACGTCACGGAGCGCCCGCGACAAGATGGACGATCTCGCGTACGGAAAGGAAATGCGCTCGAACAACATGTACGGCGCCGAGGCCGAGTGCGACTCCTTCGCAACCTGGAGGCTCCCGGACATCGTCTTCGAGTCCTAGGCCGAGATCGACCTCGGCGGCCAGATCGTCGAGTTGTACCGTTCATCGCCTCGTTCTCGCCGCGGTTCCATGGCTCCAGCGCGGCCGACCTCCTGACGCGGACGCGCGTCAGGTCCAGGGACGGATCGTCCGCCGCGTCGGCGCCGACCGCTCCTCGAAGCGCACCACCGGCGCCGCCGACCGGATCATCGACGGCACCGGCCTGCTCGCCGTGCCCGGCCTGATCAACGCCCACCAGCACCTGTTCCAGGCGTCGCTGCGCACCCTTGAACAATCCGCATGCAGGACCACAGGGCAGGCGGTCAACCGTTGCGTGGCACAGGTGAGGGCTGGCGGAACAGGCGGGGGAGCTTGCGCAGCAGCCAGGGGGCGCCGACGGTCGTGGCGGTGCCGGCGCTCAGGGCGTCGGCGAGCGTGGTGTGGCCTTCGGCGATCGAGAGGAAGGTGGCGCCGTCGATGGTGACGGTGGCGTCCGGGGCCTGTGCGGGCGTGTGGACCATGTCGACGGTGCCGTCGTGGACGCGGGCGTGAAAGGTCTCCTCGTCGATGCGGAACTCGATGACGGCGCGCAGGCCGGCGGCGGCGTCCGGGCTGAAGCAGGCTTGCAGTCCGAGCATCGCCCATCCGGAGCGGAAGGTCTCCGCCGGCCGCCGGTTGTCCATTGCCCACTTCATCCCCCAGCGGGCCATGGCGAGGACCGTGGGGCCGAGTTCCCGCCCGGCCTCGGTGAGGTCGTAGGCGGGCGTGCGAGCGGGCGGCGGAAGCGTGGTCCTACGGATGAGGCCCTCGCCTTCGAGGTGCTTCAGCCGGGCGGCCAGCAGGCCCGTGCCGAGCCCGGGCAGGTTGGCCAGCAGATCCCTGAAGCGTTTGGGGCCGGTGAGCAGCTCGCGCACCAGGAGGAGGGTCCAACGCTCGCCGATCAGGTCAAGGGTGCGCGCGGTCGCGCAGTACTGGTTGTAGGTCCGCTGCTCCACTTCGTCATTCTAGTCTTCACGCTTCCGTTTCTTGAAGCGTCACCGCGTCGAGCAGCAGCCGGGCCAGTGGTTCGGGGTGGGTGACCATGATGTCGTGCGGGCCGTCGCAGGCGACCGTGCGATATCCGATCGCCCTGGCCAGGGCTTCGAACGCCTGGGACGGCGGGCGGCAGCAGACGGCCGTGCCGCTGATCGTGTCGACCGCGCCGGTGAGCCGGCTGGGTTCGCTGAAGGACCGCAGCGCCTGGGGCCGCAGGCGCGTGGACAGCCAGCGGGCGTCCTCCTCGCCGGTGACGCCGTAGCGGGCCGGCGCGGGGGCGGGGATCACGGGTCCGCCCTCGTGCGGCCGGGCCGCGCCACGCAGCGCGGCGACGAACGGCTCGGGTGCCAGGTCGAACAGACTGGCGCCGTCCGGGCCCGCCCAGCCGTCCACCAGGATGATGTGCCGCACGCGCCGCGGCCGCTGGTCGGCGGCCTGCCGTACCACGAGGCCCGCGTAGCTGTGCCCGACGAGGACCAGGTCCGACGCCGCCCGAGCGGCCTGGTCGAGCACGGCGACGATCTGCTCGGCGTGCTCTGCCAGTCCGGCGTCGGGGTCGAGGTCCGGCGTGATCGTGTGGTGGCCCGCTTCGTGCAGGTACGGGACGAGCCGGTCCCAGGCCGAGGGGTCGTGCCAGGAACCGTGTACGAGAACGAAGGTGGTCATTCGCATGTCCTTTTGGTGAGGAGTTTAACTAAGCACTTCCTGTTATTGAAGCATGAGAATTCACTTCTGAAAGCCTCTTGTGGAGGGTCAGGTCATGTGACGGATGCAGGGGAAGTACGAGTCGCCTTAAGTTCTCCGCAGAACCCACGACAACTCGACGAACGAGGTTGCCATGCGAAGAGGGTCGCAGCCGGATGAGGTGGTCCGCGGCTACGCCGCCGCGCAGAGCGCGGGCGACCTGGTCGCCGTGGTGAACGCCTGCCATCCGGACGTGGTCCGGGAGTCGATCCCGTTCGGGCTGCTGTCGCGCGGTCGGCACCGGGTGCGGGAAGCGGTCGCCGCGCTGCTCCGCACCTTTCCCGACTACGACCTGCGGCTCGGCGAGTTGCGCCTGAAGGAGAAGCTGGTCGTGGGGATGGGGCTGATCAGCGCGACCATGGAGGCGCCGCTGGCGGGCCTGCCGGCCACCGGCCGCCGGTTCACGCTGTCGTTCGCGAGTCTCTGGAAGGTGCACGACGGGTTGATCCATCGCGAACTGCTCTTCTTCGACCTGAATCACATGTGCGAGCAGCTCGGCCTGAGCACCTGCGAGCTGGCCGCGCATCTTCGCTCATGGCGTCTCGGCCTCCGGGGATAGCGCGAGCTGCGCCAGCTCGCCCCGGCTCGCAACCTGGAGCTTGGGAAAGGCCTTGTGCAGGTGGTAGCCGATGGTCCGCGGGCTCAGGAACAGCTGGGCCGCGATCTCCCTGTTGCTCATGCCCGAGGCCGCCAGCCGGACGATCTGCAGCTCCTGGGCGGTGAGCTGGTCGATCAGGCCGGTGGGCGCGTTCGCTGCCAGGTGTCGCTTGCCGGCGGCGCGCAGCTCGCCCTGCGTCCGATCGGCCCAGGGGCGCGCCTCGAGCCGCTGGAAGATCTCCAGGGCCGACTCGAGCGGTTGCCGGGACTCGAGCTTGCGGCGGTTCCTGCGCAGCCATTCGCCGTACAGCAGTTCGGTGCGCGCCCGTTCAAGCGGCCGGCCGCTCTGCTGGTGGAGCCGCACCGCCTGCTCGAAGTGGTCGCCCGCCTCCTCCGCCGGAGCCAGCAGCGCTCGACATCGAAGGGCCACGGCCCAGGCCCAGGGCTGCCCGGTCGCCGTCGCGGACGCCTGCACGCGCGCCGCGGCGGCACGAGCGAGGTCGGTTCGGTCCAGCCGGACCGCGGCCTCCACCACGTCCTGGGTGCGGTGCAGGACCATCATCGTGCGCGCCGCGGGGGAGTGCCGGTCGAACTCCAGTGCCCGGCGGATGATCGCCTCGTGTCTGCCGCCCGCGAGATCGAGCAGGTTGAGCGCGGCGCAACGCATGCCGCTGGTCGCCCCGTCGGTCACGTCCGCGATCTCGGCGGCGTGGGCCTGGCAGCGCTCCTCGTCACCCTGGGCCGCCGCCACGTAGGTCATGATGCCGGTCAGCAGGGCCTGGTGATGGTGCTGGCCGATGTCCCTGGCGATGCGGTAGCCCTCCTGCGCGCTGGACAGAGAGTCGCGATACCGGCCCATGAACATCTGCGCGCGGGCCAGCAGGACGAGCGCCATCGGCAACACGCCAACCGCACCTGACGTGCGTGACTCGCGTTCAATGGCCACGGCCCGGTGGTAGGCGGCGGTGTCGTCGCCGATGAGGAGGTCCCAGAGGGCCAGGGCAGCGCGGCGGTGGAGATCGGCCGGCCGGTCCGACCGGGCCAGCCCTTCGATCACCTCGCGCATGGACGACAGCGCGACGGGCGGCTCCTCGGCGGCCATCCGGCCGAGTCCGGAGGCAGCCCGCAGCAGCGGGTGCGCCCGCCGGATTCCGGTGGCACGGGTAGCAGTGCGGGTGACCGCGGCGAAGTCGCAGGCCAGCCAGGCGGCGGTGATCGCGTCGAAGTACATCTCGGCGGCCAGGTCGTCCACACCCTGCTCGCGGACCGCGTCCGCGGCGCCGGCGAGAGTGGTGTGCGCGGTGTCGAGGTCGCCTTGGGCGGTGGCTACGGCGGCGCGGACCTGCGCCAGCCGGGCTGACTCGAGTGGCTCGCTCAGGTCGGGCGCCGCCCGGTCGGCGAGCGCTCCGGCGCGGTGATACTGGCCCAGCTCGGCGGCGGAGCGCGCGGCGGCGGCCAGACGCCGGCCGCGCTCGGCCGGGTCGGGCGTGAGCTGGGCGGCCCGCTCGTAGGCGGCGGAAGCGCCGGCGTGGCCGCCCTTGCCCTCGGCCTGTTCCGCGCCGCGTTCCAGCGCTGCGGCCACGGCCTCGTCTGACCCGGTGGTGGCCAGGGCCAGATGCCAGGCCATCCGGCCGATTGCGTCCGGATGGCCGTCCAGCGACTTGGCCAGCGCGCGGTGTGCCGCCTGCCGGGCCGCGGCTGGCGCGTGCTGGTAGGCCGCGGTTCTGACCAGCGGGTGGCGGAAGACGATCCGGCCGTCGGCGATCCGGACGAGCCCGGCGGCCTCGGCGGGCTCGGCGTCGTACAGGCTGCCGCCGAGGTGCTTGATCGCGTCGAGCACCAGGTCAAGGGTGCCGTCGTCGCAGGCCGCGACCAGCAGCAGCGTTCTGGCATCGGCAGGCAGTGCGGCGATGCGCTCGTGGAAGCCGCGCAGGATCCGGCTGGGCACCGGGCTCATGCCGACGGCGTGCAGTGGCACCTCGCCGGACCGTTGTGCGCCGGTCAGCGTGGCGGGCAGCTCGATCAGCGCCAGCGGGTTGCCCTGGGCCTCCGTGAGCAGGCCGCGGCGCACCTCCGGTGCGAGATCCGGGGCGTGTGAGTCGAGCAACTGTTCCGCCGCGGTGGCTTCGAGCGCGCGGAGCCGGAGCTCGCGCACCCCGGGAGCATCGAACAGCCCCTCGTCGTCGCGCGCGGCGAAGACCAGCACCACGCCCTCGGCGTCCAGCCGGCGCGCGGCGAACAGCAGCGCCTCCGCGGACGCCTGGTCGAGCCAGTGAGCGTCGTCGATCAGGCAGACCAGCGGGCGCTCGTCCGCGGTGTTGGCGAGGAGGGTCAGCACCGCCAATCCGACCAGGAACCGGTCGCTGGCGGCGAATCGCTCCAGACCGAGAGCACCGCGCAGCGCGCGTGCCTGCTCCGTCGGTAGCGCGTCGATCCCGTCGAGCACCGAGTGCAGCAGCAGGTGCAATCCGGCGAAGGGCAGCTCCATCTCCGGCTGGATGCCGGCCCCGCGCAGCACCAGCATCCGATCGCCGGCCAGCACCGCCGCCTGGTCGAGCAGGGCGGACTTGCCCACCCCTGTCGCACCCCGCACGATGAGCGCACCGCTCAGGCCGTTGCCCGCGTCGCCGAGCAGTCGCGTGATCACGGTCTGCTCCTCACCTCGTCCGTAGAGCATCGCCGTCCGCCTCCGTCGGTTCGTCCTCAAGTCTTCGCATGGAGACTCGAAAGTCTCCTCCATGAGACATAATGCGCGAGCCGCGACTCGGGAGGAACGGCGGGGTGCCGTATGGAGGGATCGCGCCGTACACCCGGTCATCTGCCGGATTCGGCCAGGCGCCCCGGGGTCCCAGCGTGCTCATCACACCTGCACCAGAAGGACCCGCCCGAGCCGCATGGAGACCCGCTGACGATCGCAAGAGACCGGCGCCGGGGCCCGTCGACGACGCGGGCGAGGATCGTTGACGCGGCTCGACGCACGGCTACGACCTGGTGCCGATGCGTTCGATCGCCCGTGCGGCGGGGGTCGACAGCCGGATGATGAGCTACCACTTCCGAGGTGGCCGGCGGACCGGTTCCTGCGCCTCCTCGACGATCCGGCCACGGCCGAACTGCTTGCCGTACTGGCGCGCAGCCCTGCCACCCCCGTGGCGGTCGGTCTTGGTGGGGGAGTGGCACCTGCTGCCGGCCGGGCAACTGGCCGCCGGGGACCGCGGCGAGGTGGTCGACCAGGTCGGCCCGGCGCTCCAGCGCTACCTGTGTCCTTGGCCAGCTCGGCGGTCGGCGACTCGTCGCCTGGTCAAATGGCGGATTCGCGCTCCGGGGCCGTGGCATAACGTGAGACGGCGTGACGAAGAAGATTACCGTAATCGGTGGCGGCCTGGCTGGCTTGACCGCGGCCATCACCTGCGCGGAGGCGGGCGCCGACGTGACTCTGCACGAGGCGCACCGCACGTTGGGCGGACGAGGCCGCGCCACGCCCGCGCCATACGTCGCCCACGAGGGCGCGCACGTCTTCTACGCCGACGGCCCGCACTGGAACTGGATGGTCGAGCGTGGACTGACCGGCCCGCTCGGCCGGCCACCCGTGCGCGACGCCGCCAAGATCTCGTTCCTGGTGGACGGTCGGCTGCGCCGGCTGCCGCCCGCGGGCTTCGTCCGGATGATGTTCCTGGACCGGAGCCGGGTGGCGCCCGTCGACGTGGACTTCTTCACCTGGGCTTCCAGCCGGTACGGCGAGCGGATCGCGCGCGTCGCGGCCAACGCCATCAGCGTGGTCACCTTCGACGCCGACACCGGACGGCTGTCGGCGGCCTTCGTGTGGAACCTGCTCCGCCGCGTCTTCGCACCCGGGCCACCCGCGGTCCGCTGGGCGATCGGCGGTTGGCAGGCGGTCATCGACCGGATGGCCGCCCGCGCACACGAGCTGGGCGTGCGCATCGAACTCGGCTCCCGGGTCACCGAACTGCCCGGCGAGCTGACGATCGTCGCGACCGAGCTGGCGTCGGCCCGGCAGTTGCTCGGCGACGACACGCTGCACTGGGAGTGCGGCGAGTGCGTGATGTTCGACCTGGCGGTACGCAGCAGCCGGCGCGACCGGTTCATCTGCTGGGACCTCGACGCCGGCGGCTTCCACGAGAGCTACTCCATGCAGGACCCCACGATCGCGCCCGCGAGCGAATCGCTCTTTCAAATCGACCTGCCGGTTCGCGTTGGGGAGGGCAAGGCGGCCGCGCGGGAGCGGGTGCAGGCGTTCGCCGACCAAACCGTGCCCGGCTGGCGCGATCGGGTGACCTGGCAGCGCGTCGGCACGGCCAAAGGGCGGACGGGCGCGCTGGACCTGCCCGGGCGCACCTGGCGCGACCGCCCCGCGATCGATCGGGGCGACGGCGTGTTCCTGGCCGGCGACATGGTCGCGGCCCCCGGGATGCGCGGTGAGATCTCCGTCAACAGCGCGATCCGCGCCTCCGAGTCTGCTTTGACCGCGCTGCACCTGGATCTACCGCGCACGGCCTGATCTGCCGTACACGAGGATTCAGCGGGCATTGCGCGAGTTGATGTCCCTTTTGCTCTCCCCGCCGCCCCGCGCCCGGCGGCCACCTGTGAAAGACGCGTGGATGACGAGCCGCATGGCAGATTCCGCGCCCGCCACCGCCCGGTTAGCGTTTCGCCCCGGATGTGGATGACCTGAGGAGTGGGAATGCGCGCGATCCGGCAGCGGGACCGGAGCGGGACCGAGCCGTTCGAGCTGGTCGATCTGCCGGTGCCGAAGCCGGCGCCGACCGAGGTGATGTTCAGACCCGATCACCAGAGGAAGCATGAGAGAACAGTTCGTCTTCGCCCTGCCGGCCGCTGCGGACATCTCTGTCGTGGAGGCCGGAGGGGGCGCGGCACAGGCGGGCCCGTCTTCGCCGAAGACGCAATGCGGCTCTCCGCGGTTGGGCCCGCCGTCGATCCTGTCGCCTTTCGGCCTGCCGCTTACGGTGGGCAGGCGGCTGGGCAGCACAGCGTCTCCACCGACGTGGCAGCGGTAGGTTCCAGGACATGGCGGCAAGGATGACGGCAAGCGAGCGGCACAGCGTGTGCAACCTGTGCGAAGCGGTCTGTGGCCTGCGGGTACGGGTCCAGGGCGAGCACGTGGTGTCGATCAAAGGGCTGGAGGAGGACCCACTCTCCCATGGGCACATCTGCCCCAAGGGCGTAGCACTGGCCGACCTGCACCATGATCCCGATCGCCTGCGGCGTCCGGTCCGCAGGGTCGGCGACGAATGGCACGAGGTCGGCTGGGACGAGGCGTTCGATTTGGTCGCCGGCGAGCTGTCGCGTATCAGAGCCGAACATGGGCCCGACGCCGTGGGCGCGTACCTGGGCAATCCGGTCACTCACAGCCTCGGCGCGATGACCCATGCACCGGCGTTCGTCGACCTGCTGCGTACCAGCAACAAATACTCTGCCGGCTCGGCGGACACCTGGCCGGCCCAGTTGGTAGCGCTGCTGATGTACGGTCACCAGTGGTTGCTCCCGATTCCCGACGTGGACCGCACCCACTACCTGCTCGTGTTCGGCGCCAACCCGATCGCCTCCAACGGAAGCCTCATGACCGCGCCTGGCTTCCCGCGCAGGCTGCGTGAGATGCGCGGACGCGGCGGCAAGCTCGTGGTGTTCGATCCGCGCAGGACCGAGACCGCCAAGGTCGCCGACGAGCACCACTTCATCAGGCCAAGCGCTGACGCGGCTGTCCTGCTGGCGATGGTCAACGTGGTTCTGGAGGAGGGCCTGGCCACCCTGCCGGCTTACGCAGACGGTCTCGACGAGGTACGGCGGGGCATCGCCGACCTCACCCCGGCCCTGGCGGCGCGATGGTCAGGGGTCGACGAAGCCGTGATCAGGCGGGTGGCCCGAGAGTTCGCCATGGCGAAGTCTGCCACGTGCTACTCGAGAACGGGTCTAAGCACCCAGCGGTACGGCGCGCTCGCCCACTGGGCGGTTCAGCTGCTCAATATCGTCACCGGCAACCTGGACCGGCCAGGCGGCCTGATGTTCACCAGGCCGGCGGTGGACGGTATCGACAGCGGCACGCTCGCACCCGGACATGTCGGCTCGCACCGATCGCGTGTGCGTGGGCTGCCTGACTTCAGCGGCGAGTTCACCGTCGCCACGCTGGCCGACGAGATCGAGACGCCCGGCCCCGGCCAGATCCGGGCCTTGCTGACCGTGGCGGGCAACCCGGTGTTGTCCTCACCTGGCGGTCATCGGCTGAACCACGCGCTGGCGGGGCTGGAGTTCATGGCGGCGATCGACTTCTACGTCAACGAGACCACCAGGCATGCCCACGTCATCCTCCCACCGACCGGGCATTTTGAGCGCGACCACTATGACGTGCTCTTCAACGCGCTGGCTGTGCGCAATACCGCGCGCTTCAGCCCCGCGCTGTTCCCCCGCTCCGCTGACGCAAGGCACGAGTGGGAGATCTTCCAGGAACTGGCCAGGCGATATCGACCGCGCGGCACGATGAAGGAGCGGCTGATGCTTTCGCTCAGCCCCAACCGCATGATCGACCTCGGACTGCGGCTCGGGCCGTACCGGCTTTCACTGCGCAAGCTGCGCCGCAACCCGGCAGGGATCGATCTCGGTTCGCTACGTCCCGCGCTGCCCGAACGGCTACACACCCCGGACAAGCGCATCGACCTGGCGCCACGCGAGCTGCTCGACGACCTGCCGCGACTGCGCGACTCCGCGCCAGAGGACGGCGAGTTGCTGCTCATCGGCCGGCGCCATCTGCGGGACAACAACTCTTGGATGCACAACAGCGGGCGCCTGATCAAGGGAGCACCTCGGCATCATCTGCTGGTCAACCCCGCAGATCTGGCCGTGTTCGGGTTGAACGACGGCGACACGGCATACGTACGGTCGCGCTCCGGTCGGGTGATGGTCGAGGTCAAGGCCACTGATGAGGTGATGCGCGGCGTGGTCAGTCTGCCGCACGGCTACGGTCACCAGCGTCCGGGCACCCGGATGGCCATCGCCTCCGCAGTACCCGGCGCCAGCGCCAACGACGTCACCGACCCCGGGGTGCTCGACGACGCCAGCGCTACAGCGGTGCTCAACGGTGTCCCGGTTCGGATCGAACCCGTGCGAACCACGGCGTGAGCGACGCGATGTCGAACTTCATGCGGGCCAACGCCGGGCATTGCTGATATTGAGGGCGGTCACCACAGTGAAACCGCGCGGCGAAGACCTGGCGTGCCGTGCACAGACGTTCTGGCTTGCGGTGGTCGGCGTCCTGCACCCTTCGCTGGACGGCCGCTTCACAGGGTGACCCGGGATACTCCGCGACGCCGGTAGAGCCACCAGGCCACTGGCAACCACAGCACTCCCGCCACACAGCACGCGACTGCCATGAGTGGTCCTTGGACGGTGAGCCATCGCAAGACGTACTCGATCACCTGGGGTTGGGGCCCGCTCTGATCCCATGCCTGCGCTACCAGGCCGAACGGTATTCCCGCGGCCATGGCGAGCAGCAGCAGACTGACGACACCAGGTTGCCAGTACGGGCGGCCCACCACGTACGCGCAGGCCAGTGAGACGCCAAGCGACATGCCGAACCCAGTGGCGAGCGTCAGCAGCAAGATCACGCCGGCAGGCAGCAGATCGTCAGTGAGCGGCAGAGCCAGGCTCGCCCCGGCGGACAGAACAGGTAGGGCGCAGCCGAGCAGTACGGCGGCCGGCGTCCCTCGGGCGATGGCAGGGAAGTAGACGAACTCCCAGCCGAACCTTCCGTTGGCGTCTGCACGGGTCGCCGCGGCGTTGGCGCCGAGCGGATACAGCTTCGTGGATCTGCGACGCCAGTCGCGCGGGCCGCGCAGCAGGTCCGTCAGCCCGCCCCGGTCCTTGGCGACGCTCACCAGCGCTCGCCCGGGGTGAGGCGGAAAGAGCGGGAGGCCGCGTCAGGACCTGCTGCACGCCTGCACGGGGACGTGCGGGAGAGCGCCAGTGTCATGTGCTCACCGAGATTCTGCAGCTCCTTCTGCGCCGCCACGTGCTGCCTGAAGGACTCGCCAAGCCCCTTGCCGACGCTCTGGCCACCCGGGCCGGTTCGGGAGCCGTGTGCAGCCCGAACTCCTGTGCCAGCTCGGCCAGGCGGGCGAGGACGCCTGGCCGATGGACAGCGGAGTACGGCGCGATGAACCGGATCAGCGCAAGCATGTTGGCGTAGGGAACGCCTTGCATGTCCAGGGCGATGCGGTGCACCTTGAACGGCAGGCTGAAACTCGCGCGGCTGATGCCGTGCGCAGCGGCTTGTATGGGCTCCTCCCGTACGCTGGTGCCAGGCAACTCGAAGGTGTGCCCTGCGCACATGGTCGGGCTGGCCATCGCCCGTCACGCGGTTCGGGTTCGAGCGCTCGTGACTGCCGAACCGGGCGAGGTGCATCGCCTAGATCACCCCCACCTTCCAGCGCTACCTCACCGGCTGCTGAGGCCATACGCTGCCAATCGCCTGCCCAGTGTGCCCCGAGGAGCGTTCAGCATCATGGCAACGGCATGCTCCGGCCGAGACACGGAGTACACGACGACGCTGAACAGCTGTGGTTTGCCCCCTGGCATCTTTGCTCCTCAATGATCACGCTATATCCTCACTCAAGGACTTTCAAGTCTTCGCATGTGGCTTATGGTCGAATGTCGCCGCATACACGAATGCGCTACCAGGAGCCGCGCTTCGCCGACCATCTCGTCGTGCCTGTGCATCGTCACTACAGACTCGTGGCACTTCAGACGGACTCCCGGCAGGGTCTGTACGGTCACTGGCTCTGGCCCGCTTTCGGTGGTGACGGAACGTGATAGTCCGTGTCGGTGAACGATCCGCTCGCCGTGCTGTGCCACCGTGACGCCGGTGTGACGACAGCCGTGTGCGAGCGGCAGACGTTCCGGGAGCCGTTGCCGGCGAACCGGCGACGATGAGCAGTGGCTGCAAGCTGGGTGATCAAGGTGCCCAGGAGAACTTTTGTCAGCTTCTCGGCCGTGAACAGTGAACGCCCGGGGTTCCACACCAGATCACGCTGAAATACGGATCGAAGATCGGCGCCAGGACCTGAGCAATCGCCTGCTGGATCAACCTGTCCAGCACAGAGGGCACCCCCAACGCCGCGTTCCCCGCCCCCGGGTCTGGGGATCACCGCCCGGCGGACCGGCAACGGCCGATACGTGCCCGCGTCCAACGCCTCCCGGACACCCGCCCAGTGCTCACGGATCCACGGCCGTAACTCCCGCGTGGTCATCCCGTCCACACCCGGCGCGCCCCGGTTGGCCTGCACGATGTGCCGGCCGGCGACGTTGGATGAGCCGAAGAAGAGCGCTTCTCGCTGGGTTTTCCGGATCTCCATCGCCACTGTACGGCTCACGCCTCGACCCCCGAGTCAAGTTCGTGTAACGAACCATATTAGTTCGGTACACGAACTTCAAGTACGTGCGTCGGGAAGATGTTCGTGAATCTGCCCACACATGAGCACCATAAGGTTCGTCACGCGAACTTTCTGGCGTGGCCGGCCCGCCGCGGGTGCCGGACACCCTGCTCCGCGGCCGGGGCGCGGCGAGCTCGTCCACATTTTGAACGAACGTACTACTTGTACTATGGTTCAAGTATGTCGATGGAGAAGGACGTCGTGACGCATGCGGGGACGCCACGTGCCGGAGTGCGGGAGTGGTGCGGGCTGGGGCTGCTGGCGCTGCCGACCGTGCTGTTGGGGCTGGACGTCACGGTTCTCTACCTGGTGTCGCCGAGCATAGCCGCGGAGCTGGATCCCACCGCCGCACAGACGTTGTGGATCATGGACGCCTACGGCTTCTTCATCGCCGGCTTTCTCATCACGATGGGAACGCTGGGAGATCGGATCGGCAGGCGGCGCCTGCTGATGATCGGCGTGGCAGTGTTCGCAGCCGTTTCGGTCGTCGCCGCGTTCGCCCCGAACGCCGGCCTGCTGATCCTGGCGCGAGCGCTGCTCGGCATCGCCGGCGCCACGCTCATGCCCTCAACGCTGTCGCTGATCAGCAACATGTTCACCGACGTCCGCCAGCGGGCCGTGGCCATCGGCGTGTGGGCCACCATGTTCGCCCTCGGCATGGCCGCCGGTCCGATCGTGGGCGGCGTCCTGGTCGACCGATTCTGGTGGGGGGCGGCCTTCCTGCTCGCGGTGCCGGTGGCGATGATCGTTCTGGCCGGTGCGCGTACGCTCCTGCCCGAGTACGCGGCGCCCGGCAAGGGACGGCTCGACCTCATCAGCGTCACCCTGTCGTTGGTCGCCATCCTGCCGGTGGTCTACGCCGTGAAGCACTTCGCCACGCACGGGGTCGACGTGCTGACGCTGCTGCTCGTACTGATCGGCGCGGCGGCCGGGTTCGCCTTCGTCCGCAGGCAACTCCGGCTCGCCTCCCCGCTGCTGGACGTGACGTTGTTCGCCGACCGTGCCTTCTCCGCCGCCTTGGCGGTTCTGCTGATCGGGCTCGTCAGCGTGGGCGGCACGATGTACCTGGTCACCCAATTCCTGCAGTTGGTCGAAGGGCTCTCCCCGGCTGTGGCCGGCCTGTGGATGGGCCCGCCGGCGCTGGCGATGTTCGCCGCCGCCATCGGCGCCCCCATCGTGGCCAGGAGCATCCGGCCGGGGACGGTCATGGCGGCGACCCAAGGGCTCTCCCTGATCGGATACGCACTCTTCGCGACGGCGAACACCGACAGCGCGGTGAGCATCGTGGTCGGATTCGCGTTCGTCTATTTCGGCTTGGGGGCCATCGCCGCGCTGGGCACCGACATCGTCGTCGGGGCCGCTCCGGCCGCGAAGTCAGGGTCGGCGGCGGCGATGTCCGAAACCGTGCAGGAACTCGGGCTCGCCGTCGGGGTCGCCCTGCTGGGCAGCCTCACCACGGCGGTCTACCGTTCCCAGGCCCAGCCGCCGTCGCAGGTGGCGCCCGAGATCGCCGCCCGCGCCACCGCCAGCCTGGACGGCGCCGTGGCGGTCTCCGACAGGCTCCCGCCAGACACCGTCCAAGGCGCGCAGGAAGCGTTCACCACCGGGCTGAACATCGCCTCCCTCACAGCAGGAGCCGCGATTGTGGTCGTGACCGCGCTGTGCCTGCTCATGCTCAGGCACATCCGCCCCATCGGGGAAACCCAGCCGTGATCGTCTAATCTGATGCTCAGGAGGGGGCATGGGCGACGACGACAGATCCACGGATGCACGCAGAGCCAGAGGGCAGAAGCGCCGAGCTGAGATCATCGAGGCCACCCTGGCCGTCGTCCAGCGTGACGGCGCGGCCGGTGTCACCCACCGCACCGTCGCCAAGGAAGCCGGCATACCCGTCAGCCTGAGCACCTATTACTTCGCCACCATCGACGACCTGCTGATCGCTGCCCTGACCAGCATCGTCGAGGCCTACACCGCGCGCATCCGCCACATCATCGACAACCGCGACGACAAGATTCGCGGCCTCGCCGAGCTCATCGCCGAATCCGCAGGCCCCGGACGGGACCGCGCCCTGGCCGAACGCGAACTGTCGACGCTCGCCGCCCGAAGACCCGCCCTACGCCCCATCGCCCGCCGCTGGCGCGAGAGCGTCGCCGAACTCGCCCAGCACTGCACCAACGCCCCCGATGCCGTAACTGCACTCGTCGCGACCTCTGACGGCCTCTGTGCCGCCATCCTGATCGACAACGCACCCGCCGACACCGACTACGTGCATGCCGTTCTGCGGCAAGCGCTCGGCTCCCAGCCCGAGACCACCAAGCAGTGACCGAACCTCAACCCGAAGTCATGGGTTCGCGGCCCGACCTCCCGAGACGGCTTCCAGCAACAGCTCCCTGAAGCCGCCCCGGCCCAGGGACCCTCGGCGCGGGCAGGCCGTGCGGGGACGTAGTTCGTCCCGCGAATTTGTTACCCTTGGGTAGTGAGCAAGCAGGTTGACGGTCCGCTCGGAGTGGTGGCCGCATTGGTGCGGTCCACATTTCTGGTGAACGCCGTGTACACGGAATGCGCCCGCGAGTACGGACTCACCCAGCAGCAGGGCCAGCTGTTGTGTGTCCTGATGGCGCAGCCGTACGGCATGAGCGAACTGGGCGCGATGCTGGGGCTGGCCAAGTCGAGCCTGACCGGCCTGGTGGACCGGAGCGAGCGCAATGGCCTGGTCCAGCGTGGATCTGATCCGCGCGACCTCCGTGCGGTGCGGGTGGCCCTCACCAGGCGGGGGGCCAAGCTCGCCGACGAGTTCTACGCCGAGGCCTGCCGTCGCATCGAGGAACTTGCTGCCGGGTTCGCTCCCGTCGAGCGCGACACGCTCGGTGTCCTGCTCGGCCGCATCGTGGAGGACAACAAGGTGCCCACCGTCTTCATGGAACCGAACCATTGACGCCGGCGGAGGGTAGGCCGCCGTACGAACCAATCGAGTTCGTCGTCTGAACGGCAATCCTGTTGTCGTTGGGGTGTTGATCTCCGTCACGACCAGAACTCGAAGTCCTCGTCGATCTCCTCGCCCGCCAGGAACGGTGCCAGCAGTCTGGGCAGGAGGCGTGGGTAGAACCGTTCTTCACTGGCCACGGCCTCGGCGACGGGCCACCAGCGGAAGTTGAAGTAGTCCTCCTTCTCGTCCTCGTGCCGGCCGGACTCGTCCACCGCTGGACCGCAAGCCTCCAGCCGGACCTCGACGACGACCTCGTTCTGCAGAAAACGCACGTTTCTGTGGCGGAAGCAGGCCTGGCGCCGCCACGTGGGTAGTCCCACCTGCTCCGGCCTCACGACAAAGCCGGTCTCTTCGCGGAGCTCCCTGATGGCGGTGTCCAGGTAGGTCTCACCCTCGCCGATGCCTCCGCCGGGGAGTTCCCACCAGATGCCCAGTTCGGGCGCGGAGGACTCGCGGGTGTGGAAGAGCAGTATCCGGCCGTCAACGTCGCGCACCACGAGCCGGACGACATCACGTTCGACGATGGGAAGGTCTCGGGGAAGATCGAGCATCAGGGTCTGGCGCCCTCTTGACTGCGGCGGTCGCGCTCACGAGCCACGACGATCAGCTCGCATTCGACGGAGACGCCCTCGGGGAGCGCGGTGACGCCGATCGTGGTGCGGGCATGGCGTCCCGCGTCTCCGAACATGTCGATGAGCATGCGTGAGGCGCCGTCGGTCACGCTGGGCAACTCGTGGAAATCGGCTACGCACCGTACGTATGCGTTCATCTTCACGATGCGCTCGACAAGGTCGAGGTCACCCAGCGCGGCCTCCAGGGATGCCAGGCAGCCGAGCACCGCGAGCCGAGCCGCTCGCCTGCCGTCCTCGAGGGAGAGTTCCGCGCCCACCCGTCCCTTGTGACGGAAGCCGCCGTCTCTGTAGGGGGCGTGTCCGGAAACGAAGATCATGTCCGCGTGCCGGATCGCGGGGACGAATTCGTGTGTCGGAGCCAGGTCCGGCCATCGCAGTCCGAGCGTCCGCAACGTGTCCTGGATCCGTGGTGCCCGTCTCAGCATGAGTTCAGGGCCTGGTCGAGATCGTCGATCAGATCCTCTGCGTGCTCGAGCCCGACGGACAGACGCAGGAGGTCATCGGGGAGCGAAGTGCCGGCGCCGTGCGTCGGGGAGGATGCCTGGTGCTGGATGAGGCTGTCCACCGCTCCGAGACTGGTCGCACGCCGGAAGAGCGTCACAGCTCCCGCGACCTGCAGAGCCCTCCGCTGCCCGCCCGCCACCCGGAAGGAGACGACGCCTCCGTAGCCGCTGAGAAGAGACGCGGCATCTGTACGGCTCGGCGATCCCGCCAGGCCGGGATGGTACACCTCGATCACATGCGGGTGGGTGGCGAGGAATTCGGCGATTCGTACGGCATTGGCGGCATGCGCACGCATACGGCATGGCAGGGTCTTCAGCCCGCGGTGGGTGAGCCAGCAGTCGAAAGGCGAAGGGACGGCGCCGTCGATCCATTGGAGCTCGCGCAGTCGTTCGGCAAGCGGGGCCGAATCGCTGAATATCACGCTGCCGCCCACCACGTCACCGTGGCCTGACAGGTATTTGGTGGAGGAGTGCACCACGTAATTCGCCCCGAAAGCCAAGGGCTGGTGAAACATCGGGGTAGCGAAGGTGTTGTCGACCACGTGGACCGCGTCCCGCTGGTGGGCCAGCGACGCGATCGCGCCGATGTCTGCCACTTTCAACAGCGGGTTCGACAGCGTCTCGGTCCACACCAGGGCGGTGTTCGGCTTGAAGGCGCGCCCGAGCGTCTCCATGCTGGTCATGTCGACCGCATCATGCTCGACTCCCCATTCGGAGAGGCGTTTGAGCAGGCGGGCGGTGCCCTGGAACACGTCTTCGGGCAGGAGCACGTGAGCGCCAGGGGAAAGAACCGCGCGCAGGACGGCGCTGATCGCGGCGGAGCCGCTGGAGAAAGCCAGTGCCTCGCCTCCACCCTCGAGGGCGGCCAGTGCACGCTCCAGAGCGGAGCGATTGGGGTTTCCCGCCGCCCCATAGTGATAGCCGCGAGAATGGCTGCCGTCGGCGTCCCGCTCAAAAGAGACCGACATGGTGATCGGCTCTGTGATCGCTCCGGTGCCGGGATCCACATCATGCCCGGCGCGAACGGCGACCGTGTCGATTCTGGTCGATGCCCTCATCGTCCTCGTTCCCTCCGTTCGCTCGGGACGCGGCGAACTTGGCCCGAACACCGCCGGACGCGATCGCCGACGGTCAGCGCCCATGGTCCGCACGCAGCGCTCTGCAATCCAGCTCAACCTTCAGCATCGGCTGAATCGGGGGAAGCTGCTTTCGCCACGCCCGTTCGTGGCGGCGATGACCTCGCGAGCGGAAAGTCAGTCAGTCGCCGGTGCCGAGAGCAGGCGGCGCAGCAAACGTCTGGTGATCTGGAGGAGCGGACGCGGCGCCGAGATGGAGGTCGATCAATGCGTGGCGATGTTGCGGGGCAGCCGGAGCACGAATCGGGTGCCGCCCAGGGGTGAGTCCTCCGCGTGAAGGCTTCCCCGATGTGCTCGCGCTATGACGCGGGCGATCGGCAGGCCCAGGCCGCTTCCGCCCTGGTCACGGCTCCGCGCGGCATCCAGCCGGGCGAACTGGCCGAAGACGGTTTCGCGGTCGGCCTCCGGGATCCCCGGCCCGTCATCGGCCACGGCCAGTTCGACGGTGTCGCCATCTCGGCGAATTTCGATCAGTATCGAATGCCGCGCGTGCCGCTGGGCGTTGTCGAGCAGGTTGCCCAGCAACCGGTTGATGTCGGTGCGGACGGCCTGGATCGTTGCCTCACCGTCGTAGCGCAGGTCGATGTCAACGGTGTCCGGCCTCCAGGAGAGCTCGGCCCGCACAAGTTCGGCCAGATCCACCGTTTCCCGCTCGACGGATGTGTTCGCTTGCACGCGTGCCAGCAGGAGCAGGTCGCTGACGACGGCCTCAAGCCTGCCCAGGTCCCGCAGAGAGTGCGCGACGAGCACGGCGAGATCGGTCTGGTCGGGATGTAGCCGGGCCTCCTCCAGCTGCACACGCAGGCCGGCCAGCGGGGTCAGCATCTCGTGTGCGGCGTCCGCGGCGAACTGCCGCGTCAGCTCCGTTCCGTCAAGCGCGGGCTCCGCGATCGGCCACAGCGTGTGACCGCGGGCCGGATGTCCTGCCATGAGTGAGCCGCCGCTCGCAGGCGAAAGCGCCTGGCCGGACACGCAGACCTTCGTGGAAGGGCGGGAAACGCCGCCCCTTGCCGGGCTTGCTTGGTGCTTGGCCATGTCGTAGCCCTCCCTCTGGAGCAGAACGGCGGCATCGTCAGGCGGCGACGCGCTCCCGGATGGCGGGCGAATGGATGCAGTCGATCTCGCACCACACGCTGATCTGTGCCGGGCTCTGAACGACACCCCAGCGGCGGGAGAGACTGTCGACGATGAACAATCCACGCCCGGCTGTGGCGTCCGGGTCATTGCGGCCGAGTTCCGGCCGGTCTTCCCCGCCGGCGTTGGTGACCTCGATGCGTACAGCACCGTGGACGTGCGCCACCCGGAGCATGAAGTCGGCGCCGCCGGAGGCGGAGTGCTGGACGGCGTTCGCGGCGAGCTCGGAGACTGCCGTGACCACGTCGTCCACGGACGGATGGCCGGCCATGAGGTCGCCGACGAAGTGCCTCACGCGCCGGACTTCGGACGGTCGTGCACCGAACCGGTGGAGCTGGACCGCCTCTGCCTCGCACACATTCATGATCGATTTCCTTCCGCGGCCAGCGGGCTGCCGTGCTGTCCTTGCGTCCCTGGCCTGATCTTCCGTGGGCCGCTCGGGAAGCCTCCCGGTTCGGCCCTCGGAAGCCACACTGCCAAAGCGCGACGTCGATGCGTTGTCGGTCTCGAGCGTGCCGCTGTCGGTTCGCTGTCGAGACGGCGATGGCGCCCGCGCGCAGAAGGCCGGCTATCCCACTGATTCGACCATTCCCGATGGCGAGGAGCCGGTCTCCCCGGGCCGTCGCCGTCGGACGAACAGCATCTCAGGGGCTCGGTCCGGTGAGGATCGGCCTGCACCGGCTGCGCAGGTGCTTGTCGAAGAACGCGGGAACGCGCCAGGAACCCCGCGGTCCTGTCACGGCTCAGGCGTGACGGACGGCTTTCCGCGGACGAGTGGCTGGAGGCCCTGGTCGGGCACGATCGTGGACAGGATGATCGATGTGGTGATCCGCCCCAGCCGGGTGAACCGGTCGATGACCCGTTCGAGGTGCGCGACGTCCGTCACCGCGACCTTCATGATGAAGCACTCGTGTCCGGTGCCGCGATGGCATTCGATGACCTCGGGCGTCTGGTTCACGAGGGCGGCGACTTCGTCCCTGATCGCTCCCACCGCGCCGATGCGAAGGTAGGCCGCCAGCGGGCGCCCGACGGCGGACGGGTCGACACGTGCCCCGTAGCCGGTGATGACGCCGGAGCGCTCCATCCGCCGGACGCGCTCGGTCACGGCGGGACCTGACATGTGCACGCGCCGGGCCAGCTCCGCCATGGACAACCGGGCGTCGGCCTGCAGTTCGGTGAGAATGGCCCAGTCCACCTGGTCCAGGGGCGACGCCGCCTGATGTGCCTGCTTCTGCGGATCGCCGCGGTAGCCGCCGTTGGTAGTCGTTGTGACCCTGCTCACCACATCACCTGTTCATGTGCCTCGGCAGGCAGGCTATGCCCATATCGGCCGTTCCCCCAAGCCCTCGCCTCTCACGTGTAGTCTCGCTCGATCAGTCGAGGCCCACCCCTGGCTGCTGGATCGCCAGAGTGAAGCGGGCCTTCGCGGTCGTGGCGGGATTGCGGTAATGGTGGTCACGGTCACCGCGGAAGACCGCGGAGTCCCCCGCGGACAGCAGCGCCACCTCCTCCGCGACCTTCACCTCCACCTGGCCCTCCATGACCAGCAGGAGCTCGCTGGTCCCGGCAGCGTGTGCGTCGCTGCCGTACGATTCGCCGGGCTGCAGAGTCCATTCCCACAGCTCGACGACGTTCGGCGGTTTCGTGCCGGCCACCAGCTTGGCCTCACCGCCGACGGGTCCCCGCCACAGGACGGCGGCATCCTCCGCCCTGGTCACCGTCAGCGCGGGGGTGTGGTCGACCGCGACGAGCGCGGGCAGCCCGATCCCGAGGGTGTCGGACAGGCGGAGCAGGGTCGCGATGCTCGGATTGGTCCGGCCCTGTTCGATGCTGACGAGCATGCGCCGGCTCATGCTCGATCGGCTGGCGAGTTCGTCCAGCGTCCAGCCGCGTTCCAGCCGGCTCGCGCGCACCCGGCCCGCGATGGCGGCGGCGACCTCGCCCAGCTCCCGCATGTACACGTCCCATCATCTGGTGCACTATTGAATGCATTATAGTGCACTCAATGATGGAAAGGGGAGGGTTGTGGTGGACAGGAATGATGGGCCGGACGACGATCTGCAACGGTTGCGGCTCCAGACGGTGTCGGTGGCGGCCGGCCGGCCGCCACGCCGGCCGGGCGAGCCGCTGAACGTGCCGCTGGTGATGGCGTCGAACTTTCACGCGGCCGGACCGGGGCAGGCGGCGGCAGAGTATTCGCGCGATGACGGCACCCCGACCTGGGCGGCGCTCGAGACGGCTGTCGGAGCGCTGGAAGGCGGGGGCGCCGTCGCGTTCGCCTCGGGCATGGCGGCCGTGTCGGCGATCGTCGAGCTTCTCCCGGTCGGAGCCCGGGCCGTCGTGGCGAGCGACAGCTATTCGGCCGTGCGCACGCTGCTCGCGGCCGGTTCCCCTCCTGGTCGCTGGGAGCTCGACCACGTCGACGTCACCGACACCGGCGCGGTGCTGGCCGCCGCGAGGGGTGCGGACCTGCTGTGGCTGGAGTCTCCCACCAACCCGCTGATGGACGTGGCCGACCTGCCGGAGTTGTGCGCGGGGGCGCGTGCCGCGGGCGCGCTCGTCGCGGTCGACAACACGTTCGCCACGCCGATCCTCCAGCGTCCGCTGGCGATGGGCGCCGACATCGTGATGCACAGCGGGACGAAGTTCATCGGTGGTCACTCCGACCTGCTGATCGGTCTCGCCGTGACGGCCGACCAGGATCTGTACGAACGGTTGCGTGCCCGACGGGAACTGGCCGGCGCCACGCCGGGAGGATTGGAGGCCTTCCTCGCCCTGCGCGGGCTGCGGACCATGGCCGTACGTGTCGCGGCGGGGCAGCGGGCCGCCGGTGAACTCGCCGAACGCCTGCACGCCCATCCCGCGATCGACCGGGTGCGCTATCCGGGATTGGCCGGCGATCCCGGCCACGCGCGGGCGGCCGCGCAGATGGACGGGTTCGGAGCGGTCCTGTCTTTCGAGGTGCGTGGGGGAGCGCGGGCCGCCGATGCGGTGTGCGCGGCCGTCCGCCTGATCCACTCCGCCACCAGCCTCGGCGGGGTGGAGAGCACGATCGAACGCCGGGCGAAACTGCCGGGGCAGGAACACGTGCCCTCCGGCCTGCTGCGCCTGAGCGTCGGCTGCGAGCACGTCGAGGATCTCTGGGACGACCTGGATCAGGCGCTGGTCAGCGCTGCCGAAGCTGGACGGCAGCACCCTCTCGGGCTCCGTCATCGAGGCTCCTCCACCGGGCGGTTGCGGTGATAAATCTGGATATGTAATATCCAGATTCAGGCGGCGATGGAGTGGTCACCGCGTACCGCACACATGAGCGCGGCCCTCAGCCGGGAACGGGTAGGGCCTCCCGGTCGGGTTCAGAGCACTCCGGCGGTTTCGGGCCAGGGCCGCCGGAGGTGCCTGTGAGGGCTGTGGAGCTCGAACGTCCCCTCTTCACGGCTGCATCCTTGGGAGAAAATTCTAGATGTTTCCTATCCAGATAAAAGCAAAGTCGGGAGGGTGGCTCGCGGTTCTCGCGGTAACCTTGGGGATCTTCTCCTTGATGACGTCGGAGTTACTGCCCGTCGGCCTGCTCACCCCGGTCGGCGACGAGCTGGGAGTCTCCGCCGGCATGGCCGGCCTGATGGTCACCGTGCCAGGGCTCGTAGCCGGGCTGGCCGCTCCCCTCCTCACTGTGCGGGCCGGAGCGATCGACCGGAAACTGATGCTGGCCGGGCTGGTCGGGCTGATGGCCGTGGCCAACCTGGCCTGCGCGCTGGCTCCGCACTTCGCCGTCGTGCTGGTGGCGCGCTTCGCCGTCGGAGTGAGCGTCGGAGGCTTCTGGGCGATCGCCGGCGGGCTCGCCGCCCGGTTGGTGCCACCCTCCCAAACCGGCACCGCGACCGCCGTCATCTTCGCCGGCGTCTCCACGGCCTCCGTGCTCGGCGTCCCTGCTGGGACCTTGATCGGAGACATCGCGGGATGGCGGGGTGGATTCGCCGCCGTCGGCGGCCTGGGGCTGGTCGCGCTGGTCTGCCTGCTCCTCCTCATGCCCAGCCTGCCGTCACAGCGCGCGATCGGCTTCGCCGACCTGCTCGCCCTGCTCCGGAAGAACTCCGGCGTGCGGATCGGTCTGGCCGTCGCCGTCCTCCTCATCGTCGGGCACTTCGCCGGCTACACCTTCGTTCGTCCCCTTCTTCAGGGCCTCGCCGACATCGACGACAGCATGATCAGCACGCTGCTCATGGTGTACGGCGTGGCCGGCATCGCCGGCAACTTCGCCGCCGGCCACTGGGTGTCCAAGCACCTGCGCGGAACGCTCGTACTGATCGCCTTCGCCCTGGCGGTGGTCACGGCGCTGTTCGCCGTGACCGCTGCGGGCCCGCTCACGGCGACCATCCTGTTGATCATGTGGGGCCTGGCCTACGGCGGCGTCTCCGTGACGCTGCAAACCTGGATGCTCAAGGCCGCACCCGAATTGACCGAGTCCGCGTCGTCGCTCTTCGTCGCCGCGTTCAACCTGTCCATAGCCTTCGGCGCCCTGCTCGGCGGGCTCGCCGCCGACGGGATCGCCACCGTCGCCGTGCTGTGGGTGGCTTCGGGGCTGACTCTGGCCTCCGCTTTGACCATCGTCTCCAGAAACACGAACACCAGCTCGAAAGGCATCTAGACCATGACACACGCCATCATCAACCCCGAGTCCCTGCACAATCCGGTCGGCTTCGGCTACAGCCACATCGCGCGGGCGTCCGGTGACCTCGTCTTCATCGCCGGCCAGTACGCCTCCGACGGCGACGGCCACGTCACCAGCGGGGACTTCGCCGAACAGGTCAGGCAGTCTTTCGCGAACCTGGGGGCGGCACTCGCCGCGGCCGGTCTCGACTATGGGGACGTCGTGCAGATCCGTACCCACATCGTCGACCACGACATCGCCAAGCTGGGGATCATCGCTCAGGCTGTGCAGGACATCTGGCACGATGTGCCGCCCACGCAGACGCTGACCGGGGTGGCCGCGCTCGCTCTGCCGGACATGCTGTTCGAGGTCGACGCTGTCGCCGTGGCGGGCAGCGCCGGCTGAGCCCGCCATCGGAGGGTGCGGGCCCGGGGCGCCGGCGGGAGCCGGTTGGAGCAGGTGTGACCCTGCCGGCGGCCGACCCCTGCTCACCACGGGTGCCCACGTTTGTGGCCCAACTATTTAGATATGTATTATCCAGATTGTGAGGATGAGTGAAGGCGTGGAGTGGGCGCTGCACACCTGCCTGAACCTGGCATGGGTCGAGGACGGCCAATGTGTGCCGACCGCCGTTCTCGCCGACTACTTCCAGTTGCCTCCCGCCTATCTCAACAAGCAGATGCAGGCTCTGGCGCGATCGGGGATCGTGTCGTCGGTCACGGGCCCGCGAGGCGGATTCCAGCTCGCTCGCCGGCTGCAGGACATCACGGTGCTGGACGTGGTGGTGGCGATCGAAGGCACCGAAGAGGCGTTCCAGTGCACCGAGATCCTCAGTCACGCCCCGGAAGCGCAGCAGGAAGCCGACTATCGCACGACCTGCGTGATCTCGCAGGTCATGCGCAAGGCAGAGCTGTCCTGGCGCAGAGAACTGGCCGGACAGACGCTGGCCGACGTGAAGGCCACGGTGGAGGCCAGATTTCCCGTGGTGCCGGCGCAGACTCGTCGCGGGCTCCAGAGGCGGCGATCCTGATCCACGCTCGGGCGAGCCGGCAGCGACGAAAGTAGGGGGTCGCGGTCGACGATCGTCAGGTCCCGCTTCACGGGGACCATGGCCACGATGGGCGCACCCGGCCGGCCAGGTCCGGCGACAGTTGCTGAACGGCAAGGTAGAGGTCCTGTCATATGCCACCCCCTGATCACGGCGAGCCGATCAAGACGCCTCCTGAGCACCAGGTGCTCATGGCGGTCTATGACGGGGTTCAGCTGTTGGACACGGCAGGGCCGTTGGAGGTGTTCTCCGGGGCCACGCATCTCATGGGGCATGGTTATCGCGTACGCCTGGCCTCGGTCGGCGGGTGCGACGTGGTCACGCAGTGGGGCGTCCGGCTCGGCGTCGACCTGGACCTCGCGCGCGTGAGCGGCTTCGGGGGAACACTGCTCGTGCCCGGCGGGCTTGGTTTCCAGGACGCGCTGCGGGACGCGGGGCTCCTCTCCGAGGTCGGCAGGCTGGCCCCGTTCGCCCGGCGCGTCGCATCCGTGTGCACGGGCGCGTTCATCCTGGCCGAGGCCGGGCTCCTCGACGGCCGGCGGGCCACCACGCACTGGGGTTACTGCTCGGACCTGGCTGAGGCCTACCCCTCGGTAGCGGTGGAGCCCGATGCGATTTTCGTGCGCGACTCGCCGATCATCACCTCTGCGGGTGTTACGGCGGGTGTGGATATGGCGCTCTCTCTGGTAGAGGAAGACTACGGCGTGGCAATGGCCCGCAGGCTGGCCAAGTGGCTGGTGGTGTTCATGCAGCGGCCGGGAGGTCAGTCGCAGTTCAGCATCTGGCAGCGGAGCCGCCCCGTGCGCAACGAGGCGCTGCGCCATCTGCTGAGTGACATCGTGGCCGCGCCGGAATCGGACTTCTCCATTCCCGCCATGGCGGAGCAGCTGTCGATGAGCGTCCGTCACTTCGGCCGGCTGTTCACCCGCGAGGTAGGCATCAGTCCCGGCCAGTACGTGGAACGAGTGCGTGTCGAAGCCGCCCGGACGTTGCTGGAGACGACAGAGGAAGGGCTGGACACTGTGGGACGCCGATGTGGGTTCCGCAGCGCGGAGATCATGCGGCGCGCCTTCATCCGGCAGCTGGGCATCTCCCCCAGAGCGTGCAGGGAACGTTTCCGCAGCACTGGCGTGATCGGGGTGTGAGTCTCAGCCTCGCGATCGTTCTTCCATGAAACAGGCGCCCGATCGGCAGCGCGGAAAGTACGCCGTTGTGCCGGCGCGTCGCCGTTCCGCCGGAGTGCGGGCGCATGTCTCCTGGTGCGGCCGGCGAGTCGCCCGCCGCGGTCTGCCGTGCAGGTGTCATCGAATGAATTTGACGTCCGGGTGTCGTCGTGACGGTCCGTTGAGGATCGGTTTGGGCAGATCGCGCAGGTGCCTGTCGAAGAACGCCGGGACGTAGGCGCGCTGGGAGGAGATGATCCGTTTCGGATCGACCGTACCGATGTTGGCGGTGCGGAACTGCGGCGAGATATCCAGCTCGTCGTCGAGGGACGGTAGGAACGCCTGCACGTCGGTGAACGTGTAGTGGCGCCCCTTGGGGACGTTCAGGTCCCGCTTCCAGCCGGTGGACTTCTCCCAGAAAGACTTCCACGAAGGAGTCGTCACGTGTGTCTGGGTGTTGGCACCCATGAGCATGAAGGGCCGCTTCAGCCCTTCCAGCGCGACGGGCATCAGGTCATCGGTGGCGTACTGCATGGTGCCGTCCATGTCGATGCCCGCGTCGATGCGCCGGTCCTCTCGCATGGTCATGGCGGACTGGATCCCGCCCGCGGAGTGGCCGAACATCCCGATCTTCGTCAGGTCCAGGATCGTTCCCAGATCCGCGGGAAGCTCGCGCTGGCCGGCGTCGGGGTTGTGTCCTTGACGCAGAGCGGCGAGCTGATCGAGGACGAACCTGGTGTCCTCCACCCGGGTGCGCATCACCTTCTTACGCACCTCGGTGCTCGAGGCAGGCAGTTTCATGCCTTCGACTCGCCCGCCGGGGAATTCCACGGGAGCCGTCTCATAGGTGTGGTCCATGGTGACCACGACGTAGCCACGGCTGGCCAGCTCTTCCACCAGAACGCTGCCCAGGGCGCGCGGGACCCCGAGCCCTGGCGAGTAGAGCACGACGGGCAGGCGACGTCCGGACCGTACCGGCGCCCCCTCCACGGCGTGGGTGGAGATGGCCCGCCAATCGACCTCTCCGGGCTTGGTGCCGAAGCTTCCCGCCTTGTCGATATGCGCCGCTGCGTTGGGGCGCAGGTATGGCGCAAACTGCAGGGAGCGGCTCCCCCTCTTCGAGACCTCTTCCGCCGTCGGATACCAGACGCTGATCATCAGCTCCCGCGGACTGTCCGGCACCCAGGGGTCCGGCCTGCCGCGATCGACCAGGTGCAACTCGGTAGTGCCGATGGAACGGGCGCCGCCGGGTTCGGGCAGATCGAAGGTGATGGGCGTGGTTCCCGTGGACGCCGCGTCATATCGCTGGGACGTGTTCGCTGAGGCGGGCGAAGTGGCGCAGGTTGCCATGAACGCCAACGTGGTGGCGATGCCGACAGCGGTGCGCCGTCGAGGAGATTTCCCTGTGGACATGGCTTCACGGTGGCGGTTACGACCGCATTCCGGAGCCGACGAAAGTGATTCGGCGCCCCCATACTTTCGTCGTGGTCGAGCTGGCGGACGAACACGTCCGTGTCAGCGTCGCCCGTATTTTTGTGGACGTTCGTCAGCGCCCGGGACCTGTTTCACCCCCTACGAAAGTAGTGACAGGCGGTGGCTCTGATCGGCGCACCGGGATGACGGTCCGTGCGCGAAGCCCGGGTTGCGGCCCGGGGATAACTACGCCAAGATCCTCGGCAACCCCGCCGACGGCCGAAGCATATTTCCGTCCCGTCCTGGTGCATTTTTCTTACTAGACAACTCGCATGGGAAAGCAGCGATATGACTGAAGATTTCATGCTGGACTCTCACGGATCAGCCCTTCCACTTCCCCCCGACCCCCTGAGCCCGGTGCCAGATGAGGTCGAACGTGCGCTGGCGATGTACAGGGCGGGCGATGTGCCGCAAGCGCGGGCGGTGCTTACCTCGATCGCCGGCACGGGACGTACCGCCGCGTCCGGCCATGCGGCCATGGCGCTGGCGGGCATCTCACTCGATGAGAACGGTCTCGGCGGCTCCTGCCGCAAACGGCTGGAGCAGGTGGCCGCGGGGGAGGACCCCTGGCTCGGCCCCTTGGCCGCCGTGATGCTCACACCGGAATTCGCATCGTTCACGTCCTCGGGCTCTGGCCGGCTGCTCCTGCGCAGCCTGGCCGCCCAGCTCAGAGGCGACCTGGATGCGGCACGGAACGGATTCGAGCAGGCCGCCGACGCTCACAAGGGCGCTGAGCTCGGGGACCTCGCCGCCATCCTCCTCGGCAACCTCTTGCTCCAGACCGCTGACCAGGTCGCAGCTCTCGAACCGCTGACGTACGCACGAGAGATGTGCGACGGCCCGCTCGCCGGCTACGCGGCTTACCTCGAAAGTCACGTACTGATAGGGCAGGATGAGAAAGACAGGGCGGGGAGCGTGCTCCAGTACGCTCACCGGGAGTCCCACCCCGCCAAGGGCGGGAGTGAAGGGCTGCATCCCTGGGTCGCCCTCCGGTACGGGGAACTCCTGGCAGGCGACCCGTACCTCGACGTCGTCCACGACCAGATGGAGAACAGCGCCGTCAGTGAGGGCGAAGTGGTGCGGGAGCCCTTCGAGTCCGCCCGCCACCACGGACAGGTCAGCCGTCCCGCGCTCGTCGATGTCGGCTTCTATCTCTTCCCCGCGGACTTCGGGCCGGTGCACGCAGGGCTGGAGCGTCTGAAGACCTGGAGCGACGAACGGTACGAACGCGGCCGCAGGCTGGTGCTCGCGCTCTACACCCACGTCGAGGACGGCCGCGACGAACCACGTACACAAGGGTTGGCGCAGCTGTGGGACAGGCTCGACCTTCCCCGCCCTCGCTGAGGAGACCACGGGCGAGATGCGAGAGGCCGGCGGTCCCAGCCGGTCACGGTCCACGGTAGAGAGCCCTACGGGAACCCCATCGGTTGTCCTGGAACTGCCGGCGACGTTCGTGGCTGCCTACTCGACCGCCTCCCCCAGCGCGAGTTCGATCAATGGATCCATGCGCAGTTCAACCCCACAGCGCATCGCGGCTTCGAAGCGTGTGTCGCCCAGGTGGGCACGCGTGATCTCCTCGCACTGCCGGTGATATCCGGTCAGGTATCCGGAGAGAGAGCCGCCCAGCGATTGCCAGAGCTCGCCTGCGGCGCCGAGCAGCATGGCGGCGCGTTCACCGTCACGCTCGTGCGCGGCGATCCAGGCCAGCACGTCCACGCACATCGCCAGCCCCAGGCGGTCACGGAACGGCCGCTTCAGCCGGATGGCCTCGCGCACCAGCTCGCGCGCGCCTGCCATGTCCCCTGTCCGCCAAGCGCTTATGCCCGACATGCAGAGGGCGTACGACCTCAACCACACTTCGTCGTGCGCCTCGCATGTCGACACAGCGTCCGAGAACAGCGAGGAGGCCTCTTCATGATGGTCGAGATGGGCATGGGCGGTGGCGAGATACATCTGCGACAGCGCGGCGTGGATCGGGTCGTCCATGTCGAGATACCGCTGTCGAGCCCGACCGAACAGCACCACGGCTCCTGGCAGATCCTGACGAGACAACGCGCGGAGGCCGCTCACGTGTGTGAACATGGCGAGACTTTGCCCTTCCCCAAGACGCCGGGCCAGCGACTGACCTTCGTGCAGCATCGGTTCCGCGGCGGCGAAGTCGTTCTGCAGGCTGGCCAGTCGTGCGTTCACGCTCATGGCTCTCGCGCGTGCCACGGTCGGCGTGTCGTCCAGGGCGAGGGCTAGTTCGAGCCAGCGCCGGCCTTCACGCAGGGCGCCCGCGGCAATCCAATAGCAGCAGAGATCGGCGGCCATCCCCAGGCCGACCTGGGCACCGCCGGGCTCTGTGACGCAGTGGTCGAGCGCGGCGCGGATGTTGCCCTGTTCGCCGCGCAGCCGGGCGAACAACTCGGCCTGGCCAGGCCCGAGCCATTGGCGTTCACCTCGACGGACCAGGCTCCGGTACCAGTCGCGGTGCCGGGAACGGAATCGAGTGTCCGTGCCGGACTCCAGCAGCCGGTCACGCCCGTACTCGCGCAAGGTTTCCAGCAGCCGGTAGCGTGCCTCCTCGGTGCGCTCTTCCCTGATCAGAATGGATTTGTCGACCAGGCCGGTCACCAGATCGATGACCTCCGCAGGCTCGATGCCGTCTCCCGAGCAGACCGACTCCGCCGCCTTCAGATCCATGCCGTCGACGAACACCGAGGCGCGTGCCCACAACAACCGCTCCAGTTCGGTGCAGAGGCCATAGCTCCAGTCGATCATGGACCGCAGCGTCTGCTGCCGAGACGGCGCCATCCGCATCCCGTTGCTCAGCAGCCGGAACCGATCATCCAACCGCTCCAGCAACTGCTCCGCGGACAGCACCTTGATGCGCGCCGCCGCCAGCTCTATCGCCAAAGGTATGCCGTCCAACCGCCGGCAGATCCGTTCCAGCATGGGACGGCTCGCGTCGCTCACCGCGTATCCCGGCGACGTCGCCGACGCACGTTCGGCGAACAACTGCACCGCCTCGCTCTGCCCGATCTCGCCGTCGCCCTCTTCCCCGACCGTGAGGGCGGGCACGGCCAGGACCTGCTCGCCTTCGATACGCAACGCCTGCCTGCTGGTGGCGAGAACGACCAGGTCAGGCAGGCAACGTACGAGCGACTCGGTCAGCCGGGCGCACTCGTTGATCAGGTGCTCGCAGTTGTCCAGCAGCAACAGCAGGTGCTTGCCGTGCAAGAAGTCGACCAGTACCTCCACAGGAGGGCGGGACGAGCGGTCCTGAATGTCGAGCGCCTCGCTGACCTTGTGCACCAACAGTTCGGGGTTCTCCACCGCGGCCAGCTCGACCAGCCACGCACCGGCCGGAAAATCGTTGCGCACCTCGGCCGCCACTCGCAGCGCCAGCCGCGTCTTGCCGACCCCGCCTGTACCGGTCAGCGTCACGATCCGGGCGTTGGACAGCTGGCGCTTGACCCGGGCTATCTCGCCTCCGCGCCCGACAAAGCTGGTCACCTCCGCGGGCAGGCGGCCGACGGGATGCTCGCAGGAGACGTTCGTAGCCGTGCCGGCCAGCAAAGCCGGGTCCTGCTCAAGGATCGCCTGGTGGAGAGCGATCAGTTCTGGGTCGGGGTCCAGGCCCAGGTCCTCGGCCAGACGGTTGCGTAGGTCCTCGTAGCTGGCCAGTGCGTCGGCTTGTCGCCCGGCCCGATACAGGGCGCGTATGTGGACCGCCCGCAGCCGCCCCCGCAGCGGATGCTGTTCCACGAGGTCGATCAGGTCACCGGTGAGCAGGGCGTGCTCGCCGGTCTCCAGCCGGGCCTCGGCCTGTACCTCCAACGCGGCCAGCCGCTGCTCCTCCAGCCGATGGGCTGCGGTCCGGGCGAAGCCGCTGTCGGCGAAATCGGCGAACGCCGGCCCTCGCCACAACGCCAGCGCCTCGTTGAGCAGTGTCACCCGGGTCCGGGGATCCGTCGCGTCCTGAGCCCGCAGCGACAGCTCGGCGAACCGTCCGGCGTCCGTCGCGTTGGGACCGACGTCGAGCACGTATCCGGGCGGCTGGGAAGCCACCAGTCGACCGCCACCCGGCTCCTGATCGAGCGCGTGCCGCAGCCTGGAGATCTTCAGTTGCAGTGCGCCGGTGGGATTGGCCGGCAGATCGTCCTCCCATAGATCTTCGATAAGCCGGTCCGTCCCCACAACCTGGCCCTGATGGGCGAGCAGGTCGGCCAGGAGGGCACGCACTTTGGTCTCGGGCACCGGCACCGGCTCACCTTCAGCCGTCCACACCTGCACCCGCCCAAGCACCCCGAAGCGCATAATCCCAGGTTAACGCCACATATAAGCCCATCCTGCCCGTGAAAGGGCTGGTGGTAGCGAAGGGGCTCCCCATCGCGCATCGCCGGTGACGTGGCTCATGGGATCGAGTGCTTCTCCGCAACTGCGGGCTCAACCGGCCGTCGCACCATGTAGACGTCGATCGGGTCCTGGGCCTCCACGGTGAACCCGTGACGCTCGTACAGTCGCTGGGCGGCGCTGCCCTGCAGAACGTTCAGACGAACGAGGGCGCCGTCGGCATCGATCCTCTTGAGCAGGGTCCGTAGGACGGCCGATCCGAGCCCTCTGCCTTGGAACTCCGGGGCGAGATAGAAGTGCTCCAGCCATCGCCCCTCATCGGCCGGGCGCACGGCGACGGAGCCCGCGAAGGCGCCGGCGGCCACGATGACCGAGGTGTGCTCCGGCGAGAAGGAGTCCCGCAGCCGCTGCCGGACCCGATGTTCGTCGAACCGTCCCAGTCGCTCGAGGTCCGGCCGCATCACTGTCGCCCGCAACTCCACGATCGCCTCGAGATCGGTGGGATCCGCGGAACGCAGCACCCATTCCAGCAGATGGTCCGGCGGGGTTCGGACCGTCTTCGTCTTCTTATTCATGGTCGGGGTATCCCAAGTGTGTGCGGCTGTGTATGCGGCTGTGTATGCGGCGATGTCCAGCGGCGCATATCCGTGGCGAGGGAGGTGCTGAAAATGCCATCCGCCCGGCGACGGACGAATCGTACAACAGCCTGGACAGCCGTCCTGCACGGCCTTTCCAGGTGCTGCGAGTAGGTGGCGGAAAGAGGGGGAAGTTCGTCCTTGCCTTCGGATGGGACAAGGCTAAGACTTGATCGCGTCGTGTATTCATATGTGTGTTGCTGCAGCTCTGTTCAACCGAGGCTGGTGGGCTGGACGAAAGCGCTCCCGCACTTCTTGCAGTTATTGATCCATTTTCGTTTCCCCCTCGGTGCCCCTGACCCTCGTCCAACGCGAACGCGGCGCGAGACGACCCCGCCCGCGACGACCGACCCCAGGCAAGCCCAACAAGACGAAACCCCCGAACCCGTAGGTTCGAGGGTTTCCGATGTCCTGAGACATCACAAGAACCGACGAGCTCACGATTCGGACCTGCGGGCGCCCGCCGTCGCCTCCTCGGAACGGCGGGGCAGGAAGAGGGCGGGCACGAGCGACAGCAGCATGATGGCGCAGCCCCAGAGGTAGCTGTCCTGGAAGGCCGCGGCCAGGGCGGGGGCGGCCGAGGTCGGCAGGCCGAACGCCTGGTCGAGGCCGTCGGTGCCCGGCAGCCGGGTGGCGAGGGAGTGGCCGAGCGCGGCGGTGACGATCGCGGTGCCGGTGGCCGAGCCGACCTGCTGGATGATCACCAGACCGGTGCTGGCCGCCGGGGCCTCCGCATGGGACAGGCCGCGGGTGCCCGCCGCGGTGGCGGGCATCATGGTCATGCCCACTCCCGTGCCGGTCACCACCGTGGCGGCGATGATCATCCAGTACGGCGTGTCTGCGGCCAGCTGCCAGGCGAGTAGGAAGAAGCCCGACGGCGCCAGCACCGTGCCGAGGACGACGATCCGGCCGGGCGGGATCCGATCCACGAGGCGGGTGGCGACCTGCATGGTGACGCCCGTGGCCAGCACCTGCGGGATGCCGAGCAGGCCGGCCACGGCCGGGTCCTGGCCGCGTACGAGCTGGTAGTAGAGCGGGAGCAGCAACATCGAGCCGAAGTAGGCCCCGGCGAACAACACCAGCGTCCCCGCGGACGCCGCGAGCCGCCGCCTGGCGAACAGGCGGAGCTGAAGCAGCGGCTCGGCCGCCGTCAGCGCGCGCAACACGAATCCGGCGATCAGCAGGGCCCCGAGCGCCATGCCCAGGAGGTGCTCGGCGGTCAGACCGTACACGAGCAGGACCAGGCCGGGGGACAGGAGCGCAAGCCCGGGCCAGTCGAGCCGGCGGGCGGCGCGTTCCTGGTCGGCGGGCAGCGACCGGGCGGCGAACAGCAGCCCGGCCAGCCCGAGCGGCAGGTTGACGAGAAAGATCCACCGCCACGACAGCTCCGCCACGAGGAGCCCGCCGAGCACCGGTCCGACGATCGGGCCGATGAGCGGCGGGATGCCGAGCATGCTCATCAGCCGGCCGTTCGCGCCGCCGCCCGCCGAACGCAGCACGATCGTCATGCCCACCGGCATCAGCAGCCCACCGCCGAGCCCCTGCAGCACCCGGAACCCTGCCAGCGACCAGGTGTCCCAGGCCAGGCTGCACAGGAGGGAGCCGATGGTGAACACCGCGATCGCGGCCAGGTAGACCCGTTTGGCGCCGAGCTTGCCGATGGACCAGGCGGTGATCGGGATGACCGTGGCCAGCGCGAGCACGTAGCCCGTCACCACCCACTGGATCGTGCCGACGGAGGCGCGGAAGTCGCGGGCGAGCGCGCCCAGCGCGATGTTGACGACGGTCGTGTCGAGCACGACCAGCAGGGACACGAGAACGACCACCCAGGCGACCGTCATCGCGCGGAGCGGGACGGGGGAGCCCCGCTCCAGCTGGGCCGTCATGTCGGGACCCGTAGTGAGCGCAGGGCTCCCGACCACGCGACAACCTCGTCCAGCATGCGGGTCAGCGCCTCCTGCTGGTGCGGTGACGGGCTGACCGATCCTGGTGCGGGCGAGTCCTCGCCGGCGAAGTCGGTGACGACGGACAGGGCGGTCTGGCTGCGCACGGTGGCGACCTTCACCTCGGCCAGCACGAGCCGCAGCTGCTCGGCGGCGCGGACACCCTGCTGGAGGCCGTAGCTGACGATGGCGGCGGCCTTGTCGTTCCATTCGCGGAACAGGAAGTCGATCGCGTTCTTCAGCGCGGCAGGGAAGGAGTGGTTGTACTCGGGCGTGACGAAGACGAACCCGTCGTGGGAGTCGATCGCGGTGGCCCAGCGCACGGTGTGCGGATGCTCGTACGACCCGAAGATCGCGGCGTTGGTCTCGTCCAGCAGGGGCAGGCCGAAGTCGGCCACGTCGAGGATGTCGAAGGTGGCCCCGGCGTCGTGCCGCTGGGCGCTTTCGTGCACCCACTGGGCGACGGCCATGGCCCGGCGGCCTGGACGGGTGCTTCCGACGATGATGGCGATGCGCGTCATGAGCGATAAAGTACATCGAGCAATGTAATTAATGCAATGATCATTGTAATTTCTCTGGAGGAGCGCAGGTGGCAGGCAGACCACGGGGCGGGACCGCGGAGAAGCGGCAGGCGATCCTGAACGGCGCGAGCACGGTGTTCGCCAGGGACGGCTACGTCCGCGCCGGCATCGAGTCCATAGCCAAAGAGGCCGGCGTCTCGACACGTACGATCTACAACCACTTCACCGACAAGGCTTCCCTGTTCCAGGCGGTCATCCAGGAGAGCGCCGCCCGGGTTCAGGCCCGGCACAGCGAGCTGATCGACCGTCACCTGCGCAAGGTCACCGACATCGAGGCCGATCTGGTGGACTTCGCCCTGGCCTTCGTCGCCGGGAACGACCAGGACGCGGGACACTTCGCCCTGATCCGCCAGATCCGCGCCGAGACCGAGCACATCCCGCGCCCCGCCGTCGAGGCGTGGCTGCGGGCAGGGCCGCTGCGCGTCCGCAGCGAGCTGGCCGCCCGGCTCGCCTCCCTGCCAGGGCTGCGCCTGGACGACGCCGAGGTGGCCGCGCTGCACCTCATGGCCCTGATCGCCGAGGACCCCGTGGTCCTTGACCCGCCGTCTCCCGAGCAGGCCCGCGCGCACGCCGTGGCGGCTGTACGCGCCTTCCTGCGCGGCTACGCCGCCTGAGAATCCGTACGCGCGGCACTGGCTGGACACCCCCTTTCAGCCCGGAACTCGGCTGCCGCCCACCGCGACGGCGGCGGTTCCGTGATGGGCACCGGCATCGGCGCCAGGCGTACCCAGCGGTCGCGCGCCGTGTCGTAATCGCTGGCCGTACGGCCAACTCGCGTGGAGACACGGCGTACGGCGACGGGCTCGTCCGGAGGCACGCGAGGTCGAGCCCGCGACGGCAGCACCGGCGACAACTGGGCAATCGCGGACGGCTGTCAGGTGAGGTCGGGGACGGACCGGGAGCCCTTGACGGCCTGGACGATCTGGTCTTGGACGGGGCGGGGCTTGGTCGGCAGGAGGTCGGTCAGATCGGTGTCGTGGGCATGCAGGTATCCGGCGCTCAGGTTGGAGAACAGCGAGAGGGTGTGAGTGATCTGGTAGGGCTCCTGTCCACTGCCGGCCAGTGCCTCGCGCATGGCTGACAGGGAGATCGGCTGGTAGCCGACCGGGCGGTCCAGCGCATCGCTCAGCGCCTCGGCGATGTCCCTGCCGCCGATCGCCTCGACGCCTTCCAGTTCGTAGGTCTTGCCCGCGTGGTGGCTGCGGCGGCCTGCGACGAGGCCGTGCTGGATCTCCGCCGCGACCCGGACCGCCACGTCGGCCAGGTCCGCCTTCGCCACGACGGACGCCCTTCCCGCGCCGAGCGCGGCCGCGAAGACGCCGGTCTCGACGGCCGACGCTGCGGCGGCCACGGCCACCCCCACCGGGATCTCGGCATAGAGCCCGTTGCGCAGAATCGTCATCTCGAACGAGGCCTCGGCGAGGCACGCTTCGGTCCAGCGGTGCGGCAGCGCGATCGTCATCAGATCGCCCGAACCCGCCAGGCTGGTGCAGACGACATGACGGACGCCCGCGGTCTCGGCCGCGTCCACCACGGCGCCATGGCGGGCGAGCACCACGTCGTCCTCGGCGTATCCGGCCGAGACGAACACCAGAACGTCCACGCCTCGCAAGCCGCCGGCAAGCGATGCCGGGTCGTCGAAGTCGATCCGGCGTGCGCTCACCCCATCCCCCGAGCGGGTGCCGCCGACCAGGTCGAGGCCGTCCTCTCCAGACAGAGTGCGGGCAGGCTACGTCCAGCGGCGGATCGCGTCGAGCGTGGTCTCCGGCGAGGTGTTGAAGCAGAACCGGATGCCGGGTGCCGCCGCCACCAGTACGTTGATCAGCCGCTCGAAGAGCACGGTGTGCTCCGGCAGCACACGCACCCCGGCCCCGATCATGGCCAGGCCGAAGGGACCGTCGGCGGACAGCCGCTCGCGTACGGTCTCCTCGGCCGCGTCCGGATCGGGGCCGATGAGGCACGCTACGGTGTCCAGCCCTGCCGCATGCGGCGCTGCCTCACCCTGTTCGATACGGGCAGCCAGAGTCGCCTCGTCCATGCCGGGATGATCGGAGAAGTCGATCGCGCTCGGATGCAGGCCGATCGTCAAGATCTTGGTCATGTGGAGCTCCTACCAGGGGACGGGTCCGTTGCGGTCGAAGAAGCCGCCCGTCGGCCCTTCACGGTCCAGCGTGGCCAGCCGGATCACCGACTCGGCGGCCTCCGCGACGGTGTGCATGCCCGTGTGCTGGTTCATGTCGGTCGCAGGGTTGCCCGGATCGGCGGCGTTGACCTTGAAACCGGGCAGCGCACGGGCGTACTGGGAGACGATCATGTTGAGTGCGGCCTTGGAGGAGGCGTAGTCCAGGCTCAGGAAGCCGGACTCGGGACGTGCGGGGTCGCCGGCGTAGGTCAGTGACGCAAGTGCGCTGGAGACCATGACGATCCTGGGATGCTCCGACTTGCGCAGGAGCGGCAGGAACGCGTGGGTGACCCGTACCGGGCCGAACACGTTGGCTTCGTACATGACCTGCAGCAGGTCCGCGCCCATGTCGGCGGGATCCATCCGTGGGCCGCCGATTCCGGCGTTGTTGACCAGCACGTCAAGACGGCCGGCCCTCATGGCCACCGTCTCGGCCGCCGCGGCGACGGAGTCGTCCGAGGTCACGTCGAGCTGGACGAACTCGACGCCGAGCGCGTCCGCCGCCTGCGTACCACGTTCGCGATCACGGGCGGTCAGGAACACCCGCCAGTCCCGCTCCGACAGGCGGCGTACCGTCTCCCTGCCCAGCCCCTTGTTCGCTCCGGTGACCAGCGCCACCGTCTTCGTGTCCGCTGCCGTGAGCTGTGCCGGTGCATCGGCCGGCCCTGGCTCGTCGCCTTTGGTATGGGTTGTCATGGATTGATGGTCCGAGTACGGGCCAGCTGTCACCAGGACCGCTTCGGCCTGGTACTGGCCGTACCACCCGGCGTGGGCCATGGGTGCGGCAGGATCGAAGGGTGAACCGCGCCGAGCTCGCCGCAGTACTCCGCCAGGCCCGCTCACGCCTGCGACCGCAGGACGTCGGCCTGCCGTCGGGCACCCGCCGCCAGGTGCCCGGCCTGCGCCGCGAGGAGGTGGCCATGCTCGCGGGGCTGAGCGTCGAGTACGTCGTCCGGCTGGAGCAGGGGCGAGGCGCGCGGCCGTCCGCCCAGGTCGTCGCGTCACTGGCGCAGGCCTTGCGGCTCGACGACGACGACGACCGCGAGCTGGTGTTCCGCCTGGCCGGTCACGAGCCGCCACAGCCAGGACGTGTCGAAATGGTCGTACGGCCGAGCGTGTTGCGGCTGCTGGACCGCATGGCGGATCTGCCGGTGCTGGTGCTGTCGGCCAAGGGCGACGTGCTGGCCTGGAACCCGCTGGCGGCGGCGCTGCAGGGCGACATGTCCGCCTGGCCCCGGCACCGGCGCAACCTCATCTGGCAGCGCTTCCTCGGCAGTAGCCGCTGCCAGGTCGCCGCGGACCCGGGCGAGGACGAGGCCACCACCCGCGCCGCCGTCGGCACGCTCCGCGCCGCCCAAGCCCGTTACCCCCGTGACGCCGACCTCGCCCGCATGATCAGCGAGCTGCGCCGTGGCAGTCCCCGGTTCGAGGAGCTCTGGCAGGAGGGACGTTCCGCGGCCTGGCGTGCGGCGACCAAGAGCATTCGCCATCCCCAGCTCGGCACGATCACGCTCGACTGCGACACCCTCGTGCTCCCCGACACCGACCAGACCGTACTCGTCTACTCCGCCGAACCGGGAAGCCCCGAAGCCACGGCGCTCGACATGCTCAGGGTGACCGGGCTGCAGCAGCTGTGAGGTCTCCTGCCTGAGGAGGCGGCCGCTCGTTCGCGCGCGGTGCGCCACCTGGCAAGGAAGGCGGCCATGCCCGGTTCGCTGACCTGGGCGGCGACCGACCGGCGCAGGGCTTGAACGCGCGCTTCCTGCTCGACCTGCGTGACGTGGCAGCGGCACACCCGTGCCGTGGCGTGCGAACGCCGACCGTCGCCGTGAAGCCTCGGACTGTGATCATGCGGGCGACGCCCCAGATCGGCGCCGCCATCGTCACACCGCTGCCGGCCACCGGCATGCTCGCGCCGGCCGCCCTGGTCATGACCTCATCGCGGCCGGGCCCGCCGTCGCCCTGCTGAGCATGACCGACTGAGATGTACGCGCCGCGTCACACAGGCGCCCTCACCTGCGTGGCCGCTGGAAGCTTTCGCCGACTGGGGGGTGCGCGCGAAGGCCGCACCCCGTCTACTACACTCACCTCTATGCGTTCCGTCATCCAGAACTGGCATTCCATCCGCCTCCGGTCGGCGTTCTGACCGCGGTGCCGGCCGTCGCCGGCACTGGGTCCTCCGTTCACCGTTCGCCTTTTGGATGACGAGGATTTTTCTCATGCGCGCAACCTCGCGCCCCACTTTCGTGTTCGTTCACGGCGGCTCCAGCAACTCCCGGGCCTGGGGACCTCTGCAGAACGAACTGGCCCTGCTCGGGCATCGTCCGCACGCCGTCGACCTGCCTGGCCCCGGTGTGGCCCGACTGAACTGGCGCAGTGCCCACGCCGATGCGGAACTGTTCACCGACCGCATCACCCCGGCCGTCCAGGACTACATGATCCGCCAAGCGGACGCGCTGACCCCGTACAGCCCCTTCCAGGCGCACACGCTGGCGACCTCGCACGTCGGCTGCTTCAGCCGACCGCACGTCTTCGCGGAACTCCTGGCGAACCTCAACTGAGGCGTTCCGGCGCCCTCGCCGCCGGCCTCGGCGGCGAGGGCGCCGGGGTCGGCGGCTGGCGGGGCTGACCCTGGGCGATGTGCACCCACGGCACCAATACCGCCCTCGGGCCGGCGCCGAGCTGATGGAACAGCGGTCAGGACCAGACAACTGCGACAGGCCGATCCGGGTTCCTGACCCTGGCCTTCATGGAGCCGACCCGTGGCCATCTCTGCCGACAGAGGGGGCCACGCCAACGCACAACGCCCGGCTGATCCCCGGACAGCAGGCGCCGTCAAGACATCGCCGATCTCTTCCTGCACGGCGCGGCTCCCGACCTGCCCGCCACCTGACCACGACAACCCCAGTCCCTGCCCACCCCCGCGGGGAGAACCATGCCCATTGCGAGCGGAGAAAGACCAGATGACCACCACCCACTGGCGGCGTAACGTCGCCCTGTTCCTTACCGGCCAGACCATGTCGTTGTTCGGCTCGATGATCGCGCAGTACGCGGTGATGTGGTGGGTGACGCTGCAGACCCGCTCCGGGCTGGCGGTGGCCCTCTACGCGGTGGCCGCGTTCCTGCCCCAGGGCCTGATGTCGATCTTCGGCGGCGTACTCGCCGACAGGATGAACCGCCGGGTCCTGGTGATGATCGCCGACGGCGCCATCGCCGCGGCGACGCTGGCGCTCGCGCTGCTGATGGCCAGCGGCGCGAACGACCTGTGGATCGTCCTGCTGGCCGTGGCCGTCAGGTCGCTGGGCGCGGGGGTACAGACCCCCGCCGTGCAGGCGATGATCCCGCAGATCGTGCCGGGTGAGCACTTGATGCGCGTCAACGGAATCTTCCAGACCATCCAGTCGGCGATGATGCTGATCGCTCCCGCCGCCGCCGGTGCGATCTTCGCCGCCTTCGGCCTCGTCCCCGTCTTCTTCCTGGACGCGGTCACGGCGGTGATCGGGATCGGGCTGCTGGCCCTGGTCACCGTCCCGACCCTGGAGCGGGCGGCCGAGGCCAGCGCCTCCTACCGGCAGGACCTGACGGAGGGGATGCGCTACATCCGCACCCAGCCGATCGTGCGCTGGCTGCTCGTCGTGTACGCGGTCATCTTCCTGCTCACCGTGGCGCCCTCGTTCGTCACGCCGCTGATGGTCGCGCGCACGTTCGGCAGCGAGGAGTGGATGCTGGCGGTGCTGGAGATCGCCTTCGGCCTGGGCATGCTGCTCGGCGGCGTCCTGGTGTCCACGGTGCTGGCCAAGCGCAGCCGGATCGGGCTGATCCTCGTCGCCGTCTACGGCTTCGGGCTGGTGACTGTGGCGCTCGGGCTGAGCGGCAACCTGTGGGTCTTCTACGGCTTCATGTTCATGTTCGGACTGCTGGTGCCGCTGTTCTCGACGCCGTTCATGACGCTGATCCAGGAGACCGTCGAACCTGCCATGCACGGGCGCGTGTTCAGTTACGTCGGCATCGTGATGGCGCTGGCCACCCCGATCGGCATGATCGTGTTCGGGCCACTGGCCGACGTGGTCAGCGTGCAGGTCCTGCTCATGGGTGCCGGGCTGGCCGCCATCGTCGTGATCGCGATTGCGGCCCGTGTGCCCTCCGGCCGGGCCACCATCGCCGCCGCCCGTGCCCACAGCACGCCCCGCCCCGATGCCGACACTCTCCCTGGGGATGAGACCGTCAGCCGCCGGTGAACACCGATCGAGCCGGCCCACGCGGTGCCGCCGCGAGGGCCGGCCATCGGGCTCGGCGGTCGAGGCGCAGCGTTCCCACGCATAGCCAAAAACCGCCAGGCAATATTTTCCGACAGGCCAGGCATGACTGGCCTGTCGGGAATGGTGGGGAAAGAAGGCAGGATCGGTCAGCGTGTAGGCGACGGCAGACGGCCGTATGCCGCTCGTCGCGGTGCGGTTTGGCTGCGGTAGTCACGCAGGGAACGCAGAAGGCCGGCTCCGAAGATCGGAACCGGCCTCTAAGCTGGTACTACTCTGTCGGGGTGGCGGGATTTGAACCCACGACCTCTTCGTCCCGAAGGAAAGCCGGGAAGTCTGAGAATGTCGATCTGAGTCGATCGGGGTGCCTCTCACCTTAGAGAACACTCCGGGGAGGACGCGGGAAGTCTGGGAGAGCCGTAAGGCGCTGGCTCCCAAAAGTGGCTCCCGTGGCTCTTCCCCGGAGTGGGAGAGGAACCCATGAACAACGAGTACCTCCCTGACGACAATGACGGGCGTTTCCCCGAAGACAGTCCCGTCCTCGTCAGGTATCCCCTACGCGATGACCAGAACGACGACCGCGACTCGTGGCCCTGGCTACCAGGCACCGTCCTGGCTCAATGCGGTCCCGACGAGTGGCAGATCGTCGTCGAGGTGTCGGCACTGGCCATACCTGACCCCAGCGTTCCCAACGGGGACGCCCCAGAGAACCTGCTCTACCCGGTTTGTTTTCGCGGCGCGACCGAGATTCGAGCCGCCGACATGCAGGTGTGGCGGCAGGTACGGAACGAGGTAGAGCACGGCTGACCTCAACTAACAGGGGAGCGAGGGGGGACGCATGGTGATGCGGGCAGGAAGGTCGGGACGCTACTCCGAGACAGTTGCAGCTGCTCAAGCGGTGTAGCACACGTCAGTGCCAGTAGCTCTGCTCGTTCCTTCTCAGTTCCCTGTGATGAGAGTCATGTGTTGGCGCCAGATGAAGATCGGCCAAGATGATCAGCAACCCTTCGTGGCGACGCTGGAGGTCGCCTCGGAGGGTTGCGTAGCAGCTCTACAAACGAGTGTTGGGCGTTGCCCGGCGGCGCTTGATTCGCCGTAGTTTGCTCTCCTGCCGGAGTCGCACTCGTTGCGATCGAATGAACTGTCGAACCGCTACCAGTGAGGTGGCAAGATTCAGCGCCGCAACCGCGAGGGTGATCCACTGCGAGAGGTCATACATCGTGCCAGCTTTCCGTCGTCTGGGGTCTGTATTGGACCGACCCGGTCAGGGCTATGGCACGTGATGGCGGTGTTGTCCGGCAGCACGTCCGGACAACACCGGGCAATCCGTGGAAGTCGATGACGGCTTGCGGCAGGCTGAGCAGCAGCAGGAGAGAAGGCTGGCGAATCGGATCTCTAGCGCATCCGGTTGTCCGGCGACCTCGACCGAACCGTGGACCACGCAACCGAGGAGCACACCGCTGCATGTCGTCTCTCGAATCGCAGACAGGCGAGGACGTTGGTCGCGAGCCCGAGCCGGTTGACCGTTCGCAGGTGCACACGCCTGCGGAGCTTGGCGCGGCGCTGAGGAAGCTAGCAGGAGATAGCAATCTTTCTGTTCGCGCCATTGAGCGCCGACTGAACTGTGAGCTGAGCAATGCAGGATGTCCGGAGAAGTTGAGCAAATCGACCCTTGACGACATGTTTCGTAAGGGACGTTCAAGACCAGAGACCTTAGATCTGTTTCTCCGCGCCTGTGGTGTGCCTGTCGACCAACGTGGTGAATGGCGAGCTGCTCGGGAGCGTGCCCTCTCGCAGAGGCCTCCCGGCCTCGGAGAGCTGGTTCGAGTGGAGGCCGCCAACCTGCGGGAGCTTGGTGTCCGTGCCGCTATTGACGTTCCTGGAGCCTTCGGCGACCTACCTGGTTACGTCAAGAGAGAAGTCGACGGGGAGATTTGCGAATCGCTGAAGCGAGCGGTCGTCGAAGGCGGGTTTGTTCTGCTTGCTGGCGGATCTGCGGTGGGTAAGACACGCACTGCCATAGAAGCGCTGCGGGAAGTGGCTCCTCAATACTGGCTTCTGCATCCGGCGGATGCTGCCCATGTACGGCAAGTCGCCCAGCAGCGACCCGCGCGCTTGGTCGTGTGGCTGGATGAACTGCATCGATACCTCGCGGAACCAGACGGGCTTTCCGCCGCAACGGTTCGTGCGCTACGTCAAAGCGGAGCAATCCTGCTCGCCACGTTGCATCACGATCACCCTTATTGGAAAAGTTTTGGTACGGATCACGTTGCTGGTGGCGCAGATCTGCACGAGCGAGCTCACGCAGTGCTGGCCCTGGCCGACGTGAAGTACGTCGACGCCAACTTCAGCGACGTCGAAATCCGGCAAGCACGAAGCGTCGCCGAGACAGGTGATGTACGGATAGGACTCGCCTTGCGCGTGACTGAGTACGGACTAGTCCAGACCATCGCTGCTGCACCTCAGCTGATCAAGTACTGGAAGGGCGCGGGTCCGTACGCTGCGGCGCTACTGAAGGCCGCCGCGGACGCCAAACGTCTTGGAGCGTGGGGTCCGCTTCCCACAAAGCTCCTGAAAGAGGCAGCGTATGACTATCTCACTCCTCGTGAACGGGCCGAGGTCATCGACGACGATTGGTTCAAAGCTGCCCTGGAGTATTGCACCAGAGTCCTGATGGGGGCGGCGTCCGCGCTGGTCCCAGTAGCTCCGCCGGGCGTCATGGGCAAAACCATGGGCTATCGGCTCGATGGTTACCTGCAAGAATACGGTGCGGCAGAACGCAGAAAGGTTCAACCGCCCGCCTCGTGCTGGCAGGCCCTCGTCGATCACCTCCATGATCCAAGTGACCAGACAAATGTGGCTTGGTGCGCGCGGGAGCGTTTGCTGTATTGCTACGCCGAGCCGCTCCTGCGGAAAGCTGCTGATGTTTCTTCGGATGCAGCGGGCGACTTGGGAAGCCTTCTGGCCAGCCAAGGCCGAGACAGCGAAGCCATCGAGATCTTTCACGGCCTTGCGGACACTGGAGATAAGCTTTCGAGACTAAGACTCGCCCAACTAGAGGCCGAACGGGACGCTCGGGCTCGCGCCGCCAAGGGTGATCAAGAAGCGGCATACGCCCTTGCAGATCACGCCATCCAACGTGGCAGGGAAGCCGATGCAATCATGATCTATCGCGCTTTGGAAAGTGCAGGGGACAGCGAGGCGGCTTCTAATCTGAATTGCCTGCTGCACCAATGTGGACGAGCAGATGATCTGAGGGAGCGTGCCAACGCTGGTGATCGGCAGGCAGCGAGGTACTTGGCTGGCCTTCTCGCACGCAAGGGCTCAGAGAGCGAGATGTGGGTACGCGCGAGCGCTGGCGACCAGGAGTCCGCCAGAGGACTCGCTTCGTTCCTCGTTGAACGCGGCAGGCTAGCCGAAGCAACCCATGTGCTCCGTTCCGTGGAGGACGCAGGCGATGTGGAGGCTTCCTGGAGTCTGTCGGAACTCCTCTTCCGCCTTAACCATGCGGAAGAGCTGCGAATACGAGCCCAGGCCGGCGACCAAGACGCTGCACTCCGGCTCACCTGTTTGGCATCGATAGCCGAGCTGCGCGGACGTGTCGACAACGGGGACCCAGACGCAGGTTGGCCGCTCGCTAAGCTCCTGGAAGACCAAGGCAACCAGGCAGAGGCTCTACGGTTCTATCGCCAATTGACAGACACCGGCCACAAGCAGGCGCCGTGGCATCTGGCCCGACTCCTCGCCGAGCGAGGAGAATTCGAGGAACTGCAGATCCGAGCCAACGCGGGAGATAAGGACGCTGAGCGGCATCTGGTCCCCGTTATGGCCACGCTAGGGCTAGAAGAAGAACTCAGGAAACGTGTCCAAGCCGGTGACAGCAAGGCCCTACACTATCTCATTGACCTACTGGCTCGGCTCGGCAGAGAGGAAGAGGCGGCTCGCCTCCATATCGGACAGGCCTCAACTCAAGACAACCCTCCTGGGTACACACCCCCGCCGCAGGAGGCCAACAACGATATCTCCTGGCACAGCGCACGATTCATGGCAAGGCATGATCGAGAAGAAAAGCTTCGCGAACGGGCAGACGCAGGAGACGAGAGCGCAGCCAGGTGGCTGGCACGCCTTCTCGCGTCCCGACAGGATCGAGAAGGCCTTCGCGTGCGAGGCGCGGCAGGGGACCTCGATGCCAGCTACTGGCTGATCAAATTGGCGCGCCGATTCGGGACAGACGAAGACATTCGACTCCTGCGGTATGGCCTCGCCGTGGGCGGTGCCTGGCCAGACGAGCCCACGAATGGGTGAGCTAAGTTCTCGGCCTTGTCAGATCAATCGCAAACATTCAGCCTGAAGCGCCCCGACTTTGATGGAGACCTCAACGGTTGATTCCGGCGGGTTCGTTGGGCTGGTGTTGAGCGTAGTAAAGAGCTTCGAACTCCTCTGGTGGCAGGTGCCCGATCGCTTACAGAGGCTGAAAGTCTGAGGTGTCACCTCGCGGTTGCATGCGTACGGCGGGATTCGGGAGTATGCCGGTGGGATGCGTTATCCGGATGGTGGTGGTCTGACCCCGGCGGCGCGAGCCAAGCGTGA
>NZ_JBDPMB010000031.1:0-97751 GCF_039871615.1 Nonomuraea sp. B10E15
GCTTGCGCTTGCGGTCGATGCGCACACCGACGCTGTCGCGCTTGTCGATCTCGAACTCCAGCCAGGCACCCCGGGACGGGATGACCTTGCAGCCGTACAGATCCTTGTCGGACGTCTTGTCGACGTTGCGCTCGAAATAGACGCCGGGCGAACGGGTCAGCTGTGAGGTGACGACACGCTCGGTGCCGTTGATGATGAACGTGCCCTTCGGCGTCATGAGCGGGAAGTCGCCCATGAACACCGTCTGGCTCTTGATCTCACCGGTGGTGTTGTTGATGAACTCCGCCGTCACGAACATCGGGGCGGAGAAGGTCATGTCCTTGTCTTTGCACTCGTCCACCGAGTATTTCGGCGGCTCGAACCGGTGGTCGCGGAACGACAAGGACATCGTCCCCGAGAAGTCCTCGATCGGACTGATCTCCTCGAGGATCTCTTCGAGACCCGACTGGGTCGGGACGTCCCTGCGCCCGGCCTGGCCGGCCGCCTCCACCCGGGCCTTCCACTTCTCGTTGCCGAGCAGCCAGTCGAACGACTCGGTCTGCGGAGCGAGAAGGTCAGGAACTTCGAGAGGCTCCTGGATGCGCGAAAATGACACGCGACGGGGACCGGCGGGTATGGCGGAGGCGTTGCGCGAGGCTGCCAACAGAAGTCCTTCCGGAAGGCACGGATGGAATCGAACTGCGCGCACGCAAAGCGCCCGGCAGAAGCCGGGCCGTCAGAGGGCAGCGCAAGGGAAGCAGCATAACGCAGAAGAGAAACGAATGTCTACACTTAATATTAGTGTCAACCTCGCTGCCGCCTTCAGAATGTCACAGCCGGGTCGATCTCGTCAACTTCTCGCGGTCGCGGCGGTGGCGTAGCGGCGGGCCAGGTGCGCGAAGGCGTCCTTGAGCTCGGCGGGGCCGACGACCTCGATGGCGGTGTCGAACCTGCCGATGGCGGCGGCCAGACCGGTCCATGACCACGAGCCCAGGACCAGCCGGCAACGGTCCGGGCCGAGCTCCTCGACGACCCCGTCGCGGGTGTATCGGGACACGTCGGCGGCGGGCGCCCCGAGGATCACCTCGCCGCGGCAGGGCCAGCCCCCGGCGCCCCCGGAGCCCAGGAACCTGCCGGCCACGAAGGCGGCCACGTCACCTCCGGGCAGCTCGCGCGGGGTGAAGCGGGGCCCCGCAGGGGTGCGCGGGGTGATCCGGTCGGCGCGGAAAGTACGCCAGTCGTCCCGGTCGAGATCCCACGCGACCAGGTACCACCGCCCGCCCCAGGTGACGAGATGATGGGGCTGCACCCGGCGCGGCGGATCGCCCATGCCCTCGCCGTCCACCCCCGGCGAGGCCACGGGAGCGTAGTCGAAGCGCAGCACCTCGCGGCCGTGGACGGCGGCGCTGAGCGCCATGAGCACGCCGCCGCCGACCTGCGCGCCGGGCCGGACCGCGGGCCGCTCGACGGCCGTGACCTGGAAGGTGTCGATCCGGCGGCGCAGCCGTGCGGGCATGACCTGCCGGACCGTGTTCAGCGCGCGTGCCGCGGCTTCCTCGATACCGGCGCCGGTGGTGGCCGCCATCTGGAGCGCGATGGCCAGAGCGACGGCCTGCTCGTCGTCGAACAGCAGCGGAGGCAGCTCCGCGCCCGCGTCGAGCCGGTAACCGCCGTCGGGTCCCTTGAACGCCACGATGGGATAACCCAGCTCGCGCAGGCGGTCGACGTCGCGGCGCACGGTGCGCGGGCTGACGTCGAGCCGCTCGGCCAGCAGCGCCCCCGGCCAGTCCCGGCGCGCCTGGAGCAGCGAGAGCAACGACAGCAGCCGGGCTGAGGTCTTCGGCATGATTCCATGATGCCCCGGGTAGCGGCCACACCCTGGCCGCTACCGCTGCGACGGTGACTCTCGCGCCGGACAACGGCGTTCGGAGAACGACAATCCAAGAGGCTAGGAGCCGAGACATGGCCGTCAAGTCCGTGACCCACCTGAACTTCCGGGGCGAGGCCCGCGCGGCGCTCGAGTTCTACCAGTCCGTGTTCGGGGGCGACCTCGCGGTCATCACGTACAAGGACGCCGGAAACGTGCGGGATCCCGCCGACGCGGACCAGGTGACGTGGGGCCAGGTGCTCGCCGGCGACGGCTTTCACGTGATGGCGTACGACGTGCCCGCGCACATGCCGTGGAACCAGGGCGAGAACGCCTTCTTCCTCTCCCTTCGCGGCGAGACCACGCAGGAGATCTCCGCGTACTGGGAGAAGCTCTCCGCCGGAGCCGACATCGTGCAGCCGCTGGCGCCCGCGCAGTGGTCCGCGCTCTACGGGATGCTCAGGGACCGCTTCGGCGTCGTCTGGGTCGTCGACGTCGCGGGCGGCGGCAACGGGTGATCGCGAGGCTTGGCGCGCGGGCATGGGCCTGGCCCCGGCACCACATCGCCATGGTGCCGGGGCCAGGCCGGCCGGCCCGCATCCGGAACGCGTCGGATCAGCCGCACGCCCTCCCCGTGGTGCCGCTGCCCTTGCCGGCGCGGCCGATCCCGAACGTCACGCTGCCCGTGGCCTTGGCGCAGACGCCGCTGGGAGCGTGGACCATGTTGCCCCAGTGGTGGCCGCCGTTGCCTGCCCGGTAGGTGAAGGATCTGCTCTTGGAGCTGGTGAAGACGGTGATGGTGCCGGTGCCGCTCTCGGAGACCGAGACCTCTCCCCAGTTGGTGCCGCAGTGGCGGGAGTAGTAGAGCCGGATCGTGCCCAGCCGGTCACCGACCTCGTTCTTCAGCGAGGCCTTCTTCCCGGTGTTCACCTTGGTCCTGGCGCATCCGCTCCGGTAGGGGTCCTTCCCGTCGTACGGGTGAGCGCTCGCCTGCGCCGCGGCCCCCGCGACCGGCGCGGCCTGGGCCGTGCCGGTCATGGGGCCGGTGGTCAGGACACCGCCGGCCAGGGCGGCGATCGTTCCGAGGACGGCCATCGTCCTGCTGGTGGTCGAGGTGATCGTGCTGTCGCTCATGGTTCGGCGGCGGGCCTGCTTGTCAGACTGCGGCGCCCGGCCCGGTGTTCCGCCGTTCGGACGTCCTGGCTTGCGAGGACCACTCTGCGCCGGACCCGCCCGCGCGTCTGCGTCGAAGTGCACACAGACCGGATTCGGGCAACCAGGAAAGCCCGGGCAGAGCTCGATCCGGCGCCGGCCGGCCCGTCATCGTGCGCACCGAATGTTTCGGATAGATATTGAAAGTTTCATAAGCCTGGCTCGGCGCGACTCGCCGGCCATGCCCGCCGACCAGGCAAGATGCCCGGCAAAGACACCGCCTACCGGCCGAAAACCCACGTTCGAACGGGCGTCGTTGACAGCCCGCCAGGGTCGGACGAACACTGTCGCTGCCCGCCCCCAGCGAGCCCTCACGAGGAGGAAGCACGCACATGAACGACGCCCCCACCCCCCGCCGCAGACGCGGCCGCGCCAGGTTGTTCGCCGCCCGGGCAGGAGCCGTGGTGCTCGCCGTGGTCACCGCGATGTTGCCGTCCGTCGCCAACGCGGCCATCACCTCCAACCAGACCGGCACCAACAACGGCTACTTCTACTCGTTCTGGACCGACAGCAACGGAACGGTCTCCATGGAGCTGGGCTCCGGCGGCAACTACAGCACCTCATGGAGGAACACCGGGAACTTCGTCGCCGGCAAGGGCTGGAGCACCGGCGGACGCAGGACCGTGAGCTATTCGGGCAGCTTCAACCCGTCGGGCAACGCCTACCTGACGCTCTACGGGTGGACGAGGAACCCGCTCGTGGAGTACTACGTCGTCGACAACTGGGGCAGCTACCGGCCCACGGGCGAATACCGGGGCACGGTCACCAGCGACGGCGGCACGTACGACATCTACAAGACGACGCGCTACAACGCCCCCTCCATCGAGGGCACCAGGACGTTCGACCAGTATTGGAGCGTCCGGCAGCAGAGGAGGACCGGCGGCAGCATCACCTCGGGCAACCACTTCGACGCGTGGGCCCGTAACGGCATGAACATGGGCAGCCACGACTACATGATCCTCGCCACCGAGGGCTACCAGAGCAGCGGAAACTCCAACATCACGATCGGCTCCGGCGGCGGCAACCCCGACCCCGGCAACCCCGGCAACCCCGGCAACCCGGGCGGTTGCACGGCGACGCTGTCGGCGGGCCAGCAGTGGAGCGACCGGTACAACCTCTCCGTGTCGGTCAGCGGTTCGAGCAACTGGACCGTGACGATGAACGTGCCGTCTCCGGCGAAGATCATCGCCACGTGGAACATCAGCGCCAGCTATCCCAGCTCCCAGGTGCTGAACGCCAGACCCAACGGCAACGGCAACAACTGGGGCGTGACGATCCAGCACAACGGCAACCACACCTGGCCGTCCGTCTCCTGCAGCGCGGGCTGAGCCACCCCTGACCGTGGCGCGGCACCCCATGAACCCGGACGCCGCGCCACGGTCATCCGGGGTCATGGGGCCGTGCGGCTCAGCTCCTCCTGGAGGCTCCTGGCAGAGGTGCGCGGCGTCCGAGGCGAGCATTCGCCTGGCCGTCGCCGTCGGCACCCGCACGACGAGCCGGCCGGGGTCAGCTCGACGCCGGGCGCGACCTGGGTGCTCCTGACGCCGGGGCCGCGGTCACAGCGGGGCGGTCCACCATTCGGCCGCGATGGACAGCCCGGCCAGGCGGAGCGCCTCGCGCTTGGCCTCATCCGCGTGGCCGCACACCACCACGACCTGGACCGCCCCGCGCCGCCTGGCCTCCTCCGTGACCGCGCGCAGCAGGTCGGTGCCGATCGTGGCCCAGTCACCGTCGTCCGCCACGGCATAGTCGTCGAGCGTGCACGCAGGCCCGCCCGGGTCGTACACCGGTGGCGGGGGCACGAGCGAGGCGATGGCGAATCCGGCGAAGCGGCCTTCTCGTTCGGCCACCCGGCAGATGGCCTTGGAGTCTTCCACCAGCGTGGCGAGGAAGGCGGCGTGGCGGGCCTGCGCGTCGGCCGCGCGCCGCCAGAAGACCGGCTGGTACTGCTCGTACGTTTCCCGGCGGCGGGCCATCAGCTCGGCGATCGCCGCCACGTCCCCGGGCGAGGCGCTCCGAATGGCAATCATGATCTCCACCCTAGGCGGGGCTGGTCGCGCTTTCCGTTCCCGGGCCCTTCTGCTAGTTTGGCCGTATGACCAACTTGGCCGACCGACCAAATTCGCCGCGCGGGGATCGCCGCCGCGAGCAACTCGTGGCGGCCGGCATCGCGGTGCTGCGGGACGACGGCTGGCAGGGCGTCACGACCCGTGCCGTGGCCCAGCGGGCCGGCACCAATCCCGGCCTGATCCACTATCACTTCGGCGGGCTGGCCGGGCTCCACACGGCGATCTTCCGGCAGGCCACAGAACTCATCCTCGGCCCGCTCGTCACCGAGCTGCTGGAGGCCGCGGACGAGCGCGCGGCCCTGGCGACCGTGCGGCGCCTGCTGCCCCAGGCGACCGGCGACGACCAGACGACCCGGCTGGCAGCCGAGCTGATCGCGGGCGCCACCCGCGATCCCGCGCTCGGCGTGGTGCTCCGCGACGAGCTGCGCCAGGCCCGCGCGCTGATCGCCGACCGTCTGCGCGGGGCGCGCCCCGGCTGGACGACGGACCGCCGGGACGGCGTCGCCACGCTGGTCGTCGCGGCGATCGACGGGCTGATGTTGCACTACATGATCGACGGCGACCTTCCCGTCGGCGCGGCACTGTCCGCGGTGGAGGACCTGCTGGCGACGCCTGACCCCTCGTGAGCGCGGCGAAGGGCTCCCTTTCCGCCGCACACGCCCGACCTCGAAAGGACCGGACATGGAGATCGTCAACAAGCCCGCGCCGCCGACCGGGCTGCGCCGCAGGTTGTGGCGCCTTCCCATCGCGTTGTACCGGGTCGGCCTGGGCCGGCTGCTGGGGCAGCGGATCATGCTGCTCACCCACACCGGCCGCGTCTCCGGCCGGCCTCGCCAGGCCGTGATCGAGGTCGTCCAGCGCGACGAGCGGGGCTATGTGGCGGCCTCCGGGTTCGGGCGGCGCGCCGACTGGTACCGCAACGTCCTGGCCGATCCCGAGGTGACCCTGCACGTGGGGGGACGCGCCCTGCGGGCCACCGCCGCGCCGATCCCGGACGAGCAGGGCGCGGAGATCATGGCCGCGTACGCGCCCCGCCACCCCGCCGCCGCCCGCCAGCTCTGCAAGATCATGGGCTTCGCGGTCGACGGCAGCGTGGCGGATTACCGGGAGGTGGGGCGGCACATACCGTTCGTCCGCTTCACCCCGCACGCCCCTGGCGCGTGACCGCGACCCCCTCGACCTGGCGAACCGAGGGATGGCCCAGGTGCCGGAGCAGCACCTGGGCGGCCCGCGTCCCGCTACCCGGCGGTCCCCTTGCCGGCGGCGCGGCGGGCGGCCAGGCCGTCGAGCAGGCACTCCAGGGCGAACTCGAACCGCCGCTCGCTCTCGCGCTCCACGTCGATCTCGCTGGTGGCGGCCATCCTGCCGGCCAGCAGCGGGTGGCGATCGGTGATCTCGCGGACGAATCCCGCGGCCCGCTCGTCCCAGCCGGTTCCGGCCTCGCTCATGCGCGCCAGTGTGTCGCGCCAGGCGATCTCGGCGATGGCCGACCCGACCACGTGGTCGTTGACGGTCGCCATCGCCGCGTCCAGGTCCGCGTCGGCGAACCCGGCACGGGCCAGCAGGCGCAACCGTCTTTCGGCCAGCGCCAGCGCGTTCGGCCCCAGGTTCGGCCGGAGGGTCAGCTCCGACAGCGCCCACCGGTGCCGCAGCAGCATGTCGCGGTTGTGGCGGGCCAGGGTGGCCAGCGCCCGCCGCCAGTCCGGCTCCTCGGGCACGGCGCACACCTCTCCCAGAACGCGGTCCAGCGCCAGTTCGAGCAGGTCGCCCTTGGTGCGCACGTACCAGTAGAGCGACCCGGCGGTCACCCCGAGGTCGGCGGCGATCCGGCGCATCGACAGGCCGCGGTGCCCGTCGGAGTCGAGCACGGTCACGGCGGCGTCAACGATCTGGTCCCGGGTGAGCCGGCGGTCGCGCGGCGGCCGTTGAGGACGCAGCCACACGGACCCGTCGGAGAAGTCTGCGGAGGACACGGGATCACCGTACCCCGGGTTGACGTTCATCGTTCAGCGCCCTTATACAGTGTTTAAGAGATTGAACGCTGTATAGGAGTGACATGTCCCCTCCCACCGCCACGCCGTTGTTCCGTGCGAACGGGCCACTGCGGGGCAGCGTGCACGTGACCGAGCTGGGCCCGCACGGCGCGCCGCCCGTGCTCTTCGTGCACGGCTCCACCAGCTGGGGCGATGATCCCGACTACGGCTTCGCCGCCCAGGCGCCGCTGGCCGGCCGCTTCCGCCTGCTGCTCATGGACCGGCGCGGGTACGGCCGCAGCCCGGATGCCGGTGAGAGGTTCCCCAGCGACTACCTGGCCGACGCCGACGACATCGCCGAGCTGCTCGGCGACGGCGCACACCTCGTCGGCCACTCGTACGGCGGGGTGGGTGCCATGATCGCGGCCGCCCGCCGCCCCGACGCGGTGCGCTCGCTCACCCTGGTAGAGCCCGGCTGTTATCAGGCCGCGGCCGACGACCCGGCCGTGGCGGACGCCCTGCGCGCCAACCGCACGGCCTACGCCGAGCTTCCCGAGATGACGCCGGAGCAGTGGCTGCAGGCCTCCGTCGGCTCGACCGGCGGCGCGCCGCTGGAGGCGAGCGAGCGGCGGCTGCGTGCCGCAGGCACCGCGCTGCGCGAACGGGTGTGCTGGGAGGCCGGGATCCCGCTCGCCGCGCTGCGGGTGGCCGCGTTCCCCAAGCTGGTGGTCTCAGGGACGTGGGAGAGCGAGCCCGAGCTGTACCGAGAGCGCGGGGGCGTCCCGCTCATGGCCTGCGCCCGCATCACCGCGGAACGCATCGGCGGCCGTCACACGGCGGTCTCCGGCGCCGGCCACTGCCCCCAGGCGGACGCGCCGGAGACGCTGAACGGCCTGCTCGCCGAATTCTGGGACCGCGCCGCTTGATCGGCACGCCGGACCCGATCGGCGCCGTCGCGTAACAGGACATGCCGGGAAACGGCCGGCTGTTCCGCCCGATGCGCGGCGAGCCCGCGATCCGGCCTCCGGCTACGTGGCGCCCGACAGGCGCTGCCGGGTGCGGGCCGGCGCCCACTCCGGCAGCTCGGCGAGGATGTCGGCGAGGGTGACGTCGCCGAGGCTGGCCCGCCATGCCCGGTGGGCGTCGGCCATCTTCTCGGCGAGGACGCAGATGCGCTCACACTCCTCCGGGGGCAGCGCGCCGCGTCCCTGCTGACGGATCTCGCGGCACTCGTACGGCGTGGACCGGCCGTCGACGGCCTCGACGATCTGCAGCAGCGTGATCTCGGCGGCGGGCCGCGCCAGCCGGAAGCCTCCCCTCGGGCCGGTGGACGCGGCCAGCAGCCCGGCCTTGACCAGCTCCTTGAGCTGCTTGGTGAGGTAGGCCGCCGGGAGGTCGTAGTGGAGCGCGAGCTGCGCCGCCGACGCGCTGGCGCCCGGCTCGAGCTGGGCCAGCGTGGTCGCGCAGTGCAGAACCCACTCGGTGCTCACGGGCAGCTTCACGCTCCGATTCTATCGCAGCTATTATGGATCTGTTTAGTCCATGATTGAAGGGATCATCATGCGGATCGCAGTCGCCGGCGCGACCGGGAACATCGGGGCGCTCACCGTCGCGGCCCTTGAACGCGACGGCCACGAGGTCGTGCGCATCAGCCGTTCGCTCGGCGTGGACCTGGCGACCGGCGTCGGGCTCGACGACGCCCTGGCCGGTGCGGAGGCGGTCGTCGACGCCATCAACGCGCCGGCGGCCGGCCCGGAGGAGACGGTGGCGTTCTTCGGCGCCACCACGCGCAACCTGCTGGCCGCCGAGGAGCGGGCGGGGGTGCGCCACCACGTCCTGCTGTCGATCGTCGGGATCCATCGCGTCGAGGGCAACGCCCACTACGCCGGCAAGCGGGAGCAGGAGCGCCTCGTGGCCGCCGGGCCGGTGCCGTGGACGATCGTGCCGGTCACGCAGTTCCACGACTTCGCCGAAATGGTGGCGGGCTGGACGGAGCAGGACGGCGTCGCCACGATCGCGCCGCTGCTCGTGCAGCCGATCGCGCCCGCCGAGGTGGCCGGCGTCCTCGCCGAGCTCGCGACCGGGGAGCCTCGGGGGCGGTACGCCGACGTCGCGGGCCCCGAGCCGCAGGACCTGGTGGACATGGCCCGGCGCACCCACGAGGCGCGGGGCCGTACGGTGCGGCTCGTGCCGACGTGGTCGGGAATCTTCGGCCCGGCGATGGCGGGCGACGTGCTGCTGCCCGGCGAGGGCGCGCGCATCGCGCCGACCACGTTCGACGACTGGCTCGCCGGGCAACGGTAGGCGGAGAGCCCCGGCGCCGGAAGGCGGTACGCCCGCCCGCTCACGTCACAGGAGTATCACGGGCCCCGTTCCGGCGGGACCCGCGTACGGTGCCGGAAAAACTTTGCCAAAGCCCTGGAACGCCTGCGAGAGCGGCGATCCAGGGCTTTACTATGGCAAACGACATTGCCTGGGGATTTGTACCACTTGCAGCGTTTATGGGGCGTTATATACCTTCTTGGGATTACGGCATACGGCACAGGCGAACGCTTGCCGAACCGTTTGCCGCGACGTTGACAGGCCGAATCCGCACAGCGCGGAGCCGGGGACCCACCTTTCCGGGGTGAATCGCACGCCAGCCGAGGGCTGCGCGCGTAGGGCACTTCCAAGCCCGAACCCGTCAGCTAACCCGGTAGGCACATGGAAGCAAGGAGTCGATCCCCCCCATGCGCGAACTCACGCGACGTCTCACCCTGTCCGCCGCCGGCGCCCTGCTGGCCGGGACCACCGCCATCGCGGGCGCGAACCTGCCCGCGCACGCGTCGCCCGTCGAGCCGGGCTCGGCCCAGGCGGCCGAGCAGCGCACGCTCACCTACGGCCAGGACGTGTCCAACCACCAGCCGCTGCACGACTGGGCCGCCAGCCCCGCGCAGTTCGGCATCATCAAGGCCACCGAGGGCACCGACTTCCGCGACGCCGCCTTCGCCAGGCACTGGAGCGAGCTGGGCAAGAAGGGCATCGTGCGCGGGGCGTACCACTACGCACACCCCGGCAACGACCCCATCGCCGAGGCCGAGCACTTCCTGTCCATGGTGAACTCCCAGCCCTCCAAGCCCGGCGACCTGCTGGTGCTGGACCTGGAGACCACCGACGGCAAGTCCGTCGAGGAGGTCAACGCCTGGGCCAAGGCGTGGCTGTCGCACGTGAAGGCCGAGACCGGGGTCACCCCGATGTTCTACAGCGGCTGGAACTTCGCCGACACCTACGGCAAGGGCCTGGCCGAGTACCCGCTGTGGGTGGCCCACTACAGCAAGCCGAAGGGCACGGTGACGCCGCCCGCCGACTGGAAGACCTGGACCATCCACCAGTACTCCGACTCCCCCATCGACCAGAACGTCTCGGCGCTCTCCCCCGACGAGCTGCGCGCCCTGGGCCGCACGTCCGCCTGACCGGGTCCGGGCGGGCGGGAACCTCCGCGGAGGCTCCCGCCCGCCCGCCGCGGGTCAGGCCCCGTACGGGTCCTGACCCGCGCGGATGCGAGCCGCCATCGTCTTGAGCGCCTCCAGCGCGGTCAGGTACGTCAGCGGGCCGAAGGACACGCGGGCGACGCCGAGGGAGGCCAGCCTGCCCAGGTCCATGCCGGGCATGCAGGCGACGTTGACCGGCCCGGGGACGGCCTTGACGAGGTCGCCGACCACCTCTTCCGACGGGGCCATCATGGGGTAGACGCAGTCGGCGCCGGCCTCAAGGTAACGGCGCCCGCGCTCGGCGACCTCCTCGGTCGAGGTGGAGCCGGTCAGGAACACGTCGACCCGCGCGTTGATCACCAGGTCGGGGCCCGCCTCGCGGAGGGCGGCGATGCGCGCGGCCTGCGCGTCGGCGTCGACCAGTCCCCCGGCCCGGTGGTCGGTGTCCTCGATGTTGAATCCGGCCGCGCCGATGGCGGTCAGCCGCTCGACGAGCTCGCCGGGCGGCAGGCCGTAGCCGGCTTCCGCGTCGACGCTCACCGGCACGTCCACGGCCCTGATGATCCTGGCGGCGATGTCGAACATCTCGCCGACGGGTGCGCCCTCGTGGTCGTCGCGTCCCAGCAGGGCGGCGATGGACGCGCTGGCGGTCGCCAGGGCGGGATAGCCGGCCTCGGCCACGACGGTGGCGCTGCCCGCGTCCCACACGTTGGGCAGGATCAGCGGGTCGCCGGGCTTGTGCAGGTCGCGCAGGAGAGCCGTGCGGGTCTTCGGCATGGTCATTCCTTGCCTGTGAGGGTCATGTCCCTCTCTTGACGCCTGCGACCTTCGCTTCGTGACACCTTCACGGTGTGATCGCCGACACAGCAGGACACCAGCCGGACGGCTCGACGGCGCGTCAGCGCTCGCCCGTCCCGGCCGGCGACCGTTCCAGGGCGGAGTGCCTGCGGCTGTAGGCGAAGTAGATGACCAGCCCGATCAGGAACCAGACGGCGAAGCGCAGCCACGTCACCGGGTCCAGGAACGTGATCAGCCAGATCGAGAAGACCACCCCGACGGCGGGCACGACCGGCATCCCGGGGGTGCGGAACTCGCGGTGCAGCCCGGGCTGCCGGTAGCGGAGCACGATCACGGCCAGGCACACGACCACGAACGCCAGCAGGATGCCGATGTTCGTCAGCTCGGCGGCCTCCCGGATCGGCAGGAACCCGGCGATCACCGCGGAGGCGGCGCCCACGATCCAGGTGACGCGCGAGGGCACCCGCCGTACCGGGTGCACCTTGGCGAACCACTGCGGCAGCAGCCCGTCGCGGCTCATCGAGAACCACACGCGGGTGACGCCGAGCATGAACGTGAACATCACGGTGAGGATGCCGATGATGGCTCCCACCGCGATCACGGACGCCAGCCCGGAGAGGCCGACCGAGGCGAACGCCGAGGAGAAGCCGCTCTCGGGGTCGATCTCCCGGTAGTTCTGCATGCCGGTCAGCACGAGCGTGGCCAGCACGTACAGCACCATGGCGATGATGAGGGAGTAGATGATCGCCTTGGGCATGTGCCGCCGCGCGTCGCGTGACTCCTCGGCCGCGGTGCTCATCGCGTCGTAGCCGAACACGGCGAAGAACACGGTGGCGGCCCCGGTGATGGCCCCGCCGATCCCGTACGGGAAGAAGGGGTGGTAGTTGGCGGTGTTGATGTGGAAGAAGCCGACCACGATGACGAGCAGCACGACGGCGACCTTCACCCCCACCACGAACGTCTCGAACCGGGCGGCGCTGCGGATGCCGAGGTTCAGCAGGAAGGCGATGAACAGGCAGAGCAGCACCGCGAACAGGTCCACGACCCGCCCCTCCCCGGTGCCGGGAGCGCCGAGCATCCAGGGGGGCAGCTCGAACCCCAGCTGCTGCACGAGGAAGCCGAAGTAGCCGGAGATGCCGATGGCGACGACCGCGACGATCGCGGTGTACTCCAGCAGCAGGTCCCAGCCGATGAACCAGCCGACGATCTCCCCCAGCACGGCGTACCCGTAGGTGTAGGCGGACCCGGCCTTCGGGATCATTCCGGCGAACTCGGCGTACGACATCGCGGCGGCGGCGCTGGCGACGCCCGCGATGAGGAACGACACCAGCACGGCGGGTCCCGCGGTCTCGTTGGCGACCGCGCCGGCCAGCGCGAAGATGCCCGCGCCGATGATGCCGCCCACGCCGATGGCCGTGAGCTGCCACAACCCCAGCGTTCTGGCGAGCTCCCCCTCGTGCTCGGTGGCGATCTGCTCCACCGGCTTGCGCCTGAAGACGCCTCGCGACGTGACCATGACGCCCCCCAAGCGATCGTGTTCCCCGTCGATCCGCCTTCCCACCTGCGGCGTCAAGTAAGCTCACGCGCTGGGCAAGAGCGCGGGGGCGGCATCCGGCAGGGGATGCCGCCCTTTTCACGGCTCAGGGCATCTTGTACTCCGCCGCCCTGCCGCAGTAGCTGGTGCCGAACGGGGAGTTGCTGTAGCGGCACACCTGCACGACCACGCGGTCGATGGAGGTGACTCCGGTCGGGTCGGACAGGCCGATCGAGACCTCCGCGGTCTCGTCGTCCGCCTTCGCCTCCCCGGAGTCGACGACGGTGGCGCCGTTGTAGGCGGTGTAGGTGGCGCGGGAGTGCATCTCGTCGGGGGCGCAGATCGACGAGCCGGCGCTGTCCGACACGGTGCCCTTGACCCGGACCGTGGGCCGGATGACGGGCCCTTCGACCCACTCCAGCGTGCCCTCGGTGACGCCGTAGCGGCACTGGTCGCCGGAGTCGGCGGAGAATTCCACCGTCGCCTGGGCCGCCGCGGGCTGCGCCGTGAGCAGCACCGCGATGGCAGTGACGGCGAGCCCGGCCCATAAGCGTGAACGCATGACATCGGCCTTCCGTTGATGGGGTGCTTACGGCCCTCCATCGTCGATCACCAGTCCGCGATGTTCCAGCGCCGCCGGGCATTCCTGCGCGCAGTTGCAGTGGATACCCGCCGGAAGCGGCGCCGCCCCCGCATGAGGTCCCGTCACACCAGGACGACCAGCTGCACGGCGACCACGACGTCCACGACGCCGCACCACTCGGCGAACGAACGCGCCACGGTCCTGTTCCGCCACAGGTGGACGAAGTCCCACACGCCGTGCAGCAACCAGCCGGCCGCGATCACGTAGCGGCCCAGGTCGGGGTCGGCGACCAGCCCGGTCAGCGCGAGCGCCGTGAACACCGCCCAGCCCAGCGCCTGCAGCCGGAACTCGCCGGTCCGTCGCAGGTGGCCGTCGAGCGCGCCCCACACCAGCACGACCAGGGCGATCGACACGTAGACGGTGGAGATCGCGACCACGTCCAGCATCCGCAGCCCGACGACGGAGACGACCCCCGCGCCGAGCAGCGGCCACGTGAGCGCACGCCTTCCCAGCTTGGCGACGACCAGGTACAGCAGCGGCAGCAGGGGCAGCACCTGCGCGAAGACGCCCACAGCGCCCGCACCCGTGCCCTCACCCCCGCCACTCGACGGCAGGGCGGTCATGGCCAGGGCGAGCGCCGTGGGCCAGCGGTTCGCCAGGAAACGAGCCCAGTGCGTGCGAGTCCTGCGGTCCGTGTCGGGCTCCTCATGCCCGGCGCTCCGTGCCGCCGTCTCGTCCGTGAGGTGCGAGTTCGCCATGACGCGGTTCCTTCCTGATAGGGGGGCGGGGTATCCGTCCCACGTTCAGCCTGGCCGAGCGGGATCGCCCGCGACAGGGCCGGAACCGCACGTGCAGGCCTCGATGTGTCACCCGGTCTGATGACATCTGTCATGCGGCGGCCGGGACCCGCACTGCTGCGAGAATGGCCGCGTGCGCGACCTGCCGGCCGATACGGGGCTGCGGAGCTTCCGCCGCTTCACGTGGTGGACCCTGATCCTCCTCACCGGCTCCCTCCTGATCTTCAGCAGCGGGCCGTGGATCCTGGATCCGGGTGTGCCCGCGGCGGCCAGGCCGCCCGCCGCGGGCGGGCTGGCCGTCACCGCCGTGGCCGCCGCGGTCCTGTTCGGCCGCCGCCTGAGCGGCGATCCCGGCGGGTCACCGGGCCGCGTGCCCGCGGTGTGGCTGGCCGCGGGCTGCGCGGGCGCGACCGTGCTCGGCGGGGTGCTGCTGGCCGCCCGCGGGTACGGGGCCTGGTCCTTCGCGCCGGCGACGATGGTCTCGATCGCCGCGACGTACCTGCCGGCCGGGCGCCGATGGGCGCTGGTCGCCGCCGCGGCGGGCGCGGCCGGCGTCGCGGGCGGCGGCGTCGCGCTGGCCCTGGGCGACGATCCGCTCTTCGCCGCCGCCCTCCCTGCCGGGCTGGTCGCCCTGACCGGCTGGGTCACCCTCGGCATGTTGTGGTCCTGGGACGTCGCCGATCGGCTGAACCAGGCCCGCCGCCTGTCCGCGGAGCTGGCGGTCAAGGACGAGCGGCTGCGCTTCGCCGCCGACCTGCACGACATCCAGGGCCACCACCTGCAGGTGATCGCGCTCAAGAGCGAGCTGGCCGCGCGGCTGGCGGCGGCGGACCCGGCCCGGGCCGCCGCGGAGATGCAGGAGGTACGCCGGCTGGCCGCCGACGCGCTGCGCGACACCCGCGCCGTCGTGCAGGGCTACCGCCGCACCACCCTGGAGGCCGAGATCGCCAACGCCACCGGGGTGCTCGCCGCGGCCGGGATCGACGCCACGACGCACGCCGACCCCGTCGACCCCGCCGACCCTTCGGACCCCTCCGGCCCGGCGGGCCTGCCGGAGACCGCCCGCCACCTGCTGGGCCTGGTGATGCGGGAGGCCACCACCAACGTGCTGCGCCACAGCCGGGCACGGCACGCCGAGGTCGGCTACCGGGTCGCCGGCGGCCTGGCCCGGCTGCGCGTCGCCAACGACGGCGCCCGCCGACCGGCCGGCTCCGGCACGGGCCTGACCGCCCTGGCCGAGCGGCTCGCCGCGGCCGGGGGCGAGCTGACCTGGGAACACGCCGGCGACCGGTTCACCGTGACGGCCACGCTGCCGGTGGACGGCCGCACGCCACGTACGCGAGACTCGGAGGCGTGATGATCCGGCTGGTGATCGCCGACGACGAGGACCTCATCAGGGGCGCGCTCGCGGCGCTGCTGAGCCTGGAGGAGGACCTCGAGGTGGCCGCCGAGGCGGCCACCTCGACCGACGCGGTGCGCCTCGCGCGCGAGCACCGGCCCGACATCGCCGTGCTCGACCTGGAGATGCCCCCGGCCGACGGGCTGCGCGCGGCCGGGGAGATCCTGGCCGAACTCCCCACCAAGATCATCCTGGTCACGAGGCACGCCCGCCCCGGCGTGCTGCGCCGGGCCCTGTCGGCGGGGGTGAGCGGGTTCGTGCCCAAGACGACGCCGGCGGCCCGGCTGGCCGAGATCATCCGCGATGTGGCGGCCGGGCGCCGCTACGTCGACCCCGACATCGCCGCCTCCGCGCTGACCGAGGACGACTGCCCGCTCACCGGCCGCGAGCTGGAGGTGCTGCGCGCCTCCCGCTCGGGCGCCTCCGTCAAGGAGATCGCCGCCCAGGTCCACCTCGCGCCGGGGACCGTGCGCAACTACCTGTCGGGAGCCATGGCCAAGCTCGGCGTCACCTCCCGCCACGCGGCCGCCCACCGCGCCTGGGAGGAGGGCTGGATCTAGCGGCCGTCACGGGGCCGACTTGATGTTCTTCATCGTGAAGTTCGACGTGACACCCCTCACGCCGGGGATCGTCATGACGTACTGGCTGAGGAAGGTCTCGTAGGCGGCCAGGTCGGCGACGGCCACGCGCATGAAGTAGTCGGGGGTGCCGAAGAGGCGGCGCAGCTCGACGACCTCCCCGGCCTGCGCCAGGGTGCGCTCGAAGCGCTCGACGGTCCCCGCGTCCTGCGAGTCGAGGGTGAGGTCGATCAGCACCTCGAAGGACCTCCCCACGGCGGCGGGGTCGATGACGGCCCGGTAGCCGCGGATGACGCCGTCGGCCTCCAGCCGCTGGACGCGTCTCAGGCACGGCCCCGTGGTGAGCCCGACCCGGTGGGCCAGCTCGACGTTCGTCAGCCGCCCCTCGCGCTCCAGCTCGGTGATAATTGCTCGATCTATCGCATCCACAGTGAGAACATTGCACCAGAGCGGGCTCGGCGGGCAACATCGGCAACCACATGGCGGGCGATCTGCGAGACCATGGAGAGGTGCGACAACACGTTCCCTCGCAGGTCACCACGTCACTCCCAGCCACCCGGCGGCAGCAGATCGCCGCCGGGGTGCGCGACTCGTTCTCCGCCGGGCTGGGGATCCTCCCGCTGGGGATCGCGCTCGGCCTGCTGGTCGTCCAGGCCGGCCTGCCCTGGTGGCTGGCCCCGGCCCTGTCGCTGTCCGCGTTCGCCGGCTCCGTGGAGCTGCTGGTGGTGGGGATGGCGGCGACGGTCACGCCGCTGGGCGCGATCGCCCTGACCGTCCTGGTGGTCAACTTCCGTCACGTGTTCTACGCCTTCTCCTTCCCGCTGCACGTGGTCAGGCACCCGCTCGCCAAGGCGTACGCCGTCTACGCAATGATCGACGAGGCGTACGCGGTCAACGCCGCCCTGCCCGAGGCCGAACGCTCGGCGCCCCGGCTGCTGGCGATGCAGATCGCCTGCGAGGCCTACTGGGTCGGCGGCGGCCTGGCCGGCGTCGCTCTCAGCACGGCGCTGCCCGGCCCGGTCAAAGGCCTGGAGTTCGCCCTCGTCGCCCTGTTCACGGCGCTCGCCCTGGACGCGGTCCGCTCGCGCCGCGAGATCCCGTCCGTACTGCTCGCCGTGGCGAGCGTCGCGGCCGCGCTCGTGCTGACTCCGGGCGTCGCCCTGCTCACCGCGCTGCTGGTGTTCCTCGTCCTGCTGCTGGCCCGCCACCTGCTCGCCACCCGCCGGGCCGCTGGAGGGAGCGCCGGGAAGACCGTCGGGGAGGCCGCCGGTGCCTAGCACGCCCTACCTGCTGGCCGTCCTCGCGATCGTGTTCGGCATCACCTTCGCCCTGCGCGCCATGCCTTTCGCGGCGCTGCGCGCGCTCCGCACGTCGGCGACGGTGCGGCAGCTGTCGGTGTGGATGCCGGTGGGGATCCTCGCGATCCTCGCCGTCACCACCCTGCACGGCACCATCGCCGCCGAACCACGGGCGGCGCTCCACGCGCTGCTCGCCGTCGCCGTCACCGCCGGCGTCCACCTCGCCTTCGGCCGCCGCACGATCCTGAGCGTCGGCCTCGGCACCACCGTGTACGTCGTCCTCGTCAACGCCTTCTGACGGCCGGGGTCAGCGTACGACGGTCGTCTCGTACGTCTCGACCGACTCACTTCCGAGCGTCAGCGCCGCCCCTCCGGCCAGAATCACGCCCAGTGCCGCCGCTCCCGCCAGAACCCGCCGCCTCCAGGCCCGCGTGCGCCGCACCGGCACGGCCTCCGGTGCCGGCGCAGGCGCGGAGGCCGGTGCGGGCTCGGGTGTGCCGGCGGCGATCCCGGCGCGGGCGTCCGCCCACGCCCGCACCTGCTCCTCGTCGAGGCCGCAGGCCCGGACGAACGCCACGAGGACCTCGTGGCGCGGCAGCCGGTTCCTGCCGAGCATCGTGGAGGCGGTGGAGGAGGGCAGCGCGTCACCGGCGGCGGACGCGCGGCGCGCCAGCTCCCGGAAGCTGAGGCCCGACCAGGCCTTGAGACGCCGGAGCTCGTGCATGAACGCGGTCTCGCCGGTGGCCGGGGGCGGGGGCGGGGTGGTGGTCATGGTTCGCTCCTGTGTCGATCTCCTGATGGTGCCCTGCGCGCTGACCTGGACGTACGGTGTCCCGTACGAACCCGGACGCCCGGACATGTTGAGCAGGTCCGGCGGCGCAGGTCAACTGGTGCCTCCCGACTCCTGGAGGTCACATGCGCACCGGTGTGCTGCTGATGCTCGTGCTGGCGATGGCCGCGTGCTCCCCCGCCGCCGGCGAACCCCTGGCCGCCTACCTGGCCCGCACGCTGCCCGAAGGGCCCGGCGGCACGGTCGTCACGGCGCGCGGCGACCGGATCGTCCACTGCCAGGGCTTCGGCCTGGCCGACCGCGCCGCCGGGACCCCCGCGACCTGCGACACGGTGTACGACGTCATGTCGATCACCAAGCAGTTCACGGCGGCCGCGATCCTGAAGCTCGAGACGATGGGCAGGCTGCGCACCAGCGACCCGATCAGCGCCCATCTCGGCCCGGTCCCGCCCGGCAAACGCCAGATCACGGTGCATCACCTGCTGACCCACACGGCGGGCCTGCCCGAGTCGCTCGGCGACGACTATGACGTGCTGTCGCGAGAGAACATGCTGGCCGGGGCGCTGGCCTCCGACCCGCTGTCGGCCCCGGGCGAGCGGTTCCACTACTCCAACCTCGGCTACAGCATGCTCGCCGCGATCATCGAGAAGGTCTCCGGCATGGGCTACGAGGAGTTCCTGGCCGAGCACCTGTTCGCCCCCGCCGGCATGACCAGCACCGGATACGTGCTGCCCCGATGGGACCGCGACCAGGTGGCCGTGGAGTACGACGCCCGGGGCGCCAGCAGGGGCCGGCCCTACGACCATCCGTGGGCGGCCGACGGACCGTACTGGAACCTGCGCGGCAACGGCGGCATCCTGTCCACCGCCCGTGACATGTTCCGCTGGCACCGCGCCCTGACCGGCGACGCCGTCCTGACGGACAGCGCCAAGGAGAAGCTCTTCACCCCGTACGCGCCGATGCCGGATTCGGAGGAGTCGTACGCGTACGGCTGGAGCGTGCTCGACACCGGCGACGGCCCGATCGCCTGGCACGACGGCGGCAACTCCTGGTCGCTGGCGACGTACGCCAGGTCGTTGGACGACGGCGTGATGGCGTTCTGGGTCAGCAACCACGCCTACCGGGACTCCCGGTGGAACCTCGAGGACCTGGAGCCGGACCTGACGCTGGACCTGCTGGACCGCGCCCGCTCCGCCGCGCGCTGAAAGCCCCGTCCCCGGACGCGTCGCCCTCATCCAGCGGCTCGCGTGGGCCTCCCTTCGCGACCGGCCCAGCAGGAATCGAGAAGCGCCGCTCCCCGCCCGCGCCTAACGTGACCATCATGAGCATCACCGTTCACACGGCCTTTCTTCCGCACGAGGACCCCGACCGCCGCCGCGCCGAGCCGATCCGCCGTGCATGATGCCGCGTTCCGAGGTCCCTGCCGTGCTCCGGCGTCTCGTCCCCACCGCCTACCGGCCGGTGCTCGCCAACCGGGTGTTCCGGCGGCTGATCCTCGGCTTCGCGGTCTCGTACCTGGGGGACGGGATGAGCTTCGTGGCGGTGGCGTGGCTGGCCGTCGAGCTCGCGCCGCAGGCGAGCGCCGGGTTGTGGGTCGGCGGCGCGGTGGCCGCGTACACGATGCCGGGCGTCGCCGGCGCGCTGGTGCTCGGCCGCCGCATGCGCCGGGTGCCAGCCAGGCGGATACTGCTCGCCGACAACGTGGTGCGCGGCGTGTTCCTCGGCGCGGTGCCGCTCGCCTGGTTCGCGGGGCTGCTCAGCCTTCCGCTGTACGTCGTGCTGCTCGCGGGCTCGTCCCTGCTGCACGCGTGGGGCAGCGCGGGCAAGTACACCCTGCTGGCCGAATTGCTGCCGGGCGAGCGGCGGCTCGCCGCCAACACCCTCGTCAGCTCGCTCAACTTCGCCGCCACGATCGCCGGCCCCGCGCTCGCGGGTGTGCTGGTGACGTACGTCGGCTCCGCGCTCGTGCTCGGCCTGGACGCTCTCACCTACGTCTTCCTCGCCGTGATCGTCCTGCGCACCCGGCTGCCGGAGTCGGGGCCCGTCTCCCCCGTCGACCGGACGGCCGCCCGCGGCGGGCTCGCGTTGTTGCGGTCCCGTCCCGAGCTGCTCGGGCTGCTGACGCTCACCTGGTTCTTCAACCTGCTGTACGGCCCGGTCGAGGTGGCCCTGCCACTCCACGTGACCCACGACCTGCGCGCGCCCGGCACGCTGCTCGGCCTCTACTGGATGGTGTTCGGCGCCGGCGCGGTGCTCGGCGGGCTCGCGGCCGGCACGCTGCGGCGGCTGCCGCTGTGGCCCGTGACGGTCGCCATCGTGCTCGGCTGGGGGCTCCTGCTGCTGCCGTTCGCCTTCGACGTGCCGGTGGCCGTGACCGTCGCGTGTTTCGGGGTCGGCGGCGCGGTCTACGGGCCGTTCGTGGCGCTGTCGGTGACGCTCATGCAGGCGAAGTCGCCGCCGGAGCACCTGGCCGCGATGCTCGCCGCCCGCAGCGCGGCGCTGCTCACCGCATCGCCGCTCGGCACGGCGCTGGGCGGACCGGTCACGACGGCGCTGGGCCCGCGGGCGACGCTCGGCGCCTCGGGACTGGCCACCGTGCTGCTCGGCGCCATCGCGTGCGTCCTGCTGCTGGCCAGGCGCCGGGGCCGGTGAGCCGGGCGGCCGAGCCGGGAAGGGTTCGCGCGGGTCCCCCTCGGCTCGACCGCGCGCGGCCTACCAGCCGGCCTTGTGCCTGGCCCCCGCGCGGTCCGGTACCGGACGGTCCGGCACGACCATGACGATGACCCGGTGGACCAGCCATTCCAGCGGCCCGCGCCGCATCCACCGCAACCACAGCGGCGAGACGGCGAAGGCGAAGACCGCCATGCCGGCGAACAGGGTGAAGGCGTAGGGCGGATCGCCCGCCACCCGCTCGATGAAGACCTGGTGAGCGGCGTACCAGGTCAGCGCCAGGCTCCCGGCGGCGGTCAGCGGCCGCAGGGCCACCTGCCAGCCGGGCCGCTCCAGCAGGGTGAGGAGCCCGGCCAGCAGCAGCAGCGCGACCCCGGTCATCATCGGCGCCATCGGGATGCTCAGCGCGTACAGCTGGTGCGGCGGCAGGGTCAGCACCGACGCCCACGGCTGCAGCATCGGCCCGCCGGCGGACTCCATCATCGCCGCCAGCGCCCGCTCGGCGCCCAGCGGGACGAGCGCCACCCACGACACCAGCCAGCTGACGGCCACCAGCAGGGCGCCCCAGCCGGCCATCTTGGCGCGCACGGCCGGGCTGCGCAGATCGAGCCGGCCGATGGCCAGTCCGGCCAGCAGCAGCGGGATCGCGTACGGCGTCTGGAAACCGCCGCCCATCAGCAGCTGGTGAAGTTTGGCCAGCCAGTCCTGCGGGCTCAGCAGCAGCGTCAGGCCGAAGGCCGGCTCGGCGCCGGCCGGGTTCATCGGGGAGATGGCCCAGGTGCGGCCGTAGTTGAGCACGACGAAGCAGAAGACGGGCAGCGCGGCCCCGAGGGCGCCGGCGGCGGCCATGAGCGTGCCCGGGCGCAGCCGTACCAGCGGTATCAGCAGCAGCAGCCACACGGCGTAGAACTCGAGGATCGACAGGTTCATGCCGGACAGCTGGTCCACGCACAGGCTGATCAGCAACAGCATGGCCGCGCGGATCGCGAGCCGTCTCCTGGCCGTCGTCAGCCGCTCGCCGTCCAGGGGCGCGGGCCCACCGGTCATCAGCGCCACCGAGATGCCGGCCATCAGCACGAACAGGCTCATCGACCGGCCGGAGACGGCGTGCTCGACCCAGTCGAGCACCGCCGGTTTCTCCGGCATGGGGGCCGGGGCCAGCCATCCGGTCGGGCTGACGTGCATGTAGACCATGCCGACGATGGCCAGCGCCCGCACGGCGTCCAGCCCCAGCAGCCGCCCCCGCGGGGGCCGGGGCCGGTTCGCCGGCGGGGCGTCATGGGGAACGTCCACGGGATGGTTCATTTCAGGTCGGCCTCCAGGGCGGGGACATGGTCCGGCTTTCTCCGGGCGAACGTTTCGATGTCTTCTCTGAATGCGTCACGGAATTTCTTCGACGGGGCTCGCGTGTTATCGGCCGCATGGTCTCCGGCCGCATCACCGGCCCTGACGCAGTGCCCGGGACGGAACGCGAAGCTCCACGCCGACCACCGTAAAGGCGGACGCCGTCGATTCCTTTCAGCTTTCACATCGAAATGCCAGCGGTAATCCATAGGTCTTGTAACAATGCGCGGCAGGTATTATCTGCGGCATGTCGCTGAGAAAACCGTCCGCCGTCGCGGGGGCCTTGCTGTGCGCTCTCGCCCTGGCCGGATCGGCCGCCGTGGCCGGCTGCGGGATCGATCCGCGGGTGCGGGTGGAGGGGCGGGCCAGTCATGAGCGGGCCTCGCCCGCGCCGGCGCAGACGGCTGCCGGCACGCCGTCCGACCTCGACGGCCTGCAGGTGCTGCGGGAGGATCCACGGCTGGGCACCAGGAGCACGTCCGCGATCAGGCGGTGCGAGCACGGCAAGTTCCCCGTCTACTCCGAGGAGATCTCCCTGTCCGGCGACCGGGGGCACGTCCGCCTGGTGGCCGTCACCGTCTACACCTGCCCGGGCCGGAGTTGCGGATACGAGGGCACCCGTGGCACCTATGTCTACCGGCTCGCCGGAGATCAGCCGGGTGAGCGGGTCTACGCCCACGAGGGCGCGGGCAGCCGCGTCGAGGTCCGCGACGCGGCCCTGGTCCTGGTGCGGCCGGAATACCGGCCGGGCGACGCCGCCTCCTGCCCGACCGCGACGCGGACGACGCCGCTGCGCTGGAGCGGCCGCACGCTCGTCCTCGACGGCGCGTGAGACGACCCGAAAGGCTGAACAGAGATTTCATGGACGCCACCGAGACCCCGCACGTGTTGTTCGTCGAGGACGACGAGGTGATCAGGGAAGTGACCCAGCTGACCCTCGAACGCGACGGCCTGACGGTCACGACCGCCGCCGACGGGATGGCCGGCCTGGAGTCCTTCCGCGCCCGCACCCCCGACGTGGTGCTGCTGGACGTGATGCTGCCGGGCATGAACGGAGTGAGCCTGTGCCGGCGCATCCGCGAGGAGAGCCTCGTCCCGGTGATCATGCTGTCGGCCCGGGACGACGCCGTCGACGTGGTGGTCGGGCTGGAGGCGGGCGCCGACGACTACGTGACCAAGCCCTTCGACGGCTCGGTGCTGCTGGCCCGCATTCGCGCGGTGCTGCGCCGCAGCGCTCGCACCGCTCAGGCCGGCGCTCCGGCCGGGCGGCGCGCCCGCCCGCTGCGCTTCGGCGACGTGGAGATCGACGTCGACGGCATGCGGGTGCTGCGCGGCGGCAGGCCGGTGGCTCTCACCCCGACCGAGATGCGGCTGCTGCTGCGCTTCGCCGAGTCGCCCGGCACGGTGCTCAGCAGGGACGTGCTGCTGGCAAGCGTCTGGGACTACGCCTACGGCGGCGACTCCCGGCTGGCCGACATCCACGTGCAGCGGCTGCGCAACAAGATCGGCGGCGAACGCATCGAGACGGTGCGCGGCTTCGGCTACAAGCTGCGCGCGGAGGGCGAGTGAGGCTGCGGCGGGCCACGGGGGCACGGCGGATGAGCCTGCGCTGGAAGATCAGTGCCACGGTCGCCGCGGTCAGCGTCGTCGTGGCGGTGGCGCTGAGCCTCATCGTCCATCTCGCCTACGCCCGCAAGCAGGCCGACGACGCCCACCGCCTGCAGGCCGAACGCATCCAGCTGCTGCTGCGCGAATATCACCGCGGCAGCCAGCCGGCCTTCGGCAGCCGGCTGGACGACCCGGCCGTGCCGGCTGATCTGCGCGCGGCGGCACGGGACGGGCAGGTCGCCACCGCGCTGCGCCAGACCTCCGAGGGCACCTTCGTCTGGGCGGCGGCCGGCACCGGCGACCACGTGCTGTCGTTGCGCTCCGACTACCGGCACAGCCTCGATGACCTGGTTGCGCTCGACCGGGTCCTGCTGCTGGGCTCGGCCGCGGTCGTCGCCGGCGGCACCCTGGCCGGGATCGCCATCGGCGCGCGCCTGTCGGACCGGCTGCGCCGGGCGGCGACCGCCGCCCGCCACGTCAGCGCCGGCGACCCCACCGTCCGGGTGGGCGCGGCGATCGGCGGCCGCTCCCACGACGAGGCCACCGAGCTCGCCCACGCCGTCGACGCGATGGCCGGCGCCCTGCGGGCCCGCCTCGAAGCCGAACGCCGGGTCACCGCCGACATCGCCCACGAGCTGCGCACCCCGCTCACCGGCCTCACCACCGCCGCCGAGCTCCTGCCGCCCGGCAGGATGACCGACATCGTGCGGGAGCGCACCCAGGTCCTGCGCGCCCTCGTCGAGGACGTGCTGGAGGTGGCCCGCCTGGACACCGCCACGGAACGCCCCGCCCTGTCCGACGTCGCCCTCGGGGAGTTCACCACGCACCGCGCGGCGGCGCTCGCCCCGGACGCGCGGGTCGTGGTCCGCGCCGGCGCCGTCGTGGCCACCGACCCGCGCCGCCTGGAGCGCATCCTGGCCAACCTGCTCACCAACGCCGCCCTCCACGGCCGGCCGCCGATCACCGTGGTGGTCGACGGAGCCCGCGTCACCGTCCACGACCGCGGCCCCGGATTCCCCGGCCATCTGCTGCGCGACGGGCCGGCGCGTTTCCGCAAGGGCGGCGACCGGACGACCGCGGGTCACGGCCTGGGCCTGACCATCGCCGCCGGCCAGGCCGGCGTGCTGGGCGCCCGCCTCACCTTCGCCAACCCGCCGGAAGGCGGCGCGCTGGCCACGCTCGACCTCGCCCTCGCCGACGCAGGCGACCCCCATCCGTGATATGATCATTTTGTCATGAACGCTCATGACACTTCCCGGCCTCGCGTGGTGCTCGCAGGCGACCCCGGCAGCGCCGCCGCCCGCTTCGTGGCGGCCATGAACGCCCGTGACGCTCAGGCCCTCGACCACGTCTACGAAGACGACGCCGTCCTCGTGCCGGTCCCCGGCCATCCCGTCACCGGTGCCGGGCGCCTGGCCGCCAACCAGCACCTGCGAAGCTTCGGCCTGCCGATCGAGGCGCGCCCCCGGCACGTGTACGTCGCCGGCGGCATCGCCCTGCTCATCGTTGACTGGTCGATGCGGGGCACCGCCGGGGACGGCAGCCGGATCGACATGTCCGGCACCGCCACCGACGTCGTCCGGCGCGGCCCCGACGGCCAGTGGCGCTACGTCATCGACAACCCTCACGGGACGGCCTCGTTCCCCGAGAGCGCCTGACCCGCCGGGCGCGCAGGCAGGCGCGGGCCCGGGCGCCCGGCGGGCCTCGGCGGGCCCCCGGGCCCCGCGGCCGGTGAGCCCCCACTGCCCGCCCAGCGGCCGGTGAGCCCTGCGGCGGGCTCAGCGGCCGGTGAGCCGGGAGCGGTCGACCTTGCCGGTCGGGTTGCGCGGGACCGACGGCACGAACACGACGTCGCGGGGCATCTTGAAACCCGCCAGTTCCGCCTTCACCGCGCTCTTGAGCTCGTCGGCCGACAGCGTGACGCCCTCCTCGGTGACCACATATGCCGCCAGGCGCCGGCCGTACTCCTCGTCGGGCACGCCCAGCACGGCCACGTCGGCGACGCCCGGCAGGCGGGCCAGGAGGTTCTCCACCTCCTGCGGGAAGACGTTCTCACCGCCGGAGACGATCATGTCGTCGTCGCGGCCGTCGATGAACAGCAGCCCTCCCCCGTCCCGGTGGCCCAGGTCGCCGGTGCCCATCAGCTCGCCCGCCCGCGCGCCGAACGCCAGCCCGCCGCCGACCAGAACCCGCCCCGTCTCGCCCGCCGGCAGCTCCTCCCCGTCCGGTCCCGCGATCCGCACGGTGGCGCCGCGCGGCGGGCGGCCGATCGTGTCAGGGGCCTCCCGCAAGTCCTCGGGCGTGGCGAGGGCGGCCCAGCCGGCCTCGGTGGAGCCGTACAGGTTGTAGAGCACGTCGCCGTAGGCGTCCATGAACGCGGTGGCCAGGTCGGGCCGGAGCGCGGCACCGCCGGAGACCACCACCCGCAGGCCGGGCAGGTCACGGGGCTCGCGGGCCAGCAGCCGCGACAGCATGGCCGGCACGGCCACCAGCGCGCCGGCCCGGTGCCGCTCCAGGGCGTCGAGCACGGCGTCGGGGTCGAAGCGGCGCATCAGGACGACGGGGCATCCGAGCACGAGCGCGACCGCGTACCAGAGGATGCCGAGCCCGTGGAACAGCGGCGGCGCGATGAGCATCGGCTCGCCGCCGCGCACCGGCACGGTGGCCAGCATCGCGACGAACGGCTCGGCCAGCCCTGCCACCGACAGCCGCCGGGGCGCGCCCTTGGGCAGGCCGGTCGTGCCCGAGGTGAGCAGCACCAGCCGTCCCGGCCGCCGCGGCACCGGAGGGGGCGGGGCGGCGGAGCGCATGAGCTCGTCCAGGTCGCCGGCCCGCCGCCCCGCGAAGTCCACCGGCGGCAGGCCGGGCGCGGCGACGAGCACGTCGGCCTGTTCGCGGCGCAGCACGTCGCGCAGGGCCGGCCCGGCCAGCCCCGTGTTGAGCAGCAGCAGGTCCGCGCCCAGCCGGGACACGGCCGCGACCGCCTCCGCGAACCCGCGGTGGTTGGGCCACATGACCGCCACCGTCGTTCCCGGCTCCACGCCGAGCCGGTGGTGCAGGCCGGCGGCCAGCGCGGCGGCGCGCCCGTCCAGCTCGGCGAACGTGAGCGCGCCGTCCTCGTCCACCACGGCCTGCCGGTCCGGCCAGCGCGCCGCCGCCATCGCCAGCCCGGCGGCCGGGGTCACGTGGAAATGCCGGTACGCCTCCACCACGCGGGCGAGCGCGGCCGGATGGGTCGGTCGCAGCAACCCGTTGCGGGTGAGGGCGACGGCGGCCTGCGCGCCGAATTCGCCCAGCTCGGCCAGTTTCTCGATCATCGCCGTACCCCAGGCCTTTCTCACGGGAGGAGGTACGCGTACCCGCTCAGCCCGGACGGGAACCCGCGTCGCCGCGATCAGTCGCCGCCCGGGTGCACCCGCCCCTCCATGAGACGGCGGGCGGTCCTGACCGCGCCCACCGACCGCACGGGCGGCGACGCCGCGGGATCGACGTCGGCCAGCACCTCGACGACACCGCGCGGATGCCTGACGCGGACCGTTGCGTCGCTCACACCGCGCGCCACCCCCGACGGGACGGTGCCGGGCAGGCGCACGGCGGCGCCCAGGCACAGCGCGGCCGTCATCGGCAGCGCGTGGTGGATCCTGCCCATGGACACGCCGAGCGCGGCGACGTGGTGACCGTCGTCCAGGGGTTCGCCGACGAGCGCGATGCGCGGCACGATCGGCGAGTCCCTGGCCGCCTCGTCCGGCTGCGCGGCGCGGCCCAGCGCCACCGCCGCCGCGCCGCGCAGTCGTTCCAGCCTGGCCAGCAGGGCGCCGTCCGCGCCGAGCGCGGCGGGCGGCGCTGCGCCGAGGTCCACTCGCAGGTCTTCGGCGCGGGCGAACACGTACGGGTGGGTGACGTCCAGGATGGTCACCTCGACGGGCCCGTCCTCGCCGTCCAGCAGCGACACGGGCCCCGACGCGGGATAGCAGGGCCCGAGGCCGAGGTAGCGGGTGACGATCGGGGCGCCGGGCCGCCTGACGCCCGGGATGTGGTGCGTCCCGGCGGCGCGCGCCCTGCCGTCGCGCACCGGCACCTCGGCCAGGATGCGCACGCCGGTGTTGCCGTTGCGCAGCCGCACCCGCGTCACCGGTTCGACGGCCGTCACCAGTCCTTCGTCCACGGCGAACGGCCCGACGGCCGAGGTGAGGTTGCCGCAGTTGCCCGACCAGTCCACGATCGGCCGGTCCACCCCGACCTGGGCGAACCAGTACCACACGTCGTCGCCGTCGCCCCCCGGCTCGACCACGACGACCTTGCTGGTGCTGGAGTGCGTGCCGCCGAGCCCGTCGATCTGCATCGGGTCGGGGCTGCCCATGAGGTCGAGGATGAGGGCGTCGCGGGCGGGGCCCGCCGGCGGCAGGTCGCGGGCGTGCAGGAACAGGCCCTTGCTCGTGCCGCCGCGCATCAGCACGGCGGGAATCGGCTCACTCATGCGCTCGCTCCGCCCACCGCTGGTACAGCCGGTTCAGCGCGACGATGTCCTGGCCGGCCAGCCCCTCAGCGACGGCCATCGCGTACATCGAGCGCGCGACGGATGCCGCGGGAGCGGGCACGCCGACCGAGCGGGCCAGGTCGAGCCCGAGCCCGAGGTCCTTTTCGCCGAGCGCGACGGTGAAGCGCGGGCGGAAGTCGCCGGCGATGGCCCATGGGAACCTCTTGGTGAAATGGTGCGAGCGTCCCCCGCTCCGCGACAACACGTCGAAGAGCCGCTCCGGTTCGACGCCCGCGGCCACGCCGATCTGGAAGGCCTCGGCCGCGACGAGCACGTTGGCCATCGACATCAGGTTGTTGACGAGCTTGACCACCTTGCCCGTCCCGACGTCACCGGTGTGCGCGACGGACGTGCCGATCCGGCCCAGCAGCGGTTCGAGGTCACGCAGGTCCGCCTCCCAGGCCCCGGCGATCAGCGCCAGCGCGCCCGCGGCCGCCTCCTCCGGCCCGCCGCTGACCGCGCAGTCGACCACGCGCAGCCCAGCCGCGCGCGCCGGGACGGCGATCTCGCGCATCGTGCCGGGGTCGATCGTGCTCAGCTCGACGGCGAACGTACCGGGCGCCGCATGCCGCACGAGTCCGCCGGGCCCGCACCACGCGGCGCGCACCGCCGCCGCGTCGGGCAGGCTGGTGATGACGGTGCGCGCGCCCGTGACCGCCTCTGCCGGGCCGGCAGAGACGGTCACGCCCGCCTCTGCCGCCCGGCGCACGGCCACCTCGTCCAGGTCGTAGCCGACGACCTCGCGACCGGCGGCGGCCAGGCGGGCCGCCACGGCGCCGCCCATCGCGCCCAGCCCCACGACGCACACGGGCTCCCACATGTTGTCAGCCATCGGTGTTCCTCCCCAGGGTCATGCGATGCGGACGGCCCGGCCCTCGAAGCCGTCGACCGGGTCGAACCTGGCCAGCACCTCGGGATCGTGCCCGGGCACGATGAGCTCGGGAGCGGCGGCCAGGGCGCGCATGCGGTCGAAGGTGTCGTACATCGCGGGCAGGTCGGTCAGGACGCCGAAAGGCGCGTCGTCCTCGACGTTGGCGTACAGGTGCGAGGCGTCGGCGGCCAGCACGACGGTGCCGCGCGCGGTGGCCACGCTGACGATCTGCAGCCCGGCGGTGTGCCCGCCGACGTGGTGCACGCGCACACCGGGCACCACGTCGTGCTCTCCGTCCACGAACAACACCCGGCCGTCGAGCGCGTATCCGGCCAGCCGCTCGATGTCGGCGCGCTCGACGAGCCTGCGGAACTCGTGGCGGGCGGCGTGCCTGCCGGTCCAGAAGGCCATTTCCCTGGCCTGAACGACGAACTTGGCTCCGGTGAACGCTTCCACGTCGCCGACGTGGTCGTAGTGGAAGTGGGAAAGGATCACGTACGGCACGGCCGAGCAGTCGGCGCCGAGCCCTTCCAGCGCCCGCGACGGGGCCTGCCAGTGCTCGCGGCCGCGGCGCGCCGCCGTCTCCGCGGTGAACCCCGCGTCGACCACGATGTCGCGGCTCGGGTCCTGGCCGGGCGACCTGATCAGCCAGACGAAGTAGTCGAGCTGGGTGGGCTTCTCCAGCGGCTCGGCGGCGGAGCCGTGGAAGTACTGCGCTCGTTTGCCGCCGGGATGCTGGCCGAACTTGACCGCGTAGACCTCGTGCGCCGGGGCTGTCATGGTCTTCACCTCACTGGTCGATCACTTTGACGACGACGGTGTGGTACTCCTCGGCATGCCCTCGCGCGCAGGCGGTGCCGAGCAGATCGTGCGCGAGCCGCCCGGCGGGCAGTCGCAGGCCCGCACGCTCGGCCAGGTCGAGGGCGTACCCGATGTCCTTGCGCATGTAGGCGGCGGGGAAGGCGCCGCGCGGGTGGGTGTCCGGCTGCAGCGCCTTGCGGCCGTGGTTGTCCAGGGCGAAGCTCGCCGCCGAGCCGGCCGCGAGCGCGTCGAAGAGCGTGGCGTCGTCCACCAGCCCCGTGCGCCTGGCCAGCGTGACGGCCTCGGCCAGCGCCACGACGGTCTCGAAGACGACCAGGTTGTTCACCAGCTTGACCAGGGCGCCCGCGCCGGGCGGGCCGCAGTGCCGCACCTCGGTCGCCAGGTGGCGCAGGTACGGTTCGACGCGGGCGAACGCGGCGGCGTCGGGCGCGCCCACGGTGATGCTCAGCGTGCCGTCGACGGCCGCCTGCCGGGTGCGGGCGACGGGCGCGTCGAGGAAGTCGACGTCCGCCTCGGCCAGCCGCGCCGCGAGGCGCTGCGCCAGTTCGACGGGCGAGGTGCTCAGGTCCACGATGGTCTGTCCCGCCCGCGCGCGCGGCAGCAGCTCGTTCAGGACGACGGCCTCCACCTGGGGTCCGCCGGGCAGCGACAGGAAGACGAGGTCGCTGCGCTCGGCCACCTCCGCGGCCGAGCCCGCCCTGTCCGCCCCTGCGGCGTCCAGCGCCTTCGCGTCAAGATCGAACGCGGTCACCGGGACGCCCGCGCGGCGCACGAGGTTGCGGCACATGGGCCCGCCCATGACGCCGAGGCCGACGAAACCGAGTCTGGTGCTCATGACGTTCCTTCCTCCGACGGGGACGAGGTGGCGTACCGGGCCTCGAGCACCTCGAACTCCGGCCGTCTGACCAGCCGCTGCCGCTCGGCCCAGCTGGCGAGCTGCGACTCGCCGGGAGCGGTTCCCGCGCGCAGCGTGTGCAGCGCGTCCTGGATGCCCTTCAGCCCGGCCAGCAGCGGCAGGTTGGCGTGCAGCGCGATCGCGAACCCCAGCTCGCGCAGCCGCCGCTCGGGCAGCATGGGCGTGACACCGCCGTGCACCAGGTTGATGACCTGCGGCCCGCGCACCTTGGCCGCGACCTGCTCCACCTCCGCTTCCGAGCGCGGCGCCTCGACGAACACCACGTCGGCGCCCGCCGCGCGGTAGTCGTTGGCCCTGGCGCAGGCCTCCTCTATCCCGGCCACGGCGCGCGCGTCGGTGCGCGCGACGATCAGGGTGCCGTCGTCGCGCCTGGCGTCCACCGCGGCCCGGATCTTGGCGATCATCTCCCCGGCGGGGACGACGCTCTTGCCGGCGAAGTGGCCGCACCGTTTGGGGAAACTCTGATCCTCGATCTGGATCGCGCCTGCGCCGGCCCGTTCCAGGTCGCGGACGGTGCGGCGGACGTTGATCGGGTTGCCGAAGCCCGTGTCGGCGTCGACGATGAGCGGCACGCTCACCGCCTCGCGGATCGCCGCCACGTGTGCGAGCAGTTCGCTGAAGGTCAGCAGCCCGATGTCGGGGACCGCCAGATGGCTGTTGGCCAGCCCCGCGCCGGTGACGTAGACGCTCTCGAAACCGCAGTCCTCGATCACCCGCGCGGTCAGGGCGTTGGCGGCGCCGGGCACGACGAGCAGCCGTCCTGAGCCGAGCAGCGCGCGAAGGGCGCTCACCCGGTACCACCGGCGGCCCGCGCCGCCGCGTTCCCCCCGGCGATCCTGCCGAACACCGCGCCGCGCACGAGCCCCGAGCCCGCGGCGTAGTTGTGGTAGAAGAAGTCGCCGGCGATCTCCCCCGTGGCGTACAGGCCGGGCATCGGCCGTCCCGTCGTGTCCACGACGCGCGCCTGCGTGTCGATCTTCAGCCCGCCGTAGGTGAAGGTGATGCCGCAGGTGACCGCGTAGGCCACGAAAGGCGGTTCGTCCAGCGTCTGGGCCCAGTTCGACTTGGGCGGCTGCCCGGCCGGCTCCGCCGAGACACCGTCCAGCCGCATCGGATCGAACCGGGACCCGGCGTCGGCCGAGACGGCACGGTTGAACGTCGAGACCGTCTCGGCCAGCGCGTTCGCCGGCACGCCGAGCCGCCCGGCCAGCTCCGCGAGCGTGCCGGCCTCGACGGGCGTTCCGGTGCGGTAGCGGGGTTCGAGCAGGTGGACGGTCTTCTGGTCGAAGACCTGGTAGGCGACGCCGCCGGTCTGCCGCATGATCGCGCTGCCGGTCTTGGCGTAGGTCAGCCAGACCTCGGTCTCGCCCTCGTCGACGAAGCGCCGGCCCTCCCCGTTGACCAGGAGCGCGTACGGGTAGGAGTAGCGGCTCAGCTTGTCGGTCATGCGCAGGTCGCCCACGGGCGGGTGCGCGGCGTCCTGCGGGCTGGCGTGGCAGCCGCCCCAGTGGCCGGCCGGCTGGGCTCCGGCGTGCAGCGCCTGGGCGAGCATCGTGCCCATGTTGAACCGGGTACCGCGTACCTTCACCAGGTCCCAGCCGGGGCCGAGGTAACGCAGCCGCATTTCGGGGTTGGCCTCGAACCCGCCGCTGGCCAGCACGACCGCCCCGCGAACCTCGTCGAAGCCGTTCTGCCGGCGCACGAGCACGCCGTCGACGGTCGCGCCACTGGTGATCAGACCGGCGGCGGGCGCGTCGTACCGGATCTCGATGCCGGCCCGCTCGACGGCGGCGAACAGCCGCTCCATCAGGCCGACCCCCTCGCCCTTGGCGCGGATGGCGCCGCCGGGCGGCAGCGCGTAGACGCCGTCCAGGTTGTCCAGGTCGAAGAGCTTGTTGGCGGTGAGTTCCCATTCCACGCCCTGCCGCCGCATCCATTCGAGCGTCTCGAAGGACCCGTCGACCACGGTGTCGACCAGTTCGCGCGGCGGGCGGCCCATGGAGGTGGCCAGCCAGTCGCCCGCGTAGCGCTGCCTGCTGTACGGCGCGACGGACACCTTGGACAGCACCTTCTCGTCCGACTCGGTCAGCAGCGGGCGTATCGACTCCAGGCCGTCGTGGGCGGCGCGGAAGATGCCGCCGGAGAAGCGGCTGTTGCCGCCGCGTTCGTCCTCCCCGGCCGCCTCCAGCACGATCACGCGGGCGCCGGCCTCGTGCGCGGCCAGCGCCGCCACCAGCCCCGCGTTGCCCGCGCCGACAACGACGACGTCGGTCTCCGTCATGGACAAGGGATCTTCCTTTCGTCAGGGGTGAGTCTCAGCGGCTCGGCGCGTACGCGGAGTCGCCCTCGCCGGCCGCCGTGGCCGGCCGCGCGTCGGCGATGCGCAGGCGCGAGGTCTCGGGCGCCAGGTACGCGGCCACCGCGCTGATCACGGCGGTGAACGCCATGTACCCGGCGAAGTACCAGGGACCGCCGTCGCCGACCCCGACGAGCGCGGTCGCGATCAAGGGCAACGGCCCGCCGAACAGCGCGCCGGCCACCTGGTAGCCGAGGGAGAGGCCCGTGTAGCGGACCGAGGTCGGGAACAGCTCGGAGAAGAAGCTGGCCTGCGTGCCGTACACCGCGGCGTGCCCGACGGCCATGCAGACGGCGATGCCGGCGAACAGCAGCGGCCCCGATCCCTGGCCGGCCAGCCAGAAGAAGGGGAACGTGCACGCCGCGAGGAAGGCCAGGCCGCCGATGTACACCGGCCGCCTGCCGACCCGGTCGGAGAGGTGCGCGAACGCCGGCAGCGTGAACGTCTCGATCAGCGCGGCGACGCTGACCGCGACCAGCACGGTGCTGCTGGAGAACCCGAGCGTGGTCGTGGCGTAGGCGAGGATGAAGGTGGCGAAGGTGTAGAAGTAGGTGTTGGGCGCGATGTGTGCGGCGATGAGCAGCACGACCCTGCCGGGATGGCGCCTGACGACCTCGGCCAGCGGCAGGCGCACGACGGCCTGCGTCTGCTTGGCGTTCTCGAAGGCGGGGCTCTCCACGATCCGCATCCTGATCACGAGTCCGACCAGGACGAGCACGAAGCTGAGCAGGAACGGCACGCGCCAGCCCCAGGCCTGGAAGCTCGCCTCCGGCATGGCGGTGAGGAAGGCGTAGAAGACGGCCGTGCCGAGCACGAGCCCGGCAGTCACCCCCATCTGCGGCCAGCTCGCCGCCAGACCGCGGCGCCCTTCGGGGGCGTGCTCCACGGCCATGACGACGGCTCCGCCGTACTCTCCGCCGACGGCCAGCCCCTGGAACACGCGGAGCGCCACCAGCAGTGCGGGCGCGGCGACACCGATGCTCGCGTACGTCGGCAGGACGCCGATGAGCATCGTGGCCACGCCCATGCCGACGACGGTGACGACGAGCATCGTCTTCCTGCTGAGCTTGTCGCCGAAGTGACCGGCCAGCACACCGCCGATCGGCCGGGCCAGCCAGCCGGTGGCGAACGTGGCGAAAGCCAGCAGGGTGCCCGCGGTGGGCGAGAACTCGGGGAAGAACAGCTTGTTCAGAACCAGGGCGGCGGAAGTTCCGTAAATGAAGAAGTCGTACCACTCGACTGTGGTCCCGACCAGGGTCGCCAGCGCGACGCGCCGGCTCTGTCCGGACATGGGTCACCTCCGTGAGGGAGTGATGGAGGGTGTCGCAGCGTTGGGAGGGGGTGGTCAGGTGCGGATGGAGAACGGGTCCCTGGCGGAGCCCGAGTAGTCGATCATCACGTTCTGCACGTAGGTGTACTCGGCGAGCGCCTCCTCGCCGCGCTCGCGCCCGTAGCCGCTGCGCTTGACGCCGCCGAACGGGGCCTGGGCGGCGGTGGAACGGTAGGTGTTGACCCAGATCGAGCCGGCTTCCAGGCGGTCGGCGACGCGGTGCGCTCGGTCCAGGTCGCGGGTCCAGACGCCGGCGGCGAGACCGTAGTCGGTGGCGTTGGCGATGCGGACGGCCTCGTCCTCGTCGTCGAAGGGGATGATGGACAGCACCGGGCCGAAGATCTCCTCCGCGGCGACGCGCATGTCCGGCGAGACGTCGCCGAAGACGGTCGGCTGGATGAACAGGCCTCGGCCCGGCCCTTCCGCGGCGTGGCCGCCGGTGAGCAGGGTGGCGCCGTCGTCGCGGCCGGCCTCGATGAGAGCGAGGATCCGGTCGAACTGGGGGCGGTTGGCCACCGGGCCCATCTCGGTCTCCGGGTCGAGCGGGTCGCCCAGGCGGATCGCGCGGGCGCGCGCGACGATGGCCTCGCTCACCTGCTCGTAGATGGGGCGGTGCACCAGCAGGCGCGAGCCGGCGATGCACGTCTGCCCGGCCGCGGCGAAGATCCCCGCGACGGCGCCGACGATCGCGCGGTCGAGGTCGGCGTCGTCGAAGACGATGTTGGGTGACTTGCCGCCGAGTTCGAGCGTGAGCGGGATCAGGCGGCGGGCCGCGGCCTCGGCCACGCGCGCGCCCGTCGCGCTCCCTCCGGTGAAGCTGATCTTGTCGATGCCGGGATGGGCGGTCAGCGCGTCGCCCACCGCCCCGTCGCCCGTGACGACGTTGACCACGCCGGGCGGGAAACCGGCCTCGGCGGCCAGCAGGCCCAGCTCGCAGGTCGTCACCGACGCGTGCTCCGACGGCTTGACCACGACGGTGTTGCCCGTGGCGAGCGCGGCGGGCAGCTTGTTGGCCAGCAAGGCGATCGGCGAGTTCCAGGCGGTGACAATCCCGGCGACGCCGTAGGGACGGCGGCGGGTGAAGTCGAACATGCCGGGGTGGTCCAGCGGCACGGTCCTGCCGTAGATCTTGTCGGCGTAGCCGGCGAAGAAGCGCAGGTTGCGCGCGGCGAAGGTCATCTGGTTGCGGGTCTCGCGGATGACCTTGCCGTTGTCGCTGCTCTCCATCGTGGCCAGGGCGTCGCCATGCGCCTCCAGCAGGTCGGCCAGGGCGGTCATGAGCTGGGCGCGCCGCACGCCCGGCGTGGTGCGCCAGGTCTCGTGGAAGGCTCCGCGGGCGGCGTCGACGGCGCGGCCGACGTCGCCGGGGGTCGCGGCGGGCACGGTCGCCCACTCCCGGCCGGTGCAGGGATTGATCGACGCGAAGCGGTCGGCGCCGTCCTCCGCGCGGCCATCGATGATCATACGGGCGCGTTTCACGGCGGGCCCCCCTCCTGCCGCCCCAGGTTCAGCCGGCGGGCGCCGGCGTCTCGCAGATCGCCGGCCATCCCCTCGAACAACTGCCTGACGTTCTGCCGTGACGCCTCCAGGTGGGCGTGCATGGCCGCGTCGGCCTCCTCCGGATCGCGTGCGCGTATCGCCTCGTAGATGCGGTAGTGCTCCTCGAAGGCGGCCTTGGCGCGGGGCGGGGACTCGCCCGATCGGGCCCGGGCGAGCTGGAACTGCCTCGACACGCTCCTGGCCGTCTCCACCAGCTTCAGGTTGCCGCTCATGTCGAGAACCTGCTGGTGGAAGTCCAGATCGCGTGGGTACGGGTGATCGGGGTCGGCCAGGGCCGCCTTGGTGCTGGCCAGCAGCCGGCCGAGCGCGTCGAGCAGGTCGTCGTCGGCGCGCTCGGCGGCCAGCCTGGCGGCCTTGCATTCCAGCGCCTGGCGCACTTCTGCCAGCTGGTCGATGGCGACGGCGTCGAAAGCCGCGACGAACATGCCCCGGCCGGGCACGGCGCGCACGAGGCCTTCGGCGGCCAGCGCCTGCAACGCCTCCCTGATCGGCGATCTGCTGATCGACAGCGTCTCGGCGAGGTTGAGCTCGTTCAGCCGCTCTCCCGGCTCGAACTGGCCGGACAGGATGAGCTGCCGGATGATCGTGGCGACCTCGTCGGCGAACCGGCGAGATTGGAACACCGAGCTGTCGAAGCCTTCCGGCAATCCCTTGCGGTCACGTGGGGGGGACATCGAACCTGCCAATCTGTCGTCTGTCGACAGACGACACCGTAGAACAGGACACTCCACCCCACAAGCCCCAATATTCCAGTGTGAGGACGCAGGCGGTGCTTGACACCGCACGGCGGCACGGATGTAATGCTCGACGTGTCGTGTGACGCCGCCAGGTGGACGGCGGCGGGTGGGCGGCACCTGACACCCGGGGGTTGATCTCTATGTTCACGGGCCTCATCTGATCTTCTCGCGCCCCGCGTGACGCCTCCGTGCCCATGACGGCGCCCAGCGCCCTGGTACGGACCCGCATGAGCCTCCCCCGGCTCATCCCCGCGTGCCCGAGGCACCGACGCCACCGCCACGCCGTGCTCACCCGTGCTCGTCCACACCTTGATCGAAGGAACCCCTTCGTGCAGCTCGCACACGTCTCCATCACGCCCGAAGCCAAAGCCGCCGTACGCTCCCACCTCGGCACGTTGTTCACCGACCCGCCCACGCTCGACGCCGACGCCGACATGACCCCCGTCCTGCCGCGGACCGGCGGCGTCCCCGGCGTGTGGGTCACCGCACCCGGCGCGAAGCTCGAGGCGGGCGTCACGATCTACGTGCACGGCGGGGGCTTCTCCCACAGCAACCCGGCCATGGAGCAGATCATGGCCTACCGTCTCTCCCAGGCGACGGGCCGTCCCGCCCTGGCGGTCGACTACCGGCTCGCGCCGGCCCACCCCTACCCCGCGGCCGTCGAGGACGTGGTGGCCGTCCACCGGAGCCTGCTCGCCCAGGAGGTGCCCGCCGAGCGGATCCTGCTCGCCGGCGAGTCGGCCGGCGGGACGCTGCTGCTGTCGGCGCTCCTGGTGCTCGCCGAGGCCGGCGAGCCTCTGCCCGGGGGCGCCGTGGCGGTCTCCCCCGTCACCGACTTCACGGTTTCGAGCCCGTCCATCCGCGCCAACAAGGGCCGCGACCTCATCGACCCGGACATCATGGGCCCCATCGGCGAGCAGTATCTCGCGGGCGCGCGCCCCGACCGGGGGCCGCAGTCGCCTCTCCACGGCGATCTGCGCGGCCTGCCGCCCCTCCTCATCGTCGCGGGCGGCGACGAGGTGCTCCTCGACGACTCCCGGCGCTTCGCCGAGGCCGCCTGCGCCGCCGGCGTCGACACGGCGCTCGACGTCTACGACGGCATGCCGCACGCGTTCCACGCCGTGGTGCTGTCCCCGGGCGACGCTCACCTGCCGACCGCGACGACGTTCCTGCGGCGGGTGACGGACTGGACGGCCCGGCTCCCGGTCACGTGACCTCCGCGTCCCGCCCCGAACCGGCCTGTCCGGGGCCCTGAACCGGCCCCGAACAGGGTCCCGAACCGGCCCTGCCCAAGGCCCTGGACAGGGCCGAGGTCCCGGTCACTGCTGGCCGGGGCGGCGGGCCGGGGCCGGGGCGGGACGTACGGCGCCGTCGGCGAAGCGGCCGGGACGGAACGGCGACAGCAGCGCGGACTCCTCCCCGAACAGCTCGCCCGCCACCTCCTCCATCAGCAGCGGCGCCAGCGTCACCCCGCTGTGCGTGGCCACCGTGTAGACGCGCCGGCCGGCGTCGGCGAAGCCGGCCACGGTGAGCCCGTCACCCGGCATCGCCCGCTGGCCGACGACCGCCCGCTCCGCCGTGGCCCCCTCGGTCGCGCGCAGCACCTTCGGCAGCAGGCCGAGCATCTCGTCGACGACCTCGCCCGGCACCGGGAGCGCCGGGTCGGCCAGCCCGTCCAGCTGCAGCGCCTGCAGCAGCAGCCGGCCCCCGCCGTCGGGGCGCAGGTTGAGCCCGCCGGTGGTGAGCACCCGGGACAGCCGGGCAGGCACCGGCGACGTGGTGACCAGGAACCCGTTGGTGACCGTCCCGGACACGGCGGGATCCAGCATGGGCACGTCCGCCCCGGCCAGCGCGGCCACCCGCTGCGTCCAGCGGCCCGCGCACGTGACCACCACGTCGCCGGCGAACGTGCGCCCGTCGGCCAGCGTCACCTTGGCGCCCGCCGGTGCCGTCTCGACGGCCGTGACCTCGGCCCCGCACTCGACCACCGCGCCACGGTCGCGGGCCTCGCCGAGCAGCCGGCCGAGCAGCCGCAGCGGCAGCACGTACGCCTCGCCGGGGAAGAACACGTACTCGGCGCCGCCGGGCGGCGGCACCAGGTCGGGCTCCAGCGCCCGCGCCCGCCGGGCGGTCACCCGCTCGACCGGGTAGCCCAGGGCCAGCAGCCGCGCCACGCGCTCCTCCAGCAGGCCCTTGTGCTCGTCGGTGGCCGCGCACTCGAGGTTGCCCGTGGGGAAGTGCCAGTCGCCGGGCAGCTGGTGGTGCGCCCAGACGGCGGCGTGGTTGAGGTCGAAGTACTCCTTCGGCGTCTTGTTGTTGGCGTTGATCCACGCGACCGAGGTGGACGTCGTACCGGAGCCCGGGGTCCGGGCCTCCAGGACGGTGACCTGCGCGCCGCGCCGGGTCAGACCGGCCGCGACCGCGGCACCGACCACCCCCGCACCGATGACGACGACTCGCACAGTGGCTCCTCTCACTTGTGGTCGGTGTCGGCGCCGAACAGCCTGGCCACGCCGACGAAACGTTCGATGACGACGACCGCGACCACGGCGAACAGCACCATCAGCGTGCCGATGGCGGTGACCGTCGGGTCGTAGTCGTACTGCATGTAGTTGAAGATCCGTACGGGCAGCGTCTGCAGGTCGGTGGTGACCACGAACAGCGCCACGGTGAGGTCGTCGAAGGAGGTGATGAAGGCGAAGAACGCGCCGCCGATGAGCGCGCCGCGCACGGCGGGCAGCGTCACGTGCCAGAACACCAGGAACGGCGGCGCGCCCAGCCCCGCGGCGGCCTTCTCCGCCGAGCGGTCCAGTCCGGCGAGCCCGGCGAGGACGAGCCGCACCGCGTACGGCACCGTCAGCACCAGGTGGGCCAGCAGCAGCGTGAACGGGCTGGAGGCCAGCCCCATCTGCGCGAACCACTGCAGCAGGCCGATGCCGAGCACGATCGTGGGCACCGCGAACGCGCTGGACAACACCGCCTCCAGCGCGCCGCGCCCGGGGAAACGGTGGCGGTGGATGGCCAGCCCGCCGGCCAGACCCACCACCGCGGAGATCGCCGCCGCGGCCAGGGCCACCCCGGCGCTGAGCGCGAACGACGACAGGAACTCCGGCTTGCCGAACACCTCCGCGTACCAGCGCAGCGTGATCCCCTGCGGCGGGAACGTCACGTACGACGTGGTCGTGAGCGAGGAGGCCACGGTGACCGCGACGGGGGCGATCAGGAACAGCCCGACGAGGACGGCGAAGCCGGTGCCGAGCACGCGGGTGAGCCGGGTCATCCGAACACCGCCTCCCCGTGGCCCCTGCGCAGCAGCCGGGAGTAGCCGAGCAGCAGCCCGGTCGTCACGACGACCAGGACGAACCCGATCGCGGCCGCGTACGGCCAGTCGAGCGTGGTCGTGGCCTGCGTGTAGACGAAGTACGGCATGAGCTTCACCTTCGGGCCACCGAGGATCGCGGGGGTGACGAAGCTGGACGCGGTCAGGCTGAACACGATCATGGCTCCGGCCAGCATGCCGGGAGCGGACAGCGGCAGCGTGATCCGCCAGAAGCAGGTCCAGCCGGGCGCGCCCAGCCCTTTGGCGGCGGGCACGAGCGTCGGGTCGATCCGGTCGAGGCTGCCCATCAGCGGCAGCACCATGTACGCCAGCATCACGTGGACCATGCCGATGAGCACGGCCGTGTCGTTGTAGAGCAGCTGCGGCGGGGTGAGCCCGAGCCACGTCAGCACGGCCGCGACGGGGCCGTTCGGCCCCAGCACCACGAGCCAGCCGTACGCGCGGATGACCATGCTGATCAGCAGCGGCGACAGCAGCAGCAACGCCAGCCAGTTGCGCACCCGCGGGGAGCGGCCGCGCATGTAGAGGGCGAACGGGTAGCCGATGACCAGGCAGCCGGCCGTGGTCATGGCGGCGACCTTGAGGGTGTTCCACAACACGTCCCGGTAGAACGGGTCGCCGAGGAACCGTGCGTAGTTGCCGAAGGTGAACGCGCCGGTCTGCGTCCTGAAGCTGTTGGCCACCAGCGTGAACAGCGGCGCCACGAACAGCAGCGCGAAGATGACGACGGCGGGCAGCGCGAGCAGCAGGCCCGTACGCCAGCGGGGGCGGCTCCCCCGCCCGCTCGCCGGCCCATACCCTGGCCCGTTCCCGGGCCCGTTCCCTGGCCCGGTCATCGGGCCGCCATCGAGGCGTCCGACGGCCGCCATGCGCAGGTCACCTCCTCCCCTGCCGCGGGCACCTCCGCGTCGAACGGCAGCGCCGCCGTCACCTCGCCCGCACCGGTGGCGACGACGCACCGGATGCGCGAGCCGAGGAACCGGGTCTCCCGCACGGTGCCCCTGAGCCCGTCGCCGTCCGCCCGGATCCGCACGACCTCGGGCCGTACGTAGACGCGCACGCCGGCGCCCTGGGCCGGAGGGTCGCCCACGGGGGTGGCGCCGACCCTCGCGCCCGCGACCTCGCAGACGCCGGCGCCCGTGGCGGTGCCGTCGAGGGCGTTGACCTCGCCGATGAACTGCGCCACGAAGTCCGTGGCCGGCCTCAGGTAGATCTCCCGCGGCCGGTCGAGCTGGTGGATGACGCCGTCGGCCATGACCGCGATCCGGTCGGAGACCGCCAGCGCCTCCTCCTGGTCGTGGGTGACGAGGATGGTGGTGGTGCCGATGCGCCGCTGCAGCGCGACGACCTCCTCGCGCAGCCGCACCCGCAGCTGCGCGTCGAGGTTGGAGAACGGCTCGTCGAGCAGCAGCAGGTCGGGCTGGATGACGAGGGCCCTGGCCAGCGCGGCGCGCTGCTGCTGGCCGCCGGACAGCTGGCGCGGGTGCCGGCCGGCCATGCCGTCCAGGCCGACCATCTCCAGCACCTCCTCGACCTGGCGCCGGCGCTCGGCCGCCGGCACCTTCCGCATGCGCAGGCCGAACGCCACGTTGTCGGCGATCGTCATGTGCGGGAACAGCGCGTACGACTGGAAGACCATGCCCATCGAGCGGCGGTGCGGCGGGGTGCCGGTGACGTCCGTGCCGTCCACCTCGATCACGCCGCCGTCGGCGCCGAGATGCCCGGCCACCATGTTGAGCGTGGTGGTCTTGCCGCAGCCCGAGGGCCCGAGCAGGGTCAGGAACTCGCCCGGCTCCGTCTCCAGGTCCACCGCGGAGACGACCTCCTTGCCGCCCAGCACCTTGCGCACGCCGTCCAGGCGCAGGCGCCCGCGCCGTGCGGCCGTGCCCGCGGGCGTCTCGGTGGTGCTCGTGCTCACTGGCCGTTCAGCCTCCTGCCGGGTGGTGCGGGTCCTCACGACCGTTCGACCTCCTTCGTCCACCGGTCCGTCCACGCGGACCGCGCGCCGTTGACGACGGTCCAGTCCAGCGGCTTCATCTCGGCCGCCTGCTCCGGGCCGACCACCCGCCCGGCCACCGCCGGGTCGAGCCCGGCGTCGGTGACCGTCGGCCCGTCGTAGCCCTCGGCGGCCAGCTCGCGCTGGATGCCGGGCTGCAGCAGGGCGTTGACGAACTGCTGCGCCAGGTCGGGGTGCGGCGCCCCGTCGACCACGTTCGCGGTGGCCAGCAGCGGGATGGCGCCGGCCTCGGGGTAGACGAACGCGATCGGGAAGTCCTTGTCCGCCAGCGTCTCCACGCGCGATCCGCCCCAGACGGAGGCGACGGCCTGCCCCTGGAGGAAGTAGTTGGACACGTCGGCGGTGGTGTCGAACGTGAACGCGTTGGCGGCCACCTTCTTCACGCCCGCGAAGCCCGGGTCGATGTCCCGCTCGGAACCGCCGTCCGCGCGGGCCGCCAGCATCAGCGCGCCCACGCCGTACGTGTTGCTGATCGACGGCAGCACGACCTTGCCCTTGAGCCTCGGGTCGGCCAGGTCGGCCAGGCGCTTGGGCGCGGGCAGGCCGTTCTTCGCGTACCAGTCGCGGTTGTAGGCGAGCCCGGTCGCGGTCAGCGCGAAGCCGACCCCGACGTCTCCTGCGAGCCTGGCGACCTTCTCCACCTTGTCCAGGCGGGTGACCTTGGCCGGGTCGAGCCTGGCCAGCAGCCCGGCCTCGGCCGCCTGGGCCTGCGGTCCGTCGTCGATGAGGGCCACGTCGATCTGCGGCGCGTCCTTCTGCGCCTTGAGCTTGGCGACGGTGTCGGTGGAGCTGCCGGCGACGTAGGTGACCTGGCAGCCGCAGGACTTCTCGAAGCCGGGCAGCACGGCCTGTTCGAAGGCCTCCTGGTACGAGCCTCCGTACCCGGCCACGACGAGCTTGCCGGGCGCGGCGGCGGGGGTGGGCGGGGCGCAGGCCGCGAGCCCGACGAGGGCCAGCGCCGCGGCGAGCAGCCTGGTCATGAGGTTTCGATCTCCTTGTTCCAGCGGTCCGTCCACGCGGAGCGGCTCTTGTTGATCGTGGCCCAGTCGAGCTTGCGCAGGTCCGCGGCGCGTTCCTGGCCGACGACCTTCTCGGCGAGCGCGGGGGCGAGCGTGACGCCCTCGACGGCCGGGCCGTTGAAGTTGGAGGCGGCCATGGCCTGCTGCGCCGAAGGGTCGAGCAGCGTGTTGACGAACTTCTGCGCCAGGTCGGGGTGCGGCGCCTTGTTCACCACGTTGACGGTGGCGATCAGGGGCAGCGCGCCCTCCTCCGGGTAGACGAACTTGATGGGGAACCCCTTCTTGGCCAGCGTCTGCACCCGCGAGTTGCCCCACACGGTGGCGACGGCCTGGCCCTGGAGGAAATAGTTGGACACGTCGGCGGTGGTGTCGAACGTGACGGCGTTGGCGGCGACCTTCTTCACGCCCGCGAAGCCGGGGGCGATGTCCTGCTCGGAGCCGCCGGCGACCTTGGCCGCCATGAGCAGGGCGCCCAGGCCGTACGTCTGGGTGATGGACGGCATGACGAGCTTGCCCTTGAGCTTGGGGTCCGCCAGGTCGGCGAGCCGTTCGGGAGCGGGCAGGCCGTTCTTGGCGTAGTAGTCGGTGTTGTAGGCCAGGCCGGTGGCGTTCAGGGAGAAGCCGACGCCGACGTCGCCGGGCAGGCGGGCGATGTCGATCACCTTGGGCAGGTTCGTGACGGTCTTCGGGTCGAGCTTGGCGAGCAGGCCCGCCTCGACCGCCTGGTTCTGCACGCCGTCGTCGATGAGCGCGACGTCGATCTGCGGCGCGTCCTTCTGCGCCTTGAGCTTGGCGACGGTGTCGGTGGAGCTGCCGGCGACGTAGGTGACCTTGCACGAGCAGGCCTTCTCGAAGCCGGGGATGACCGACTGCTTGAACGCCTCCTCGTACGACCCGCCGTATCCGGCGATGACCAGCGTGCCGGGGGCGGCGGACGGCGTGGGCGGGCCGCAGGAGGTGAGGGCGAGGGCTCCGGCGAGGAGCCCGGCGGTCAGCGATCTGGGTGTCATGGCGACCTCCGCAGGGTGCGGTTCGGGGCTAGGTGGCCGATGTCGCGCGCGGTCGCGCCGGTCTCGACCAGGTCGGCGATGATGTCTCCGAGGACGGGTGCGAGCTTGAAACCGTGGCCGCTGAACGCCGCGGCGAGCACGGTGCGGCCGGGCCCGCCGAGCAGGCCGTGCCCGTCGGGGGTGAAGGCGTCGCAGTACGTCGCCACCCGCACCGGGTCCGGGTCCAGCCCCGGCAGCGTCTCGGCGACCGCGCGCGCGACCTGCCTGACGTAGGCGACGGGCACGCTGCGGGCCAGCGCGGCGGGTGACGCGATCTCCTGCCAGGGCACGTGCAGGTTGATCTTGACGGTCGCGCCGTCCACCGCGGGGAAACACGAGTAGGCGGGCTCGCCGACGCGGATGGCGATCGGGCACCGGCCGGGGTCGAACAGGCTCTCGTCCCGGCGCGGGAACCAGGTCGAGGTGATGGCCCTGACGGTCAGGGCGCGGGCGAGCGGTTCGGGCAGCAGGCCGCTCGCCGCCGCCCACGGGCCGGGGGCGAGCACCGCGTGGGTGAAGCGGTGCTCGCCGTCCTCGGCCAGGACGGTGACGCCGGCGGCGTCCTCGCGCAGTTCGCGTACGGGCGTGTAGCGGGCGACGCGCGCGCCCGCCCGCTCCGCGGCGGCGGCCGCGGCCCCGACGGCGGGTTCGGGACGCAGGTAGCCGGCGTCGTGGTCGACGACCATGACCTCTCCGTCGCGCAGGGGGTGCTCGGGCACCCGCCGCCGCGCGTCCTCGCCCGTCAGGACCTCGACGGGCAGGTCGTGGGCGCGGGCGGCGTCCAGCACCGCGCGCACCTTGGGATGTTCGCGGGGGCCCGCCGTGACGCCGCCGACCGGGGTGAGCAGCCGGCGTCCCGCTGCGCGCTCCAGTTCGGCCCACAGGGCGCGGGCCTCGCGCAGCAGCGGCACGTAGCGGGGGCCTTCCTTGTACGCCGTACGGAAGATGCGCGACTCGCCTCCGGCGGCCCCGCGGTCGTGGCCGGGGGCGTAGGTGTCGAAGCCGACGGCGTGGATGCCGCGCTCGGCCAGCCGCCACAGGGCCATCGAGCCGACGGTGCCGGTGCCGACGACGGCGACTGAGGTCATGGCTCCGCTCCTTCGGGGGGTTTCGGGGGGTATGACGGTTTTCTGGAGGGTTCACGGCATGGCGAGAACCCGGCCCGGCGCCGGTTGGGTCGCGCCGGTCCTGTCGTGCCGTCCTGTCAGGGGATGATTCAGCTGTGGTCGGAGGAGCCGCCCAGGTCGGTCTCCACGTAGAACCGCTCGGACCGGGGCGGGACGATCATTTCCACGATCTCCGCGATCTCTCCCCGCCTGGTCCAGGTCTCGCGCGTCCAGCGGAACGCGGGCGTGCCCGCGGGCAGGCCGAACGCCTCCGCCTCGGCGCCGCCGAGGACGCACGGCTCCACGTACATCCTGGCCCGCACCAGCTCGATCCCGCGGTCGCGCAGGTAGGCGTGCGTGGTGAGGGGCTCCAGCGGCTGGTCGAGCAGGTCGGGCGCCAGCCGGAACGGCAACACGTGCAGCTCGCTGTTGATCACCTGGCCGGCCGTGTCCATCTTGTGGCGCTCCATCTGGACGACCGCCTCCTCGTCCGGCACGCCGGGCAGCCGCAGCCGCGCCGACTGCGCGGGCATCACCTGCGCCGAGACGACCTTGTGGTCGCCGTGCGTCTCCGGTCCCTGGATCAGCAGGCCGGTGAAGCGGAGCAGGTTGTGCCGGCCGACGGCCTGGGCGACGAAGCTGCCGCGCTTGCGGAAGCGCACGATGAGCCCGGCGTCGGCGAGGTCGCGAAGGGCCCGCTGCACGGTGATGCGCGAGACCTCGAACTCCTCGCAGAGCTCGACCTCGGTGGGGATCCGGGTGCCCGGACCCCAGTGACCGCTGCGGATACGCGCCTCCAGCGCCCTGCGGATCTGCACATGGAGCAGGAGGTCACGTTCTGACATGCCAAAATACTCGTTGTAGCGTTTAGTTATGTCAATAGGCGATTTGATATAACTTATCGGGCTGTCTCGCAGTGAGGCGGTCGACTCTGGGCAGATCGGGCGGTCTACGCTGCCCCCATGGACGCTGATCTCATCACCACGGCAGGCGAGCTCTGGGACGCCGATCCGGGCTGGCTGAACACCGCCTCCTACGGCGTGCCGCCGCGGCGCGCCGCCGACGAGCTCCAGGCCGTGCTGACCGAGTGGCGGCACGGCAGCAGCGACTGGGCGCCCTGGGACACCTCCGTCGCCCGCTCGCGCGCCGCGTTCGCCCGCCTCATCGGCGCCCCCGTGGCCGACGTGTCGATCAGCTCCACCGTCTCCCAGATCATGTCCACGGTCGCCACGGCGCTGCCGCCGGGCGCGCGCGTGGTCGTGCCCGAGATCGAGTTCACCAGCAACCTGTTCCCCTGGGCGGTGGCCGCCCGGGTGGAGACCGTCCCCGCCGACCGGCTGGCCGACGCGATCGACGGCTCCACCGGCGCCGTCGCCTTCAGCCTCGTCCAGTCCGCCACCGGCCAGGTCGCGCCGCTCGCCGACATCGTGGCCGCCGCCAGGGCCTGCGACGCGCTCGTCATCGCCGACGCCTCGCAGGCCTGCGGCTGGCTCCCGGTGGACGTCTCCGGCATCGACGCGCTGGCCTGCGCCGCGTACAAGTGGCTGATGGCGCCGCGCGGCGCCGCCTTCGGCTACCTGTCGCCCCGCCTGCGCGAGCGCATGCGCCCCCTGGCCGCCGGCTGGTACGCCGGCGAGGGCGGCTCCTACTACGGCCCCCCGCTGCGCCTGGCCCCCGACGCCCGCGCGTTCGACCTGTCACCCGCCTGGTTCTCGTACGTCGGCGCCGCCCCCGCCATCGAGCTGCTGAACGAGCTCGGCGTCCAGCGCGTCCACGACCACGACGTGGCGCTCGCCAACCGCTTCAGGGCCGGGCTGGGCCTGGAGCCCGCCGACACGGCCATCGTCTCCGTGGACGCCCCGGGCGAGCGGCTGGAGGCGGCCGGCATCCGCGCGGCCGTACGCGCCGGGAAGGTACGCGCCAGCTTCCACGTCTACACCACCGCCGACGACGTCGACCGCGCCCTCGACGCGCTCACCTGACCCGAGCCGGCGCCCGCGTTCACGTGCCGCCCGTGTGGTAGACCTCCAGCTCGGCGATCGAGGTGAACGTCCGGGTGCCGCCAGGGGCGCCGATGATCCGCACCCCGTCACCGCCGGTCGCGTCGAAAGCCAGCTCGTACGCGCGGAAGGGCCCCGCCGTGCTGTCGTACGGATATCCGGGGGTGATCCGCAGCCCGCTCACGTCCGTCCATGCGTGGTCCCTGCGCACCTGCACCCTGAGGCCGGCGCCGAACCAGCCGCCGTCGCCGAACATCTGCCCGCTGGTGAAGACGACCTTGTCCATCGTGTACTCGCGCGGCCAGGTGTATCCCCACCAGCTGGCGCCCTTGCGCTCGTCGTTCCAGTCGTCCTCGCTGCGGGATCTGTCGCCGTCGTTGTAGTACGCGGTGTTGCCGAAGTGCGCGACCCTTTCGACGCCCGCGGTGCCCGGCTCCCTGGCGAGGTTGCGGCCGGCGTCGGGCGCGTTGCCCGGGGTGGTCTCCACGTGCGGTTCGAGGCGCATCCCGCGCAGCGAGAAGGTGTACGCCCAGTGCTCGCCCTCCGGGTAGCCGCCGCCGCACGGGCAGACGTTCGACTGCAGCCACATCGACCTGCCGTCGGCGCTGATGTACTTCGACGGGATGGTCGTGGCGTAGCCGCCGTGCTTGGTGCGCGTCCACGGGTAGCCGCCGAAGTCCTTGCCGGTGAAGCGCCGCCACGGGCCCCAGGGCGTGGGCGACTCGTAGAACTCGAACGTGTACTCCGTCCACGACGTGTACAGGTAGCGGTCGAGCGGCTTGTTGTAGACCACGCCGCCCTGGCTGATCACGGTGAGGTTCCTGGCTCGTCCCGCGGTGTAGACGTCCTGGTACAGGTGCCGGTCGTCGTGCAGCACGGCGACGCGGTCACCGATCTCTTCCGACCAGGTGGGCGTGCCGGAAGCGGTGAAGCCGCTGACGAACTCCCAGGCGCCGCGGTCCTGCACCGCGTCCTTCGGCACCCGGGCCAGCCACACGTCCACGGGATCGGGCACCCGGTCGTTGAACGAGTCGCGCCAGTTGTGGTCGAGCCCGTAGGCGTAGACGTGGTCGTCGGGCGCGTCGGCGTACGCCTTGCCGTAGTCGAGGAACATGATGGTGGTGAACAGGCCGTCGCGGAACATCGCGCCCGTCCTGTCCCACGTCCACGTCCGGCCGTGGTCGGTCGACTTGGCGATGGTGGCGGCGGGCGCGTCGTTGAAGTCGAAGGCCAGGTCCTGGACGGCCAGGTAGAGGGTGCCGTCCACGCAGGCCATGCCGGTCGGCTTGCGCGTGTGTCCCGGGGTCCACACCTGGCCGACGTCGTCGCCGATCGGCAACTGGGCGCCGGTGAGGTTGCCCGGCATGCCGGAGATCCTGGCCACGCCGATGTCGCTCATGGCGCCGCCGAAGCCGATGCCGTCGCCGTACGCGGTGTAGACGTTGTCGTCGTCGGACCAGCACGACGGCCACAGGTCGCCGTGGTTGCGGTTGTCGCCGACGGCGGGCGCCCCGACCGTGGCGCCGGAGTCGATCTGCACCGTCGAGAAGAACGAGCTGGGTGGCGGCGCCTCGGCCGCCGCGGGGGTGCTGTCCTGGGCCACGGCGGTCGCTGCCAGGAGCAGGGTGGCCAGTCCTGCGCCCAGGCCTCGTCGGACGATCGAATACATGGCTTCTCCTGGCGGTGCGGTATCCCCTGGGCGCGCGGCGGTGGGGGCCGATGAGGGTGGGAGGTGTCGGAGAACAGCTGCGAGCAATCGATTTCCGGCCGAACGTACAAGCGTGCGTGACAGGCGTCAAGCCCCTCGCGCGCCAGAGATCGGATGGGGCCCCGTCCGGCAGGCGGGCATATTTCGAGAAAGTTTGAAGTGTGACAGGATGATCTTGGCGTTTTCCCTGTTGGACGCCGAAGGCCCGGGAGCGCGCAGCCCCGCGATGGTAGAAACTTGGTGCGATGCCCACTATCTACGATGTCGCCCGTGAGGCCGGCGTGTCCGCCGCCACCGTCTCGCGCGTGCTCAACGGCGCGAGGACGGTCGATCCCGCCATGGTCGCGCGGGTGCTCACCGCGGTCCGCGAGCTCGGCTACCGCCCCAACGCGGTGGCCCGCAACCTGCGGCGCAGCCGCACCACGCTCTGGGCCGTGATCATCTCCGACATCGGCAACCCGTTCTTCACCGCCACCGTCCGCGGCGTCGAGGACGTCGCCCAGCAGGCGGGCTACTCCGTCGTGTTGTGCAACAGCGACGAAGACCCGGCCAAGGAGGAGACGTACGTCGCGGCGGCGCTGAGCGAGCAGATGGCCGGGGTGATCATCGCGTCGTCGGGCAGCGCGAAGGCGGCCAAGAGCCTGCTCGACTCCCCCATCCCGGTCGTCGCCATCGACCGCCAGTTGCCGCGCGGCGAGGTCGACACCGTCGTGGTCGACAACGAGGCGGGCGCGCGCACGGCCACCCGGCACCTGCTGGACGCCGGCTACCGGCGCATCGCGTGCATCACGGGGCCCGAGGGTGTGAGCACCGCCGACCTGCGCCTGCGCGGCTACACCACCGCCCTGTCCGCGCAGCAGCCGCCGGCGGAGCCGCTGGTCGCCAGGACCGACTTCCGCGAGCAGGGCGGCTACGACGCCATGGCGTCGCTGCTGTCCTCCCCCGAGCGCCCCGACGCGGTGTTCGTGGCCAACAACCTCATGACGGTGGGCGCGCTGCGCTGCCTGGCCGACCGCGAGGTGCGGGTGCCAGGGGAGATGGGCGTGGTCGGGTTCGACGAGATCCCGTGGGCCGACCTGGTCCGCCCGTCGCTCACCACGGTGGCCCAGCCGACGTACGAGCTCGGCCGCATGGCCGCCCGCCTGCTCGTCGACCGCATCGCCACCCCGGCGGGCCGGCCCGCCACGGTCGTCCTGCCCGCCGAGTTGCGCCCCCGCCAGAGCAGCGCCCGCTGACCCGGCGCCCGGCCCGCACGGCCTCCGGCGCCGTGCACCCCTAGGCCCACCTAAGCGCCCCGCCATGGCGTCCTTATGGGGCACGCTCCCCTTGTTTGTCCAAATATCGGCCTCTATCGTCACAAATAGGCTCTCATTCTCGTTAAATGAGCATTAATACTCATTATTTGAGAAAGGCAGTGTTGTGGACGAAGGAGACCAACCGCCGCTCGCCGGGATCCGGGTCCTCGAACTGGGCAGCTTCATCGCCGCGCCGTTCGCCACCCGGATCTTCGCGGACTTCGGCGCCGAGGTCGTGAAGATCGAGCGGCCCGGCACCGGGGACGAACTGCGCGGCTGGCGGCGCAGCAGGGGCGGGACGTCGATGATGTTCCGTACCATCGCCCGCAACAAACGCTCCGTCACCGTGGATCTGAGCACCGGCGAGGGCCGCGACATCGCGCTCGGCCTCGTGCGCCACTGCGACGTGGTCGTGGAGAACTTCCGCCCCGGCACGCTGGAGCGTCTCAGGCTCGGCTCCGACGAGCTGACGGCCGCCAACGCCGACGTCGTGCTGGTCCGCATCTCGGGTTACGGGCAGACGGGACCGTACCGGGATCGGGCGGGTTTCGGTGGTGTGGCCGAGGCGTTCGGCGGCCTGCGGCACGTCACCGGGCATCCCGACCGCGAGCCCGTCCGGCCCGCCGCGCCGGTCGGCGACGCCCTGGCCGGCCTGTACGGCGCGATCGGCGCGCTGATGTTGTTGCTGGCCAAGGCGCGGGGGCGGCCGCACGAGGGGCCACGGGTCGCGGACGTGGCCCTCTACGAGTCGGTGTTCATGGCCATGGAGTCGCTGGTCCCCGACTACGACGCGTACGACGTGATCCGCCGCCGCACCGCAGGCAACCTGCCCGGCGTGGTGCCCAGCGGCATCTACCCCACCAGCGGCGGCGGGTCCGTGATCATCGCGGGGAACTCCAGCGGCGTGTTCGGCCGGCTCATGACCGCGGTGGGCCGCCCCGACCTGGGCACGGACCCCACGCTGGCCGACGGCTCCGCCCGCGACGCGCGCGAGCCCGAGCTCAACGGGGCCATCTCCGCGTGGACCGCCCGCCACACCGCCGCCGAGGCGGTCGAGCTGCTCAGCCGGGCCGGCGTTCCCGCCGGGCCCATCTACGACGCCGCCGACATCGCCGCCGACGAGCACTACCGCGCCCGTGACATGCTCCGCCCGCTCAAGGTCACCGTCGACGGCGAGCCCGAGGAGATCCGCTTCCCCGGCGTGGTGCCGCGCGTGCCCGGCGCGCCCGGCGACGTGCGCTGGGCCGGCCCCGACCTGGGCGCGCACACCGACCAGGTCCTGGGCGAGCTGCTCGGCTACTCGGCCGGCCGGCTCGGCGAGCTGCGCGCCAGGAAGGTGATCTGACATGCCCTGCCGTCGGCGCGCGGGCGAACCGACCCGCCCGTCGCCGGTGACGCCGGAAAGGAGGGCCTGACATGCCCGTCGCCGCCGACGTGACGGTCAACGACGTCGTGCTCAGGGACGGGCTGCAGGACGAGCCCGTCGTGGTCCCGGTGCCGGACCGCGTCGCCATCGCCGCCGCGCTGGCCGCCGCCGGAGTGCGCGCGATCGAGGCCGCCTCCTTCGTCAACCCGGCCAGGGTGCCGCAGATGGCGGGCGCGGAGGAGTTGTTCGCCGCACTCCCCCGCGACGGCTCCGTACGCTACAGCGCGCTCGCGCTCAACGCACGGGGCGTCAGCCGTGCGGTGGCGGCGGGAGCCGACGAGATCGTGCTGGTCGTGTCGGCCGGGCAGGGACACAGCCTGGCCAACGCGGGACGCGGCGTCGAGGACGTGCTCGCCGGTTTCCGCGACGTGGTGGCCGGCCACCCGCAGGCCACCTTCACCGGCGGCGTCTCCACCGCGTTCACCTGCCCGTTCGACGGCGAGATCGCCCCGCCCAGACTGCTCGCCGTGGCCCACGGCCTCGCCGGGATGGGAGTGGCCCGCATCGTCCTGGCGGACACGCTGGGCACCACCGAGCCCGAGCGGATCGCCCGTACGCTGGCCACGATCCGGCCCGCCCTGCCGCACGTGGAGTTCGGGCTGCACCTCCACGACGCCCGCGGCCAGGCGCTCGACACCGTCGACGCCGCGCTGGAGCTGGGCGTGACCCGCTTCGACGCCGCCGCCGGCGGCTACGGGGGTTGCCCGTTCGCGCCGGGCGCGCACGGCAACCTCGCGACCGAGCGCCTGGTGGCGCACCTGCATGCGCGCGGCGTGCGCACCGGCGTCGGCGAGGGCGCACTCGCCGACGCGGTGGCCCTGGTCAAGGAGTGCCTGGCGCGGGGCACGCCGCTTGCGTGACACGCGGGCCCTGGTCAGTGCGGGTCCCGCTCGCCCGGCGTCCAGAAGGGGCTTTTCGAGGTCGGCGACCGCGGCGAGCAGGACCCGGGAGAACGCCCGGGAAACGGGCGGAAACCGCTCGCGGCCGCCGAGATGACGTGACCGGCCGGCCGGACGGCGTCCGCGCAGGTCACGCGGAGATATCGATTCCTGTATCCGGCAAGCGAAGCCGTGAGGTTCTTGACGCCCGGCATGCCGACTTCTACATTTTCTGGGAAATCGATTGCTCGCCCCCCGAGCACTCAACTCCAGGAGGATGCGATATGTCGGCCTTCGCGAGGGTGACCCGCCGATCGCTGCTGCGCGGCGGGACCGTCATGTTAGGTTCGGCCATGGCGGCGCCGCTGCTGTCGGCATGCGGGGGCGGTGACCAGGGCGGCAACCCGAAAGAGCTGACCTTCTGGAACTTCTACGGCCCCAATCCGCAGTCCGACGCCCAGAGCAAGTGGTTCACCGACCTCGTCGCGACATGGAACTCCAACAACGACGTCAAGGTCAAGCTCCACTACCTGCCCGTGTCGGAATATCTGGCCGGCCGGGCGCTGCAGACCGCGTTCTCCGCCGGGCAGGGGCCGGACATCTTCCTGCTCAGCCCGGGCGACTTCCTGCGCTACCACAACGGCGGCGTGCTGACCGACCTCACGCCGCACCTCAAGCCCGACCAGATCGCCGACTTCGCGGACGGCGTGCTCGACACCCGCACGGTCGACGGGAAGATCTACGGACTGCCGATGGAGCGCGAGCCGCTGGCCGTCTTCTACAGCGTCGACGCCTTCGAGCAGGCGAAGTTGTCGGAGGGCGACCTTCCGAAGACCTGGGAGCAACTGCTCGAGGTGGCCGGCAAGCTGTCCTCCAAGGACCGGTTCGGCCTGCTGTTCGAGACCATCCCCGGCTACTACCAGAACTTCACCTGGTATCCGTTCATGTGGATGGCGGGCGGCTCGGCGGTGCCGGAGAACGGCGGGCCCGGCTTCGACTCGCCCGCCGTGCACAGCGCGCTGAAGCTCTGGCAGGACAGCGTCACCGGCAAGATGTCCCCGCGCAAGCCGCAGGGCGACGGCGGCAACGACACCCCGGCCAACCTCGGCAGCGGGTTCGTCGCCATGCAGCAGACCGGCATCTGGGGGGTCTCGCAGCTGGCTCAGAACAACAAGGACTTCGAGTACGGCGTCTTCCCGCTGCCCGTGCCGGAAGGCGGCACCTACACGACCTCGGTCGGCGGCTGGGCGTTCGTGGCCAACGCCAAGGGAGCCAATCCCGAGGCCGCGGCCAGGTTCATCACCTGGGCCCTGGGCGCGAGGGACGCCGAGGGCATCGAGCGCGGCCGCCAGTGGAACACGGTCGTCAAGACGAACCTGCCGGCCCGGACGTCCGTGCAGGAGGCGGCCAAGTCGGCCGGCGCCTTCGACGATCCCGCGCTGAAGGTCTTCCTGGAGAAGGTCGTCCCCGGTTCCAGAGGCGAGCCCCGCTACACCCCCGAGGTCTACAAGGCCGTGTCGGACGCCATCCAGGCCGCCCAGCTCGGCGGTGCGGATCCGGCCAAGGCGGCGGCCGACGCCGCGGCGAAGATCGACGCCTTCCTGAAGGGCTACAAGGGTGCGGCGATGTTGTGACCGGCGTCCCCGGCCCGGGGCGCGCACGCCCGGCGACCACCTGACCCGAGAGAGGCGATAGAACATGGCGACCGTTGCCGACGCCGGCACGGCGGTGCGGCGGCCGCCCGGCGCCGCGCCTCCGGTGTGGAACCGGCGCAGGCGCGAGGCGCTCGCCGGGTACGCCTTCGTGGCGCCCGACCTGCTCGGCCTGGTGATGTTCGTCGGGCTGCCCATGGTCCTGTCCCTCGGTGTCTCGCTGTTCAGCGCGGACGGCTTCGGCGGCTACACGTACGTCGGCCTGGACAACTTCCGGCAGATGGCCGAGGACGCCCAGCTCTGGCAGAGCGTCAGGGTCACGCTGACGTACACGGTGGCGTTCGTGCCGATCGGCTTCGTCGTCAGCCTCGGCCTCGCGCTGCTGGTGCGCGACCACTTCCCCGGCGTCGGGCTGGTGCGGACGATGTTCTTCCTGCCGCACGTCATCAGCCTCGTCGTCGTCGGCATCGCCTGGCAGTTCCTGCTGGTCGACAAGCAGGGCGCGGTGCCCACGCTGCTGCGGCCCGTGGGGCTGGGCGACACGTCGTTCCTCGGCGATCCGTCGCTGGCGCTCGGGTCGCTGGTGGCGATCAGCATCTGGTTCCTGATGGGTTACAACATGCTGATCCTGCTCGGCGGGCTGAAGGACATCCCGAAGGAGTACGAGGAGGCGGCCGGCATCGACGGGGCCACCGCGTGGCAGAAGTTTCGCCACGTGATCTGGCCGCTGCTCCGGCCCACCAGCTTCTTCGTGCTGGTCAACTCGGTGGTCGGGTCGGTGACCGGGCTGCAGGCCTTCGACCTGGTCTATGTGCTGACCCAGGGCGGCCCCGCGGGCAGCACGTCGAGCGTGGTCTTCTACATCTACCAGCAGGCCTTCACCTTCAACAACTACGGTTACGCGTCGGCCCTGACCACGGTCGTCGTCGGGTTCCTCATCACGGCGACGGGGACCATGTTCGGGCTCACGAGGGGAGGCCGGTTCGATGCCGGTTAGGCTGCGCGCGATCGTCGGATACGTGCTGGCCATGGTCACCGTGGCCCCGCTGGTGTGGCTGCTGGTGGCGGTGCTGAGGCCGGCCGACGAGCTGTTCGACGTGACGCTGCCGAGCAGGCTGACCCTGGACAACCTGCTCTACGTGCTGACCGAGGTGCCGATCGGCCGATACATGGTCAACAGCGCCATCGTCTCCGTCGCGGTGACGGTGATCGCGCTCGTGCTGCACTCGATGGCGGCGTACGCGCTGGCCCGGCTGCGGTTTCCCGGGCGGCAGGTGATCTTCTCGATGATCGTGTCCACGATGCTGGTGTCGCTGCCGGTGATCCTCGTGCCGCTGTTCCTGGTGGCCAGGGAGCTGGGGCTGCTGGACACGTACGCGGGGCTCATCCTGCCGGCGATCTTCCACGCGTTCGGGATCTTCCTGCTCCGCCAGTACTACCTGACGATTCCGCGCGAGCTGGAAGAGGCCGCAGACCTCGACGGGTGCGGATATTTCCGGCGCTGGTGGCAGGTGGTGGTGCCGCTCAGCCGCCCGGTGCTCGCCTCGCTCGCCGTCCTGTTCTTCCTGGCCAACTGGAACGCGTTCCTCTGGCCGCTGACCGCCGTCCAAGACCCGGAGCTGCGCGTGGTGCAGGTCGGGATCTCCACCCTCCAAGGCCAGTACGGCTCGGCCTGGAACTATGTCCTGGCCGCGACGGTGATCGCGGCCGTGCCCACCTTGGTCGCTTTCGTGCTCGGCCAGCGCCGGCTCGTCGAGGCGATCAAGACCTCCGGATTGAAGTGAGGATCGAACCAGCATGACTTATGGCGACTTCGGCAGCAGCCTGCGCGACCTGCCCCGGCTGCGGGCGTCCAGGCGCAGGCGCGTCTCCAGCTACGACCGCACGGGCGCCAACGACGACCGGCTGAAGGTCGAGGCGGGGACCACCGTCACCCTGGCCGACATCGAGGGCCCCGGCTCGATCAACCACATCTGGTGCACCGTGGCGCTGCCCCAGCAGGACGTGCCCGACGCGGCGGACCTCGACTACCTGCGCCGCCTGGTGTTGAAGATCACGTGGGAGGACCAGGAGCATCCCAGCGTGCTGGTGCCGCTCGGCGACTTCTTCGGCATGGGCCACGCCAGGACGGCGAACTTCGTCTCGGCGCCGCTGCAGATGAGCCCGCAGGACGGCAAGGGCTTCAACTCGTGGTTCCACATGCCGTTCGCCAGCCGGGCGAAGGTGGAGCTGGTCAGCGAGCTGTCGTCCGAGCCGGTCTTCTTCTACTACTACATCGACTACGAGGTGTTCGACGCCGCCGCCGACGACCTCGGCTACTTCCACGCCCAGTGGCGCTGCGAGCGGCCCACGGACGGGGTCGAGCAGGGCGCGCAGAGCAACCGCGAGTTCCAGGTCGAGGGCGTCAACGACACCGGTGACGGCAACTACGTCCTGCTGGACGCCGAAGGGCGCGGCCACTACGTGGGCTGCGTGCTCAACATCCGCAACCTGCGCGAGACCAGCGACTGGAACTGGTACGGCGAGGGCGACGACATGATCTTCATCGACGGGGAGCCGTTCCCGCCGTCGTTGCACGGCACGGGCACCGAGGACTACTTCAACACCGCCTGGTGCCCCACGCAGACGTACCACGCTCCGTACCACGGCATCACCATGCCCGGCGGCGACAACTGGAGCGGCGAGATCTCGCTCTACCGCTTCCACGTCGAGGACCCGATCACGTTCACCGAGTCGATCAGGGTGACGATCGAGCACGGCCACGCCAACAAGCGCTCGGACGACTACTCGTCGGTCGCGTTCTGGTACCAGACGCTGCCGCACAAGCCGTTCGGGATCGCGCCCGTCGAGCAGCGGCTGCCGTTCCCACCCCGGTAGTAATCGATTTCCAGGCACCGCGATAGACTGCCGTAGCTCAGCTGCCGGGCCTGCCACGAGATGGGACGAGGTTGCTCAAAATCCAAGATGTCGCGCGACACGCCGGGGTCTCCGCCGCGACGGTCTCCCGCGTGCTCAACGGCCGTTCCACGGTCAACCCCGAGCTCGCGGCCCGCGTCCACGCGGCCGTCAGGGAGCTGGGCTACCGGCCCAACGGCGTCGCGCGCAACCTCAGGCGCCGGCAGACCACGCTGTGGGCGGTGCTCATCTCCGACGTCGGCAACCCGTTCTTCACCTCGCTCGTGCGCGGGGTGGAGGACGGCGGGCGGCAGTTCGGCTACTCGGTCGTGTTGTGCAACACCGACGAGAACCGCGCCAGGGAGGCCGAGTACATCGCGGTGGCGCTGGCCGACAACATGGCCGGCGTGATCATCTCCCCCGCCGACGACTCCACCGACATCAGCGCCCTGGTCGCCGCCGGCACCGCCGTGGTGACCATCGACCGCGAGCTGGCCGAGACCGAGGTCGACGCCGTGCTGGTGGACAACGAGAAGGGCGCGGAGATGGCCACCGCGCACCTGCTGGAGTCGGGCTACCGCCGCATCGCCTGCATCACCGGCCCGCGCCGGATGTCCACGGCGATGCGGCGGCTGCGCGGCTACCAGCGGGCGCTGCGGGCCTTCGGGCTGCCGTCGGACCGTTCCCTGATCCGCCACGCCGACTTCCGCGAGGAGGGCGGCTACTCGGCCATGGCGGCGCTCCTGGACGAAGGGGTCGAGATCGACGCGGTGTTCGGGGCGAACAACCTGATGACCGTGGGGGCCGTGGAGTGCCTCGTGGATCGCGGCGTGGCCATCCCGGGCCAGGTCGGGGTGATCGGCTTCGACGACATCCCCTGGGCGCGGCTGTTCCGCCCGGGGCTGAGCACGGTGCGGCAGCCGACGTACGAACTGGGGCGGGCGGCCGCGCAGCTGCTCGCCGACCGCATCGACAACCCGGCCAGGCCAGCCGCCCGCATGGTGCTGCAGACGGAGCTGCACCCCCGCGAGAGCTCCAGCCCCCGCGCCGGCTGACCTCCCCGCCACACCCGGGCCGGCGCCGCCCCGCGCCGGCCTTTCCGCTGCTCGTACGCGGTAGCGCTACCAGGCGGTCACTGTTGCCATTCTGTGATGTGAAGCGGCATTGACGGTCCAGGAGGTGAGATCTAGCTTGGGTGGAAATCGATTTCTGAGCAATCGATTTCTTAACATGGAGGTCAACCACCCGTGGCACGTATCGGAGTGCTGAGCATCTCGGACGGGCGCGACTTCGTCGCCCGCGATCTTGTGGATCACATCGACACCGCCACCACCGCCCTGGCGGAGGCGTTGCGCAAGGAGGGGCACGAGGTGATCGTGGCTCCGGAGATCGTGTCGACCAGCGAGCTGGCCACCTCCCAGGCCCGCCGGCTCGCCGATCAGCGGCCCGACCTGACGATCTTCAATTACGCGGTCTGGGCCTTCCCGCATTTCACCATGCTCGCCGCCGAGGCCACTCCGGGGCCGCTGCTGCTGATGGCCAACATCGACCCCGCCCAGCCGGGCATGGTCGGCATGCTGGCCGGCGGCGGCGGTCTTGACCAGATCGGCAGGGTGCACGCACGGGCCTGGGGCGACATCGAGGACCTCGCCGTGAAGAGCCGCGTGCTGACCGAGGTGCGCGCCGCGCGGGCCGTCCGAGGGCTGCGCGGATCGACGTTCGGCCGGATCGGCGGCCGGCCCATGGGCATGTACACCGCCGTCGCCAACACCGACCAGTGGATGCGCACCTTCGGCGTGGACGTCGAGGAGATCGACCAGTGGGAGATCGTGCGCCGCAGCGAGAACGCGTCCCAGACCCGGGTGAAGGAGGCTCGCGAATGGCTGGAGACCAAGGGCAACGTCCACTACGACGGCAAGCAGCTCACACCTGACCTGCTCGAACGGCAGATCCGTACGTACTACGCGATGCGCGAGCTCATCGACGAGTGGAAGCTGGACTTCTCCGGCATCAAGGGCCAGCCCGAGCTGACCACCCACTTCTGCACGATGGACATCGCCGAGTCCTTCCTCAACGACCCCTACGACTGGGAGGGCCCGAAGGAGACGCACGTCTGCGCGACCGAGGCCGACATGGACGGCGCGCTGAGCATGCAGATCCTCAAGCTGCTGAGCGGCGACCCGGTCCTGTTCGCCGACGTGCGGCACTACCACGCCGACAAGGACGTGTGGGACCTGTGCAACTCCGGCCAGCACGCCACCTGGTACGCCGCCCGCTCCGACGACCCCGCCGAGAACCTGGCGAGGACGCACTTCTACCCCGAGGTGTTCTTCTTCCCCGCCGGCGGCGCCAGCGTGCACCACCTGGCCGCGCCCGGCGCCGCCACGTTCGCCCGGCTCACCCGCAGGGACGGCGCCTATCGCATGCACGTGATGCGCGGCGACTTCGAGCTGTACGACGACGCCACGAACGAGGCCATGGCCAGGCAGTCGACGTTCGAGTGGCCGCACGCGTTCACCAGGCTGCACGTGCCGGCCACCGAGTTCCTCGGGCGGTTCGGCTCCAACCACATCCACGCCGTTCCCGGCGACCACGTCGCCGAACTGCGGGCGGTCTGCGCACAACTGGGTGTCGAGTTCGAGGGGTTCGGCGATGCGGCTTAACACGATCCTGCTGGCGGCCGTGCTGGCGGCCGGGGCGTTGGCGGCACCCGCGCAGGCGCAGCCGGTGCCGGACAAGGGCCTGGTCGGGTGGGACGTCTACCGGCGGCTCGACCGGCTGCCGGAGCTGACGACCGGCGTGCAGACCAAACAGTTCTCCAGCTTCGACCGCACGGCCGACAACAACGACGGGTTCGAGGGCACGTACTCCTGCCTGCACACCTCCGGCCAGGGTTGCGTGATCGCCGAGCACACCGGCGCCGGCGAGGTGCAGGCCATCTGGTTCACCAGGGACGGCGGCGACGTCACGAAGACGGGCACGATCACCATCGAGCTGGACGGCCGCAAGGTCGTCGAGGCGAGCCTGCAGGACCTGGTGAACGGCAAGCTCGGCGCGCCTTTCGTCCATCCCCTCGTGGGCAACGCCGACCAGAGCTCGGGCGGCGTCTACGTCGAGGTGCCGATGCCGTACCGGGAGTCGATGCGCATCACGACCGAGCACAACCCGCTCTTCCACCACGTCTCCTACCGCACGTTCGCCGACGCCGAGGGCGTGCGCACGTTCGACCCGTCCGACAAGGCGCAGGACGTGATCGACCGGCTCAGGGCCGGCGGCGACCCCAAGCCCGCGCTCCCGGGCGCGCGCACCCACGACACCGCGATCGACCTCGCCCCCGGCAGGTCGGTACGGCTCGCCCGCACGCAGGGCTCCGGCCTGCTGTCTCAGATCAGGCTCCGGCTGCCCCAGGCCGAGCAGGTCCTGCCCGAGACCGAGGCCGACGAGGGCCGGGCGTTCGGCAAGGACGGCTCCAGCGAGTTCACCGTCAAGATCGACCCCGAGAACGACGGGGTGCGGCTGACCCGGCGCATCGACCCCGCCATCGGCAAGCAGGTCGCCAAGGTGCTGGTGGACGGCCAGGAGGTGGCCCAGTGGCCGCCGAGCAAGGTCGGCGCCTCGGGCATGTGGGCCGAGGAGTCCGTCGACCTGCCGGCGAGCGCGACCAGGGGCAAGGCGCAGATCACGATCAAGAACGTGTTCCAGTCGGCGGACCTCGACTACAACGAGTTCACGTACTGGGTGGACAGCGGCGGCGAGCGCACCGACACCGTGGACGTGGGCGACGCGGCGGACGAGGCGGCGCACGGCTACACGATCGCCGCGCAGACCTGGCAGGGCGAGCGGACCTTCGCCTTCCCGATGGAGGAGGACGAGCTCGCCAGGGTCAGGGCGGCCCAGGAGGTGCTGCAGGGGCTGCGGCTGCGGATCGCCTTCGACGGCAGGCGCACCGTGGACGCGCCGGTCGGCGAGTTCTTCGGCAGCGGGCACGCGATGATGCCGGTCAAGTCGCTGATGTACGCCGTCGATGCCGAGACGAGCACGATGTCGGCCTGGTGGCCGATGCCGTACGGGAAGGGCGCGACGGTCGAGCTCCACAACGGCACCGGCCGGGCGATCGAGGGTGAGGCGTCGGTCACGTCGGCCCACCGTCCCATGGCACGAAATATCGGTTATTTCGGGGCGCAGTCGCACGCCGGCGCCACCACCCCCGGCAAGAGCTGGCCCTTCCTCAAGGCCACCGGCCAGGGCAAGTTCGTCGGGGTCAGCCACACCATGCGCGGCCCGACCAACCGCAACTACCTGGAGGGCGACGAGCGCGTCCACGTGGACGGCTCGCGCACCCCGCAGATCCACGGCACCGGCAGCGAGGACTTCTACCAGGCGGGCTGGTACTTCAACAGGGAGACCTTCAACACGCCCTTCCACGGCAATCCCGTGCACCTGGCCCCGGCCACCGGCTGCCCGGAGGAGAGCGACTGCACCAGCGCCTACCGGCTGATGATCGGCGACGCGGTGCCGTTCGGCAGCTCGATCACGTTCGACATCGAGCACGGCTGGACCAACAACGTCGAGGGCGTCTACTCCTCCACCGCCTACTGGTACGGCTCCGGCAGGACGGCCGCCAGGAAGACCGACGCCCTGACGGTCGGCGACCCGGCCAGCGAGCGGGCCCACCGCTACACCGGCCAGGGCGAGGTCACCACGCTGGAGTCCGCGTTCGAGGGTGATCTGGAGAACGCCGACACGCTGAAGGCCACCCAGCGCGTCACCGAGGGCCCGGTCTCCTTCAGACTGCGGATCGACCGCGGCAACAAGGGCGTCGAGCTGCGGCGGACGAGTGACCAGAGCCGCGCCGGGCAGCGCGCCGAGGTCACCGTCAACGGGCACCGGCTGCCCGACTGGACGCAGCCGCTCGGCAACGAGAGCCGCAGGTGGCTGGAGGACACCTACCAGATCCCGGCGAGCGCGACCCGGGGCCGCGGCGAGATCACGGTCCGGCTCACGCCGAAGACGCCCTGGTCGGCCGCCTCCTACACCGCGTGGAGTCTGCGGTGACCGTTCTGACGATGCGGGCCATCGGCAAGTCCTTCCCCGGCGTGCGGGCCCTCGACGGGGTCTCGCTCACCGTGGCGGAGGGCGAGGTGGTGGCCCTCCTCGGAGAGAACGGCGCCGGAAAGTCGACGCTGATGAACATCCTGGCCGGCGTGTTCAAGGAGTACGAGGGCGAGATCGAGATCGGCGGGCAGGCGGCGCGCATCCACTCGCCCAAGGACGCGCGCCGGCACGGGATCGCGATGATCCACCAGGAGCTCAACCTCGTGCCCGAGCTGTCCGTCGCGGACAACATCTTCCTCGGCAGGGAGCGCGCGATCCTCGACAGGAAGGCCATGGAGGCGCGGACCGCGGAGCTGCTGCGCGGTCTCGGCCTCGACCTGTCGCCGCGCCGGCTCATCAAGCAGTGCAAGATCGCCGAACGCCAGCTCATCGAGGTGGCCAAGGCGCTGTCGCAGAACGTCCGCGTCCTGGTCATGGACGAGCCGACCTCGGCCCTGGCCGACGCGGAGGTGCGGCGGCTGTACACGGTCATCCGCGACCTGACCGGGCGCGGCGTGGCCGTCATCTACATCTCGCACCGCTTGGAGGAGCTGGAGGAGATCGCCGACCGGGTGGTCGTGCTGCGCGACGGCACCTACGTCGGCGAACGCTCGGACGTGGACCGGGACGAGCTGATCCGGATGATGGTCGGCCGGCCGCTGGGCGAGATGTTCCCGCGGGCGGACGGCGGAAGCACCGGAGGGGAGCTGCTGAAGGTCGAGGGGTTGTCGGTGCCGGGCGAGCCCGGCACCGGCCGTACCCCGTTGCGCGAGGTCTCCGTGTCCGTACGGGCGGGCGAGATCGTCGGCGTGGCCGGCCTGATGGGCGCGGGCCGCAGCGAGCTGCTGGAAACGATCTTCGGGATGCACCGGCCGGCCGCGGGCTCGATGAGCCTGGGCGGGCGGCCGTACCGCCCGCGAAGCCCGAAGGGCGCGATCCGGCGCGGCGTCGCGCTCGTCGCCGAGGACCGCAAGGCGCAGAGCCTGGTGCTGGGCAACAGCATCGCCTTCAACGCCGGCCTGCCCTCGCTCGGGCGGTTCCTGCGCTTCGGCATGGTGGACGCCCGCCGCGAGCAGGCGGCCGTCGAGCGGCAGGTGACCGAGCTGCGGGTCAAGGCGCCCGGCACCCGGTTCACCGTCGGGAACCTGTCCGGCGGCAACCAGCAGAAGGTCGTGCTGGCCAAGTGGCTGCTGACCTCGCCGTCGCTGATCCTCATGGACGAGCCCACCCGCGGCATCGACGTGGGGGCCAAGGCGGAGATCCACGCGCTGATGTCCTCGCTGGCCGCCGGCGGCAAGGGCGTGCTGGTGGCCTCGTCGGAGTTGCCCGAGCTGCTCGCCATGTGCGACCGCATCCTCGTGCTGTGCGAGGGCCGGATCACCGCGGAGTTCTCCCGAACGGAGAATCCCACGCAGGAGGCGATTCTCGAAGCCGCCATGGCACGACAAAAGGTGACGACCCCATGACGACCAAGACCGCGCCGCCCACGCCCGCGAAGCCACCGGGCGAGAACCGGCTGCGGCGCACGTTCTCCGCCCTCGGCGCGGCCCAGGCCTACATCGGCCTGGTCCTGATCCTCGCGGTCGGCATCGCCACGAAGGGCGACATCTTTCTCAACGAGACGAACCTCACCAACGCCGTCGGCGCCTTCGCCTCGCGCGGCATCCTGGCCGTCGGCGTCACGCTGGTGATCCTGACCGGCGGCATCGACCTGTCCGTCGGCTCGCTGCTCGGCATCGCCTCGATGACGGCGGCGATGATGTTGTCGAAGCATTCGCTGGAGCCGTGGCAGATCGTGCCGATCTGCATGGTGGTGGGTGCGTTCTTCGGCTTCCTGAACGGCGCGGGCACGGCCTGGCTGCGCATCCAGTCGTTCGTCATGACGCTGGCCATGTTGTCCGTCGTACGCGGCCTGGACCGGCAGGTCAGTGACAACGTCAGCGTCGGCACCCAGATCGCCGGCCCCGACGGGAAGCTGACGCCGCAGGCGGAGGCGTTCCAGCTGTTCGGCACTCCGGGGCACAACCTGTTCGACCGGATCTACTACCCGGTGCTGGCCTTCATCGTGGTCTGCGTGGTCTTCCACCTGATCCTGACGAAGACCCGGTTCGGCCGGCACGTGTACGCGGTCGGCGGCAACCCCACCGCGGCCCGCCTGTCCGGGGTCAACGTCACGGCGATCACGATCGCGGTGTTCACGCTGTCGGGCATGCTCGCCGGGTTCGCGGGGCCCATCGACGCCGCCTACAGCGCCTCGGCCGACCCGCAGGCCGGGCAGTCGTACGAGCTGGACGCCATCGCCGCCGCGGTCATCGGCGGCGCGTCGCTGGCGGGCGGCAGGGGGACCATCGCGGGCACGTTCGTCGGCGCCCTCATCCTGACGCTGCTGGACAACGTGCTGGGGCTCAACGCGGTCAGCGACAACTGGCAGCTCGTCATCAAGGGGCTGATCGTCGTCGTGGCGGTGGTCCTGCAGCGTCCCGATCTCTTCAAGTTCTTCCGAGGAGGGTCTCGATCGTGAAGAAGGCCATCACCATCGCGCTGTGCGCGGTTCTCGCCGCGGCGTGCGCGTCGAAGGCGCCCGGCCCGTCGACGTCGGCGGACGGCGGTGAGAAGAAGACGTTCGTCGTCGGCTACTCGCAGTCGAACAACGCCGAGCCGTACCGGGCGCAGCTCAACCTGCAGCTGCAGCACTTCATGAAGAAATATCCGGATATCGAGCTGCTGCCGATCGCCGACGCCAAGCAGTCGAGCGCCACGCAGGTCTCCCAGGTCCAGAACTTCATCACGCAGAAGGTCGACGCGCTCATCGTCTCCCCCACCGAGCCCGCGCCGCTGACGGCGGCAGTGGAGCAGGCGTGCCAGGCCAAGATCCCGGTCATCATCCTCGACCGCACGGTGAACACCGACTGCTACACCGCCTTCATCGGCGGCGACAACGTGCTCATCGGCAAGAAGGCGGGCGAGGAGGCGGTCAAGCTGCTGCCCGACGGCGGCACCATCGTCGAGCTGCGCGGCATCATGTCCAACCAGCCGCAGATCGACCGCGACAAGGGCTTCCGCGAGGCCATCGCGGCCAACCCCAAGATCAAGATCATCGCCGACCGCGAGGGCAAGTGGCTGAAGGAACAGGCCACCCCGATCATGCAGCAGTGGCTGGCCCAGCACGAGAAGATCGACCTCGTGTACGGGCACAACGACCCCATGGCGCTCGGCGCCTACCTGGCGGCCCAGGCCGCGGGCAAGGCCGAGCAGATCAAGTTCATCGGCATCGACGGCCTGGCCATCCCCGACGGCGGCATCCGCGCCGTGCAGCTCGGCCAGCTCTCGGCCACGTTCATCTACCCGACGGGCGCGGAGGAGGCGGCCGAGACCGTCAACAAGATCCTCCACGGCCAGGAGGTGGACAAGAAGCAGGTGCTCGGCACGACGCAGGTCACCAAGGACAACGCGGCCGAGCTCTACAAGAAGTACGACCTGTCGGGGCAGGGCTGATGTTCCTCGGCATCGACATCGGCACCGCGAGCTCCAAAGGCGTGCTGGTGGCGCCCGACGGGACGGTGGTGGCCACGGCGGTGCGCGAGCACCGCACCGCCACGCCCCGGCCCGGCTGGTTCGAGCACGACGCGGACGAGGTCTGGTGGGCCGACTTCCTGGCCATCGCCGGGGAGCTGGCCCGTCCTGACGTCGCCGCGCTCGGGCTGAGCGGCATCGGACCGTGCGTCCTGCCCTGCGACGCCGACGGCACGCCGCTGCGCCCGGCCATCCTCTACGGCGTGGACACCCGCGCCACCGCCGAGATCGCCGCCCAGACCGAGCGGTACGGCGAAGCCGCGATCATGGACAGGTGCGGGTCGCCGCTCACCTCGCAGGCGGCCGGGCCGAAACTGGAATGGCTGCGGGGCCACGAACCCGGCGTGTGGGAGCGCACCCGGCGCGTGTTCATGGCGCACTCCTGGCTGGCGTACCGTCTGACCGGCGCGTACGTGCTCGACCACCACTCGGCCAGCCAGTGCACGCCCCTCTACGACACCCGCGCCCACACGTGGATCGCCGAATGGGCCGCCGGCATCGCGCCCGGGCTGGAGCTGCCCGCGCTCGCGTGGAGCGGCGAGACCGTCGGCACGGTCACGCCCGCCGCCGCGGCCGGCACCGGGCTGCCCGCCGGGATCCCGGTCGTCGCCGGCACCATCGACGCCTGGGCGGAGGCCCACAGCGCGGGCGTCACCGCGCCGGGTGACGTCATGCTGATGTACGGGAGCACCATGTTCATCGTCGAGGTGCTCGCCGCGCGGGCCGCCTCGCCGCACCTGTGGGGGACCGCCGGGGTCGCGCCGGGGACGTACAACCTGGCGGCGGGGATGGCCACCTCGGGGGCGATCACCGGATGGTTGCGCGACCTGACCGGCGCGTCGTTCGAGGAGCTCACCGCCGAGGCCGCGGCCGCCGGGCGTGGCGCGGAGGGGCTGCTCATGTTGCCGTACTTCGCCGGGGAGCGCACGCCGCTCTTCGACCCGGACGCGCGCGGCACGCTCATCGGGATGACCCTGCGGCACGGGCGCGGCCACCTCTACCGGGCGGCGCTGGAGGCCACGGCCTTCGGCGTGCGGCACAACCTGGAGGCCATGCGCGCCGCGGGCGGCGCGGGCAGGAGGCTCGTGGCGGTCGGCGGCGGCACGCGGGGCGGGTTGTGGACCCAGATCGTGTCGGACGTGCTGCAGCAGCCGCAGGTGCTGCCCGCGCACACGGTCGGCGCGGCGTACGGCGACGCCATGCTGGCCGCCCGGGCGTGCGGCGTGGCCGGCGAGGGCTGGAACCCGGCCGTCGCCACGGTCGAGCCCGACGCGGGCGCGGCCGCCGACTACGACCGGCTCTGCCACCTCTACCGCGACCTCTACCGGTCGACGCGCCACATCGCCCACGCGCTCGCGTGAGCGGCGCTCAGCCGGACACGACGAGCTTCGCGAGGAACCCCCTCAGCGGGACACGGCCGGCTTCGTGCAGGGCCGTCAGCCGGACACGATCAGCTTCTCGATGCGCTCGGCGGCGGCCACGACGAGGTCGCCGTACTGGTGGCCGGGCCCTTCCCGGCTGACCCTCGACAGCGGGGCGGACAGGCAGAGAGCCGCCACCACCTCGTCGTTGACCCGTACGGGCGCGCTGACCGAGCTCAGCCCCAGCATGCGCTCGGAGACGCTCTCGAGCCAGCGCCGCTCGGGACGCGCGGGATCCGGCGGGTCGCCGGCCTCCAGGATGCGCGCCGCCGAGCCGCGCCCGGCCAGCGGCAGGCGCGAGCCGACGGGCAGGGAGGCACGCAGCTCGGCCTCGGACTCCGCGCTGGCCACGCAGAGCCGGTGATCGCCGCGCCGCACCCAGATGGCCGCCGTCTCCCCCGTGCGCGCGCGCAGGTCGTCGAGCACGGGGCCGGAGACCGTGATCAGGCCCGAGGAGGTGAAGCGCCGCCCGACGTGGTAGCGCCCCTGCGGGTCACGGCGCAACAACCCGTGCTTGACCATGGACGCGGCCAGCCGCTGGGCGGTCGGGACGGACAGGCCGAGGTGGCGGGCCAGCTCGGTGGCGCTCATCGGGGCGCGCTCGACGGTGTCGAGGATGGCGACCGCCCGGTCGATCACCCCGACCCCCGTGACCAGGTTTGCCTGCTCCTCATCCCTCACGGCACGACCTTAGCTCCGCCGCGCGAGCCGCGCCACGACACCGGTCAGTTCTTGATCTCGACGAGCGTCACGCCCTCGATGGTTGCCGCGACGAGCTCGATCGCCTCCGGCGGGCCGTCCTGCACCGGTGCAGGTGAAAGATACGGAAAGAAAGGATATGACGTGAAGGGTCCCGTGCCCTGCTGCCCGTAGAGTGACGATTCGGACAGCGGTCGGGGACGGGGCACGATCTGGATGGTGGGGTACGACGCTCGCGGGCTCATGACGCGTTTCCCGCCGGGCTGGCCGGGATGACCGGGTGCCGGCGGACCGCCGAGGCGCTGCACGCCGAGCGCCAGTGGACGACGTACATGGTCGAGGCGTCCGGGGAGCTGCTGTCCTCCCTGAACCTCGACCGCTGCCTGGAGACGACGGCGCGCCTGGCCGCCCGGCGGCTCGCCGACGCCGCGCTGGTCGTGTTGCCGATGCCCCGCCGCAGGTTCGTGATCGTGCGCTGCGACGCGAGAGGCCGGGTGGCCCGCGAGAGCGCGGCCATCGATCCACGCGCGGTCCCGGGCCTCGACGAGGCGCTGCAAGGTTTCCCGCCGGTGCCCGCCCGCTGGATCGATCCGGCCGACGCTCCCGGCTGGGTACTCAGTGACGGGTCCGGGGACATCGGCTCGGTCGCGCTGGCCTCCCTGCCCGGCCGCGGCCTGCCCGCGGGCGCGCTGGTGCTGCTGCGGCGCGAGCGGGAGGCCGGCTTCTCGGACAACGAGGCGGTGTTCGCGAGGCTGCTGACCGCGTGGGCGGGTGCGGCGATCTCGGTCGCCCGCCTGTACGCCGAGCAGGAGGCCATCACCGAGACCCTGATGGCCGAGCTGCTGCCACCTCCCCCGCCGCGGCTGGAGGGTGCGGAGGTGGCGGCCCGATACCGGCCCGCGGGCGCCGGGGAGCGGATCGGCGGCGACTTCTACGACGTGCACCCCGTCGCGGGCGCGGGGGGCGAGTCGCTCGTGGTGCTCGGCGACGTGTCCGGCAAAGGGCTGGAGGCCGCCGTGCTCACCGGCAGGATCCGCAACACCCTGCGGGCCCTGTCGGCCCTGGCGGACGACCACCACCGCGTGCTCGAGCTGCTGAACGACGTCCTCATCGCCGACGGCGTCCCGACCCGCTTCGTCACCCTCGTCCTCGCCTCGTTCAGGCGCCGCGGCACCCGCGTCGAGTTGCGGCTGACCAGCGCCGGGCATCCGCCACCGCTGATCCTGCATAACGACGGCCGCGTCGAGACGGTCACGACCGTCGGCACGCTGATCGGCCTGCTGGAGCACATCACCAGCGCCACCGCCTCGGTGGAGCTGGAGCCCGGCGAGACGTGCCTGCTCTACAGCGACGGCATCATCGAGGCCAGGGGCGGCCCGCTCGGCGACGAGTTCTTCGGCGACGAACGCCTGTGCGAGCAGCTCGCGCAGTGCGCCGGCATGCCTCCGGAGGCGCTGGCCGAACGCGTCGAGATGCTGGCATCGGAGTGGGTCGGCGGCGGCGAGCACGACGACATGGCGGTGGTCGCCATCACGGCCTGCCGCGACGTCCCACCCGGCGCGGCAGGAGAGCGGCTCCCGTGAACGCCGGCATCGGGAACCACGTCGACACGTTGTGGGCGGCGGCGATGGCGGGCGACCAGTACGCCGCGATCGACGCGGCGACGGCCGCCATCGACGCCGGCGTCCCCGTGGAGACCCTGCTGATGGACGTCGTCGCCGCCGTGCAGGCCCGGGTCGGCCACGAGTGGGCGGCCAACCGCATCACCGTCGCCCAGGAGCACACCGCGAGCGCGGTCAACGAACGTGTGCTCGACGCCCTGGCCCACCACCCGGCCATGAGGCAGAGCCGGGCGCCGGGCAGGGGCCGGGTCGCCGTGGCGTGCATCGACGGCGAATGGCACGCGTTCCCCGCGCGGTTGCTGAGCGAGGTGCTGCGGGTGAACGGCTGGCACGTCGACTACCTGGGCGCGCAGATCGCCACGCGCCACCTGGTCGCGCACCTGCACCGGACGAACCCGGACGCGGCGGCGCTGTCCAGCTCGCTCGCGATCCGGCTGCCCGCCGCGCACGCGGCCATCACCGCCTGCCAGGCGGCGGGCACCCCCGTGCTGGCGGGCGGAGCCGCCTTCGGCCACGACGGCCGTTACGCCCGGCTGCTGGGCGCCGACGACTGGGCGCCCGACGCCCGTGCCGCCGCGGATCTCCTGGCCGCCGGGCCGCTGCCGCGCAGGACCGCCCCCGGCGGGCCGCCGCACCTCGCCGGACCCGAGTACACGCGGCTGGACCGGTCGGCTCCCGCCCTCGTGAGAGGCGTCATGGACGAGCTGGGCCGGCACGTGCCCGAGATGGCGGCCTACACCGAGCGGCAGGTCGGGCAGACCGCCGAGGACATCGCCCGCATCGTCGACTACCTGCGGGCCTCCCTGTATGTCGACGATCCCGAACTCTTCTCCTCGTTCCTGAGGTGGATGGCGGGCATCCACACGGCGCGCGGCATCCCGGCACAGGTGGTGGCCTCCGCCGTCGACGTGCTGGCCGGCCTCCTCACCGGTTTCCCGCGTGCCCTCGCCACGCTGGCGCGGGCACGTGACGTGCTGCGCGCGTGACCGCTGGAGCTCCGCACGTTCGGCGGCCGCCGCCTGGCCGGTCCGTGTCGTCCTGGGCGGGCCGGCAGGAAAGCAGGCGGGAGGGGCCCCGAGCTCGCTCGGGGCCCCGCGGTGACTAGCGCCAGGTGATGTCGGAGGAGGAGTAGAGGCAGTTCACGCCATCCGCCCCCTCGCCGATCTTCTCCGGCTCGTCGCCCTTCGGGACGCCCCGGTACTTCTCGCAGATCGTGGTGTCGTCGCCGTACACCGTGATCCTGCTGAAGCGGGCCGTGTCGCCCCAGTTCGTGTTGATGCCGGCCAGCACGTCGGTCGAGCGGGCGGTGACGCCGTCCATGACCACATGGCGCTGGTAGGAGCTGGAGCAGTTGCCGCAGGCGCGGTAGAGCTTGCCCGCGTTGTGCACCTGGAAGTCCCTGATGGTCAGCGTGCCGGCGCCGTTGTGCTGGAACACCTTGTCGGAGGCGGACTTGGCGCCTCCGCCGTCCACCAGGTAGGTGGCCGACGAGCTGGACGACCTGAACGTCGCGGCGTCCTCACCGACGTCGTTCCACCACACGTTGCGGATCGTGCACGAGCCCTCGCAGTGGATGCCGTCGCCGGCCGGGGCGTCGATGATGACGTTCTGGATGGTGCCGCCGTTGTCCACGACGAACATCGGGTCCTGGCTCTCCCCCTGTCCGCCGTCGCCGATGCCGTAGTAGCGCTTCATGCCGCCGTCGAAGAACGTGCCCACGTCACGGGTCTCGGTGATGTGCACGCTGCCGGTGTCGGAGGGCCACTCGCCGCTGCCGTCGCCGCCTCCGCCGCCGCTGCCCATCTTGACGAGCCGCCACTGCTGGTTGGCGCCGCCGAGGTCGTCCCACTGGGAGATCCTGGCGCCGTCACCGGTGCCCCACTCCCACACCTCCAGCGCCTTGCCGCTGTTGCGGTTGATCAGCCGGACGTGGCCGCCGTCGGAGTCGGCCAGGCGGAACTGCTGGTTGGCGGCGTTCAGGTCGGCCCACTGGACGATCTGCGCGCCGCCCTCGGTCGACCACTCGTAGACGTCCAGCACCTTGCCGCTGAGGCGGGACTTGAGCCGGTAGTAGCCGCTGCCGGAGCTGACGAACTGCCACTGCTGCTGGTTGCCGTCGTTGCGGGCCCACTGCACGATCGGCGCGCCGTCGTTGGTCGCGAAGTCGTACAGGTCGAGGGCCTTGCCGCTGTGCCGGTTGACCAGCACGTACCACGCGTTGGTGTCGACGCTGGCCGCCTGCGCCGGGAGCGGCGCCACGGCGATGGCGCCCACCGTGGCCGTCAGCACGGCCGTCAGCACGGCCGTCAACATGGCGGCGAGGGTCGCCGGCAGCCGGCGCCATCGCCTGGAACGAGGGTCACGTGTCAAGGTCGTCCTCCTCTTTGGTAAGCGCTTTCCCAATGGGTGTGACGCTGCCGGGATAGCCGAGTTCGTTGGGAGATCCGCCTTACTCGAAGGCTGGTCGTCGCTGTTCGAGCTTTGATCGCACGCGCCGGGGCCACCGTCAACCGGCCCTCGGAGGCATGCCCGCCGACCTGCGGGTTCCCGCGGTGAAAGTTTCATCCCGAGCCCCGGCCAGCCGGCGGGCGAGGTCGAACGGGGCGGCCGGCGTGCCCGTGGCGCCGGGCGCGGGAATCGTCATGCGGCCTCCTGGCGATCGGCGATCATCCGGGAGGAGCTTCATCGGAGATCCGGCGCCACCCGTGCCCAGGAAAGTGCGTACGAGTGTTGGCCTACAATCGTTGTCATGGCTTTCACCGAGCGATCGGCCGCCACACGGACCTCCATCCTCTCGGCCGCCAGGAAACTCCTCATCGAGCGGGGCTTCGAGGGCATGACGATCAGGGCCGTCGCCGCGCAGGTGGGCGTCGACCCGTCGATGGTCATGCGCTACTACGGGAGCAAGGCCGGGCTGTTCAGCGCCGCCGTGGACGTCGACCTGCGGCTCGACCGGGTCGAGGACCCGCCGCTCGACCGGCTCGGCGAGCTGCTCGTGCGCCACTTCCTGGCACGCTGGGAGGGCGACCTGTCCGACGACGTGCTGATCCTGCTGCTCCGTTCCGCGAGCACCAACCCCATGGCCGCCGAGCGCATGCGGGAGGTGTTCGCCGGCCAGATCGCCTCGCAGGTGGCCCGGCTGACCGGGGCCGAGGGGGCGGCGCTCCGGGCGGGGTTGATCAGCACGCAGCTGCTGGGCCTGGCACTCACCCGCTACGTCCTGCGGCTCCCGCCGATGGCCGAGGCCGACACCGAGACCTTGGTGCGGGAGATCGGCCCGGTGGTGCAGCACTACCTGACGGGATCAGACATCACGGCGTGACGGTCAGTCGGAGGCGCACACCCCTATGTCGCTACATATCGCACATGTATGATTACTCAGTGTGAGCAGTGCGAGCAGTCAAGAAGCAGCGATATCCACGTTGCGGGAGCGGTGCGGCGACCGTCCCGCCACCTTTCCCGAGATCCCGCACCAGCAGCTCGACCAGATCGCGCCGGTGCAGCTGCAGGAAGAGTTGTGGCGGCGGATGGCCGGGCTCGGCCACGTACGCACCGGCGCCAGCGTCGTCTCCCTGCCGGAGACCCGCGCGCTGCACCTGGACCCGGAGCACGCGCTCGGGCCCGGCCCGGCGTTCGTCCGCGGCAGCACCGAGTTCGCCCACCTGCACGGCGCGTCCGACGGGAGCCTGCACCTGCTGCTGCCCGAGCGGGACGCCGCCGAGGCCGTGGCACGAGGGTGGGGCGAGTTCCACCCGCTGGTGCTGGAGGGCCGCTGCCCGCCCACTCTGATCATGGTGTACGGCCCGCGCGACGACGACGAGCTGGAGACGGTGTGGGAGCTGGTGCGCCGCAGCCACGCCTTCGCCTCCGGCCACATCCTCTGACCGGAGGCGAAGGGGACGTGCGTTCCGATCGCCGATCTCAGCGGCAGAACGGAGCCATGCCGAGGACGGACTTGACACCTCCCAGCAGGTGCTGGACGAAATACCGGTCGCCCTCCATGGGCTCATCGGTCCACGCCTTGACGTCATGCCCGAGGGTGGTCAGCCAGGCCTTGCCGCCGTCGTAGTACTGACACCAGCTCACGGGATGATGCCTGCCGTGGCCGGGGTGCCCGAGGTTGCCGCGTACCCCGCGGGCCAGCGTGTTCTCGTCCACTTCGGCCAGCACCCGGACGTGAGTGGGCGCGGGGACGAGGTTGTACCACTCGTCGGAGAAGGCCCAGGTGCGGGGTAGCCCCTGGGTGGAGGCGTCGCGGCGGTTCACGGTGACCACGGTGCCAGGCTGGTTGGCGCTGTGGTCGTAGAAGTTGGCGTTGCCGAGCAGGCCCTCGTACCAGGGCCAGTTGTACTCGGTGCCGAAGGCGTTGTGCACGCCGATGAAGCCGCCGCCCGCGCGGACGTACTGGCGCAGCGCGGTCTGGGCGGCGTCGTCGAGGGCGTCGCGGGTGGTGCTGAGGAACATCACCGCGTTGTAGTTCAGGAGCCGCCCGGCCGAGGCGAGCTGGGCGACGTCCTCGGTGTGGTCGACGGTGAAGCCGTTCTCCCGGCCCAGCTCGACCATCGCCTTGACGGCGACGTTGTCGTCGTTGAGCGGCGGGTTCATGCCAGGGGCGAGCGGGGTGCCGAGGTGGGCGTGACGCGGGCCGGCGGTGCGGCTGTAGACGAGCAGCCTGTAACCCTCGGAGGGGTCGAAGTTGCCCCAGTCGTGATAGCAGCGGGGGTCGGTGCCCCGGCAGACCCCGTAGTCGGGATCACCGAGGTTGCGCGCCCCTTCGGGAGAGGCGGCGGAGCTGGGGGCGGTGGCGGTGAGCAGGACGGCCGCCGCTGCGGCGGCGGTGGCGATGGAGAGTCGGCTGCGCATGGACACCTCGCATTTCGATCCACCAGGCGGATCGATAGGTCCACTGGGGGAGCTTGAGCGTAACCACGGATCTTCGCGGGAACAAGCTCTTGCGCACACCCGGCAAGGCGCGCCGGGACCGCGGGAAGGGAGATCCACCGCAGCGGGTCTCCCCTTCCCACGCTCAGAGCCAGGTAGGCAGCACGGACGGCGGCATCGGCCCCTTGTTGCGCCGTCCCTGCCCGGCTTCCTCCCAGGCGTGCGCCAGGATGCCGACAGATCTGCTGAGCACGAAGAGCCCGCGCGCCAGCGGCGCGGGGAAGCCCAGTTCGGCGTAGACCACGGCGGTCGCGCCGTCGATGTTCATCGGCACCGGTGCGATCAGCCGCTCGACCTCGATCGCGGCTCGCAGGTGTGCGCCCGGCACCACTCCAGCCGTGACGGCCTCGGACACCAGGTCCAGGAGCGGATCCCGGCGTGGATCGCGCGTGTGGAAACGATGGCCGAACCCCGGCAGGTATTTGTCCCGCGAGCGCCGGCGGGCGACCACGGCGGCCACGTCGCCGTCGGCGACCACCTCCTCGAGCAAGGCCACGCACTGCTCGCCCGCGCCGCCGTGCACGTCGCCGAGCAGGTTGACGCCTGTGGCAACGGCATTGTTGAGCCCCACCCCGCATGTCACGGCCATCCGGGCGACGGCGATGGACGGCGCGTGCGGCCCGTGGTCGACCGAGGAGACCAGGGCCGCCTCCAGCAGCGCCGCCCTGCGCGGGTCGGGGCGCTCGCCGCGGAGCATGAGCCAGATCATCTCGACGAAGCCGATCCGCCCGATGAGATCCTGGACCGGCCGCCCGCGCAGCTCGATGACGTCGGGCTCGATCCGCGACACCGCTGTCGCCCACCAGTCGGCCACCGCGGTCTCGGGGGCGCGGCCTGCCGCGGGGGCGGCCTCCCCGGTCCTGGCCGGCTCGCTCATGACCCGGCCCCGAACTCGTCGTTGTGCTCGCCCAGCAGCGGGGCCGGCCCGCGCGGGCGCAGGGCGACGCCGTCGACGACGACACCGTTCCCCGTCACCGTGACCCGCCGCTCGTCCGCTCCGGCGAACGGCACCTCTGTCAGAAAGCCCCGGTGACGCACCTGGTCGAGTGTGAGCGCTTGGGGGACGGTGAGGATTCGGGCGGCGGGCACGCCCTCGCGGGAAAGGATCTCCTCCCATTCCAGTGCGGTCTTGGCCCGTAGCGCCTGGTTGAGCTCCCGGTTGAGCTCCCGCCGGTGGGTCTTGCGCGCTTCCCGCTCGGCGAAGCGCGGATCGGCGGGCAGGTCGGGCCGCCCGACGAGCCGGCACAGCGTCTCGAACTGAGGCTGCTGGTTGGCGGCGATGTTGAGCGGCCCGTCGGCGGTCTCGAACGTGCCCGAGGGGGCGGCGGTGGCGTTCTGGTCGCCCATCGGCTCCGGCTCCACGCCGCTGATGAGGTAGTTCGACACCGTCCAGCCCATAGCCGAGATCGACGCCTCCAGCATCGACAGGTCCAGGAAGCAGCCCTGCCCTGTGCGGTGGCGCCCGGCCAGCGCGGCGGACACCGCCAGCGCGGCCATCAGCCCGCCGATGGTGTCGCAGATGGGGAAACCCACCCGCAGTGGCGCGGTGTCGGGCGTGCCGGTGACGCTCATCATGCCGGACAGCCCCTGGATGATCTGGTCGTAGGCGGGCGCCCCGCTCATCGGTCCGCTCTGGCCGAAGCCGGAGATCGCGCAGTAGACCAGGCCATGGTTGAGTTCGCGCAGGCGGTCCCAGCCGTAGCCGAGCCTCGCCAGCACGTCGGCGCGGAAGTTCTCCAGCAGGACGTCGGCCCCGGCCACCAGCGACTCGAAGGCGGCCCGCCCTGCCGGGCTCTTGAGGTCGAGCTCGACCGACCTCTTGCCGGCGTTCTGGGCGAGGAAGGAGGCCCCCATCTGCTCCCGATTGAGCTCCGGGTCGGGTCCGAGCCGCCGGGCGAGGTCCCCTGCGCCGGGCAGCTCCACCTTGACCACTTCCGCGCCGAACAGCATCAGCTGGTAACTGCAGTACGGCCCGGCCAGTACGTTGGTCAGGTCCACGACCTTGACGCCGTCCAGTGGCAACTGCTGCATTCACGCTCCATAGGTCAGGTCAGTGGATGGTCGAACCCGCGCTCCGACATGCGCTTCGCGGCCTCGCGCAGATCTGCGGCGAATATCCCGACACGCTCTTCGGTGAAGCGGACGGTGGGGCCGCTGAGCGTCAGCGCCGCCACGGTCGCTCGCGAACCGCCCGTGACCGGGACCGCGACCGCCGACAGGCCGGGCTCGCGCTCGCCGTGGCTCACCGCGTACCCCGCGTGTGCCGCCTCGTCGATCCAGCTCCGCAACGTGGCCAGGTGTGCCGCGCCGTCGGGAGAGGAGCGGGCCACCCGCTGGAGCAGCCGCTCCGAGGCGTCCTTCAGCAGGATCTTGGAGGAGGCCCCCGCCCACAGGGGCAGCTCGTCGCCGACCCGCACCACGTGGCGCAGCGGCTGCGGGCTCTCCTGCTGGGCGATGCAGATGCGGTGCGTGTCGCGCAGCACGTAGAGGTTGACGGTCTCGCGATGCCGGATGCCCAGCTCACGCATGAGCTGGACGGTCTCAGGCGGCAGTTCCCACGCCGATCGGGCCAGGTGGGCCCAGCGCCACAGCGCCGGCCCGGCCGTGTAGCCCTTGGGCGTGGCCCACAGCAGGCCCATGTGCTCAAGCGTCTGCAACAGCCGCAGAGCCGTGGTCTTGGCCAGTCCGGTCTCGTCGACGACCTCGCGGATCGTCAGCGTCCGGCGATCCTCGGTGAGCAGGGAGAGGATGTCGAACGCGCGCTGGACGCTGCGCACGCCCCCGCTCTCCCCGGGCTCCGCAGGAATGGATGAAGGCACGGATCCTCACTTGTGAGTTGAAGGCGAATCTGCCGCTCACCTTCTCATGTGGTCCGTACGCTAACACCCAGTCCGCATAGCGGTCCATAAGAACCATCAAGTGGATTACCCGACCCCCTTGCCAGAACCTTCGGCATGCTCATACCGTGAGGCAATCCACACTGCGGAGTTTGAGAACCACTGCGCGGATCGATGGGAGTCGTCGACCATGAACACCATCAACGAAGCCAGGTGCTTAGTCGCCGGGGAGTGGTTGACCAGCGGAGAGCACGCCGACCGCGTCGGCCCCTACCTGCGGGAGGTCGTGAGCCGGGCACGAACCACCCCACCCGGCGACGTCGACGCGGCCCTGGCCTACGCGCGGCAAGCGGCCGGACGTGTCGCGCGGCTGGCGCCCGCCACCCGGGCCGGCGTCCTGGAACGCGCCGCGGCCGCGGTCACGGCGCAGGGGGACCGCCTCGCAGGGCTGCTGGCGTTGGAGCTGGGCAAACCCCTCAAGGACGGGCGTGGTGAAATCGTGCGTGTCGCGGACACCCTGTCCGTCGCCGCGGCTGAGGCGAGGATGATCGGCGGCGAGGTGCTGCCCGTGGCGGGCTGGGGCCGCGGGGTGGGCAACACCGCGATCACCCAGCGGGCGCCCGCGGGCCCGGTGCTGGCGATCACGCCGTTCAACGCGCCCGCGAACCTGCTCGCGCACAAGCTCGCAGCCTCCTTCGCGGCCGGCAACACCACGATCGTCAAGCCGCCGCCGCAGGCCCCCGCGGTTTCGACCGCCCTGGTCGAGCTGATGCTGGAGGCCGGCATGCCGGTGGAGGCGGTGCAGGTCCTGCACGGGGGCGGGGAGCTGGGCGCGCGGCTGTGCGCCGCGCCGGAGATCGCCGTCGTGAGCTTCACGGGCAGCGTCACGGCCGGCCACGCCGTCGCCCACGCCGCCGGGCCGAAACGGGTGATGCTGGAACTCGGCGGCAACGCCGCCACCATCGTCTGCGAGGACGCCGACATCGCGGAGGCGGCGTCCGCCTGCGCGCGGACCGGCTACAGCAACTCCGGGCAGAGCTGCATCTCCGTCCAGCGCGTGTACGTGCACCACAGCCGCTTCGAGGAGTTCTCGCAGGAGCTGACCGCGCAGGTCAAAGGCCTGGTCGTGGGCGATCCCCTGGATCCGGCGACCGACGTCGGCTCCATGGTGGACGACGACGCGGCCGAGCGGGTGGTCCGCTGGACCGCTGAGGCCGCCGGTCAGGGCGCCAGGGTGACGGCCGGCGGCACGCGCGACGGCGCCGTGATGGCGCCGACCGTCGTCGTCGCACCGCCCGCCGAGGCCCGGGTGGTTCGCGAGGAGGTGTTCGGCGCCCTGGTCGCCGTGCTGCCCTACAACGACTTCGACGCTGTGATCGAGGCGTGCAACCGCAGCGCGTACGGGTTGCAGGCCGGGCTGTTCACCCACGACGTCCGCCGCGTCATCACCGCCTGGCGCGAGCTGGAGGTCGGCGGCCTGGTCGTCAACGGCTCCTCCAACTTCCGGCTCGACCACGTCCCGTTCGGCGGGGTGAAGGACTCCGGCATCGGCCGCGAGTCGCCGCGCTGGATGATCGAAGACTTCACCGTGACCAAGACGCTCATGCTCAAAGGCCTGACCATCTGGGGAGACCGTTGACCACCACAGCCGCTCACGCCCTCGTCGCCCAACTCGAGGAGCTCGGCGTCGAGTACGTCTTCGGCACGTGCGGCCACACGAACATCGCCGTTCTGGACGCGCTGGCCGACAGCCGCATCCGCTTCGTCATCGGCCGCCACGAGCAGGCCGCCGCGCACGCCGCCGACGGCTACGCCCGGGCCTCCGGCAAGCCGGGAGTCCTGCTGGTCCACGTCGGGCCCGGCCTGACCAACGCGGCCACCGGCGTCATGACGGCCGCGCTGGACTCGGTGCCGATGGTGGTGATCTCCGGCGACATCCCGTCCTACTACCAGGGCCGGCATCCCCACCAGGAGATCAACCTGCACGCCGACGCCGACCAGGCGAGCGTGTTCCGGCCGTTCGTCAAGCGGGCCTGGAACGTGCACCGGGCCCAGGACCTCGGCCGCTTCGTCGAGCGCGCCTTCTGGACGGCCACGGCGGGACGTCCGGGCGCCGTGCTGGTGAACGTGCCGATGGACGTCTTGTCCCGTCCCGCCGCACCGTATCCGCCGATCAGCCGCGCGGCGCGGCCCGGGCTGCCGCAGGACACGGCCGAGCTGATCGCCGCGCGCTTGGCCGCGGCGGAGCGGCCGCTGATCTACGTGGGCGGCGGGCTGCGCGACAGGCCCGAGGCCCTGATCCGGCTGGCCGAGCACTTGGACCTTCCCATCGTCCACTCGCTCATGGCCAAGGGGACCGTGCCCGACGCGCACCCGCTGCTCCTCGGTATGCCCGGCTTCTGGGGACTGGAGCTCACCAACGCCTACGCCCGCGAGGCGGACGTGGTGCTGGCGCTCGCCACCCGCTTCGCCGAGACCGACGCCAGCTCTTGGGATCCCCGCTTCACATGGGACCTCTCCGGCAGCACGCTCATCCAGATCGACATCGACCCGGCCGAGATCGGCCGCAACTACCCCGCCGCCATCGGCGCGGTCGCCGACGTCCGGCTCGCGGTCGAGGCGATCGCCGATGCCGCCACGTCTCACGCCGCACGTTCGAGGCCCGAGCTTCGCAAGCAGATCCAGCAGGCTCGATCGGAGCTGTTCTCGGCCAGCCGGGAACGCGGCGGGAGCGCGGACTTCCCGCTGCGGCCCGAGCGCATCCTGAAGGACCTGCGGGACGCGTTGCCGCCGGACGCGTTCCTGGTCACCGACGTGGGCTGGAACAAGAACGGCGTGGCGCGGTGCTACGAGCTGCCCGCCGAGGGCCGCTTCATCACCCCGGGCGGCGCCTCCACCATGGGCTTCGGCCCGGCCGCCGCCGTGGGCGTGCAGCTGGCCCGGCCTGAGGCCGTCGTGGTGGCGCTGGTCGGCGACGGCGGCATGAGCGCACAGCTCCCCTCGCTGCCGCTGGCGGTCGAGCAGGGCACTCCGGTGATCTTCGTAGTGATGAACAACCGCTCCCACGGCACGATCTCCGACCTGCAGTCGGCGCACTTCGGCCGCAGCCACGGCTGCGACTTCGTCGATCCCGCCGGGCGGCCCTACAGCCCCGGTTTCGCCGCACTCGCCCGAGCCTGCGGGGCCGACGGGCATACGGTGGCCACGCCCGACGATCTCGGCACAGCGCTACACGAGGCCATCACGAACCGACGACCCGCCGTGATCGATGTGCCGATGGTGAACGAGCCGGTTCCGACGCCCGGCCACTGGAACATCACGGACATATACCAGGGTCTCTTCACCGACTGAAGGGCTGAAACCGTTGTAAGTTCGAGATTCCCTCAACCGTTCCTGTCACTTATAACGAACGTACTAGTCCGTGAATTGAGACTCACCTACCCCCCGACGAGGTGAACCGTGCGTTTCACGAGATTCTCCATCGCAGCAGCGGCCCTGATCACCGTCGCCGCCTGTGCCCCGCCCGGCCAGCAAGCCGACACCGCAGCCACGGCCACCGGCCCGATCAAGATCGCCAACGTCAACGCGCAGAGCGGCCAGCTCAGCTCGCTCGGCCAGTGGGAGCACAAGGGCGTCAAACTCGCCATCGACGAGGCCAACAAGGCAGGGGGCGTCAACGGACGGCAGATTCAGCTCGACCTGTTCGACAGCCAGGGCGACCCGACCGTGGGCACGAACGTGGCCAGAAAGATCGCCGCCGAAGGCTACATCGCCATGCTCGGCACCACCGAGAGCGCGGTGACCCTGGCCATGGCGCCCATCCTGAAGGACGCCAAGATCCCCAACATCACCTCGGGCCAGTCGCCCAAGCTCGCCGAGCTGGGCAGCCCGTTCCTGTTCCTCAACGCGCCGACCAGCGTCACCTTCGACGAGACGCTGGCCAAGCACCTGGTGGACGACAAGGGCATGAAGGAGATCGCGCTGATCAGCAACAACGGCGCGTACGGGGCCGGCGAGCATGACGCGTTCCTGGCCTCGCTCAAGAGCAGGAACGTCACCCCGCTGGCCGACGAGGTCGTCACCCCCGACCAGAAGGACTTCAACTCCAACCTCGCCAAGATCCGCGAGCAGGACCCGGAGGTGCTGTTCATCGGCGCCGAGGAGGTCCAGTCAGGGCTGATCGCCAAACAGGCCCGCGAGCTCGGCATCAAGGCGGTCTTCGCCGGCGGCGCCCCCGTGGGCACCGACGTGTACGCGACCACGGCCGGCTCGGAGAACGCCGAAGGCACCATCGTCAGCTCCCCCTACCTGAGCAACGAGGCCAGCCCGCAGATCGAGGAGTTCGCCGCCAAGTACAAGTCCGTCTACCATGAGGACGCCCGCATGCACGTGGCCAAGGCCTACGACGGCGCGTCCATCCTCGTCGAGGCCCTCAAGCAGACGGGCGGCGAGGGCGGCCAGAAACTGGCCGACGCCATCCGCGGCGCCAAGCGCGCCGGGCTGCTCGGCACCTACAACTACGACGCCAACGGCGTCGGCATCCACGAGACCAAGATCGGCCTGGTCAAGGACGGCAAGGTCGTGCCCGAGGCCGCGAGCTGACGTGCAGGTCTTCCTTCAGACCCTGATCGGCGGGATCACCTTCGGGGCGGTGTACGCGCTGGTGGCGATGGGCTTCTCGATCGTCTACCGCACCATGGGCCTGGTCAACTTCGCCCACGGCAGCGTCGTGATGATCGGCGCGTACGCCGCCTCCACCTTCTACATGGCCAGCAAGCTGCCGTTCGCCGTGGCCGTCGTGGTGGCGATCGCGGTCACCGGCCTGATCGGCTTGGTGATCGAGCGCTTCCTGCGGCCGCTGGAGAACAAGGACTTCACGCTGATGCTGATCGGCACGATCGGCTTCGGCGCCGTCCTGGAGGCGGGCGCGGTGCTCGTCTGGGGCGCGACCGGGCACGCCGTGCCGTCGCCGGTCGCGACGGGGCCGATCGACCTGGGCGGCATCCGCATCCCCGCCTACAGCCTGCTCGTCATCGCCGTCGCCGCCGCCGCGACCGGGCTGCTGGCGCTGTTCCTGCAGCGCACCAAGCGCGGCGCGGCCATGCAGGCAGCCGCCATGGACCACCAGGCCGCCACCGCGTGCGGCATCCACGTCGGCCGCAGCAACGCCCTGGCCTTCGGGATCGGCGCCGGCCTGGCCGCGCTGGCCGGCAGCCTCATCGGGCCCCTGCTGTACGTCAACCCGACCATGGGCGGCACGCTCGGCATCAAGGGCTTCGCCGCGGCCATGCTCGGCGGGTTCGGCAGCATGCCGGGCGCGATCGTCGGCGGCCTGGCCTTCGGCCTGCTCGACGCCTTCGCCGCCGGCAACTTCCAGGAGTACTCCGAACTCGTGACCTTCCTGGTGTTCGCGGTGATCGTGATGATCCGCCCCACCGGCATCTTCGGAGAGGCAACGGTGAACCGCGCATGAAACGTCTGGTGCTCATCGCCATCGCCGCGGTCGCGGCCTGGCTGCTGCCCTACGGCCTGGGCGGCTACGCCATCCACGTCGCCGACGTCGCGATCATCTTCGCGATCCTGGCCATCGGGCTCGGCCTGACGATGGGCGTGGCCGGGCAGATCAATCTGGCCCAGGTCGCCTTCTTCGGCGTCGGCGCCTACACGGTGGCCATCCTGACCACCGAGGCCGGGCTCGGCTTCTGGACGGCGGCCGTGCTGGCGCTGCTGACCGCGGTGGTGTTCGGCGTGCTGACCGGCATCCCGGCGCTGCGCATGCAGTCGCACTACCTGGGCATCGTCACCCTCGGCCTCGCGCTGGCCTTCACCAACTGGGTCACCAACTCCACGATCGCGGGCCGCGCCGAGGGCATCAGCGACATCCCGGTGCCGCCCATGTTCGGCATCGACCTGTCCAGCGGCTACCTGTTCTACTACGTCGAGGTGATCGTCTTCGCGGTCGCGCTGGCCTTCGCGCTGCTGGTCACCCGCTCGCCGCTGGGCCGCCGGCTGCGCGCGATGCGCGACGACGACCTGGCCGCAGGCTCGCTGGGCGCGGAGATCCCGCTGCTGCGCATGACCGCGTTCGTGCTGTCCGGCCTGTACGGAGGCGTGGCCGGCATCCTGTACGCCGGGCTCATCCGCTTCGTCGCCCCCGAGTCCTTCAACATCGCCAACATGTTCCTGCTGCTCGCCATGGTCATCATCGGCGGCCGGAGCAGCATCCTGGGCTGCGTCGTCGGCGCGATCGGGCTTTCCCTGATCAGAGAGGCCCTGTTGGACGCCTCCGGCTACGCCCAGCTCGGCTACGGCCTGGTGGTCGTGCTCGTGGTGGTCTTCGCTCCCAAGGGCCTGGCGGGCCTGCCCGGCCAGATCAGGCACCTGGTGCGCCGGCGCACCGGCGCCTCGCGGGCTCAGCTGGGCCCGTTCCTGCCCTACGACGCCGCGTCCGTCGTCGACGGGCAGGCCGCGCTGGAGGTCCGGGAGGTGACGATGCGGTTCAAGGGACTGGTCGCCCTCGATGCGGTGTCCCTCACCGTTCCCACCGGTCAGATCCGCGGAATCGTCGGCCCGAACGGCTCGGGCAAGACGACGCTGTTCAATGTGATCAGTGGCTTCTACACGGCCACGCAGGGGTCGGTGGAGTTGCGCGGCCGCGGGGTGACGGGGCTGGCGCCTTACCGGCTCTCGCAGCGCGGCGTGGCGCGCACGTTCCAGAACCTGCGCCTGTTCGAGGATCTCAGCGTGCGCGAGAACCTGCTGCTCGCCCTTGACCGCACCCGCGCCTTCTGGATCTGGCGCTACCCGATCCTGCCGTGGAAGGTGCTGGGCCAGGAACGGACGCTGCGCCGCAGGGCGGAGGAGCTCATCGAACGCTTCGGGCTCACCGAGGTCGCCGACGCCGAGCCGCGCTCACTGCCGTACGGGATCCAGCGCCGCATCGAACTGGCCCGCGCCATGGCCATGTCCCCCACCCTGCTCCTGCTCGACGAGCCCGCCGCCGGGCTGAACGGCGAGGAGGTGCGGCAGCTCGCCGAGATCGTGCGCTCCATCAGGGACTCGGGCGTCACCGTGATCATCATCGAGCACCACATGGGGCTGGTCATGTCCCTGTGCGACCAGGTCACGGTGCTGTCCAGCGGCAAGGTCATCGCCGATGGGCCGCCCGCCGAGGTGGCCGTGCACCCGGACGTGGTGGCCGCCTACCTCGGTGACTCGATGGCTGCACCGACCGAGGAGACCGCGGAGGCCGCGGTGGAGGAGGCGACCCGATGACCACGCTCACCGTCGAGGAACTGTCAGTGCACTACGGCGGTGTCCGCGCCACCCACGAGGTCTCCTTCACCCTCGAAGCCGGCCAGTCGCTGGGCATCATCGGCGCCAACGGCGCGGGCAAGTCCTCCACGCTCAAGGCCGTCATGGGGCTGGCGCCGCGTCAGGCCAGGGCCATCCGCTTCGGCGACCACGACCTGCTGCGCGCGCCCGCGCACACGCTGGTCAGGCACGGCATCGGATACGTCCCCGAGGGCAGGCACGTCTTCCCAGGCCTCACGGTGGAGAAGAACCTCCTGCTCGGCGCGTACACCAAGAGCTGGAAACGCACCCCTGTCGACGAGGTGTACGAGCTGTTCCCGGTGCTGGGCGAGATGCGCCACCGGCTGGCGGGCGCGCTGTCCGGCGGGCAGCAGCAGATGCTGGCGGTGGGCCGGGCGCTGATGTGCCGGCCCCAGGTGATGCTCCTGGACGAGCCCTCGATGGGGTTGTCGCCGATTCTCGTCGCCGAGATCGCCGGCGTGCTCAAGCGGCTCAACGCCGACGGCCTGGCCATCCTGCTCGTCGAGCAGAACGCCAAGCTCACCTTCGATGTCACCACCACCTGCCTGGTCATGGAGAACGGCGTGATCGCCGCAACGGGCACCTCCGCCGAGCTGAGAAACGACCCCCAGGTCCGGCGCATCTATCTCGGCCTGTGACGGCCCGCTCCGGCTCGCCGCCCGCGGCACGGGGAGTTCTTCTCCTGACGGTCGCCCGGGGGTGAGTCCGTGACTCGTCTGATGCCCGGCGGGGCTGAAACCGTCATGACACGCGAGAATCGAGGTCCGCTAGACGGTTCAAATGGTCCGTTGACGAGCAATGTGTCGCGATCTATGCATCACACGGATACAAGAGTCCACAGAATGGAACGTTAGGGGATGCTCATGGTTCGTCGCAGAGAGTTACTCGCGGGCGCCGTTGCCGCCGTCGCCCTTGCGGGAGCCGGGCAGGCCCCGGCATCGGCAGCCACCAAGCGCTCCGATCGGGATTTCCCGAAGATCGGCGGAAACCTGGCCAATCAGAACCACAGCCGGCTGCGCGACCTTCACCGTGGCACCATCAGACGGCTGCGCGCCGCGTGGGTGAACAACATCGAGGGCGGCCTGGCATCCGGCAACAGCCAGAGCTCCACGGTGGCCGTGGACGGCGTTCTCTACATCGAATCGGCGCTGGGCAACGTCGTCGCGGTGGACGGCCGTACCGGGGCGACGATATGGAAGTACGAGCAGACGCGCGGCGCGGTCACCCGCCGTGGCGTCGCGGTCGGCGCCGGCAAGGTGTACACCTGCGCCAACGGCAACTGGCTGATCGCCCTCGACCAGCGCACCGGCCGGGTTCTCTGGGAACGGCAGCACAACGGCTACGGCAACCTGGAGAAGGTGGCCGTCACCTACCACGACGGCATGCTCTACTGCGGCACCAACGACGGGCCTCGCGGCGCGGCCCTCGCCTTCGACGCCGGGACCGGCGACCTGGTCTGGCACTTCTGGGGCACCGCGGCTCCAGGCGAGGTCGGCGGCGGCACCTGGGAGGGCGACTCCTGGCAGGCCGGCGGCGCGACACCGTGGATGCACTGCGCGATCGACGCCGAGCTCGGCCTGGTCTACTGGACGTTCGGCAACGCCAGGGGCAGCAGGTCGTCGCAGGACGGCTCCGAGCGCGGCGGGCAGAACCTGTTCGCCAACTCGATCGTGGCCATGGATCTGAAGACCGGCGCCCACCGCTGGCACTTCCAGTCCGTCCACCACGACATCTGGGACATGGACAACGTCATGGCGCCGGTGCTGGTGGACGCCCGCGTGCGCGGCCGGATGCGCAAGCTCGTCGTGTACGGCAGCAAGACCGGCATGTACTACATCCTCGACCGGGCCGACGGCTCCGCCCCTCTCGGCATCGACGAGTTGCCCGTGCCGCAGGAGCCGCGGCAGAAGACGTGGCCGACGCAGCCCTTCCCACGCCAGGGCGGCTGGACGGAGCTGAAGCCGGTGTGGCAGCCGCTGGGCACGCAACTGCCCGGTCTCCCGCACCGAGCGGTGCCGAACTACACCATCGGCGCGCTGTACACGCCGCACTGGGACGAGCCGATCCTCACCATCCCCGGCCACGGCGGCGGCGCCGACTGGAGCCACCAGTCCTACAGCCACAGCACCGGGCTCGTCTACACCGGCTTCGGGTACGTGGCCGCCGCCCACTCCCTCACCGAGTCCTCCAACGGGCTGCGCCCGCCGGGCGAGTACATGACCGGCGGCGTCGTGGCGGTGGACCCCTCCACCAACCGGGTGCGCTGGAAGAAGAACCTGCCCTACTCGCTGGCGCACGGCAACGGCATCCTCACCACCGCCTCCGATCTGCTGTTCATCGGCCAGCCCGACGGCAACCTGCTCTGCCTGGACGCCCGCGACGGCCGCGAGCTGTGGCGCTGGCAGACCGGCGCGGCCATCAGCAGCAGCCCCATCGCGTACGAGGTGGACGGCGAGCAGTACGTCGCCGTCTACGCCGGCGGCACGGGCATCCCCTACGGCAACTCCGCTCCGCGCGGCGACCACCTGTGGGCTTTCAAGCTCGGCGGACGGGTGTCCCCTGCCACCGCGCCGCCCCCGCCCGTGGTGCGCCGGCCGGTCTCAGGCGGGCCGGTGGACGGGTCCGTCGTGAACGACACGGTCGTGCTCGCCCGCGTCTACGCCGGCGGGCAGGTGGGCGCGGTCGAGTCCACGGCCGTGAACGCCATGGCGCCCACCCACCTGCGGGTGCCGGCGGGGACCACGGTGACGTTCGTCAACCCGCCGGACAACGTGCACGTGCACGGGGCCACCCAGTTCTTCGAGGGACTGTTCGATGTACGGCTCAGGCCGGGCGAGTCGTTCCAATACACCTTCACGAAACCGGGGGAGTATTTCTTCAACGACTGCCACAGCCCGCGCCCGACCGGGAAGGTCGAGGTCACGGGCTGATCGGCGCGACGTCGGGGCTCAGGAGCGGGGAAACGTGCGGGCACCGGCGGGTCACGGCCGGCGATCACGAGCCAGGGCCCGCCGGCCGGGATCAGGCGCCCGCGCCGCGCAGATAGGCCACGACCGCGTCCCCCACCATCCGCCGCAGCCGGCCACGGTGTTCGGGCGCGGTCATGTCGCGCCCGAACAGCGCTCCGAAGGTGTGCTGGTTGGCCACCCGGAAGAAGCAGAACGAGCTGATCAGCATGTGCACGTCGATGGCGTCGGCGTCGGTGACGAAGTCGCCGCTCACCGTGCCCGCGTCGAGAATCGTCTCGATGAGGTCGAGCACGGGCGTGCCCAGGCCGGCCAGCGCCGGTGACTTGCGGATGTGCTCGGCCTGGTGGATGTTCTCGATCGTCACCAGCTTGATGAATTCGCGGTGCAGGTCGTGGTGGTCGAAGGTCAGCTCGGCCAGCGTGCGGATGGCCTCCAGCGGAGCCAGGTGCTCCACCTCGATGGCCCGCTCCATCTCGCGCACCTCGGCGTAGGCCTTCTCCAGGACGGCGATGTAGAGCCGTTCCTTGCTGCCGAAGTAGTAATAGATCATGCGCTTGGTGGTCCGCATGCGGGCGGCGATCTCATCGACCCGCGCCCCCGCGTAGCCGTGGCGGGCGAACTCCTGCTGCGCGACCACGAGGATCTCCGCCTTGGTGCGGTCAGGGTCCCGCTGGCGTTCGGGGGCGGCGGGCTGAGAGGTCACCAGCCCATCCTAGTGACCTGCCGCATGTTGCATGGCGAGCCGGATGGGGGCGTTGGCGGCGCCGTAGCCCTGGTAGCCGCCGGCGCGCTGCACGAGCTCGAAGAAGACCCGCCCCACCGTGACGGTGTACAGGTGCAGGAACTCGCCGCCGTGCTCGTCCCGGTCGTACAGCACGCCGAGGCGGCGCAGCTCGGGATCGGCCTCGTGGCGCGCCTCCAGGTCGTCGTAGTAGTTGCCCGGGATGGGCAGGAGCAGGCCGGGATGCTCGCTCCTCAGCCTCCGGGCGACGGCCACGACGTCGTCGCAGGCCAGCGCGACGTGTTGCCGCGGGAGGTGGTCGGCCCCCACCTGGGCGATGTTCATCACCATGCGCACGGCGCCGCCGGGCCCCGACATGGCCTTGCTGCGCAACATCCCGTACGGGTCGGGCACCTCCAGGCTCTCCTGCGGGCGCAGGCCCAGCACGCTGCGGTAGAACGACTGTGCCTCGTCGAAGTGGTGCCACGGCTGGGCGAGCGCGACGTGGTCGATGCCGGTGACCGGGCCCGGCACCGCCCCGGCCGGGGCGAAGTCGGCGAGCCAGGCCTGGTCGCAGAAGAAGATCTCGGTGCCGTCCGGCGCGGCCACCGCTTCCAGCTTGGCCTCCTCGGGGGCGCGCTCGCGGGGCAGCACCGGCGAGAGCAGCGACTCGGCGTGCTCGGCCGCGCCGGCCGGATCGGGGCTGTCGAGGCCGATGGCGATGAGCGCGGGGCCGGTGGCGGCGGTGGCGGCGGTGGTGGTGGCGGCGGCGGCGGTGGTGGTGGCGGTGGTGGTGGCGGCGGCGGTGGTGGCGGCGGTGGTGGTGGTGGTGGCGGCGGTGGTGGCGGCGCTGAGCAGCAGCCGCGCGCCACCCTGCTCCCACAGCTCGACCGGCTTGGTGGGGTGCGTGCCCGTGCGCGCGAAGCCGAGCACGCCCAGCAGCCTGCCCACCGGCCCTGTGCCGGACAGCTCGGCGAAGGCGAACCCCGTGGGGGCGGCCGGATGCGTCTCGCCGCGCAGGCTCTGCTCCAGGGCGATCAGCGAGCGCATGCCGTCCAGCGCGGTGCGCTCCGCCGACGCCTGGCGGAAGACGTCGTTGAACACCTCCAGCGACAGCGGCCCGGTGTAGCCCGCGCGCAGCACGCTGGCCACCAGCCCGGTCAGGTCGAAGGTGCCCTGCCCGGGGAAGCAGCGGTAGTGGCGGCTCCATTGCAGCACGTCCATGGCGGGCGGGGGTGCATCGGCGAGCTGCAGGAAGAAGATCTTGTCGCCGGGGATGGCCTCGATGCCGATGGGGTCGGAACCGCGCGAGAGGATGTGGAAGCTGTCCAGGCACACGCCAAGGCCGGGATGGTCGGCCAACCGCGCGACGCGCCAGGCGTGCAGGTACTCGCTGACATGCCGGCCCCAGGCCAGCGCCTCGTAGGCGATGCGGATGCCGTGGCCGGCGGCCCGCTCGGCCAGCAGCCGGAGCTGCTCGGCCGCCTGTTCGTCCCCGGCGATCGCGTCGGGCGAGACGTTCGAGCAGACCAGCAGCAGGTCCGCGCCGAGCCGCTCCATCACCCGGAACTTGTGCTCGGCCCGGCGCAGGTTGCGCGCCAGCGTGCCGGCGTCCACCGCCTCGAAGTCGCGGAAGGGCTGGTAGAGGTCGATGCCGAGGCCGAGGTCGGCGGCCCTGGCCCGCACCTCCTCCGGCGGCAGGGGACTGGCCAGCAGGTCATTCTCGAAGATCTCCACCCCGTCGAACCCGGCGGCTGCGATGGCCTCCAGCTTCTCGGCCAGCGTGCCGCTCACGGACACGGTGGCGATGGACTTGCGCATGCTTTCTCCTCTTCAGACGGCGATCAGGTCGGTCAGGTGGGCGAGCATCCGCTCGGCGTCCGGCTCCCTGCCGGTGAACAGCCTGAACGCGTGCACGGCCTGGAAGACGACCATGCCGCCGCCGTCCAGCGTGCGGCAGCCGAGCGCCCTGGCCTGCTTGAGCAACTCGGTCTCCAGCGGCCGGTAGACGATGTCGGCCACCCACAGCCGGGGGTGGAGCAACTCGGCAGGCAGCGGCAGGCCCGGATGGCGGGCCATGCCGGTCGGGGTCGCGTGCACCAGTCCCTCCGCCCGCGCCAGCTGCTCCGGCAGCTCGGCCTGGGCCGCGAAGCGGGCGCGCCCGGCGCCATACCGGGCGGCCAGCTCACCAGCGAGGGCGCGAGCCCGCGCCACGTCGGCGTCGACGACGGTGATCCGGTCGGCTCCCATGGTGAGCATGGCGTGCGCCACCGCGGCCCCCGCTCCCCCGGCACCGAGCTGCACGATCCGGCTGGTCGGCGCGTCGGGCAGGCCGCGGGCGAACGACTCGGCGAAGCCCGTCCAGTCGGTGTTGTGGCCGATGGCCCGATCGCCGTCGAACACCACGGTGTTGACCGCGCCGAGCATGCGGGCGTCCGGCGACAGCTCATCCAGGAACGGGATGACGGCCTGCTTGCAGGGGTGGGTGACGTTGAGCCCGTCGTAGCCGAACCGCCGCGCCGTGCGGACCAGCTCGCCCAGGTCACCACCCACGCGATCGATGTCGAGCAGCCGGTAGACGTAGTGCAAACCGTGGTGCACGGCCTCCTGCTCGTGCAGCGGCGGGCTCAAGGAGGGGCCGATGCCCGAGCCGATCAACCCCACCAGGAACGAATCCATCACGTCTCCCTTTCCAGCAGGTGCGACAGACGCGTGAGCGCCGGCGCGGGCCCGTAGACAGCCAGGACTCAAACCCGGCAGCACTAATGTACGTACTAGTGAGTTACGTTGCCATATTTGCTGATCGTCTATGCCGCCTCTGTGGGGCCCGTCCGCCGGGCGGCCACGTCGAGGTGACGGCGCGCCGCGGTGATCGCCAGGCGGGCATGCTCCTTGGCGCCCACCTGGGCCACGAGGGTGGCCCGGGGGATCTCCAGGGCGTACGGGATCCCGGGCGGCAGGGCGCCGAGGATGCCGTGCACGTCGAGGCCGCCCTCGCCGGGGAACAGGCGCTCGAAGCGCGCGGCATGGACGACCTCCTCCTGGGTGTCCGGCGCCTCGGCCGGGGCATCGCAGACGTGGGCGAAACGGAACCACTCGGATGGCAGATCACGCAGCTCGGCCACGCTGGAGCCGGAGCGTGCGAAGTGAATCAGGTCGATCAGGATGCCCGCGTTGGGCCGGCGGGTCTCACGCAGGACGCGTACGGCCTGCGTGAGGTCGCCGGTCTGGGTCCAGGACGGGAATTCGAGATCGATGGTGAGGCCGAGCGGCCTGGCCAGTTCGCACAGTCGTGCGAACCGGTCGGCTTTGCGGGCGAAGTCCGGGTCCGGGAGCTGGCAGATGACGTGGCGGGCACCGAGCTCGGCGCCGGCTTCCAGGAAGCGCAGCAAGTCCGCGGGGTCGGCCTCGGGCGGGATCCGGGCGAGCTCGATGTCGAGCACCTCGACCCCCGTGGCCGCGAGACGGACCTTGGTCGCCCTCATCAGGGCCGGGTCGGTGGCGAGGGGATGGTGCGGCTCGTGCGGAGTGACCCTGGTCATGCGCAGGCCCACGTACCGATAGCCTGCGTCAGCGGCGGCGCTCACCAGGTCGGGCGGAGACAGGCTCAGCGCCGTCAGATGCGCCAGCGAATAGTCGTGCGCGTGGTCACCGCCGGCGGGGGCGGACGGCTCCCTCAGACTGGTCAGCCGCCGCCTGCGGTGGGCGGCCATGCGCACCGCCGCGTTGTTCGGAGCGCCGTAGCCGGAATACCCACCGACGCGCTGCACCACTTCGAAGAAGATTCGCGCGCCGAGCATCTCGGTGTAGAAGTGCAGGTATTCGCCGTGCTGATCGCGGTCGTAGAGCAGGGAATGCCGCCTCATCGCCGCAAGAAGTCGTGGTGGCAGCGCCAGGCGGGCGTCGAGGTCGTCGTAGTAGTTGTCGGGGATCCTCAGCAGCGGCGCGCCGAGTGCCCGCAACGCCTGCGCGCCGGCGATCGCGTCGTCGGTGCCGAAGGCGATGTGCTGCGGGTCCGGCACCGCCGGCGACCAGTCGCCCCGCCGTAGCGGCGCGGTGTTGAGACCGATCCGGACGCGCTGCTCCGGGTCGGTCGCGGCCCGGCTGTGCATCAGCCCGAACGGCGCGGGCAGCGTGGTGGTCTGCGTCGCCTGGAGGCCGAGCACAGCGCTATAGAAGAGCGCGGTCTGGTCGAAGTCATCGACCGACTCGGTGAGCGAGACATGGTCCGTCCCGGTCAACAGACCGTCGCCGCGGTCCACGCGGCCGGTGGGGGCGAAATCGTCGAGCCAGTTGTCGTCGCCGCCGGTGCGGCAGAAGAAGACGGCCGTTCCGCCGGGGGCCGCCACGGAGTCGAGATCGGCCTCCTCCCTCCGGCGGACGCGGGGCAGCACGGGCGCAAGCAGCCGCTCAGCGCGCCGGACCGAACCGGCCGGGTCGGCGCTCTCCACGGCCAGCGCGCAGATGGCCGCAGTGCCCGGCGGCACCGTCCGCTGCGGGGCGAAGTTCAGCAGAAGCCGGATCGTGCCCTGCGACCACAGCTGGACCGGCTTGGAGCGATGCTGGCCGGTATGGGTGAATCCGAGCGCGGTGAGCGCCCGCGCGAGGACAGGGCCGGAGACCTCATCCACGGCGAGTTCGGTGAACACGTGACCGCCGAGGTGCGGAGCCGGCGGCAGATCGGCCAGCCGAACGCGCTCACGAACCGCCGCCGGGCCGGCCGTTCCGACCGTCTCCTCCAGCGAGAGCAGCGAGCGCATCGCGTCGACGGCGACGTGCCGGGGATCCGCCTGCCGGCAGACGTCGTTGGACACCTCGACCGAGAGCGGGCCGTCGTATCCGGTGGCCAGGACATGGCCGACGAAGCCGGCCAGATCGAAAGCGCCCTGCCCGGGGAACAAACGGTGGTGCTCACTCCACTCCAGCACGTCCATGTTCAGCCGCGGTGCGTCGGCGAGCTGCAGGTGGAACACCTTCGACCCGGGCACGGCCCGGATCGTGGCGGGGTCCTCACCGCGGGCGAACACGTGGAAACTGTCCAGGCATAAGCCGAGCGCGGGATGGTCGGCTCGCCGGACGATCTGCCAGGCGTGGTCGACGGTGTTCACGAACCGGCCCCACGCCAGGCCCTCGTAGGCGATACGCAGGCCACGCCGGGCGGCCCTGCCCGCCAGCGTGTGGAGCTGCTGCGCGGCGCGGTCGTCGTCGTCGATGGCCGCCATGGACGTCGTCGAGCAGATCGCCATCGTGGTGGCGCCGAGTTGCTCCAGCACGTCGAACTTCCGCTCCGCCCGCCGCAGATTCGCCTCGAAAGTCGCGGGCGGTGCTGCCTCGAAGTCATGGAACGGCTGGTAGAGATGGATCGTCAGGCCGAGGTCGGCGCACTCCTGCCGGATCCGGCCCGGCGACCAGTTCGACACGATGAGGTCGCCCTCACAGATCTCGATCCCGCTGAAGCCCGCCGCGGAGGCGGCCGCGAGCTTGTCCTCGATGGTGCCGGAGAGACAGACCGTCGCGAGCGCCGGTGAAGGGCTCGCGGAGCGGCGGCCGAGAGGGCGCGGCATGCCTTGGCCGGTGGCGAGCATGGGCTTCTCACCTTCCTGGCGCATCGATCAACGAACGAACTAGATACTTACTTATATGCCTTGACGCTCATCGAAGGAAGAGGCGGCGCCGCGGGATCCGCCGGTCAGGCGGGGACCTCGCTCGGCCTCCCGCGTGTCGAGGGCGACGTCCCGGCGGCGCCGGGTGATCTGTTTTCGGTAGATTCGCGGACGGATCAGCCCATCGTTGAGCGGACAGAGGAACACGTGAGCATTCCCGAACTGGCGGACGTCCATCCCGCGTGGCTTCCCCCCGGCGCGTTCCGCGCGGTCGGCGCGCGCCGCGTCCTCGTGCTCGGCGACGGGCTCCTCACCGGCACCGTACGCGCGGAGGTCGGGCACGCCTGCGCCCGGCACGGCGGCTCCCTGGAGCAGGACGCGGCGGGCTCCCCCGACCTCGTGCTCGCGCTCTCAAGCGCGGCTCCCCCGGCCGTCACCTCCGCGGGCCCCTCAGTGGGCCCCTCAGTGGGCCCCTCAGTGGCCCGCGCGCTCGCAGCCGCGCGGGAAGTCCTGGCTGGGCAGGGCGGGTCCGCCATCGGCGAGGAGGGCTACCTGCTCGCCCGCCGCGACGGCGTCACCGTGGTGCTGGCCGGCGATCCGGCCGGCCTGCTCTACGGGCTGTTCCACGTGGTCAGGCTGGGCGAGGAGGCGTTCGCGGGCGAGCGCCCCGCAGAGCCGCACCGGCCCGCGGCGCGCCGGCGCATGCTCGACCACTGGGACAACGTCGACGTGCATCCGGTGATGGGCCAGGTCGAGCGCGGCTATTCCGGCGGGTCGATCTTCTGGCGGGACGGCGGCCCCCGCGGCGACCTGGCCAGGGTACGGGCCTACGCGCGGCTGCTGGCCGCGACCGGCGTGAACGCCATCACGGTGAACAACGTCAACGTGCACGCCACGGAGGCCCACCTCCTGACCGACCGGCTCGGCGACGTGGCCGCCATCGCCGACGAGGTGCGCCCGTACGGGATCCGGGTGCACCTGTCGGTCACCTTCGCCTCGCCGATGAGGCTCGGCGGGCTGCCCACCGCCGACCCGCTCGACGAGCGGGTGCGGGAGTGGTGGGCGCGCACCACCGAGCACGTGTACGCCGCCATCCCCGACTTCGGCGGGTACGTGGTCAAGGCCGACTCCGAAGGCCAGCCCGGGCCGTTCGCGTACGGGCGCAGCCACGCCGACGGCGCGAACGTGCTCGCCGACGCCCTGGCCCCGTTCGGCGGGGTCGTGCACTGGCGGGCCTTCGTCTACAACCACCGGCAGGACTGGCGCGACCGGTCGACCGATCGCGCCCGCGCCGCCCACGATCATTTCGCGCCGCTCGACGGGCGGTTCAGGGACAACGCGATCCTGCAGGTGAAGCACGGCCCGATGGACTTCCAGACGCGCGAGCCGGTGTCGCCGGTGATCGCGGCCATGCCGTCCACCCGGCTGGCGGTGGAGTTGCAGGTGACGCAGGAGTACACCGGCCAGCAGCGGCACGTGTGCTACCTGGCGCCGATGTGGAAGGAGGTGCTCGGGTTCAGGCCGTGGGGCCCAGGCGAGGACGGGGACGCCGCCGGGGACGCCGCCGGGGACAGGGCCGGGCGCAGCGTGGCGGACGTGGCGGTCGGGGCGTCGGGCGGCGGCGGCGGCCTGGTCGCGGTCTCCAACGTCGGCGACGACTTCTACTGGACGGGCCATCCGCTCGCGCAGGCCAACCTGTACGCCTTCGGCCGCCTGGCCTGGGACCCGCGGCTGGAGCCCGACGCCCTCCTCGACGAGTGGATCGACCTCACGTTCGCGCCGGCGCAGGGCGGCGACCCCGGTCCGCTGCGGCGCACGCTGCACGCGATGATGGACGGCTCGTGGCGCACCTACGAGCGTTACACGGCGCCGCTGGGCGTCGGGTTCATGGTCCGTCCCGGGCACCACTACGGCCCTGACGTGGACGGCTACGAGTACACGCCGTGGGGCACGTACCACTTCGCCGACCGCGACGGCGTCGGGGTCGACCGCACCCGCGCGTCCGGCACCGGGTTCACCGGCCAGTATCCGCAGCCGTGGTCCGACGTCTACGAGTCGCCCGGCACCTGCCCCGACGAGCTGCTGCTGTTCTTCCACCACGTCCCGTACGGGCATGTGCTGCACGACGGCACCACGGTCATCCAGCACATCTACGACACCCATTTCGCCGGGGTCGAGGAGGTGGCCGGGAGCCGGCGGCTGTGGGAGCGGGCGGAGCCGGGGGACGCGGCGCTGCACGCGCGGGTGACGGAGCTGCTCGGCGAGCAGCTCCGCTGCGCGGAGGAGTGGCGCGACCAGGTCAACGCCTACTTCTTCCGCAAGTCGGGGGTGCCAGACGCCCGGGGCCGGCGCATCCCGTGACGCGCCGGCGCCTCAGGCGGTGAACCTCTCCCTGATCTCGTCGATCATCGGGCGGCTGTTGCGCAGCAGCGCCGCCGCGAAGACGACGGCCAGGAGGGTCACCGCCGCCTCGGTGGCGACCAGCGTGAGCCCGGCCGCCACCACGAGGAGGCAGAGGTTGCTCACGGTGACGCCGGGGAACCGCACGAGCGCGTACGACGCCAGCCGGGCGACGTCGGCCGCCCGGAACGCGAACAGCGAGGTGATGACCAGCGCGGCGGCGGCCCAGAGCGCCGCCGCCACGGCGACGGCGACGAGCAGCACCGCCCACCAGCCGGGGACGCCCGCGGCGGCGAAGTTCGCCAGGTTCGTCCCCACGACGGCCAGCCCCGCCAGCCACGGCGCCCAGATCTTCATGACCCCGGCGACGTTGCCCCGGTAACCGCGCCAGAACGCCGCCGCGGGACGCAGGTCCGTCAGGTCGGACCTGCGGTGGCGCAGCGCGTAGAGGGCGGCCGACAGCGCCGGCCCGGCGGGCAGCGCGCACAGCGCGGCCAGCGGGATGTTGCTCGCGTCGCGGTCGAGCAGGACGAGCGCCGCCAGCCCTGGCGCGGCGGTGACCAGGAACAGCAGCTCGACGACCAGCAGGGTGTAGACCAGCGCGGCGACGCGCGAGAGCGGCCCCGTGCCGAACCGCCCTTGCTCCCTGCCGGGAACAGCCCTCTCACCTGCGATGGAGAATGAGGCAGACGGGGCCGAGTCACGATCGTTCCGCGTGGATTCCACAGCAGCATCGTATACATCACGATTCCAGAGCTTTCGCGATGCGTTGACCGGCGATTGAGCCATGTGATGCGTCCAGCACGTGCCGACGGGCATCCGACGAGCACGCGCGTAGATCGGCGATGCCTCAACGAGGCTGCTGCCTCGGCCCCGGAGCGACGCGAGCATCGTGATCACGTGGACCGGGGGACGCCTTGGTGGCCCTGTTCCAGGCCAGCAGCACCGGCACTCCCGCGACCAGCCCGGCGGCGCCGGCGATCGCCAGGCCGTGCTCCGGTCCGGCCGCTTCGACGAGGAGGCCGCCGAGCAGGATGCCCAGCCCCTGGGCGG
>NZ_JBDPMB010000032.1:0-97242 GCF_039871615.1 Nonomuraea sp. B10E15
GCGCCTGCACCAGGTCGACCGGCCGCTGGTCGGTGGCGAGCATGCCGTCGACGAAGTGGTCGACGATGTCCTGGATGCGCGGGCGCAGCGCGGCCAGCCGCTTCACGGTGAACTCGCCGACGACCGGGCGGCGGGCCGCGGCGTGTTCCGCGCCGTCACCCGCACCCCATCGACCTAGCGCAGGTCGGCGTGGATGCGAGGCGCCCCGTAGATCGCCTCAGATGCCTGGTGGTGCCGGTGGATCCGCTCGGTCAGCACCTGGTCCTGCCGAGCCCGCTCCAAAGGGCCGCGACACTGCCGGGCCGCCCAGGCGGCTGATCGGTGTGGTCTCACATCGGGCTCGCCCAATCTGTGACATGGCACACATCATGCGACCACGTTGTCACAAACGATCGGGTCGCCATCGTCCCGTTTTCATCCGTGTTCAACACCACGAGTGAGGACGATTCATGGGATCCCGATTCAACCTGTTGGACAGCACGACTGCCGCGAAGTTTGTCAAGCGGTTCTACAACGCTTGGTTAGCCCTGGACCGGTCGACACTGCCGAAGCCTCTGCGGGAACAAGTCGAACTGCGCGTCGCGAGTCGACCGTGTTCGCGGAGGCCGAGCTATGTCATTGTGCGCAACCCAGGGGGTTCCTATCAGCCCGGCATGTTCGCCGCGCTGATTCAGGACTGATCGGAGATCATGAGCCCCGGCCCGGCCATGGTCGTTCGATCCGGGCCGGGCCCAGGGCGCTACGCACAAGCGCGATGGCCCGCGCCCGCGCCCGCATCGCCACCTGAGCGGTCTCGATTCCGCGCATGCACTTCGACGTACATCCACTGGAACTCATATGGAGGCAAAGCAATGGATCTGCACCTGACTAACAAGATCGCCGTCGTCACCGGCGCCAGCCGGGGGATCGGCCTCGCGATCGCCCGCGCGTTGGCCGCAGAAGGCGTCACGGTGATCGGGGCCGCCCGAACGATCACGGACGAATTGACCCGCAACAGCGCCGACGCCATCGCCGTCGACCTGTCGACCCCGACCGGACCCGGGGAGCTCGTCCAGTCCGTCCTCGACCGGCACGGCGACATCGACATCCTGGTCAACAACGTCGGCGGCGGCGATCCGGCCGACCTGCGCGGCTTCAACGACTACGACGACGCCATCTGGCAGCGGACGTTCGACCTCAACTTCTTTGCTGCCGTCCGCGCGTGCCGTGCCGCCTTGCCGAGCCTGCTGCGACGCCGAGGAGTGATCATCAACATCTCCTCGGCCGGCGCACGCCTGCCACACCTCGGCCCGGTCCCCTACAACGCCGCCAAGGCGGCACTCAACGCGTTCGGCAAGGCCCTCGCCCAGGAGTACGCCGACCGCGGCGTCCGGGCCGTCACCGTCTCCCCGGCCGGCACCCGAACCGAGCTCTGGACCGAACCCGGCGGCTTCGGCGCAACCCTCGCCGCCGCCCAGGGCATAAGTCACGAAGAACTGCTCAAGAACGCCGCGACGGCGGCAGGCATCAGCTCCGGGGAACTCATCGAGCCCGACCATGTGGCATCCATGGTGACGTACCTGGCATCGCCATTGGCCATCAGTGCTACCGGAAACAACTACCTCGTCGACGGGGGCGCGGTGAAAGCAGTCTGACCGGCAATCGCCTCTTCCACGTGCCCCAGCAGACAGGAGATCGACCGTGTACGACAGGAGCGCTGCTCTCAAGGTGATGCGGGTAAGGCCGAGATCGTGAATGTGCGTCTGGACGCGCCCGACAGTAGCGGCGTTCGAGTGACGAACTGGCTCGTGGTGGTGCTGTGCTTCCTCCCGATCGTCATGGACGGGTTCGACGCGACGGCGCTGTCGCTGGCGGTCCCCGCCCTCGCCGAGAGCTGGGGGCTGGCGCCGGCGGCCTTCACGGTTCCACTGGTGGCGACGAGCGTCGGCGTGTTCGCCGGCTACCTGGGGTCCGGATGGCTGGCGCAGCGGTTCGGCCGTCGCCGGTTGCTGATCGGCAGCGTCGGCCTGTTCTCCCTCGGCACGATGATCATCGCGGTCGTCCTCCCCGCGCACTCGATCGAGGCGCTGGGGGTCGTTCGCCTGGTGACCGGGCTGGGGTTCGGCGGGGCGCTCCCGTCCGCGGTGGCGGTCGCGACGGACTTCAGCTCGAGCCGGCGACGTGACGTCGTGTCCCTGCTGATGGCGCTCGGGGTCGCGTCGGGTGCCACCGCGGCGGGCTTCGTCTACCTGCCGCTGATCGCCTCGGTCGGCGTGACCGGGCTGTTCTGGCTGGCCGGAGCGGTCTCTGCGGTGCTGGTGCTCCCCATGGCGATGTTCCTGCCGCCGGAACCGGCCGCCCGACAGGTCGCCGGCGGCGCCCCGCGCGGCGAGCGCGTCGGGCAGCTGTTCGCCCGCGGCGTGCGGATCAACACGCTCCTGCTCTGGCTGTACGCATTCCTCGTGTTCACGGTGTCCACCGCGCTGTCGGCGTGGGCGCCCGTCCTGCTCACGGATCTTGGGGTCTCGGCGGCCGAGGCGCCGCTGGGGCTGGCGTTCATCTACCTCGGGGCGATCGTCGGCGGGGTGGCCATGATCCCGCTCGTGGCCTGGGCCGGTATAGGCCGGATGCTGATCGCGATGCCGGTGCTCACCGCGATGCTGATACCGGCGTCGGTCAGCCTGGGTCTCGGCGGCCTGGGGTTGCTGATCGCGCTGTGCGGGGTCGGTGCCGCGGTCAGCGCCAGCCAGAACGGCCAGCTGGCGATGGCCGTCGCGCTGTACCCGCGCGAGCAGCGGACGACCGGGATCGGGTGGTCCTCGGCCATGGGCCGGGCCGGTTCGGTCGCGGGACCGGGCCTGACCGGCGCCCTGCTGGCGCTGGGGACCTCGGCCAGCACGATCTTCTACCTCGCCGCGGCCGCCATGGTCGTCGCGGTCGGCTGCGCCGCGCTGCTGCGAGCGAGCATGCGCAGCGGGGCACGAGCGTCCTGACCCGCCGCGCGGCCTCCTCAGCCCGGCAGCGGGCGGCCGGTGGACTCGCTAGCGCAGCACGGCAAGCGTGGACAGCAGCGCCGGCATCATCATGTAGAGCCCCGGCACCACTGCCGGCCTTCACGGTTCCGCTGGTGGTGACGAGCGTCGGCGCGATCCGGGCCGGGCCACGGCGTCCCGGTCGAGCGGAGTCGCCTACCGCGCAGCACCATTTTGCGGTATTCAGGCTCCCACGCTGTCATAGCTCTGGGTCGCGTGGCGTCTCATGGCTAACTGGTCGGGTTCGTAAGTTCTTCGAGGGTTACGCGGCGCTCTCCAGCACGGCAAGCTGATCGGTGCAGTCAGCGGGTTGCATGACTACTTGGTGGCGTCTGGCCCGCGCGATTCGCGGACGGCGTCGATGAACACGGTTTCGGGGGTACCGGTGCGGCGGGCCGGCGCCTGGCGCTGTCCCAGGTCCCGACGTCGGCGCCCATGACGACGGAGAAGGGGTTGCCAAGCCCGTTATGCGGATCGCGGATGTCGACGAAGGCCGAGCTGAACACGACGGAGGTCCGGTGCGGCAGCGTCACCGGCTGGCCCACAGGCATCGCGGCCGGGGGACGACGTCGCATCGGGCAGGAGGCTCGACGTGTACGTGCGGCTCATAGGTTTGGCCAGAGGATGAAGAGGGGGTAGGCACGCCGGCTGGGCCGGTCGCCGATCTCTTTGATCGCCGTACGGATCTCGTGCAGGTGCCTGGTGGTCATCTGCAGTGGGGGCTCGTCGGGCTGGTAGGTGGTGCGGATCGGGTAGTCCACGCCTGGCTGTCTGGTCATCTCGATGTGGCAGCCCAGCACATGGGTGACCGGTCGGCGGTCGGAGAAGTCGATCAGGCGGTCGATGGTCCGGGCGAAGGCTGACCAGTCCTGGATGTAGAGGCGGCCCGGGTAGACCGTGTCGCCGGTGAGCAGGAACCCGGTCCACCGGTCGTAGAACGTAACCGCCGCCTCGTGGTGGCCCGGGGTGGCCAGGCACTCCAGCACGCGGCCTCCCAGGTCGACCTGTGTCACGGCGTCGGAATCCTTGCTGAACCCGAAGTACTCCCAGGCGGTGGCCAGATCCGCGCCGACCACCGTGGTATCGGGGCGGTCGGTGAACTGATCGTCGCCCGCGATGTGGTCACCATGCGGGTGGGTGTGCAGCACCAGCAGGTGGTACCCCTCCCGGGGATGGTGGGCGAGCCAGCCGGCGACGAGCTCATCGACCACCCGGCGCAAGGGGAAGAACTCGGCGGATACCGTGGCGCCGGTGTCGATCAACACCGCCCGTGCGTTTCCGAACAGCAGGAACAAGAACGGCGCCTCGTAGTTGATCGCCATGTTCTGCCGCAAGATGAACGTGTGCTCGTCGTACGCGTGGACCTGGATGTCCGGATCGGTGTTGTGCTTGGCCGACGGTGAACCGTGAATCCACCGGACATCCAGCGCACAAGGCTGTGGAGTCACTCCAGTGAAATCGATCAGGGGTATGCCCGCATCCATGACGTCTCCTCCGAGTGTGTGTGTGTCGTCTAGCAGGCCGGGTACGGCGCACATCTCGTCCGGGGCGAGCACTTGCGGGCTTCCACGGCGACGGTACCACGACAGCGATCACCCAATCTTCGCCGCCGTGGATCGTCTGGGTGCCTGTCGCCGCGGCAAAGCAGCGTCGGAGGATGACTTGGGATCATGGTTCATCGGGTCGCCCGTCGGGTCGACCAGGTCCAGGCGATCGGGAGGATGAGGCTGGCCACGGCAGCTCCGCACTGAGCGAGAGAGCCGTAGCCACCCATCGCCATGCCGAAGCGTCACCGACCAATGAGGTCGTTTGCCGGGATGACGCGACTGACCCGACGCCCGCATCGCCCGCCTTGCCACGTTCGGCTGGGTCACCTGCTACAAGGCGATCCGACGGCCTCAGCGCCGGGCTCAACATGTGCTAGGACTGGCCACGTGAGCGACATGCCGTGCCAGTGGTTGCCGGGCCTACGCGCTCAGGGGGGCGGGCATGCGGCTGCGGCCTCCAGCGCCACCCTGGCCCTCGCCCGCCAGACGCTGGGAGACGGGCCGACGGGATGGGCGGTGGAGACGGCGGTGTGGATGACGCAGCAGGTCATCGAGCAGGTACCGGCCTACGGTGGCGGCCGGACGCCGTTCGAGACGTTGCGGCGCTCGGTGGAGTCGAGTGTGCTGGCAGCGCTGTCCGGGCTCTTCCTGGACGCCCGTCCCTCGCCGGAGCTGGTGCCTGTGGAGGCGGTGGAAGGCAACGCGGACCTGGTACATCGGGGGGTGCCACTGGACCTGGTGTTGCGCGGGGTGCGGATCGGGCACGCGTGCCTGCACCAGCGGCTGATGGACGCCATCGACGCCGAGCCGGAGCCGGTGCGGGTGACGGAGAGCCATCGGGTCAGCGAGTTGTTGTTCTCCTACGCCGATGTGCATGCCAGCCGGATGGCCGAGGAGTACATCGCCGAGCGGAACCGCTGGCAGGCCAGCACCGAGGCGGCGCGGTACCGGATCGTGGACGACATCGTGGCGGGACGGCGTATCGACCAGAAGACAGCCCAGCGCACGCTGGGCTACGAACTGGCCCGCCACCACGTGGCGTTCGTGGTCGTCGCTGACGAGCTCGATACTCCGGCCGAGATGCTGCGGCGCTTCGCGGGGGAGGTGGCGCGGGCGATGGACGGGCAGGGCGTACTGACGGTGCAGGCAGGGCCGTCGGATGTGTGGGCGTGGACGGGACGGCTCTCGGGTTCTGCTCCCGAAGCAGGCGTTGAGGTGCCGGTGGGGCTGCGGCTGGCCGTCGGCCCTGTCGCGTACGGGGTGGCCGGGTTCCGGCGCAGCCATGTGGGCGCCAGAGAGGCTCAGGGGTTTCTGGGAGAGACCAGGTTGTGCCGTCATGCCGATATCCGGGTGCGGTCGTTGCTGGCTTCGAGCGAGGAGCGGGCGCGCTGGTTCGCCGAGGAGATGTTGGGAGGGCTGGCCGGCGGTGATGCGCGGCGGGCGGAGCTGCGCGAGACGTTGCGCGTCTACCTGGCCGCCGGCCGTAGCCCGCGACGCGCCGGTGAGGTGCTGCACGTCTCACGCAACACTGTGGGCTATCGGATCAAGCGGGCCGAAGAGCTCCTCGGCCACCCGCTGCCGGACGACCTGCTGGAGCTGCGGCTGGCGCTGGAGATCGTCCGCACTTCGCGCCGGGCCGACTGAGCCCGCCCAGAGCCCACATGTCGGCGAAAATCTGGGCTTCCGGCACAAGCGGCAGGCGGCAGAGCCTTCGTTGAATCGGCGTAACAACCCGCTGACGAAGGAAAGCCCATGCGTGTTGCCAACCTCGCCGGCCGAGCTGTGCTCCTGACCGGCGACGGCGCGATCGATATCGAGAAGGCCGGCGGTGGCCGCTTCCCCTCCGACCTGCAGGCCCTGTTCGAGCGCTGGGACGAGCTGCGTTCCTGGAATACCGATGCCACGCCCGTCCCGTTCGACGAGGCGGACCTGGAGGCGCCTGCCCCCGCCCCGCGCCAGGTGTTCGCAATCGGCGTGAACTACCGCGACCACGCCGAGGAGTCGGACATCGAGCCAGGGGCGAGGCCGCCGGTCTTCACCAAGTTCGTCTCCTGCCTGACGGGCCAGGACGCCATGGTCGCGCTGCCGCAGGGCGGGCTGACCGACTGGGAGGTCGAGCTGGTCGTGGTGATCGGCCGGCGTGCCCACAGGGTGGCCGCAGCCGACGCCTGGGGCCACGTGGCCGGGCTGACAGTGGGGCAGGACCTGTCCGAGCGGATCACGCAACTGTCGCTGCCACAGGCGCAGCAGTTCTCCCTGGGCAAATCGTTTCCGGGCTTCGGCCCGATGGGACCGTGGCTGGTCACTCCGGACGAGTTCGCGAACCCCGACGACCTGGAGATCTCCTGCTACCTGGACGGTGAGCGCATGCAGCACGCCCGCACCAGTCAGATGATCTTCGGTGCGCCCGAGCTGATCGAGAAGCTCTCGGCCGTGACCCCGCTACTGCCCGGCGATGTGATCTTCACCGGCACCCCGGGCGGCATCGGCGGCACCCGCACTCCGGCCCGCTTCCTGGCGCCGGGTGAGCACCTGCACTCCACGATCGAGGGCATCGGCACACTCCGCACCACCTTCACGGGAGCCTGACATGGCGCTGCACCGCCTGACCCGCATCACCATCGGCGTCCCGAACATCGCCGAGACCGCCGCCTACTACGCCGACTTCGGTCTCGCACAGATCGGCGAGCACACCTTCGCCACCGCCGACGGCGGCGAGCAGCTGCAGCTAGTCCACGCGCCCACCCGCCGCCTGGTCGAGCTGGGCGTCGGCGTGGACGACCCCGACGACCTCGCCCGGACGAAGGCGAGCCTGGCCCGGCTGGACCTGGCGCTGGACGCCGACGGCCGGGTGAGCGACCCGGGCACGAACGTCCGCGTCCGAGTGTCGATCGCCGACCGGATCACCCGTCCGGCCGAGCCCGCCCCGGTCTACAACGGGCCCGGTCGCGCAGACCGGATCGACGCCCGCGCCCCGGGCGTGCTGCGCGAGCAGCCGGTACGCCCCCGCAAGCTCGGCCACGTGGTGCTCGGCTCCACCGACCAGGAGGCCAGCCAGCGCTTCTTCACCGAGGGCATCGGGTTCAAGGTCAGCGACGAGGTGCCCGGCATCGCCGCGTTCCTGCGCTGCTCGACCGACCACCACAACGTGCTCGTCCAGCCGGCGCCCGTGCCGTACCTGCACCACACCTCCTGGGAGGTCGAGGACGTCGACGAGATCGGCCGCGGCGCCCACCACATGCTGGAAGGCCATCCCGAACGGCACGTGTGGGGGCTCGGGCGGCACCACATCGGCTCGAACTTCTTCTGGTACCTCAAGGACCCGGCGGGCAACTTCTCGGAGTACTACAGCGACCTGGACTGCGTGGTGGACGAGGCGATCTGGAAGCCCGAAGTGTTCTCCGACATGCGCATCCTCTACAGCTGGGGGCCGCCGGTGCCGCCGTCGTTCATCGAGCCCGAGGACCTGGCCGCACTGATGGCGGGAGCGCACAGCGCATGAGCCACCACACCGACGGCGACCGGCCGCTGGTGCTGGTCCCCGAAGATTTGCCGCTGGTGGAGGCGGTGCCGCTGACTGAGCGGAAACTGCCCGCCTCCACCTACCACCTCCTGGCCCGTACCGCCGCCGCCAACCCTGACGCCCCTGCCCTGCACCTGCTGGGCGAGGGCGCGGAGATGACGTGGAACTACGGTGAGTTGCTGCGACGCGTGCACCAGGCCGCGAATCTCTACGCGTCCCTGGGACTGACGCCCGGCGGGACGGTGGGTCTGCTGCTGCCCAACAGCGGCCACACCTACGCCGCGCTGCTGGGCGCCCAGGCCATCGGAGTGGCCAACCCGGTCAACCCGATGCTCGCCGATCACCGCATCATCGACATCTTCACCCTTACCCGTGCCGAGATCCTGGTGGTCGCCGGCTCGGCGATGCTGCCAGGACTGTGGGAGAAGGCGCTACGCGTGGCCGAAGGGCTGCCGGGACTGCGGGCGCTGCTGATCGTGGGCGGTAACGCCTCCATCGACGCCGCCCACGCTCCGGCGAAGGTGCGGGGCGGCGACTTCGAGCGACTGGCCGCCGACCAGCCCGGCGACCGCCTGATCACCTCGCACCGGCCTCAGCCCCAGGATCTCGCCGCGTACTTCCACACCGGCGGCACCACCGGCACGCCCAAGGTCGCCCCGCACACGCACGCCATGGAGGTCTACATGGCCTGGGCGCTCGGCTGCTCGGGAGCCTACGCGGGCGGCGACGGGGTGGCGCTGGCGGGGCTGCCGCTGTTCCACGTCAACGCGGTGCACGTCACCGGGCTGGCGCCGTTCATGCACGGCGCCGCCGTGGTCAGCCTCGGCCCGCTCGGCTACCGCGACAAACAGCTCATGGCGGATTTCTGGCGGATCATCGAGCGCTACCGGGTCACCGCGTTCTCGGCCGTCCCGACTGTGTACGCGAGCCTGCCACCGCTGCCCGACGGGGTGGACATCTCCAGCCTGCGCGCCGGCGCGGTCGGCGCCGCGCCGCTGCCCGCCCGGGTCCGCGCCGGATTCGAACAGGAGGTCAGGGTGCCCATGCTGGAGGGGTATGGGCTGACCGAGGCTACCTGCGCCAGCGCCGCCACCCCGGCCTTCGCGCCCCGGGCCGGGTCGGTCGGGCTGCGGCTGCCGTACCAGCGGATCAAGGCCGTCACCGTGGACGCCGCCGACCATCCCACCGGTGACTGCCCACCCGGCCAGGGCGGGGTGCTGGCCATCAGCGGCCCGGCCGTTTTCCCCGGCTACCTCGGCCCCGGCGGTCCCGACCCCACTGACAAGATCTTCGACGGCTGGCTGCTCACCGGCGACCTCGGCCACGTGGACGAAGAAGGCTACGTCTACCTGACCGGACGCGCCAAGGACCTCATCATCCGTGGCGGCCACAACCTCGACCCGCGGCCCATCGAGGAATCCCTGCTGGCGCACCCGCATGTCTCGGGCGCGGCCGTGGTCGGCCGCCCCGACGCGCATTCCGGTGAGGTGCCGGTCGCCTACGTCACCGTCACCGGCGTCGTCACCGAGGCCGATTTGCTGACCTGGGCGCGAGAGCACGCTTCTGAGCCCGCCGCCGCGCCCAAGGCCGTCCACGTCGTCGAATCGCTGCCGACGACCTCGGTCGGCAAGCTGTTCAAGCCCGAGCTGGTCGCCGACTCCATCCGCCGCCTCCTGGCCGGGATCGCTCCCGGCGCCCAGGCCGAGGTGGTGCTGGAGGATGGCCGGCCGACCGTGCTGATCGGCGCGGACCCGGAGTTGGCCGCCACCCTCGATCGCCACAACATCGCCCATCGGATGGTGTCCTCATGATCGACCAGCCGGTCCGCGATCTCCTCGACCGGCAACTCACCGGCGTCCTGGCCACCACCCGGCCCGACGGCACCGCTCGCCAATCAGTGGTCTACTTCGCCCTGGACGGTGACCGCCTGCTCATCTCCACTGAACCGGGTCGGGCCAAGGCCAGGGATGTGGCCCGCACCGGCCGCGCCTCGCTGTGCGTGATGGGCGGCGCGGCCCCCTATCCGTCGGCGACCTTGGAGGGCGGCGCACGCGTCCGCACCGAGGACGTTGGTGGCGACACCGCTCTCGTCTGGTCCCGGATCGGCGACCGGCCGGTGGAGCCGGTGAGCGACGCGGACCTGGCCACCATGAACCGGGTGATCCTGGAGATCATCGTCGAGCGTGTGTACGGCACCAGTTACTTGGATCAGGGAGAAACAACGTGAGCGGTCGTATCGACGTCCATCAGCACATGGTTCATGAGCGGTACGCGCGCTGGCTGCGCTCGCACGGCGTCGACGCGCCGGGCGGTCGGCCATTGCCGTCGTGGAGCCCGCACGAGGCGCTCGAGTTCATGGACCGCCTGGGCATCGCCACCGGCATCCTGTCGCTGACCACGCCGGGGGCCTACCTCGATGACGGCGCCGACGCCGCCTACGTGGCCCGGGAATCCAACGAGTTCGTCGCCGGGGTGGTGAAGGAGCATCCCGGCAGGTTCGGGTTCTTCGCCACGCTCACCCTGCCGGGCGTGAGGGCCGCCATCATCGAGGCCGCCCACGCCTTCGATGAGCTGGCCGCCGACGGGGTGATGCTCCTGGCCAACAGCGATGGCGCCTACCTGGGCGATCCGGCCTTCGACCCGCTCATGGCCGCCCTCGACGAGCGCGCCGCCATCGTCTTCGTCCACCCTGCCCAACTGCCCGGCCCGCCGGTAGAAGGCATCCCGCCGTTCGCCGCCGACTTCCTGCTCGACACCACCCGCGCGGCGTTCAGCTTGGTCAAGCACGACGTGCCGCGGCGCTTCCCGCGCATCCGGTTCATCCTCTCCCACGCCGGCGGGTTCGTCCCCTACGCCGCCCACCGCCTGGCGCTTACCGTCTTCAACGACACCGGCCGCGACCCCAATCAGGTCCTTGAGGACCTGTCCGGCTTCTACTTCGACACCGCCCTGTCGGCCAGCCCTGCCGCGCTGCCCTCCCTGCTGGCCTTCGCCAAGCCCGGCCACGTCCTGTACGGCAGCGACTGGCCCTTCGCCCCCGAACTCGCCGTCGCCTACTTCAACACCTGGGCCACCGACGAGGCGATCAACCACGGCAACGCCCGCAGGCTGTTCCCACGCCTGAAGGAGGCGCCCCGTGCATGACGTGCTCATCGTGGGCGGCGGCGGTGCCGGCCTGACCGCCTCCATGCTGCTGTCCCAGCTCGGCGTCGACCACCTGCTCATCAGCGCGCTGCCGACCACCTCCGTGCTGCCCAAGGCGCACGTGCTCAACCAACGCACCATGGAGATCCTCGCCGACCTCGGCCTCGCCGAGACCATCTACCAGCGCGGCACCCCGCCCGAGCAGATGCGCTACTCCGGCTGGTACGCCGGCCTCGCAGGCCCTACGGAGGACTACGGCCGCCGCTTCGGCCTGGTCGAGTCGTGGGGCTGCGGCGGCCTGTCGGACGACTGGGCCGCCGCCAGCCCGCAGCGCCAGACCAACCTGCCCCAGATCCGGCTGGAGCCCATCCTCAAGGCCCGAGCCGAGGAACTCGCGCCCGGTCGCATCCGCTTCGGCCACGAACTGGTCACCTTCACCACCGACGCCGATGGCGTCACCGCCACCATCCTCGACCGAGACAGCGGCCAGACGTATGAGGTGCGCGCCCGCTACCTGCTGGCCTGCGACGGCGGCCGGACCATCGGCCGCCATCTGGGCATCGTCATGGAGGGCGCCCGCGACCTGGCCCGCATCGCCACCGTCCACCTGAGCGCCGACCTGTCCGCCTACGCCCGCGACCCCGAGGTACTCATCCGCTGGCTGACCCTCCCGCACACCGGCGGCGGCGCCACCATGGTGCCCATGGGCCCCGACCATTGGGGCCCCGACAGCGAAGAATGGGTCGTCCACCTCAACTACGCCACCGACGACCCGCGCGGCCTCGACGACAACCAGGTGATCACCGACCTGCGCACCGCCCTCGGCCTGCCCGACCACCCGCTCACCGTGCACCTGATCACCCGCTGGTCGATCGAGGGCGTGGTCGCCGACCGCTTCCGCGACGGGCGAGTCTTCCTGCTCGGCGACGCCGCCCACCGACACCCGCCCACCGGTGGCCTCGGCCTGAACTCCGCCATCCAGGACGCGCACAACCTCGCCTGGAAGCTCGCCGCCGTCCTGCACGGCCACGCCCACGAGCGACTGCTGGACACCTACGAGCCCGAACGCAAGCCCGTCACCGCCCGCAACGTGCAACGCTCGGTCGAGAACGCCCTCAACCACATCGTCGCCACCCAGGCCGCAGGCATCACCCCCGGCGCCGACCCGGAGACGAACTGGCGGCAACTGCGCCGCCTGTGGAGCGGCCTGCCCGAGGACGCCGAGCACGCCCGCGCCGTCCACCGCGCCATCGCCAGCCAGTCCATGGAGTTCAACGAGCACAACATCGAGTACGGCTACACCTACCCCTCGGCCACCTCGGCCGCCGTCGTCGACGACGGCACCCCCGAACCCGCCAACCCCGATCCCATCCGCCTCTACCAGTCCTGCGCCCGGCCCGGCCACCCGCTGCCGCACGCCTGGCTGGAGGACGACCACGGACGGCGGCTGTCCACGCACGACCTGGTCCGGCCCGGCAGATTCCTGCTCATCGCGGGCGAGGACGGCCAGGACTGGTGTGACGCCGCCACCAAGCTCGCCGACGCCTGGCCGCTCGACGTCGTCCACGTCGGCCACCTGGACGGCGACCTGCTCGACCCCCGCTCCACTTGGACCCGCCACCGCGGCCACGGACCGGCTGGCGCGGTTCTCATCCGCCCCGACCGATGCATCGCCTGGCGCGCTCAGCAACCCGCCGACGCGCCGGCCCAGCTGTCCCAAGCCCTGCAGTCGATCCTCGGAGGGGTCCGATGACCCGCCTGGGCTTCCCCTCGTAACGTGGAAACGCGTCCTACTTGCTGGCCTGCGGCGCCTCGCCTCGAACCGTCATGAAGACACTCGGCCACAGCCAGATCGCGCTGACCATGAACACGTACGGCCACGTGCTTCCCGACATCGAACGGGCGGCGGTCGACGCGGTCGCCAAGCAGTTCTTCGGATGACCTTCAGAACGACCAAGGGCCGGACTCCCATCAGCGGGATTCCGGCCCTCTCGGCTGCAAAAGCTGTCACCAGCGTTTGTGTCAAGCCATGCCTCAATGTACTTTTTTGTACGCTCCGCCCCTTTTCGTCGTCCTCGAAATGCCCCAACATGCCGCCGCAGGTTCACGGGTGCCGTTGACCGAAGAGCAACTCCGGGCAATGGCACGGCCTTGACCATTCGGGTAGCCCAAGAGGGAGCATCGTGTCCTAAGGGGATGGCCGCGAGCTGCGAGAAAGGGAGCGGTCGGCCAGGAAGCAGGGGGCGGTGCCGGCCTGGCCGCACGCATGCGAAGGGCGGCGGCCAGGCTCCGGCAGGTGCAAGGTTGCCCCTTTCCGCTGACGATCTAGAAGAACCGGAACGTGGTGTCCGGCTTGGGCAGGTCGAGCTTCCCGGGACCGCGGAACTTCGTCGTGTCCTTCGGGACGTCCACCAGCGGCGTGCCCAGCATGAGAGGCACGCTCACGCTGCTCCTGGACAGGTCGACGGTGACGTTCGCGCCGGTGCCGGTCTCATCGCTGTAGGTGGAGTCGGTGCCGGCCAGCACGAGGCCGATCCTGTGTCCCTTCTTGAAGGTGTAGTCCTGCGGCAGCGTCAGCCACGTGACCGTGCCGTAGGTGCCCGGCGGCAGCGGCGTGGCCTGGCTGAGCGAGTCGCGGTTCTGCACGTCGATCCAGCCTCGGGCGACGATCTCCAGCGGGCGGGTGGCCACGTTCGTGACGACCTTGCGGTAGCAGGCGTCGTCGGCCGCGGTGCTCTCCCCGTGACAGTCCTCCTCTGCGAGATCGGTGATGCCCTCGTTGGTACGCCAGTCGACGCGGGAGTCCTCGCCGAAGTCCACCAGCAGTGCGGTCAGGTTGGAGGTGGGCTTGTCCAGCTTGACCCGCAGGTCGGCCGTGGGAGTGCCGGACAGGCGCAGGTCCTGCGACAGCTCGCCGGTGGTGAACGCCACCCGCCCCGGGTTCGCCGTGCCCACGTCGGCCACCATGTCGGTCTCGCTCATGGCGACGTCCTTGAAGGACGCGGCACTGTTCGCCGCGGCGGGCTTGGAGCCGAGCGAGCCGTCGGCGGCGGGGTAGAGCGACGTCTTGAGCGCGGACGGCGCCGGCCAGTCGGACTGGGTGATCCACTGCTTCGGGCTGACCTCGACGTCGGCGCGGGGCTCGCCGGTGATCCCGTTGCGCACGCCGTGCAGCCAGTGGTCGAACCAGCGGTGCAGCGTGTCCACCCACAGCCCTCTGCGGCCCTCGAAGTCGAACGGGTCCACGTGTCCGGTCTGGCCCACCCAGATCTTGCGCGGCACGTTCCTGTCGGCCAGAGCCTTCCACCAGGTCGAGAAGTTGTCGGGCTTGACGTTGAGGTCGTTGACCGTGTGCGCGACGAAGACGCTGGCCCTGACCTTGGAGACGTCTCCGAGCAGGCCGCCGATGTAGTCGCGCTCGGACCAGAAGTCGTTGTAATCGCCTGTGTCGTCGGCGTCCTCGGCGTCCATCCTGTCGCGTACCTGCTGGCACTTGGCCTCGGGGTCGGTGTCGACGTGGTTGGCCAGCCCGGCGGCGTAGTCGTAGTTGTAGACGACGCCATTGGATCGCTGGTATTTGTACCAGGAGCTGATCGCCGAGATGGGCACGATCGTCTCCAGACCCTCCACCCCGGTTGCCGCGACCGCGTTGGCCAGGGTGCCGTCGTACGATTTGCCGATCATGGCGGCTTTGCCCGTCGTCCAGTCCGCCACGACCGCGCTGCCGTCGGCCCTGAACGCCCTGGCACGACCGTTCAGCCAGTCGATGACCGCCTTGCCGCCCAGCACGTCAGCTTTGCCGCCGATGTCCGGGCAACCCTCCGACCGGGTGGTGCCGAGCATGTCGACGTTCAGGACGGCGTAGCCGCGAGGCACATAGAAGTTGTCATAGAAGAGCGGAAATTTCGTGACATTTCCGGCGGCGTCGTAGGCCTTGTGCTCCGACTCGTTCCCGCGACCCGAGTTGTCGTAGTACGGGCTCTCGTCGATGACCACCGGCACCTTGAGCCCCGGCCCGGACTCCTTCGGCCGGATGATGTCCACCCGCACCTTGTCAAGGTTGCCGTCGAGATCGCTGTCGACCGGCGACTCGACGTACACGTGCTCGCGGACGGCGTCCGCATAGGAGAAGACCGGCTGCGTACGGCCGTTCTCGATGGTGATCGCCGGACCGGCTGTCGCCTGGGCCGGGATCGGGATCGCGAGGGTGAGCGCGGCGGCGATCAAAGCTGTGCGTAATGATGACATACATGACCTCCGAGGCAGTTGAGTGGTAAGTCAGGGAGTCAGGCAAGTAGTTCGCGAGGCGGCAAGATCGGCAACCGCGGCTGTTGATCACGTCCCGGGGGAGCAAACACCCTCCAGGTCTTCAACGTCAACCCGGGAGCGGGACCGAACGGTCACTGGCCGATGGACGAAGGCCAGGTCGGGGGCCGGCCCGTACCGGGGACGCTCGGCCGCGGCCAGGCGGCGGGAGCAACGGCCGAGTTATGACCGGGCGAGGTGGACGAGGTGCGCGTCTACGGCCGCGTCATGGTCGCCGACCTGGTCGCCGGCGCCATCACCAACGAGGTCCGGGTGGCCGAGCGGGTGCGGAAGCCGCCTGCGGCGATCGCCAGACGGCTGGAGGTCCCGGCCGGGGCGTAGACTCGCGCGCCGCAGTGCAGGCATCGCTGAGCATCTGTGGACTGTCAGTTAACGACATGGCGGATGTTGATTCGGCATGCTTGGACAGCCAAGGAGTCATGTCCCCTATCTGGTCGTGGAGAGCTTTGTCATGCGAGTACGGAAGACGCTGGGCGCCATGGCCGTGGCGGTGGTGGCGGCGGCCGGTGTGAGCACGACCGCCGGGCCCGCCGGGGCCTCGTCGCAGGCGGCCACCGCGTCAACCTCCACCGCGTCAACCTCCACCGCGTCAACCTCCACCGCGTCGGCCTCCGCTCGCTTTTACTGCCGGTTCGGCGGCCGCGGCAAGGCGCCGAAAAACCTGACGATCTACGAGTCGACGGTTTTGATCAGCAACCCCGTGGGCGGGATTCCCAAGGGCAAGGTGTACAACTGCGACTACGGGGTGACCGGCAGCAAGTACACCATGTGCGGCCGGACCTGGAACCGATGGGAGTACGTCAGCTACAACGGCAAGAAGGGCTACATCGTGGCCGCCTGCGCCAAGCCCGCGAGTTAGCCCCACTCCCCGGACAGCGACGGCCGTGCGCGGCGCCGTCGGCCGTCACCGCGGCGCTGAGGTCGGCGAACGTGCTGACCGTCAGGCTGACGTCGCCCGTGCCGGTGCCTTCGGGTCGATGATCACCATGTGGATGCCGGGCGCGGTGCTCCCCAGCTCTCATTCCTGGGCGGCGCAAGAGTCGCCGTCGGAGTCGCTGCACAAGGGGGTCCGGCGCGAAGGCAGTTGTGCGTGTGGAGAGGCTGGGGCCGGCACCGCGATGGTCTGGCTGCGGTCGTTTTTGAGCTTCGGCCTGAAATGAAGCCGAGGGTGATTGCTTGATCGCCTCCGAGCACACCATTCCCGACCTGCAGGACAGCAGCCCTAGTCGCTCCGGGCACGCCGCCGCCGAGACCCGGAAACTCCCCTCGCGCTCTAGCAACCCGCCCCTCAAAAGAGGCTGTCACTAGTCCTGGAGTGATACCCCGATTGTGGAGCCGATGATCGCGTAGTCGGAGAGAGTGGCCTGGTTGTCGACGGGGCGCGGCTGCGACGGAACACCGCCCGCTGTCGAAACGTGCCCTTTTGCGTCGCAGTGTCATGCCTTGCCCGCGTTCGAAATGCCCGATAATGCCGCCCGGTGTTGTGCCGGACCAGTGCCGACGAGCACCCAACGAGCAATCGTGCGACGGTTGGCATCCCTTGACCATGCACTTCTCGGCTGGCCGGGCAGTGCGGGCTACGTGAATGTCGCTGGTGCGGACCGCTGGTCACCAATTGCCGGTCACTCGGTTGTGAGGCCCGCGTCGTTGAGCCGCTTGATGAGGCTGGGCTTGCCCTGGTGCCGTTCCCGGAGGTGAGTGAGGCGCTGGGTGAACGGGCCGACGTGCTTGTCGCGCAGGGCCAGGGCGTGCAGGTCACGCAGGAGCTCGACGGCCAGATCGTATTCGCGAGGCTTCTTGGTGCCAATGGAGGTCTCCACCACGTCCCACGCGGCGTCGAGATCCTTGGCAAGCTGGTTCAGGCGGAGTTCCCTGGCCTGCCGTCGCTCCTGTTCCTGGCGGGCCTGTTCTTCGGCGCGCCGGCCCGCCTCCTGCTGATCGCGTACGTGGCGGCGGGCGGCGGCGGCGTCCAGCAGTTCGGCGACCGTCCGATCTGTTTCCACCTCCTGGCCGGTGGTTCCGCCGCCGAACTCGCGCAGCAACTCCCACCGGACCTTCGCGCCGTCTTCTTCCATCACCCGCAGCAGCAGTGCGTCCTTACGCTTGGCCGGCAGAGTGCCGATCCAGGCGGCCAGGGCCTTTTTATCGTGCTGTACGGGTTGCACGGGCGGGCTGGCTTCGGCGGCGGCTGCGAGCAGGTCGTGGTCCAGGCGCAGGAAGTCGGCAAGGGCCCTTTGCGGCGCGCTGAGCGAGCCCAGCCCTGGTGGGACGGGTGGCTCCAATATGTCCTCGTCGTCGTAGTCGAACGCGTCCTCGTCACGCTCCCATGTCCCGTACGCCGACAGCCAGGCCAGATAGAGCGGCCGCAGGTCGCCGGCGGCCAGTTCGGCGCGGATGCCGACGATGGCCGACAGCGAGCGTTCGACGTCGTCCTCCCAGTACTCCTCTTCGGCTTCGCTGGTGAAGTCGAGGACGAGGTGTCCGCCGCTGGTCCAGGTGTTGACCTGCTCGCCTACGCAGTAGCGTTGGGCCTGCTCGTTGTCGAGCATGGCTTTGGGCAGGCGCAGCATGATGCGGTGGGTGCCCCAGTTGGCCAGGTACAGGTGGGCGTCGTAGTAACGCTCCATCATGCGGGACGGGTCGCCGTGGAAATCGCCCCAGTGGTACTCGTTGGTGAAGCTGGTGGCGGTGATGTGGGCCCGGGTGGACAGGGCGCGCACTTCGGCCTGCTGCTTGTCGGTGAGCGGCCGGTCGATGGCCAGGAACTCGTAGTACTGGTATTCGCTCATGCTAACCCGGCCCAGCGGCGGAAGGCATGGATCCATTCGGCTCCGGTCGGTGGCGGGTCGGGGAGCGGCAGATCGAGGATGCCGATCGCCTGCTCGTGATCGCCGTGGCGGCAGATCGCCACGATGCCACTCCCGAGTGGGAAGTCGATCGCGGTGACGGTGACCTGCAGGCCGAGCACGGTGGTTTCGAACGGCACCGCCAGGCTGTCACCGATCATCACATGGAATCCGGAGAGCTGCTCGTCATCGTCGTAGGCGTCCACGATCGCTCGCTCAATCAGTTCATCCAGATGATCGTCAGGGGGGCGGCGAGTCACAGCAGCACACAATACCCCGGCGAGGGTGGGGGAGTTGTGGACTCTCAGGGTGGTGCAAGGGTGATGTCGGTGTGCGGGAAGTCTTCACCTTTGAAGAGCAGGGGCTGGCCGAGGTCTTTGGCGAGGGCGTAGGCGAAGCAGTCGCCCATGTTGAGCTTGGCCTTGGAGTTGTTGCCCTTGCCGTAGATCTGGTAAGCCCGGCGCGCGATTCTGGCCTGATGGGGCGTTACCGGCTCGATAATGAGGCCCATCTCGTCAACGAGTGTGTCGAAGGCGTTGCGCATGGCCGCGCCACGGTTGTCCGCCACAATGGCTGCTTCGACGTAGTTGACGGCCGAGATGCGACACACGGCTGCGGCGATGGCGTGGGCGAATTGGGTGGCCTCGGGCTCGCCGTTGATGACGGCGATGATGGCACTGGAATCGATGATCACGCGGGAAGGCCGGTTTCCGGGTCATACAGATCATCAACAGACAGGCGATCCCGACCGAGGTGGGTTCGCATACCGGCGGCGACATTCAAGATGCGTTCGGCTCTGCCGGCGGCTTCGGAACGGCGTTCCAGCGCATCCAGACGGCGTTCGAGCACTTGAGCGGCATGCTGGGTTTCCTCGGCCAACCGGATGACCCGGCGGGCGAGGTCATGAATGGGCTCGTGTTCGAGGTCCACGCTCACCGTCGCTCGACTCCTTCCGTGGTGGCGCCTGTGTTGCACCTTCAGCGTAACTGGTGGCCGAGCCTCACTCACGTCGATGGGCGGTATCCGTCCGTGCCACACAGGTTCTCTTCGAGTCACGGGTTCTTCTCGGGCAGGGTGCCTGCGGCGGCATGCCAGGCTTCCCAGATCTCGGGGCGGAGTCTGCCGCGGTCGGCGACAGGGAGTCCTTGTTCGCGAGCCCACGCGCGCACCTGCGATGCGGTCGGTTCCTGGCCGGTTGGCCGGGCGATCTCTGGCGGAGTGGGGATCGAGGGAGCGGCGGCGGTCGGTGTGTGTCCGCCTGAGTCGGATGCTGTGGTGGTGAAGCCGAGGCGGGTGAGGGTGCGGCGCCGCTTGCCGTACATGCGTTCCAGCTGTGGGACCTGTGCGTCCAGATAGTCGTGCACCTCGACGTCGTGCTTGACGGCGGCATCTCGCATGATCCGGCCGACGTGCTGGATCACCTTTCCTTTGAACGAGATCGGCATCGCGAGGAACAGGGCGTCCAGCCGGGGCAGGTCGAACCCCTCACCCGCGCCGCTGAAGGTCAGTGACCTCACGTTGGTGAGCACGTACCGCCCCAAGGTCGAGCACTGGATCATCCCGCGACTGGGCGCCCATCGGCTCGACCGGCTACGCCCGGAACACCTTAACGCCTTCTACGCCTATCTCGCCAAGCAGGGTCTCGCCCAGAACACGATTCTTCAGATCCACCGGATCCTCTCCCGTGCGCTGAAGATCGCAGTGCGCCGAGAGAAGGTCGCCCGCAACGTCTGCACGCTGATCGACGCTCCCACCGCCGAAGGCGTCGAGATCGAACCGCTCGACGCCGACGAGGCCCGCGATGTCCTTGACGTGGCCAGCCGCCAGAGGAACGGAACACGTTGGTCCGTGGCGCTGGCTCTCGGTCTTCGGCAATGTGAAGCGCTCGGTCTTCGCTGGAAGTACGTGGACCTCAAGAGAGGTGTTATCCGCGTCTTCTGGCAGATCAAGCACCAGCGTTATCGCCACGGCTGCAAGGACCCGCACGCCTGCGGCGATCGGCTCCACCGCTACCCGTGCCCGAAGGACTGCCCCAAGGCCAAGCGCACCTCCGGCCGCAAGCACGTGTGCAATAAGGCAGGGCAGAAATTCTGCCCCCCCCCGACTGCACCAAGCACGCGCCCTCCTGCCCCGAACGCGTGGGCGGCTGGACCTTCGTGAAGCCCAAGGGCAAGAGCAAGCGAACCGTCATGATCCCGCCCCCGCTGATCCCGCTCCTCAAGCTCCACCAAGAGGCTCAGCGCGCCGAGAAGGAAGCGGCGGGGGAGCGGTGGCAGGACTATGACCTCGTCTGGTGCCATCCGGACGGACGACCCATAGACGCCGGCCAGGACTGGGACGAATGGAAAGAACTCCTTCGCCTGGCCGAAGTCGACAAGGACGCCCGCGTCCACGACGCCCGCCACACCGCCGCAACACTCCTCATAGAACAAGGGGTGGACATCAGCGTGGTTCAGGAGATCCTCGGCCACTCACAACTGACCACGACGAAGCGCTACACCCACATCACGGCGACACTCTCGACCGAAGCAGAAGCCCGCATGGGCCGCGCGCTCTGGGGATAACTGCAACTGAAAATGCAACCGGGCGGACTTTCTGATCATGAAGATCGGGGAGTCCGCCCAGGTCATTCGGGTAGGGCGCCCGGGGCTCGAACCCGGAACCTACGGATTAAAAGTCCGCAGCTCTGCCAATTGAGCTAACGCCCCCAGCTACAGCAAGGGTACAGAGATTACCGTCCTGTCCGCGACGCCTCCATCATCGGTAGGCGGCCAGCCCGGTCAGCGCTTCCCCCAGCACCAGTGTGTGGATCTCCTGCGTCCCTTCGTACGTCAGCACACTCTCCAGGTTGTTCATGTGCCTGATCACAGGGTACTCCAGGGTGATCCCGTTCCCGCCCAGGATGGATCGGGCCTGGCGGGCGATGTCGAGGGCGGCGCGTACGTTGGCCAGCTTGCCGAAGCTGATCTGCCGGGGTTCGAGGCGGCCCGCGTCCTTCAGCTCGCCCAGGTGCAGGGCGGTGAGCTGGGCCTGGGCGGCGCCGACGTACATCCAGGCGAGTTTCTCCTGCGTCAGCTGGAACGCGCCGATCGGCTTGTCGAACTGGACGCGGGTCTTCGCGTAGTCGACGGCCGACTCGAGGCAGGCGCGGGCGGCGCCGACGACGCCCCAGACGATGCCGTAGCGGGCTTCCGAGAGACACGACAGCGGGCCCTTGAGGCCGGTGACTCCGGGCAGGGCGGCGGAGGCGGGCAGGCGGAGGTCGTCGAAGTAGAGGGAGGAGGTGACGGAGGCTCTCAGGGAGAGCTTCTTGTGGATCTCGGGGGCGGTGAAGCCGGGGGTGGAGGTGGGGACGACGAAGCCGCGTACGCCTTCGTCGGTCTGGGCCCAGACCACGGCGACGTCGGCGATCGAGCCGTTGGTGATCCACATCTTGGAGCCGTTGAGGATCCAGTCGGATCCGTCCTTCTTGGCGTACGTGCGCATGTTGGCGGGGTCGGAGCCGTGGTCCGGTTCGGTGAGGCCGAAGCAGCCGATCGCCTCGCCGGCGGCCATCCGGGGCAGCCACTCCTCTTTCTGCTCTTCCGAGCCGTATCGCCAGATCGGGAACATCGCCAGCGAACCCTGGACGGACACGAATGATCGGAGCCCGGAGTCACCCGCTTCCAGCTCGCGGCAGGCCACGCCGTACGACACCGCGTCCGTGCCGGCGCAGCCGTAACCCTCCAGGTGCATGCCGAGCACGCCCAGCGATCCGAGCGCGGGCGCGAGCTCGCGCGCGGGGAAGGCGGCCTCCTCGAACCAGTCGCCCACGTGCGGGAGGACGCGGTCGGACACGAAGGACTTGACCGTGTCGCGGATCAGCCGCTGATCTGCGTTGAGCCGGTCGTCCAGGCGCAGCAGGTCGTCCATCGCAGAGGTCCTCTCGTCGCGTAAGGGACTACCAGGGTTCTACCAGGGAGAATCCGGATGTGCTATCACCGGCCCCCAGGGCAGTCTTGAGGCATGAGCGATTACGACAACGTCAAGAAGCTGCGCAGGACTCACAAGGGCCGGATCGTCGCGGGTGTCTGCGCGGGCGTCGGCGAGTACGTCGGGATCGACGCCAACATGGTACGGATCGCGCTGGCGATCGCGACGCTGTTCGGCGGGCTGGGCGTCGGCGTGTACGTGATCGGCTGGCTCCTCATCCCCGACGAGCAGGCCGAGACCTCGATCGTCCAGGACCTGGTCAACAAGCAGCAGAACCGGAGCACGCACACCGACTGGAACAGCGGCGAGCACAAGCCCCAGCCGTGATCATGACGGTGCGCGGGCCTTACCACGAGACTCGGTCCAGACCATGGCGAGCACGGCGGCGCTGACCACCCCGGTCACCCCGGCCAGCGCGACCACCGGCTCGGGGCCGAGTCTCTCCGCCGCGAACCCGCCGACCAGAATTCCGATCCCCTGTACGGCCATCAACCCCGACTGGACGAGGCCGAACGCCTGGGCACGCCGTTCGGCCGGTACGTTCTGGACGAAAGCGGCGTTGGCCGCGAGCTGGTAGGCCCCGCCGATCCCCGACAACACCCATGCCGCGAGGACCACGGCCAGCGGGGGTCGCAGCGCGGTCACGATCAGGGGTGCGCAGCTGAGCATGGCCATCCACCCCATGAGCCGCAGCCGCCGCGGCGGCGACACGAACCTGCTGAACAGGAACGCCCCCACGACGGTCCCGGCGGGCATGGCGGCCATCAGCAGCCCGGTGATCACCGGAATCGGCAGGGCTCCGGTGTGGAGCGTGGCCGCGTACGGTGCGGCGAGGCCCTCCGGCAGGATGTAGAAGCCGCACAACCAGGCGAACAGGACGATCGTCCGCAGTTTCTTCGACCCGAACACGAGCCGGGCTCCGGCCACGGTCATGGTCCACATGGACGGCTTGCCGCTCTCACCGTGGGCGGCGGGGCGGCGGTGCACGCCGGAGGCCAGGATCAACGCGGATCCGAGGAACGTCGCGGCGTCGAGGGCGAGCGCGCGGTAGGGGCCCATGGCCGCGATCACGGCTCCGCCGGCCGCGAAACCGAGCATCTGGACGGCCTGGTTCGTCATGTTCTGCAGGGCCGAGCCGATGACGTACATGTCGCCTTCGAGCACCTCGGGCAGCAGCGCCGCCCGCGCCGCCGAGAACGGCGCGCTGAGCAGCACCACGAGGAACACCAGCGCGCACAGCGCCCAGAACGGCATGCCGGGCACGGCCATCGCGGCCACCAGTGCGGCCCTGATCAGGTCGCAGGCCAGCATGACGCCTCTGCGCGCGAACCGGTCGGCCAGGCCGGCCAGCAGCGGCCCGCCCACGATCGAGGGCAGGTAGGTCAGCGCGTAGACGGCGGCGGTGGCCAGCGCCGATTGGGTGCGGTCGTAGACGAGCACCGCGAGCGCGACCTGGGCGAGCTGGTCTCCGAGGAGCGAAAGGCCCTGGCCGTACCAGAGTGCCCGGAATTCTTTGATCGCGATGACTTCGCGATAGGTGACTTGTCGTCCTTCGGCACGCCGATGTCGTCCTGGCAGTTGTCGCGCCCGCATGGCCCCCATTGGACTCCGCTGTGCCTGACTCACTGTGTTCGGTATGTCACCTAAGGTTGCCGAACACAAGGGCAAGCCGCAACCCAAAGAAGTCAACCGGAAGCAAAGGGTTACCAGCCGAGCTCGTGCAGCCGCGCGTCGTCGATGCCGAAGTGGTGCCCGATCTCATGGACGACCGTGATGCGTACTTCGTCGATCACGTCCTCTTCCGTATCGCAGATCTGGCATATCGCATTGCGGTAGATCTCGATCCGGTCGGGAAGAACGGCCGAGTACCAGTCGCCACGTTCCGTCAGGGGGATCCCGGTGTACAGGCCGAGCAGGTTGGGCTCTGGTGGATCGTCGACGACCGTGACGACCACGTTGCTCATGGTGCGTGCGAGGTCTGAGGGGATCGTGTCCAATGCCTCGGCCACGAGTTCCTCGAACTTCTCCCGGGTTACCTCGATCACACTTGCCATTGTGCCCCGTCTGTCGGGTATGCAAGAAACGGTATGAAGTTCGTCCACTGGTCAAAGGCAGCCATCCGGTCGAGGGCCTCGAAAGCCGTCGCGGTGCTCTTTGTCGCCGCTGTGGGCGCCTGGCTGGGCATCTTCTTCAGTGGCACCGTACGCGCCGAGATCGGTCCCGTGGAAACGGGCATGTCGCTGCGGCCGGCGTGGAGCGGCGAGACAGTCGTGGACGCCAGCCCGCTCGGCACCCTCACGTTCCGTACGCACGCGGCCCCGCTCAGGCTGCGCATCACCCTCGAGAACATCGACCAGGACCGCGCCCGGGCCCTCATCGAGGACCCCCGGCTGGCCGACCGCCTGCCGGCGCTGATCGAGTCCGACCTGCTGGACGGCGTGCGCGCGCTGGTCATCCGCTCCCTGCTGTGCGCGGGCGCGGGGGCGCTGGTGGCGGTCCTGATGGTGTTCAGGAGGCCCCGCGTGGCGCTCGTGGGGCTGCTGGCCGCCTCCGTGGCGCTCGCCGGCACGGGAGCGCTCGCCGCGCTCACCTTCCGCCCGAACTCGCTCGTCGAGCCGCGCTACTCGGGCCTGGTCGCCGCGGCGCCGTCCCTCGTGGGCAGCGCCGAGTCGATCGTGACGCGTTTCGAGTCGTACCGGTCGCAGCTCACAAAACTGGTGACGAACGTCTCCAAGCTCTACGACACGGTCTCAACCCTGCCGCTGTACGACGCCGACCCTAAAACCATTCGAGTCCTCCACGTCTCGGACATCCATATCAACCCCATCGCCTGGAACGTCATCAGGTCGCTCAAGGACCAGTTCGCCGTGGACATGATCATCGATACGGGCGACATCTCGGACCATGGCACCAAGGCCGAGAACAAATTCGTCAACGAGATCGGCCGGCTCGGGCTCCCGTACGTTTTCGTCCGCGGCAACCACGACTCGATGACCACCCAGAAGGCGGTCGCGAAGCAGAAGAACGCCATCGTCCTGGACGACAAGTCCAAAACCGTCGAAGGACTGACCATCTACGGCCTGGGCGATCCCCGCTTCACTCCGGACAAATCCGTGCCCGTCTCCGCGAAGCCCGGCACCCTCGACGAATATGCCCGCTCCCACCTGCCCAACGTCGGCGAGCCGGACCTGATCGCCGTACACGACCCCGATGTGGCCGAGGGCTTCTCCGGAGCCGCCCCCATGATCCTGGCCGGCCACACCCATGACCGCAGGACCAAGATGTTCCGCTCCGGCACCCGCATGCTCGTCCAGGGCTCCACGGGAGGCGCCGGCCTGCGCGCTCTCGAACACGCCCAGCCGACCCCGGTCCAGGCCTCGGTGCTGTACTTCGACAAGGAGACGAAACGCCTGCAAGCCTGGGACGACATCACGCTCGGCGGGCTGGGGGAGCAGTCGGTCTACATCCAACGTCACGTGGAGGCCGACCCAGACCGTATGATTTCTCCAGAGCCGACGAACGCCCCGTCGCCAACGGGATCCGTCACTGGCTCGCAGACGCCGACCGCCGGTTCGCCGCTTTGGCATCAGGGGCAATCGTCCCCTATGCTTCAGAGGTCTCCGACGGAAGGCGACAGGGAATCCTGAGCCCCCATCGTCTAGCGGCCTAGGACACCGCCCTTTCAAGGCGGCGGCACGGGTTCGAATCCCGTTGGGGGCACAGCGAGCGCCTGGCAACACCGGAAAAACGGTTGGTCGAGGATCACCGGAAAGCTGGTAAGCTAAGCGAGCGCAAACAGCAAGAAACGCAAGGTCCTGTAGAGCAGTTTGGAGTGCTCGCCACCCTGTCAAGGTGGAGGTCGCGGGTTCAAGTCCCGTCAGGACCGCTCTGGGTCAGGTAGCTCAGTTGGTACGAGCGTCCGCCTGAAAAGCGGAAGGTCGGCGGTTCGACCCCGCCCCTGACCACCTCACACGACCAGGAAGAATGCCCCGTAGCGATCATCGCTCCGGGGCGTTTTCATGTCAGCTGACGGCAGCGTCGTCGTACGGTGCCCGTACCCGCGACTTCCAGGTTTCGCCGAGGCGTGGACACACTCTTACCGGTGCCCGACGGATCGGTCACCCGGCCGCCGGCCGACGTCGCCCCGGAGCATCGGAGTCATTGCCGTGTGCAAGCGAGGGCCATCGGTCCGCGGCCCACTCCGGCCAGCCCAGGCACCCCGGTGGCGGGTCGGGGATGTCACCGCCGCGGAGTTCGGCGGCATCTGGTGCCTGGAACTGCTCGCGCCATGCGTCGATGTCCGCCTCGCTCATCGGAAACGTCGTGTGCGGTGCGGTTGCCTGGCGGTGTGCGATCCGAGCGCGCTGGACGTCCTTGTCGGTGGGCAGGTAGACGACTTGGCAGGCTGCCCCGGACGATGTTGCCAGCCAGCGCAGTGCCGACCGTTCGTCGCGGCTCCAGAGCCCGAAGTCGAGCACGACGCTGGTGCCCAGGTGCAGCGCCTGCAGGGCTAGTGCGATGAGCCGTCCTTCCAGGATGTCGCGCTTGCCGTTGGGCTGCGACCCGTCGAACAGGGAGATCATCCACTCGTCCGGGGTGAGCCGCAGCGCGCGGTGCGTCGCGGCGAGTTCTTCGGCGAGGGTGGTCTTTCCAGCGCCGGGGAGCCCGACCATCAGGAAAAGCCTGGCGGGTTCGGGCCGCACGTCGTGGTTCGGCTTCGCTTTCGCGGTGGCTGCGGCCAGCTTGTCGGTGACGGCGACGAGTGCCTCGGACGCGCGAGAGAAAGGATCTTGGCGCATGGGATGGAACTGCTGCGACATGGATGTGCTCCTCGGATCACGCAGGACGATCCGGCAGCGCAGCGAGACACGCGATGGGGCTGCCGGCGGGACTCTGATCCGGCGGTACGCCCTGGCACTGACCCCAGCGGGGGCAGGCAATGAGGCCGCGGTTCACGGCAACCGCGATACCGCCGCTAGGCGGCGGCGCGGATGTTCACAGCGGCGAAGCAACCCATGCCGCCACTATAGGCGACAGCACCGGCATGGCCGTGGACCGCGGCTGACTTTGCCCCGTAGCACGGGCTGAGGAGTGAGCTCAGCGCTTGGCGAGGTTGTACTGGATGGTGTACTGCCGCGCTCCGCAGCAGCCAGGGTGACTCGGGTTCGGAGTCCGGATCCAGAGCTGCCCGAAGGCGCCGCGGCTGCGTACTTTGACCGTCCTCATGACCGAATATGCCTTGGAGCCGCCGTCGCAGATCTTGCCGTATCGGCCCCGCTGGGCCTTCCAGTCGTTCGCGTTCGCGAAGTATAGGTCAGGAAAGATGCATCCGCCCTTGGGGAAGCCGTTCTCGCGGATCACGATGGACCGCAGCTGCGCGGACTTGGAGGACTTGTAGGCCCAGGTGGTGGTCACCTTGATCGGGTACTTCCTGCCGCGGTGGTCCTTGATCGCGACATAGGTGATCACGGACTGGACCGGCCTGACCCGCTTGACCGAGCTGATTTTCTGGTCGGGCGCGGCGTGCGCGGCGGGCGCCATGAGCAGCCCCGCCCCGAGGGCGGTGGTGAGAGCCACTCCGATCATGGGAGCCCGGAGTCGCGTGAGGGGTCGCACTGATTCTCCTTCACCGTGCAAGGAATTTCTGCACGGACAATCATTGACCGATCGGAAGGCACTGTTGAGGAGTGCGGTCAGGCCGCCGGTCATGACGAATCATTTCTTTCGGGCATTCATTGAGTTTTGCGCCGACGAAACTCTATACGAGCTCGGTATATCCAGGGCACATGGCCGGCATACGGGCGCTGGATCCTGCGGAGGTCAGGCTTACGACAGTAGCCGTAGCGGTGAGGAAACGGAGCCTACAAAGCACCGCCGCGGCGAGAAGTGGCTCTATTAGGGAGCGCAAAAAAGCGCTTCAGCGCTTCGCCGCGCGACGCGACGTGATGGTCAGTTCCGCGTTAAAGCAGACCTATATCGAGCTCGTCTACCATCACGATCCATGCAGACGCCTCCGCCCCCAGGGCGCCCGCCGTACCCTCCGGGCCGGCAGGGCCAGCCAGTGCCGCCCCCGATGGGATGGTCACCACCACCTGCACCGGCCCCCAACCGGACACTCGCCGGTTGTGCCCTGGTCTCGTCAGTCGTGGTCGCGGTCGGCGGCTTCCTTCCGTGGAGCCAGACCTATACGGGGTCTGAGGGGTTCGAGGATGTGACCGGATTCGACGCTGCCCATGCGGGGCCGTTCCTTGTCGCGTGGCTGGGTGCCATGTTCGCGGTCACGGCGCTGGTCGCGGGCAGGACGACGAACGAGGCCGAGATCGTACCTGGCGTGATCGGCGTGATGCTCTGCGGGATCAGTTGGATGGACACCGTCAGGAGTTCTGACGAGCTCATCGTCAGGTGGGTCAGCGACGGGCTCTTCATCTCCATGGCCGGCTCGATCGCGCTGATCGTCATCGGCGTCATGGCGCTCGTCGAGAGCCGCCGAGGTAGGGCAGCCACCACAGGGCCAGCCCGCCGATAAGGATGAGCATCTCGAGGCCGGCGGCAGCATACGCGGAGACGGAGGTGCGCATGACGGCCAGTGGGCCAGCAGCGGCGCCCGGTCCACCGTGGTGAGCATCTCCCGCCATGGGACGGTCAGGTCGGCGTCGCCGTGCAGCTCATGCGTGACCTGGTCGGCGAGCGCCTGGAGCATACGGGGCCGGCGAAGCGGTCAGCGACGTGGCGCGCTGGTCGAAGAACAGGCGGGCGACCAGGTCACCCCGGGAACCGGTGCCGGACTTGGCGAAGATCGACTTCAGATGGTCCTGAACGGTGTAGGTCGTCATGTGAAGCCGGTTGGCGATCTGCCGGGTCGGCAGGCCTTGCGCGACGAGTTCGGTGACCCGTTTCTCCCGCGCCGTCAGGCCGTACATGTCGGCCAGTAGAGGCGCCATCTCTGCTGGTCGGGCCGCTTCGAGCAGCACGGCGACCGGCGCCAGCGGTCCCTCTCCCAGCAGGGACGCCCGGACGATCAGCCAACGGCCCGTACGGGTGCGGACGCGCGCCCGGGCCAGCCCGATGCCGGAGACCCGCATGCTGCCGTCGGCGATGGCACGAGCCTGGCCGGCGACGGAGCGGATCACGAGCGGCAGTCTGGTGCCGGCTCGTTCGCCGACGCCGAGTTCGTCGACCCAGTGTTCGGCCTCCCGATTGGCAAGGTCGACACCGTCGTCGGGATCCAGCACGAGCATCCCGGTGTCAGGGCGGTCGGCACAGGCATCATCCAGGAGGAGCGCCCGGCGCAGTCCGTCGGAGATCAACCCGGTCAGCGACGAGAGGAGCCGGACCTCGGGCAGCGAGAAGTGCGGGCTGCCCGTCTCGCGGAACACGGTGAGAGCGCCCCACGTACCGGTGCTGTTGGAGAGGACGATCCGGAGCTCGTCGGAATAGCCTCCGGGACGCCGGACCTCTCGCTGGCGGCGACTGAGGTCGAGATCGCCTGCGGTGGCCTCGCTCAGGCTCGCCGCCGCTGTGCGGGTGCGCACCATGTCGACCCACTTGGTGTAATCCGGTTCGCGCAACTCGATGTCGACGAGCCGGCTGATCGAGTCCGCGGTCAGCCCGTTCTCGACGAACTCCGCCGTCGGCAGCATGGTGGCCGGGTCCATGATCATCAGGCAGGTGCCCGCCGACGGCACCGCGACATCCAGGGCATCGCTCACCGCGCGCCAGTAGTGCTTCACGGACATGCCGCGATGAACCAGTTGTACGAGGTCGTCGCGGATCCGTCCGCGCATCGCCTGGTCGTGGACCATGGTCCAGCGTAGCCGGACCCCCAGAAATATGGGATACCCCCGAACACCGCGGTCGAGGAATGCTGGTCGCGTAAACGGGAGGAGTCACGATGGAGACCTTGCACGTCGGGCTGCGAGTCGCAGACCTCAGGCGACCGCCGGCGTTCCACGAGGCGGCCGGGAGCGTGCCCCGGACGCCGATCACATGTTCGACCTGCCGGACGAGAGAGGTGCCTGCGATGGCTGACGCGCCGCTCCGTCTGTACATGGCCATGTCCGTCGACGGTTTCATCGCCGGGCCGGACGACCGGGAGGGCCAGGAACTCGGGCGCGGTGGTGGGCGGCTGTTCAACTGGCTCGACGAGCGGAGGTCCGCCGGGGTCAACGGGCAGGTGTACCGCGAGGCTCTGGCCACCGGCGCCGTGATCTCGGGACGCCGGACGTTCGAGCTGGCGGGCAGGTGGCAAGGCGATCATCACGACGGCGTGCCGATCCACGTGCTGACCCACCACGTCGACGAGGGTGACGTGCCACCTGGCAGCGCGAAGTTCTACACCGACGTCAACGTGTGCGCCGCCGAGGCCAGGGAAGCCTCGCGAGGCCGTGCGGTCCTGGTGCACGGGGCGGGTGCCGCGCAGGCGTTGCTGGCGGCCGGTCAACTCGACGAGCTGGAGCTGCACCTTGTCCCCGTGCTGCTGGGAGGTGGCCGCCGGCTGTTCGAGGAGACGGGCCTCGGTCACATCGAGCTGGAGCCGGTCCGCCGGCTCGAAGGTCGCAACGCCACGCACTTGAGATACCGCATTGTTCGTTGAGAAGGAGATTCAGTGACGACCGTCGCTCTCGACAAGGTTCCCGCAGGGACCTGGACCATCGATCCGATGCACAGCACGGTCGGGTTCTCGATCCGTCATCTGATGGGCAAGGTGCGCGGAACCTTCGAGGAGTTCACCGGTTCCGTGACCACCGCCGCACGGCCGAGCGACTGCTCCGCGACCGCCACGGTCGCCATGAGCTCGGTGAACACCGGGGTCCGGATGCGTGACGACGACTTACGGTCCGCCAACTTCTTCGACATCGACCGGTTCCCCCATATGGTCTTCGAAGGTACCGGCCTTACCGAGAATGACGGGCTTTTCGAAATCTGCGGGAAGCTGATGATCCGCGGCGTCACGCGCGACATCGCCATGGGGGTCGAGTTTCTCGGTTTCGACGAGACCGGCCTGCAGGGCGAGCAGCGGATCGGCTTCTCGGCGGCGACGACGATCCGCCGCTCCGATTTCGGTGTGGGCGCCGTGGGGGAGGGCGAGAAGGTCGTCGTCGGCGACAAGGTCACCGTCCTGCTCGACGTCCAGGCCGTACGCTGAATCACGGTCTGCCGTCGCCAGGCATGCCTTCCACGTGCGGTGGCTCTAGCCGAGCGAGAGTATCGAGATGAGGATCAGCAGGAGCAGGAGCGCCAGCCCGCCGCCCGCGACCACCAGCAGGGCGATCATGCAGCCCTGGCCGTTCCACGGTTGGGGGGCGGGGCCGAGGGCGCCCCGGGCGTAGGCGAACACGGGGGCGCGGTATTCGATCTCGAACGCCATCCCGGGCTGGAGCCAGAGAGTGAAGTCCGCGGGGCCGATCTGTGCGGGAAGCAGGTAGGGCAGGTGGACGTGAAGGTGGTACTGGCCGGGCGGGAGCGGGATCACGTTGCGGCCCCACCGGCCCAGCATCGGCCGGCCGTTCAGGATGATCTTGGGGGTGATCATGGCGAGCATGAAGCCCATCCAGTGCCGCTTCACGTCGAGGACGAGCTGCGCCTGACCGCCGTGAGGGCCTGCCGGAGGGCCCCCGTGAGGCACTCCATGAGGGGCGGGTGGAGGAGGCTGGTTCCACGGGTGGTGGGGGCCGGGCGGATGCATGGCGGCCATGCTAGTGCTCTCCGGACCTTTCATGATCTCCCTGCACAAGGTTGCGAAGCGTGGTGAGGAGTGCGGGCATGCAGGTCCTGGTGCTGTCCGGGCCTCCGGCGGCGGGCAAGAGCACGGTGGGGCGGCGGGTCGCGGGCACACGCGCCCGATGCGCCTTCATCGACGTGGACGACGTGCGCCAGCTCGTGCTCGCCGGGATGGTCGCTCCGTGGGACGGCGCCGAGGGGCGCAGGCAGCGACGGCTCAGCGCGGTCAACGCGTGCAGCCTGGCCGCGAACTTCGTCGCCGCCGGGATGGACGTCGTCATCGCCGACGTGCTGAACGAGGAGACGCTCGCGGTGTACCGGGCGTCACTGCGGGACCTGCTGGTGGTGCGCCTGGAGGTGGCGTACGGGTGCGCGCGGGAGCGGGCCATGGGACGGCCGGTCCACCTCACCTGGGACGAGTTCGCGATGCTGCACCGGGAGCAGGAGTCGGTCGCCGGAGCGGATCTGTGGCTGGACACCACTGAACTGGCCGTGGACGACACGGTCGGGAGGCTGCTGGAGATGTGGGAGCCGGCGGGATAGCCGGTTCGCGGTGCGGCGGGAAGACGATCCTGGTTTGCGGCGAAGGATGGGTGACCTTTGTCCGCGACCCGGAGGCATGCTCATGACGGAGACGGCGACGTGACCGCCGACCTGGGCGAGCAAGTGACCGACGCCGAACTCGTCGCCCAGTACCGCAGGAACTCCGATCGGTTCACCGAGGTGCACGATCGGTACTTCCGTGACATCTACCTGTACGTGGCGGGCCGGCTGGACACGCAGGCCGCCGAGGACATAGCGGCCGAGACCTTTCTGCTGGCCTTCGACCAGCGGGACCGGTTCGACCCTGCACGCGGCGGGCTGCGGCCCTGGTTGTTCGGCATCGCCACCAACCTGGTCGCCAGGCACCGGCGCAAGGAGGCGCGCCACTACAGGGCGCTGTCCCGGATGGCGCCGGAGCCGGCGGCGGAGGGCCCCGAGAACAGCGTGGTCACCTCGGTCTCCGCGCAGCGTATGCAGCCACGCCTGGCGCAGGCGATGGCCACGCTGTCCAAGGGCGAGCGTGACGTCCTGCTGCTCGTGGCGCTGGGCCAGCTCGGCTACGACGAGGTGGCCCAGGCACTCGGCATCTCCCCGGGCACGGTGGGTTCACGGCTCAGCCGGGCGCGTGCGAAGTTCCACGCCATCATCGACAAGGAGTCCGTCCATGGATGACGAATTGAGGCCGCTCGCCACCGTGCTGGCCAAGCCCGAGCCGCCCCGCGAGGTGGAGCTGCGCAGCAGGAACCGGCTGCTGGCGAGGATGGGCGAGAGCCCGCGCCGGCGCTACGGATGGCTCGTGCCGGGGTTCGGCATGGCCGCCGCCGCGGCGGTGATCGCGCTGGTGGTCGGGGTGGCGGTGGTCGGCACGACCTCCGCGCCGGGCTCGGGCAGGGAGGTCCTGCTCGTGGCGGCCACGAGTGCGGAAAGCGCGCCCGAGGGCTCAGGAAAGTACTGGTACACCAGAGCGGAGGCGGAAGGCAGCGACCTGGTCGTGGAGAACTGGGTCAGCCGCGACGGCGGGCGCTGGTCCAAGGGCACGCCTGCCAATCCCCACAAGGTGGGGCCCGACCGGCCGCAACTGTTCGTCCTGGGGGACGCGGAGCTGACGTGGGAGGAGCTCCAGGCGTTGCCGGCCGATCCCGGGAGGTTGACGACCTGGATCCGCGAGACCCATGAACGTGAGGAGCTCACACCGGCGGCGGCCGAGGAGCTTGAGGATCTCGGCATGACGGCGGCCGATCAGGAGCGCTTCGCCGTCGTCCACAGGCTCGCTGCGCTGATCACGTCGATGCCGGCGCCTTCGGATGTGCGCGCGGCGGCATTCCGGGCGCTCGCCGACCTGCCGGGTGTCGAGAACCGGGGCGCGGTCGAGGGCGGCGAGGCCCTCTCGATCCCCACGAAGGTGGGGGAGATCAATCTGGTCGTGGATCCCGAGACCTCGCGCGTGAGCCGCGCCAACGTCGTCCAGGGCAACGACGGAAGCAGCCTGGGGAGCCGGAGCTCCTACCGGCTGACCGCCGAGTGGACGGATCACCTGCCCCGGTAGCGGAGGTACGCGCCCGACGCGGCCGGGTTCGTCTCCCTGCGGGCGGCGGTGACGAGCCCGGACGGCGCCGGGCTGACCCGGACGATCACCCGCGCCTACGCCGTCGGCTGAGCGGCGTCACAGCGGCCCGGACGTGCAGACCGCTCCGTTGAGCTTGAAGACGGAGGGCAGCACGTTCGGGCCGCTGTAGTCGCCGACGAAGCCGATCGAGGTCGACGCGCCGGTGGCGAGCGTGCCGGCGCCGGGTTCGTTGACGACCTTGACCTCGCGCCCGTCCTCCGTCCAGACGCCGCCCCAGCCGCTGCCCAGGCTCTGCCACGACCTGGGCCAGGAGAAGGTCAGGGTCCAGCCGTTCACGGGGGCGCCGTTGTTGGTGATGTCGATGGCGCCTACGTAGCCGCTGGCCCAGTCGGACTGGACGCTCAGCCGCGCCGTGCAGGAGCCGGTGGCGGGCGTCGTGGTCGTGAACGTCAGCGGCGGGGATGACCAGGACAGGCCGCCGCCGCTGTCGCGGGCGATCACGTTGACCGTGTAGCGGGTGCCCGGTTCGAGGTTGTCCACGGTGAACGACGTGCCGCCGGTCTCGCCGAGCTGCTCGGTGACGGCGCCGTGCCGGCGGTGCAGCTCGTACTTGGCGATCGGCCGCGAGCCGGCCGTGGCGCGCGGCCAGGTGATGGTGGCGGTGGTGGCGGTCACGGCGGAGGCGGTGGGTTGCCCGGGCGCGCCGGGGCGGCCGGACTCGGGTGTCTCCGGGTGCAGGACGAGCGTGGTCAGCGAGAGGGGCGGGAGGGTCTGGGCGGTGGCGCTGCCCGTGGTCGTGGTGGTGATGGACGTGGCGCCGTTGGTGTGGGTCAGCACGGTGGGCGGCCCGGCGGCGGGCGTGTAGCCCTCGTAGTCGATGGTCACGGGGTGGGACGTGCCGGACGAGGTGTTGATCAGCAGGACGGCGAGGTCGCCGCCGGGCCGGCGGACGGCGTGCGCGGTGACGGCGGGCTCGTCGGTCGCCGCGCTGACGAACTGGTCGCCGGGCCGGGCGAACGCGCTCGTCATCCGCAGCGCGTGGTAGGGCGCGAAGGGCGTGTTCAGCGGCGGCTCGCAGACGCTCCCGTCGGACGTGCAGGCCGCGCTCGACAGCAGGCCGAAGTCGCCGTAGTCGGTGTGCCCCTCGACCTCGGTGACGGCGCCGATGCCGTTGTGAACGTTCCACCAGTCGACCGTGAACACCCCGTTCGCCAGCAGCGTCGCGTAGGAGTCGGCGGCGGCCAGCGCGCCGGGCTGGGTGTTGGTGCCGTTGCTGCTCGAACCGGTGTTGAACTCGGTCATCGCGATGCCGATCCGGCCCGCGTCCGGCCCCGCGTGCCGGGCGATCTGCTCGCGGGTGAGCTGGATCATGTCGGGTACGTGGCCCGCGCGGTCGAGGGCGCCGGGATACCAGTGCAGGACCACGAAGTCGATCTTGGAGCCGGCGGCCGACAGGACGACCTCGTTCCAGCTGCCGGCGTCGCCCTCGGCCACGATCGCGTCGGGCCAGTTCGCGGGCGTTGTCAGCACCGCACCGATCTTGATGTCCGGGTCGACGGCCTTCATCGCGTCGGAGTAGGCGACGACGTGGCGGGCGTACTCGGCGGGGCTCTTGTCGGGGTGGTCGTCGGCCTCCCACGCGGCCCCGTAGTGGCCGTTGCCGTAGATCTCGTTGCCGATCTCCCAGTACGTGATGCCGTAGCCCTTGGTGACGTTGGCGTGCCGCACCCAGGCCGCGGCTTCTTCCGCCGTTCCCGTGCCGTAGTTGGCGGTCACCATCGCCTGGGCGCCGGTGCGCCGTACGCCGCGCATGAAGGTGTCGAAGTCGGTGTCTGGCGCGACGTAGCCGCCCGGGGCGGTGTGGTCGGCCCAGTGGTAGATGTCGGAGTAGGAGCCGCCGGGGTAGCGCAGCAGTTTCACGCCCGCGTCCTTCAGCAGGTCGGCTGTCTCGTCGGAGCCCAGGTGGGTGTCCCAGATGGCATGGTTGGTGCCGATGCCCGTCTCGGGGACGCCGGCGAGGGCGGCGCGCGCGTTGACGGTCACCTCGACGGGTGCGGCGCCGGCGTACGCGGTGGGGGTGTTGAGCGCGGTCAGCGTCAGCAGGAGCGCGGACGCGGCCCGCAGCAGGGTGGTCGGCATCGGTGCACCTCGCCCGTGGACAGTGGTCATCACTCGACGCCTCCTCCTGACCAGGAGGCAGCATGATCATGAGCGGCGGGCGGCGGGCTCGTCAACCGGCGATGAAACTTTCACCGGGCGAATGCACCATATGTGAGCATATGTGCCCTTTGGTGTGCATGTCATCATGGAGGACATGCTGGAGGTTGCCGGGCTGGGCGAGGTGGAGGAGCGGGCGTACCGGTTACTCGTACGGGCCGGCGAGGCGGATCTGACCGGGCTGGCCGAGGAACTGGACCTCACGCGGGAGGCCGCGGCCGCCGCGCTGGCGTCCATGGAGGGCATGGGGCTCGTCCGCGAGGTCGCGGGCGGCGCGGGCGGCGCGGGGCGCAGGTTCGCGCCGGTCGCGCCCGAGATCGCGCTCGGGCCGCGCCTGGTGCGGCAGCAGGAGACGATCGACTGGGCCCGGCAGGCGGTCGACCAGCTCGCCGAGGAATACCGCGCGAGCCTGCGCCGCAGCGACGCCGACCGGCTGATCGAGGTGCTGCCGAGCCGGGCCGCGCTGCGCGAGCAGGTACGCCACCTCCAGGACAGCGCCCGCGAGGAGGTCATGTACTTCTGCCGGGCCGGGCACGTCGTGATGCCGTCCACGGACAACACCGAGGAGCTCGAGGCGCTCGGCCGCGGCGTGGCCTACCGGGTCATCTACGAGCGGGCCCTGCTGGAGGAGCCCGGGATGGTGGCCAACGTGGCGTTCGGCATCAAGCTGGGCGAGCAGGCGCGGGCCGTGCGCTTCCTGCCCGTGCGGATGATGATCGCCGACCGGTCCACCGCGCTGCTCCCCCTGGTGCAGTACGCCGGCCGGACCACCGAGCCGACCGCCGCCCTCGTGCGCGGGAGCAGCCTGCTGGAGGCGCTGATCGCGTTGTTCGAGGCCCAGTGGGAGCGGGCCACGCCGATCAGGTTCCTGGAGGACGGGCAGGTCACCGACACCGCGCCCGGCTGCCCCCTGGACGCCGACGAGCTCTACCTGCTCTCCCTGCTGGTCGCCGGGGTGCCGGAGAAGTCGATCGCCAGCCAGCTCGGGCTCAGCCTGCGTACGGTGCAGCGCCGCGTCTACCACCTGATGCGGCTCGCGGGCGCGCAGACCAGGATGCAACTTGCCTGGCATGCGGCCCGCGAGCGCTGGTTGTGACTACTTCACCCCGTACACCCGGGTGACGGTCTGCTCGAACCGCTCGCCCGAGGCGCCGGTCGCGACGACCCTCAGCGACACCCCGGTTCCGGTCTTGCGATGCGAGACGAGCGCCTTGTACCGGCCCTGGCCGAGGGGGAGGAGCGGCCGCTTGCGCCAAGTCCTGCCGTACTCCCGCCCGCGTAGCCGTAGTGGCCGTCGGCGTCGACGAACTCGGGCACCTGCACCGACAGCACGTCACCCGTGCGGGTGGCGGCCGGGCGTACGACAGGGGCGAACCACCGCTCCCTGGCGATCTCGCCCGACGGCGACCTTCACCCCCTTGCCGTCGTACCCGTCCTGCCATGCCTGCGGCGCTCCCACCTGCGGGACGCTGTGCTCCAGCGACGCGGCGACCTTCCCGTCGAGCCAGATCCTGGCCAGCCCGTCGCGCAGCCGCGGCTCGCCTCCGCGAGCTTCGGCGCGCTCGGCTCCCCAGAGCACGGGCAGCGCGTCCTTGTCCGCCCGCAGGGTGCGCGCGTTGACGCTCTTCAGCGTGACGGCCTGCTTGCTCTCCTTGTACGCCAGGATCAGCGGCAGGACGTCGCTGCTCTCGTCGTCGTACCCCTGCTCGATCAGGTCGCCGACCGAGAACAGCCGTCGGTCCATGAGCCCCTGCGAGAGGTAGGGGACCATGTCGGCGGGGGTGACCACGAGGTCGCCGTTCTCCTCCTTGGTGAAGAACCTGACGTCCTCGCGGCCCTTGCCGGGCTGCACGGTCGCCGCGCTTGCCGCCCGCGAACTCCTGGACCGTCACCACGTCACCGGTGATCAACGTCACCCGGTGCGGGTCTGAGCCGGCCGCCGGCTCGGGTGCCGCGGCGTGCGCGGGCACCGGTACGGCAATCATCGCCAGGCCCGCGCCGACGGCGGCGAGGCGGGTGATCCATCGTATGAACGACCCGATCTGTCTGTGGGGGTGACCCGGGTTTCACTCGTTCAAGAGAATGGAGCATCGCGCCTGTTCGCAGGGCATGTGCCGCGTGAGTAAACAACGACATGTCGTCAAAACGACATCCGAAGGGGTCAGGCGCACTCGGTGTTGCGCGGCGGGAGCTTGCGCGTGGTGACGTAAGCGCTGACGTGGTCGATGACGCAGGCGTTCGCCATCGCGGCGAAGAGGTTGTGCCCCGGGCCGTCAAATTTGATCATCCGGCTGCCCCTGACCTGCTCGACCACCCGTGACGTCGGCGCGTAGTCCAGCCACGTCCCTGCCCCCAGCATCGGCGGCAGCTTCCGGGGCAGCGGCGACGGCGGGTTGGCGACCTGCGCGGGCCAGCCCACGCAGGTGAGCGGCGCGTGCCAGGCCAGCGGGAACGCGGCCCCCATGCTCGGCGCGACCTTCCGCAGGCGCCTGACCGTGCGCGCCAGCTTCCGCTGGCTTTCCGGCCTGGGGAAGTCGAGGCACTCCTTCACCCCGCCGCCCATGAGGGCCGGGTACGGATCCCGCCCACCCGGCGCGAACCCCGAGGCGTCGCCGCCCTCCGCCGCCTTGATGGCCGCCAGCAGGCCCTGCCACTCGGCGGGACCGCGTTTCCCCTTCTGGGTGGCGAGCAGGCGCAACTGCGTGCCGTCGTAGCGGGCCTTCACCTTCGGGGCGGGGATCGGCTCCTTGGCGGCCCTGGCCACCAGCTCGCGCCAGCGCCGCTCCGTGCCCTTGGGCGCCCAGGCGAAGAACCGGTCCATCAGCCGCTCGTTGTCGCGGGCGATGGCGGTCAGCTCGCGCTCCCAGTCGCGGGTGCTGTGGTTGCCGGTGCCGTCGACGTACATGGTCCGCACCCGCTCGGGGAACTGCCGGGCGTACGCCTGGGCGATGGTGCCCCCGTACGAGGTGCCGATGAAGTTCATCGTGTCCTCGCCGAGGGCGCGCCGGATGGCTTCGGCGTCGCGGGCGTCGCTCGCGGAGTCCATGTGGTCGAAGAGCTCGGGATCGGTGTTCCGGCACCGGTCGCCTCTGGCCTTGTTCGCGGCGGCGAGTTCGTCCAGCCCGGCCTGGTCGTCGGGGAAGGCGGGGGTGCGCAGCGGGCTCCAGTCGCACTGGAGCACCGGCTTGCCGAGCCCGGGGTAGCCGCGTGGGTCCCACGTCACGACGTCCATCGACTTCCGGATCTCGGCGAAGATCTTCCCCCAGGACCGCATGATGGCGATCTGGTCACCCTGCGGGCCGCCGAAGTTGATCATTACGGTGCCCTTCTTCTCGCCGGTGGCGGGCAGCCGGGCCACCTTCAGGGTGAGCTTCCTGTCGCTGCCGGGGGCGATCGCGACGAGCAGGTCCGCGCATTGGAGCTCGGACTCGGTGTCCCCCGGGCAGGCGGCCCACTGGAGGTCCTGCGCGGCCGGGGCGGGTGTGGTGAGCACGGTGAGTGCCAGCAGAGTTCGGATCACGCCGGCACGCTACGGACCGTTCGGTCCGCGCGTCTGCCGCCGGAAGTCGCCGGACGTTGTTCTCCAAAGTTAACGAAAGCCGACGGGTGCCGATGAGTAAGGTGAGGCGTATGGCCTGGGTTGTGGCGGTCGCGGCCGCCGATACGGCGCTGTTGTGGCTGGCCGGGACCGAGGGCTGGGTGCTGGCCGCGTTCGCTGCGGTGACGGGCCTGGCCATGGCGGTGTCCCCGCGCAGGCCACTCGCCGCGTTCCTGGCGGCCCTGAGCCTGGCGGTGCTCACCGGCGGTTCGTACGCCCTGCTCGTCTGCACCGGCTACCAGGCCGGGCGCCGCATGTCCGCGCGGCGGGACACGATCGTGGCGTTCGCCGCGACCGTCGCCCACCTGGGCGCGATCCTGATGATCGCGCAGCGCACCGCGCTGGCGCCGGAGCCGTTCGTGGTGCTGGCCCGCGCCGGGGTACTGACGGCGCTACCGGTGCTGGCCGGTCGCTACCTCGCCCAGCAACGCGAGCACCAGCGCAGGGAACGGGAGCTCATCGCGGAGCGCGAACGGCTGCGCATCGCCCGCGACATGCACGACTCGCTCGGCCACCTCCTCGGCCTGGTCTCCGTGCAGGCAGCCGCGCTGGAGATCTCCGCTCTGCCCGCCGAGCAGCGCGGCGCCGTACGCAGCCTGGCGGGCACGGCCCGTACGGCCATGGCGGAGCTGCACGAGGTGGTCGGCGCGCTGCGCCACGCGGACCGGCCGGGCGTCGAGGGCATCGACGAGCTCGTGGCCAGGGCCGCGGCCGCGGGGCTCGCGGTGACGGTCGAGCGGTCCGGCTCGGCCGCGCCGCTCGCGGAGCCGGACGCCGGGCACGCCGCCCACCGGGTCGTCCAGGAAGGGCTGACCAACGCGGCCAGGCACGCGCCCGGCGCGCCGATCCGCGTGTCGCTCGACTGGCAGCCCGACGCCCTCCTGGTCAGCGTGGCCAACCCGGCCGTCACCCGCACCGGGCAGGCGACGCAGGGCGGCGCCGGGCTGGCCGGGCTGTCCGAGCGGGTGCGCGCGGCGGGTGGGCTGCTGCGGGTGCGCGCGGAGCCGCATGAGTTCCGGCTGGTCGCGATGTTGCCGCTGGCCCAGGACGCGGTGGGGGCGCCGGCGTGATCAGGGTGCTGATCGCCGACGACGAGCCGCTCATCACGGCCGGCATCCGCGCCGTTCTGGAGTCGGCGGGCGACATCGAGGTGGTGGCGTGCGCGGGCGACGGGCGGGCGGCGGTGCTCGCCGCCCGCCGCCTGAACGTGGACGTGGCGCTGCTCGACATCGCGATGCCGGTGCTCGACGGGCTGGCCGCGGCGGCGGAATTGGGGGAGACGCGGGTGGTGATGCTGACCGCGTTCGGCGACGAGGAGAACGTACGGCTGGCGCTCCAGCGGAACGTTTCCGGATTCATCCTCAAAAATTGTGAGCCGGCGGAATTGATTAGGGCAGTCCGTGCCGCGCACGCGGGACAGGCGTACCTCTCACCCGAGGTGACGCGCCACGTTCTGGGCATGGTCGCGTTCGACGCGGGCGAGCGCGACCACGACGCCGAGCGGCGGCTGGCCGCGCTCACCCCGCGCGAGCTCGACGTGCTCAGGCAGGTGGCGGAAGGGCTGTCCAACGCCGAGGTCGGCAGGCGCGTCCACATGAGCGAGGCGACGGTCAAGACCTACGTGAGCCGCATCCTGACCAAGCTCGGCTGCGCGAACCGCGTCCAGGCGGCGCTGCTGCTCCGCGACGCCGCCTCCTGAAGTTTCATCCGTCGAACGGCCCTTTCGGCAATTTCGGAAGGTCTTTCCGGCAAGCTTTCTTTTCGCCGGGGAAAGCGCGGAAAAAGCAGGCCACGAGGCCATCGCGCCTCGGGCCGAACCTGCTCCTCGCGTTGTGGCGAATCTGGCAGAGTTCACCCATGGCCTTCGATCACAATGATCACTATCACGGGATGCTCCTCAGCCTGGTCCCCCGTGAGAGCCGCACCGCGCTCGACGTCGGATGCGGCACAGGACGCTTCGCGCGGCGGCTCACGGAGATGGGCATGGAGGTCGACGCCGTCGACCCGTCGGCACGTGTGATCGAAACCGCCGTCGCGGGCTCGCGGGATCGTGGCGGGCCGCGTTTCCGCTGCGCCGACATCACGGAGACGCCGCTGCCCAAGGACCACTACGACTACATCTCGTGCCTGGCGAGCATCCACCACGTGCCGTTCGGCACCGTCGCCACGCTGCGCGACGCGCTCGCCCCCGGCGGCGTGCTGGCCATTCTGGGCTGCTACCGCGAGGCGACCCTCGCGGACCTGACCTGGAGCCTGGCCGCCGTCCCGGTCAACGCGGCTGCCAGGCTCGCCATGGCCGGCCGGGGCGAGCCGTCCCCCGCGCCGGTCACGCAGCCCCGGATGACGCTGGCGGAGATCCGGCAGGAGGCGGGCGTCCTGCTGCCCGGCTTCCGCCTGCGGCGGCTGCTGTTCTGGAGATACCTGCTCGCCTACCGCGAACCCTGACGCGGCAGGGCCAGGAGGACGAGCGCGTCGGCCAGGAGGAGGGCCTGCCGCTCGCAGCTCGCCTCGTCCGACGTTTCCGCGAACTCGAAGACCAGGCCGTCCATCCGGTGGATGAGGAACCGGGCCAGCTCGGGCACCGGCACGGCCGTGCGCACGCCGTCCCGCTCCGCTGCGGCGGTCAGGGCGGAGTCGATGAGGTCACCGCCGAGCGGGGCGTTGACCTCGGCCCAGACGTCCCGGCCGGGGAGGAGCGTCTCCTTGTTGCGGATCGCCCACATGAGCAGCTCCATCAGCGCGAGATGCAGCCCGTGGTGATCGCGGATCCACCGCCAGTACGTCGCCACGACCTCGCGCACGGTCGCCTCGAACCCGGCCCCCCGGTCGAGCTCCTCGAAGGCGGCCAGCATCGTGGCGCGGCCGCGTCCGAGGATGAGCATGTTGAGCTCGTCCTTGTTGCGGAAGCAGTAGTGCAGGGTGCCGAGCGGCACTCCCGCCTGCTCCGCGATGCGGCGGGTGGTCGCGCGGGCCAGGCCCTCGGTGGCGATCACGCGGACGGCGGCGTCGACGATGACGCGCCGCCGCTCGTCGGCGGACAGGTACGTCATCGCGGCGCCCCGCCGAACGCGGCCGGGAAGGTGGTCATGGCGCCTCGATGAACGCGGCCGCGGATCGTCATGGCGCCTCGATGAAGGCGCGCAGGAGCGCGAAGAACCGTTCGCCCTCCGTGTCGGCGATGAAGTGGCCCGACTCCTCGAAGATCTCCAGCCGTGCCCCCGCGGGCAGGCCGGTCATGATCTCCCGCATCGAGGCGAGCGGTGTGATCGGATCGCGCGCGCCCGCCGCCACCAGCGCAGGGCAGCGGACGTTGCGGAGCTCGCCCCGCAGGTCGAACCGCTCCCGCGACATGAACCTCATCGTCAGCTCCGGGTTGGGGATCATCCGCGTCATCGCCTGGATGTCCTCGAAGGACGGAAAGGCCGGATCCGGGCTGTAGGACGGCGCGCACAACCGCCCGAACTCCGCGAACGTCTCCGGCGTGCCTTCCGTGAGGAACGCCTTGGCCGCCAGCGCCGCCGCCTCGCCCGCCTCCGCGCGGAACCCCTCGACGACCTGGTCGACGTCCATGCGGGCCATCGTGCTCTGCAGGATCAGCTTCGCGGGATGATCGGGATGCCTGGCGGCGTAGTGCATGGCGACGATGCCGCCGAATGACCAGCCGAGCACGATCGGCTTGGTGATGCCGAGAGCGTCGCACAGGGCGGGGATGTCGTCGGCCCACTGGTCGAGGTGCCAGGTGGAAGGGTCGGAGTCCTGGCTGCGGCCGTTGCCGCGCTGGTCGACGTAGACGATCTGGACGAGGTCGGCCAGCCGCGCGTACGCCGGCCTGAAGATCGAGTGGTCGTGGCCGGGACCGCCGTGCAGCAGGAGAAGCGTGGGCTTGTCTCGCATCGTGTCACCGTCGGGCACGAGGGCGGGGCCCTCGACGTCCACGAACAACGACGTGCCGTTCACCGTGACGCGCATGGAGGCATCCTCTCCGCAAATGTTGGTCCCGTGACCAAGTCATGTGACCAACATAGCCGGTTCGGGTTGGATATGTGGTCATGGACCTTCTTCTCGACCGGCTTCGTACGGCCGGATTCGACGCGGTGGCGGCGGAGGCCGCTCAGGGCGGGGTGGTGGCGCTGGCCGGGCTGGCGACCCTGCGCGACGGCTCCCGCGTGTTCGCCAAGACGTTGCGCGCCGACGTCCTCGACCTGTTCGAGGTCGAGGCGGAGGGGTTGCACGTGCTGCGTGCCATGGGCGGCGTCACCACGCCCGAGGTGCTGGCGGTCACGCCCCGCCTGCTCGTGCTGGAGCCGTTACCGCCGCGCCGCGACGACGACGGACGCTTCTGGGAAGAGCTGGCCCGTGCCGTCGCCCACCTGCACACCACCACGCGGAGCGACCGGTTCGGCTGGCACCGGGACGGCTGGCTCGGGCGCCTGCGGCAGGACAACACCTGGGACACCGACGGGCACGCCTTCTTCGCGCGGCGACGGATCCTGCGCTGGCTCCCGGAACCACTCGTGGAAGCGGCTTTCGACGCCGCCGAACGGCGCGCGCTCGAACGCCTCTGCGCCGCCCTGCCCGACCTGCTGCCGCCACGGCCGCCGGTGCTGACGCACGGCGACCTGTGGCGCGAGAACATCCTCTCCGGCCGGACCGGCGGCCCGGCGCTGATCGACCCGGCCGTCTCCTACAGCTGGGCGGAGGCCGACCTCAGCATGTTGTGGTGCTCGCCGCGCCCGCCCGCCTCCGACCGCTTCTTCGAGGTGTACGCGGACGCGGCGGGTCTCGACGACGGCTGGCGGGACCGCCTGCCCCTGTTCCACCTGCGGGAGCTGCTGAGCAGCATCGCGCACGACGACCACGCCGCCGAGTGCGCCGAGGCCGTGCGCGAGATCATCGCACCGTTCGCCTAGCGGCGGCTCACTTCGCCGGCCGCTGGACCGTGGAGACCAGCAGGAGCAGGAGCGCGCTCTGGGCGAGCATGCCGGGCGCGAGCGGGGGCGCGTTGCCGACCGACTTCGTCAGCGCCGACCACCACTGGGCGAGCGGCGACAGCGAGTCCCACGCGGGGTCCATCGCGCCCATGCCGTGGTTGACGGACACGTGGGTGAACACGCCGTACGCCGCCGCGACCAGCACGATCAGGGCGAGCGCCCGGACCACGGTGAGCGTGCCGGGGGAGTCGCCGAGCGCGACCAGCACCAGCGCGACCGTCAGCAGCGCCAGCGTCACCCACGGGATCAGCTGCGTCGGGCTGCCCCAGTGGCGTTCGAAGGCGAGCTCGGCCGCCGCGCCCGCGATGCCGATCGCGACCAGGGCGAGCAGGCCGAGCCTGAGCATCGAGGGGCCGGCGGGGGCACGCCGGCGGCGGGCGGACTGCACAGTGGTGTCTTCGGCGGGGGTGGAGGTCATGCGGGACACCGTCCGATGCGAAGGAGGTCTTCGGTCGACTCCAAACTCTCCAGGCATCCTGGGAGAAAAATGGATGGTTTCTGAAGATCTGGTGAGAAAACGCCGCTGCACCAGCCGATCGGTACGGCGGCCCGCCGTACCGATCGCCGGCCGTCCTACATGTTGATCATGTGTCCGGCCAGGCCGTGCACGGCCTCCTTGACCGCCTCGCCGAGCGTCGGGTGCGCGTGCACGTTGCGCGCGACCTCGTGCACCGTCAGGTCCCACTGCTGGGCCAGCGTCAGCTCGGGCAGCAGTTCGGTGACGTCGGGCCCGATCAGGTGGGCGCCGATCAGCTCGCCGTGCGTGTCGTCACTGATGATCTTGACGAAGCCGGCGCTGTCGCCCAGCCCGTGCGCCTTGCCGTTGGCCGTGAACGGGAACTTCGCCACCTTCACGTCGTAGCCCAGCTCGCGCGCCTGCGCCTCGGTGTAGCCGAAGCTCGCGACCTGCGGCTGGCAGTAGGTCGCCCGCGGGATCATCACGTAGTCGAGCTCCATGGTCTCCGCGTCGCCGATCGTCTCGGCCGCGATGATGCCCATGGACTCCGCGGCGTGCGCCAGCATGAGCTTGGCGGTGACGTCGCCGATGGCGAAGATGTGCGGCACGTTCGTCCGGCAGCGACCGTCGACGGCGATCGCCCCCCGGTCGGTCAGCGCCACGCCCGTCTTCTCCAACCCGTAGCCGTCGACGCGCGGCTGGAAACCGATGGCCTGCAGGACCTTGTCGGCCTCGAGCACCTGCGTCTGGTCGCCCTTGGTGACGGTGACCTTGACGGAGGAGCCGGTGTCCTCGATGCCGTCGACGCGGGTGGAGGTCATCACCTCGATGCCGAGCCGCTTGTAGCGCTTGGCCAGCTCGGCCGACACCTCCTCGTCCTCCAGCGGCACGACCCGGTCGAGGAACTCCACGATCGTCACCTTGACGCCGTAGTTGTGCAGCACGTACGCGAACTCCACCCCGATCGCGCCCGCGCCCGCGATGATGATGCTGCCCGGCAGGTTCTCGGTGAGGATCTGCTCTTCGTACGTCACCACGCGTTCCGACAGCTGCGTGCCCGGGATGAGCCTGGTGGTGGCCCCGGCCGCGATGATGCAGTGGGAGAACGTGATCGTCTCGCCGTTCACCTGGAGGGTGTTGGCGTCGAGGAACGTGCCCCGGCCGTCGTACTCCGTGATGCCGTTCTTCTTCATCAGGTAGTGGACGCCCTTGACCCGCCCGTCCGCCACCTTGCGGCTGCGCTGGAAGGCCGCGCCGAAGTCGAAGCTGACCTCGCCGCTGATGCCGAAGGTCTTGGCCTCGTGGTTGAAGATGTGGGCGAGCTCCGCGTTGCGCAGCAGCGCCTTGGAGGGGATGCAGCCCACGTTCAGGCAGACGCCACCCCAGTATTTCTCCTCGACGACCGCGGTCCGCAGTCCGAGCTGGGCGGCGCGGACGGCGGCCGTATATCCTCCTGGACCCGCGCCGAGAACGACGACGTCATAGTGAGTGCTCATGAGTCGGACCATACCGTCCGGCCGCCGTCACCCCACACGTCAGACCTCCACGTTGTACGGCAGAGCGAGCTCGTCAGCGGGAACCCCGCGAATGCCCCAGTTGACCTTGGGCATCTCGATGATGGTGATCTCGACGTCTTCGGGATCATAGCCGGATCTAGCGTAGATCTCCCGGATCAGCGCCCGCTTGGCGTCGTCACTGCGGCCGGTGAAGCAGACGACCTCGATGATGAGGTAGCGCTCGCTCCGCTGCGGGCAGACGAAGTCGTCGGCGTCCAGCAGCACGAACCGGTGGAACCTCTTCTCCTCGGGCAACCCCCAGGCGCTCACCAGACACGACTGCACCAGGTCCGACACCTCACGCTGCCGGCCCGCCCACACGTCCCTGCGCCCGTAGACCTTCACCTGTGCCATGGGGCCAATATAGAAGGCGTGATCCGCATACTCCTCGCCGACGACGAGGCCATGATCCGAGCGGGCGTCCGGGCCATCCTCGCCTCCGACCCGTCGCTCGAGGTGGTGGCCGAGGCCGCCGACGGCAGGCAGGCCGTCGACCTGGCCATCAGCCACCGGCCCGACGTGGCGCTGCTCGACATCCGCATGCCCAGGCTCGACGGGCTGTCGGCCGCGGCCGAGCTGCGCAGGGCCGCGCCGGGCGTGGCCGTGGTGATGCTGACCACGTTCGGGGAGGACGACTACATCGCCAAGGCGCTCGACGTGGGAGCCGGCGGGTTCCTGCTCAAGTCGGGAGACCCGCGCGAGCTGATCACCGGGATCCACGCGGTCGCCGAGGGAGCCGCGTACCTGTCGCCCAAGGTCGCCCACCGGGTGATCACCCAGCTGTCGGGCGGCCGGATGGCCAGGGGCGCCGAGGCGCGTGACCGCGTCGCGAGCCTCACCGACCGCGAGCGCGAGGTGCTCGCCCTGCTCGGCGCCGGCCTGTCCAACGCGGAGATCGCCCGCAGGCTGCACATCGTGGAGGGCACGGTGAAGGCGTACGTCAGCGCCATCCTCACCCGGCTCGACGTGCGCAACCGGGTGCAGGCCGCGATCATCGCCTACGAGGCCGGGTTGGTAGCCTGACCCGTGATGTATCGCCTCGTGTTCACGCAGGTCTTGCGACGTTTCGACGCCGAGGCCGTGCACCACTTCACCGTGAGCGCTCTCGCGCTCCTCGCGCGGCTGCCGCTGCTCAAGCGGCTGCTGCACCGGGCGTTCGCGCCGCACGACCCGGCCCTGCGGGTGACGGCGTTCGGGGTGCACTTCCCCGGCCCGCTCGGGCTGGCCGCCGGGTTCGACAAGGACGCCGCGTGCGCCGAGGGCATCGCCGCACTCGGCTTCGGGCACGTCGAGGTCGGCACCATCACCGCCCACGGCCAGCCGGGCAACCCCAGGCCGCGCCTGTTCAGGCTGGTGCGCGAGCGGGCGGTGATCAACCGGATGGGCTTCAACAACGCCGGCGCGGCCGCCGCGGCCCGCAGGCTGCGCCGCACGCGTGGCCTCCCGGTCGTGATCGGGGTGAACATCGGCAAGACCAAGGTGGTGCCCGAGTCCGAGGCGGTGGCCGACTACGTCACGGCCGCCAAGGAGCTCGCCCCCATGGCCGACTACCTGGTGGTCAACGTCAGCTCGCCCAACACCCCCGGCCTGCGCAACCTGCAGGCGGTCGCCCTGCTGCGGCCGCTGCTGACCGCGGTCAAGGAGGTCGCCGGCAGCACGCCGCGCCGCACGCCGCTGCTGGTGAAGATCGCGCCCGACCTCGCCGACGAGGACGTCGACGCGGTCGCCGACCTGGCGGTGGAGCTCGGCCTCGACGGGATCATCGCGACCAACACCACGATCAGGCACGGCGGCGAGACCGGCGGGCTGTCCGGGCGCCCGCTCAAGGCCCGCTCGCTGGAGGTGCTGCGGCGGCTGCGGGCCAGGGTGGGCGACCGTCTCACGCTGGTGTCGGCAGGCGGCGTGGAGGACGCCGACGACGTCTGGGAGCGGCTCCTGGCCGGGGCGACGCTGGTGCAGGGCTACACCGGCTGGATCTACGGCGGCCCGCTGTGGGCCTCGCGCATCCACCGGCAGCTGTCCCGCCGGGTGCGCCGCCACGGCATGACGTCGATCGCCGACGCGATCGGGCGCACCGCCCGAGACTAGGGTGTAACGGTGATCCCCGAGGTGCCCCTTACAGACGGTGTCGTCCTGCGCCCGGCCGCTGAACGCGACGCCGAGGGCCTGCTCCACGCGTACGTCCGCAACAGCGAGCACCTGCGCCGGTGGGAGCCCCGGCGGCCGGCCGAGTTCTTCACCCTGCCGGGCCAGGTCCACCGGCTCAAGGACCTGCTCGCGCAGCAGGCGCAGGGCCGGGCGATGCCGTGGCTGCTCGTCCACGGCGATCGCGTCGTGGGCCGCATGACGCTCAGCACGATCGTGCGCGGCCCGTGGCTCAGCGCCGACCTCGGCTACTGGATCGACGCCGGCTACGCGGGGCGCGGCCTGACCACCCGGGCGGTGCTGGAGGTGTGCCGCATGGCCGACCAGGATCTCGGCCTGCACCGGATCGCGGCGGGCACCCTGCTCGACAACGTGGCCTCGCAGAGCGTGCTCCGCAAGGCGGGTTTCGAGCTCTACGGCACCGCGCCGCGCTATCTGGAGATCGACGGCCACTGGCAGGACCACCGGCTCTTCCAGCGCATCCTCAACGACCGTCCGGCTTTCTGACCGGCAACCCGGCGCGAGCTCCGGACTCGTCCGCCCTTCGGCGGCGGGACCGGACGCGCCCGCCCTGCCCTTCTCCTGCGGTCCCGAGAGCGCCCACCCGGTCTACAGGCTGGGCCGGGTCGATTCCGGGTCGTGCGTCATGGCCTCGATGCGGGCCATCCGCTCGGACATGGGGATCTCGCTCGGCCGGTGCGGGCGGCGCCGCTGCCACGGGTGCGGCCCCGCGAGCGGCCGATACTCCACCCCGATGGCGTCGAGCCGGCCCAGGTGCCGCCCCAGCCGCTCCGTGAAGCCCTCGGCGGGCGAGCCCGACCAGGCCACTTCCGCGAGCGCGCAGGCTCGAGGCCAGAGCTTGTAGTCGACCGTGCGGGCGTCGGGCACGCGCTCGCTCCAGAGCTGCGCCTGCGCGCCCACGACCCGGGCGCGCTCGTCGTCCGTCCAGTCGTCAGGCGCCGGGCGGAAGGCGGCGACGTCCTCAAGGGCGATGGTGTCGCCGATGGCCCTCGGCTCGTCGGGGGAGCCGGACTCCGCGTAGTCGAAGTAGAGCGGGAACACCGGCGTCGCGATCACGTCGTGCCCCGCGGCGGCGGCACGGCGGCCCACGCCCATGCCGCGCCACGGCATGACGATCGTGTCCTGGCGCAGCCCTCCTCCGACGAACGCCTCGTCCCACACCACGGTCCGCGCCCCCCGCTCGGCCAGCGCGTCGGCCAGCCGCCGCAGGAACCACGCCTGCAACTCGACGGACGTGGACAGGCCCAGGGAGTCGCGGTAGGCGGCGATCTCCGCCGAACCGGTCCAGTGGTCGAGCACCACCTCGTCGCCCCCGATGTGCACGTAGGGGGTCTCGCCCAGCGCCCCGATCAGCTCGTCGAAGATCGTGGTGAGGAACTCGACGGTCGGCGGCAGGGGAGACAGGATCGCGGGGGAGATGCCCCACCGGTCGAGCACGTCGTAGCGCTCGCCGGTGGCCCCCAGCGACGGGTAGGCGGCCAGGATCGCCGAGGCGTGCCCCGGCACGTCGATCTCGGGCACGATCGTGACGCACCTGGCGCGGGCGTAGGCGCCGATCTCCGCCAGGTCGTCGAGCGTGTAGTAGCCGCCGTGCGGGACGTCGTCGTAGGCGGCCGGCTCGCCATGGGCGTGGACCGCCGTGCGCGGCCGGTGCGAGGAGACCTCGTGCAGCAGCGGGTAGGCCCGGCTCTCCACCCGCCATCCCTGGTCGTCGACCAGGTGCAGGTGCAGCCGGTTGAGCTTGTGCACCGCCATCAGGTCGATCAGGCGCAGGAGCTCACGCTTGGGGAAGAAATGCCGGGCCACGTCGAGGTGCAGCCCGCGCCAGGGGAAGCGCGGCGCGTCCTCGATCCGCACCCCTGGAACGGGCCACGACGCCTGCTCGGAGAACCGGTAGGAGGCGTCCGGCAGCAACTGGTGCAGCGACTGGGCCGCGTAGAACGCGCCTGCCCGCCCGCCGGCCACGATCTCGACACCCCTGGACCCGGTGGTCAGCCGGTAGGCCTCCGCGCCGAGCGCGGCGTCCTGCCGGACGTCGATCTCACCCGAGTCGCCCGGCCGCAGGTCGAGCAGGGGAAGGGCGAGGCGGACGGCGTCGGCCAGGTCGCCGGACACCGTGGCGCCTGAGGCCAGCTCGAAGGGAACGGAAAGATCACTGTGCAGCTTAGCGTGAGGAATCATGCTTTGAGATAGTGCTGTAATCCGTTGGCCAGCGCCAGCGCGATCTTCTGCCGGAACTTCGGGCGCCGGAACTTGGCCGCCTCGGCGGCGTTGCGCATGTTGCCGCACTCGACGAAGATCTTCGGCACCGTCGACAGGTTGAGCCCGCCGAGGTCGCTCCGGTAGTCGAGCGCCTTCCTGCCGATGTAGGTGGAGTAGGGCAGGCCCGTGCCCTTGGCGAAGGCGTCACGCACCGCGATGCCGAGCTTGCTCGAATCGCCCACGACCTGGTCGACCGGACCGTTGATCTTCTTGGGCATGATCACGTGGAAGCCGTGGTTGGCCGGCCCCGACCCGTCGGCGTGCACGGAGATCGCGGCGTCCGCCTCCGCCTTGTTGCCGATGGCGGCGCGCCGGGTGATGCAGGGGCCGACGCCGTCGTTGCCCGACCTGGTCAGCTTGACCGCGGCGCCGCGCCTTTCGAGGATCTTGACCATCCGGGTGGACACGTCCCAGGTGAACGCGGCCTCGCTGTAGCCGTCGTTGGTGGAGGTGCCGGTGGTGTCGCAGGCCTTCTTCTTGGTCAGCACGTCGACCTGGCGGTTGATCTCCTTCGGAGCGCGGTAGTTGCCGCCGTTGTGGCCCGGGTCGATGACGATGACCTTCCCTTCGAGCGGCCGCGCCTCCCGCGCCCGCTCGGCGCCGCCGGCGGTCCCCGCGGGCTCCGCGGTCTCCGCGGGATCGAAGGTCTTGGCGGGCGCCGTGGAGGGAGCTTGCTCCTCCGTTCTCGTGGTGGCGGCCTGACCTGCCGCGGCGTCACCGGAGCCGGTGGCGCCACACGCGGAGGCGATCAGGCCGCAGACGGCGAGGACCGTGACGGGAAGAGCACGCATGCCGTCCAACTTACGTGAAGCCCAGAGACAGGACGGCTCATATGCCGAGTGCGGTGCGAACGCGCCGCGTCCTCGCCGGGCGTGCTCCTACCAGACGCGCTCGGCGACCTCCTGCCGTTCGAGCAGGGCGGCCAGCTCCCGCGCGTCCTCCGCGTCGAGGCCGAGAACGACGCGGGGACGGCCCCACGGATGGTCGAGAGAGTGGGCGACGTAGCTGGCGACCGACTCGGCGGTGGCGTCGGCGCCCCGCCCCCGGCCCGCTCGCCAGTGGCCCCAGGCGCGCTCGAGCTCCGCCGCGGCGCGCTGGGCGCAGGACACCAGTTCCGGATCACGCATGACTGTTCCCCCGGATCAGACCGTGACCGGACCGAGCCGGCCACTCTTAGCATGACCCTGACGAGTAAACCGGCGCGTCATCGCGCCGCCACGCGGCTTGACCCAGGTTTGGGCAACAGGAAACCTGCCGCGGCGCAGCGTCGCCGTGCAGGTTTCCCGTTCGCCTCAGGCGGGCCCCGTGCTCCGTCGCACGATCAGTTCCGAGCGCACCTCCCGCAGGCGGGAGCCCTTGGCGGGGTCTCCGATGCGGTCGCTGAGCAGTGCCGCCGCCGACCTGCCCATGGCACGGCGGGGCTGGTCGACCGAGGTGAGGGAGATGTGACGGGAGGCCGCGAGGTGCGTGTTGTCGTAGCCGACCACCGACAGGTCGTCGGGCACGCGCAGGCCGAGGTCGCCGGCGGCCGACAGCACGCCGAGCGCGACCGCGTCACTGGCCGCGAAGATCGCGGTTGGCCTGGGGTCGCGGGTCAGCAGGGCGAGCGCCGCCTCCCTGCCGCTGTCCTCGGTCGCGTCCGCGGCCTCGACCATGATGTACGGGGCCAGCGAGTGCCTGCGCATCGCCACGAGGTAGCCCTCGCAGCGCGACGAGCGGGGCCCCTCGATGTGGGCGATCCGCTTGTGGCCGAGCTCGACCAGGTGGTCGATGGCCAGGCGGGCGCCGAGCTGGTCGTCGTCGACCACGATGTCGACGCCGTCGAGCTCGATGTCACGTTCCCCCACGACGACCGTGGGCGTGTAGGAGGTGGCCTCGATCAGCGTCTCGCTGGTCGGAGCGATGCCCAGCAGGACCAGTCCGTCGACTCTGAGCTCGAGGAAGGCCTCCACGGCCTCGTCCTCGAACGCCGGATCCCACTGGCTGTTCCCGATCAGCATGCGCAGGCCGTCGCCGTGCAGGCTCTCCTGCAGTCCGTCGAGGAACTCGGCGTAGAAGGGGTTGTGCAGGTTGGCGACGAGCGCTCCCACCAGGTGGGTACGCCCTTCGACCAGGCTTCGCGCGACCGCGTTCGGCCGGTAGCCGAGCTCACGTGCGGCCTGCAGCACGGCCTGGCGCCGGTGCTCGCTCACGTGCGGAGATCCGCGCAGCACGAGTGAGACCAGCGATTTCGAGACGCCGGCTCGTTCGGCGACGTTGCGGATGGTGGGTCTGGGCCGAGGCAGGGTGTCTACCTCTCTGAGCTCGGCGATGGATGAGGTGTTGACGGGCGGTCCTGACATGTGTCTCCCCCGCGATGCGGATATGGGCACCTGTCTGACCAAACGATCGAGTTAGCCGCAGGGTACGGCCTCCGTTACAGAGAGCCCGATATTCGCCGAACAGAGGCCACCTTCGGCTGGGGCGCACGTCGGATACTGTGCAGGTGTGACACCAGGTAAGTCAGCCGAGAAGGCGCGCCCGGCTCGGCGCAGGCTCAGCGTCGACCGGCGTCGCGAGGAGCTCATGGCGGCGGCTCTGGAGCTGTTCAGCACGCGCGACGCGGAAGACGTCTCGATCGATGACGTGGCGTCGGCGGCGGGGGCTTCGCGGGCCCTGGTCTACCACTATTTCGGCGGCAAGCAGGAGCTCTACGTGGCCGCGCTGAGGAGCGCGGCGGAGCAGCTGGAGTCCAGGCTGCGGCCGCATGAGGGCGGCAGGCCGCTCGACGAGCTGGCCTCCGGGCTCAAACGTTATTTCGACTTCGTCGAGGAGCACGCTGCCGGGTTCGCCGCGCTCCTGCGCGGCGGTCCCGCCAACAGGGCGGGCGAGGTGGGCGAGATCGTCGACGGCGTGCGCCGGCGCCTCTTCCGCCTCATCCAGAAGCAGATGCGCGTCGAGGAGCCCAGCCCGGTGCTGCGCACGACCCTGAGGTCGTGGATCGCCTCCGTGGAGACGGCCGGTCTCGACTGGCTGGAGCACCGCGACGTGGAACGACCGACGCTCGAGAAGATGCTGGTCGATCACATGGTCGCGCTGCTCGGCGTCGCCGCGAGGTATGACGGCGACGTCGCTGGCCTGCTGGAGCGGCTGGCGTAACGGCGGGAGGCGGAAGCCGGGAAGGATGGCGCCGGGCGGGCGGCGCCAACTTCCCATGCGACGTCACGTCGTCACACGGTGGACCTGGCTTCGTTGCGCGCCTGGTCCACCCTCAACCCCCCTGAGGTCCGTGACGACCCTCTCGGCTACTCCGAGCGCTGCTGCGGGATCCCCGCGAGCAGTGCGCGGACCTCGGTCTCCCGGTAACGCCGATGACCGCCGAGGGTACGAATCGACGTCAACTTGCCCGCCTTGGCCCACCGCGTAACGGTCTTGGGGTCGACCCTGAACATGGTCGCGACCTCAGCGGGCGTGAGCAGCGGCTCGGCCTCGGGTGTACGAGCTGACATTTGTGCGGCCTCTCCTCCGTGTGGACCGGCTTAGCGATCCTGTGACTGCCTTTGCGCGTGTCACGGATGTCCCCCTATGGCGCAGAGCGTGCGGCTTTTCTGAGCCATATGCGGCATCACCCGATGTGACCATACCGCCACGCAGAGCGATTGGCGAGCCCTTCTTTGACCCAACTGCCCGCACCCCGTGGCCATGTCACGCTCGGTGATTCTAGCGACACGGTTCGTGGTATCGCAGTGAAAACGGCAAACTACTCAGTTCGCAGAAGAGAGCAGCCGCGAGACGTGACCTACTCATGCAGGTCAGACGGCCGTATTGGGGTTCAGTTGGCAGATTCCAGTTGTTGCATTGACTTCCACCGCAGGATGACCCTCTGGTACATGGCGTAGGCAAGTTCTTCTTGACCCGTGTCCAGGCCCGTGAGGGCGGCGGACAGCTCGGCGACCGACTGGTCGGCCTGCAGCGCGTCGTCGTCCATGAGGTGCACGAGGCCGCCGTAGTCGAGCTCGACCAGCGAGTGCGGGTGGAACTCCTCCAGCCACCTGGCGATGTCCTCGACCTCGAAGTTGGAGGCCACGTCGCCGAGGTGCCGGCGCAGCACGTTGAGCGCCCGCGCCGCCCGCTTCCTGGCCTGCGCCATGGAGGTGACGTAGATGAGGTTACGGCCCGTAGCCGTCGTCACGTCCTGCCCCGGGGCGGCGGAGCCGAGCACCAGCCAGCGCTCGTTGCCGTCGAACGGCACGAACCAGGCCGGTGGTACGTGCCACGTCGTGGTGCGGATGTGCGTGCGCAGCGCCGACGACCCCGCTTTACGCTTGTAGCGATCAAAGTCGTCGGCCGTCTGCTCGGCGATCGCCTTGGGCACGAGACGGTCCATCAGCTTCGCCGGCGTGGCGCCGCGCAGCCTTGAGAACGCCAGCCACGAGCGCAGGCGGGTCTGCCATGGGCAAACGTACAGACGGTCCTCGACGCGCCGCAGATAGGCGTTGGGGCTCTCCTGGGCGGGAACGGGCTGAGGGGGCATGCCGAGCAGGCGCATGACCGACTCGCCGTGCTCCGCGGTGAGCGCGTTCGCGCGCCGCGGACGGTCGCGTGAGTCGGCGTAGTCGGCCCACACCCTGCGCTCGGGCTCGGCGAACGCGGTCAGTGGCTCATAGACGCGGAGGTAGGCGGCATAGGGCAGCACGGAGGCATCGTGTCACGAAGCGACCCCGCGCGCACTGTCGAGACTAGGCTATGAGGCGATCTCCGCCGCGAAGGTGCGGTGGACCGGACAGGGAGTCACTACCGTGACCGACGTCTTCGGAGCGTCCCACAAGGACGTGCATGAGCAGGTCGTCTTCTGCGCCGACGAGCAGAGCGGCCTGCGTGCCATCATCGCCATCCACAACACGGCGCTGGGCCCGGCGCTGGGAGGCACCCGCTTCTATCCGTACGAGAACGAGCAGGCGGCGCTGGCCGACGTGCTCAACCTCGCCAGGGGCATGTCCTACAAGAACGCGCTGGCCGGCCTCGACCTGGGCGGCGGCAAGGCCGTCATCATCGGCGACCCGGCGCGCGACAAGAGCGAGGCGCTGCTGCGCGCCTACGGCAGGTTCGTCGAGTCGATCGGCGGACGCTACATCACCGCCTGCGACGTGGGCACCTACAGCGAGGACATGGACGTCATCGCCCGCGAGTCGCGCCATGTGACGGGCCGCACGCCGGCCCACGGCGGGGCCGGCGACTCGTCCATCCTGACGGCCTTCGGAGTGTTCCAGGGCATGCGGGCCTCGGCCGAGCGTGTCTACGGCACTCCGTCGCTCCACGGCAGGAGAGTCGGCGTCGAAGGGGTGGGCAAGGTGGGCCACCGCCTGGTCGAGCTCCTGCGCGAGGACGGCGCCGAGGTGGTGATCTGCGACGTCGCCCCCAAGGCGGTCGAACGCGTGCGCGCGCGCCGCCCCGAGGTCGACGTGGTGGCCGACGCCCGGGCCATGGCGCGCTCCGACATCGACGTCTTCGCGCCCTGCGCGCTGGGCGGGGTGCTCGACGACGAGATGGTCGCGGAGCTCCGCGCGAAGATCGTCTGCGGGGCGGCCAACAACCAGCTCGCGCATTCCGGCGTGGAGAAGCAACTCGCCGAACGTGAGATCGTGTACGCGCCCGACTACGTCGTCAACTCGGGCGGCGTCATCCAGGTCGCCGACGAGATCGAGGGCTTCGACATGGAGCGGGCCCGGTCCAAGGCCACGCAGATCTATGACACGACATTGAAAATTTTCGCGATAGCTGCCGACGAGGGCGTCCCTCCCGCGGTCGCAGCGGATAGGCTGGCGGAGCGCAGAATGTCGGAAGTCGGGCGGCTACGAGCCATTTGGCTGGGCGACTGACGCCCCGCGCCCATACGACGTACCGAGCTGGGCACAAAACAGGTACGGTAATAGGCGAACGATAGGCTGACGCCCGGAGTCAGGCGGCGTCAGTGTGTGGTGCGTTAGCGACGAGGGGTCGGGGACGACCCCACACGAGGGGGTCGAGCCAATGGGGCGCGGCCGAGCAAAGGCCAAGCAGGTCAAGGTTGCTCGCCAGCTGAAGTACAACAGCGGTGGCACGGATCTTGACCGTCTTCGCGACGAACTCGGGGTCGGAGACTCCAGCCGCAATGACGACGCCGACGACCTCAACGATGAGCTGGCGGATCGCTATGCCGATTACGCCGATGACTATGGCGCAGGAGACGACGACGACGGCCGTGCCGGCCGCCGATAGCCGTTCTTCTGGGTGACGTGGCGCAGGATCCGGCGTGCACGCCGGATCCTCGCTCGCACTCGTCGGGCCCCACGGGTAACCGTGGGGCTTTCGTCACGTAGGCCCGCTTTCGTGGCCGGCTCATCGAGGAGATCGGGGCGACGATCAGGTGCCCCCGCGCCGCGACCCGGTGCGGCCTGGCAGCGCTCGCGTGACGGGGCCCGCCTTCGGGACGGAGCGCGAGGTCGCTCCGATGGCGTGCGTCCCGTGTGCGATCATCCGGAACCCAGGACCTGTACGAGCCCGAGGCGGACGCCCTCCGTGGCTAATGCGTCAAGGGCGAGGTCCTACCATTAGGCGCATGGATCTGCTGACGGGCGAGCCCCTCGCACTCGACCTGGTCAACACGGGCGTCCGCACCCCGTCGGGTGGCGACCGCGACGCCCTGGCGACCGCGGAAGGCCTTCATGCCTGGCTCGCCAAGCAGGTCGGCCGGCTGGCCGTCCCCGAGGCCGCGCTCGGCCCCGGCGCCCCGGCCGCCGTCCGCGACCTGCGCGGCCACGTGGAGCGGGCCCTGGAGGCGGCGCGCCAGGCCGCACCGCCACCGCCCGAGGCGATCGACGCGCTCAACCAGGCACTTCGCGTCGCCCCCGCGTATCCCCGCGTGGAGGTGCGGGGCGCGGTGCTGCGCCGCGGCACGGCGCGCGACGGCCCGCCGCTCGACCGCCTCCTGACCGAGCTGGCCGAGGCCGCGGTGACCCTGCTCACCGACCCCGACGTCGGCAAGGTGCGTGGCTGCGAAGGGCCGGGATGCCACCTGCTCTTCCTCCCGGCCCACCCGCGACGTCGCTGGTGCTCGCCCGACCTGTGCGGCAACCGCGTCCGCGTGGCCCGCTATTACCGGCGGCACAAGTGACCGGTCAGCGATAGCGCGCCCGGCCCTCGCCGGGGACGACCTCGCCCAGCACCCAGGCGCCGACGCCACGGGCCGCCAGCACCCTGAGGGCCTCGTCGGCCGAGCCGGCGGCCACCACGGCGGCCATGCCGACCCCCAGGTTGAACGTACGGTCCATGTCGTGCTGCGCGATCGAGCCGTGGCCCGCGAGCACCCCGAAGACGGCCGGCGGCGTCCACGACGAGCGGTCGAGCAGCGCGTCGAGGTGGCCGGGCAGCGACCTCGACAGATTGCTCTCGATGCCGCCGCCCGTGATGTGGGCGTAGGCGTGCACCTCGGCGGAGCGCGCCAGCTCCAGGCAGTCGAGGGAGTAGATCCGGGTCGGCTCCAGCAGTTCCTCGCCCAGCGGCCGCCCCAGCTCGGGCAGCTCGGCGTCGAGGGAGAGCGAGGACTCCCGCAGCACGTGCCGCACCAGCGAGTAGCCGTTGGAGTGCACGCCCGAGGACGCCAGCCCGAGCACCACGTCGCCGGCGCGCACCCGCGCGGGCCCCAGGAGGCCGGCGGCCTCGACGACGCCGGTGCCGGCGCCCGCGAGGTCATATTCGTCCGGGCCCATCGCCCCCGGATGCTCGGCGGTCTCCCCGCCCACCAGCGCGGCCCCGGCCAGCCGGCAACCCTCGGCCACACCGCCGACGATCTCCGCGACGCGCTCGGGCACCACCTTCCCGCAGGCGATGTAGTCGGTCATGAACAGCGGCTCGGCCCCGCAGACCACGAGGTCGTCGAGGACCATGCCGACCAGGTCGATGCCGATCGTGTCGTGCTTGCCGTAGCGCTGGGCGATCATGACCTTGGTGCCGACGCCGTCGGTGGAGGAGGCCAGCAGCGGCCGCTGGTAGCGCAGCAGGGCCGAGGCGTCGAACAGGCCGGCGAAGCCGCTGGCGTCGTCGACCACCTCGGGCCGGCGCGCCCGCGCCACCCTGTCCTTCATCAGCGCGACCGCCCGGTCGCCGGCCTCGATGTCGACCCCGGCGGCCTCGTAGGTGCTCATGCCTTGCTCTCCAGGACGAACTTGCCCACGTTGTCCTCGTCGACGGGAATGGGGTAGGAGCCGGTGAAGCAGGCCATGCAGAGGCGGTCGGTGGGAATCGTGGTGGCTTTGGTCAGGCCCTCGAGCGAGATGTAGCCGAGCGAGTCGGCGCCGAGCGAGGCGCGGATCTCCTCGACCGTCAGCGAGCCCGCGATCAGCTCGGCCCTGGTGGCGAAGTCGATGCCGTAGAAGCACGGCCAGGCCACCGGCGGTGAGGAGATGCGGACGTGCACCTCCTTCGCGCCGGCCTCGCGCAACATCCTGACGATGGCACGCTGGGTGTTGCCGCGCACGATCGAGTCGTCCACGACCACCAGGCGCTTGCCCTCGACGACCTCGCGCAGCGGATTGAGCTTCAGCCGGATGCCGAGCTGGCGGATGGTCTGCGAGGGTTCGATGAACGTGCGGCCGACGTAGGAGTTCTTCACCAGGCCCTGGCCGTAGGGGATGCCGCTCTCCTGCGCGTAGCCGACGGCGGCCGGCGTGCCGGACTCGGGCGTCGGGATGACCAGGTCGGCCTCCACCGGGTGCTCGCGGGCCAGCACGCGGCCCACCTCGACCCTGGTGACCTGGACGCCGCGCCCGGCGATGGTGGTGTCGGGGCGGGCGAGGTAGACGTACTCGAACAGGCAGCCCTTCGGCTCGGCCAGCGCGAACCTGCGCGAGCGCACGCCGCGCTCGTCGATGGTGAGCAGCTCGCCCGGCTCGATCTCGCGGACGAACGTGGCGCCCACGATGTCGAGCGCCGCCGTCTCCGAGGCCACCACCCAGCCCCGCTCCAGCCGGCCCAGGACCATCGGGCGCACACCCTGCGGGTCGCGGGCGGCATAGAGCGTCGTCTCGTCCATGAAGACCAGCGAGTAGGCGCCCTTGACCTGCGGGAGCAGCTCGGCGGCGGCCTCCTCGACCGTGCGCGTGCGGTCCTGGGCGAGCAGCGAGGTCAGGACCTCGGTGTCGGTGGTCGCCCGGGTGGAGCCGGGGGCCAGGCGCTGCGCCAGCTCCGGCGTGTTGATCAGGTTGCCGTTGTGGGCGAGCGCGAGACCGCCGACCTCGGTCGAGCTCAGCGTGGGCTGCGCGTTCTCCCACACGCTGGATCCGGTGGTGGAGTAGCGGCAGTGGCCGATGGCCAGGTGGCCGCGCAGGGTGCCCAGCACCGACTCGTCGAAGACCTGGGCGACCAGGCCCATGTCTTTGTAGACGAGGATGCGGCTGCCCTCGCTGACCGCGATGCCCGCGGACTCCTGGCCGCGGTGCTGCAACGCGTACAGCCCGTAGTAGGTGAGTTTGGACACTTCCTCGCCTGGCGCCCAGACGCCGAAGACGCCACAGGCGTCTTTGGGAGCGTGGTCTTGGGGGTCCAGGTCATGGCCGAGACGGCCGTCGCCCTTCAGCACATACCTCAGTCTAGGTCGGCGGCTTCCGTGCTCGCACACTCGGGTCGGGGGTCAGCCCGTGTGGACTGACCTGCCCGCATTGGAGCCGTCGCGGATGATCTCCCCGGTGAGGTTGCGGTTGTCCGCCGAACCGAGGAAGACGATCAGCGCCGCCATGTCGTCAGCCGTGCTCAGCCTGCGGGTGGGTGTCCTGGACGCGATCTCGTCCAGCAGGTGCTGGGGGATCGGGCGCTGGGCTCCGGTGATGGTGAGTCCGGCCACGGCCACGTTCACCAGGATGCCGTCCGCGCCCGCCTCCCATGCCAGGGCGCGGGCCATGCCGTGCAGCGCCATCTTCGCGGTGCCGTACGGGCCGGGGCCCGGCTGTCCTTCCTCGGCCGCCCCCGAGGAGACCAGCACGATCCGGCCGAACTTCCTGCGCCGCATCTGCGGCAGCACCGCCTGGATCAGCAGGGCGTTGCCGACCACGTTGGCGTGCAGGGCGGCGGACCACTCGGCGGCCGGCACGTCCTCGAACGCCATGCCGCCGGGCATGACGGTGCCCCAGCGGACGGCGTTGGCCACGAGCGCGTCCACCGGGCCGGCCGCGGAGACGGCGGGCGCGACGGTCGCGTGGTCCTCCAGATCCAGGTGTACGGCCGCGGCCTCGCCGCCCTCCTCCTCGATCCGCTTGACCACCTCGGCGGCGCGGTCGGCGCCCGAGTTGTACGTGATCGTGACCCGGGCGCCGGCCCGGGCGTAGGCGAGCGCGGTGGCGGCGCCGATGCCGGACGAGCCGCCGGTGACCAGTGCGTGCATGAGAGCCTCTTCTCTTGGATTAGCCGACTAATTAGCCAGCTAACTAGAAGAGTGGAGCGGACGCAAGGAGCTTTCGCCCGTAGGGGAAACGTCAGGGCATGGCGCGGCGGATCAGCTGCACGAGCAGGTCACGCTCGCCGGGATCGAAACCGCGCAGGAGGTCCTCGTCCATCGCGGTCCAGATCTCCTCAACGGGCTCGCGCAGCGCCTTGCCCGCGCCGGTGAGATGGACGCGGGAGATCCTCGGCCGGGCGGGGTCGGGAATCCGGTAGACGAAGCCCGCGCGCTCCAGGCGCTGGAGGGTCTTGGTGACGGTGGGAGGCTCGACGCCCAGCCGGGCGATGAGCTCGGCCTGCGTCAGGCCGTCCTCCTTCCACAGCTGGTTGAGCAGCATCTCCTGCCCCACGTGCAGGCCGAGCGGGGCCAGCGCGGCGGCCATCCGGTTGCGATGCGTCTTCACGACCTTGATCAGCGCATACGACAGGGTCTCGTCCAGCATCCCCCCATCTTGCCTGCGGGCAGGGCCTTTGGCGCATGGTGACCCAAGGATGAGCGGCCTCTTACCGTGTCGTTCGGTTTAGGCGTCGCCCTGCGCGAAAGGGTGAAGTATCCGGCATGTAGACCCGTCGGGAGACGCAGACGTGACCACACCTGGGGACCCGGACGAGACCCGCCGCGGGCAGGATCCGCACGAGGGCCGTCCGGAAGAGGGCGCGCCCCGCCACGTTCCGCCGCAACACGAGCCCGAGTGGTGGCGTGAGGGCACGCTGGAGGAAGAGGAACAGAGGCCCGCGCTCAGACCGTACGAGCCGGGGCCCACGGGCGGTGACCGGCCTGCTGAGGAGTGGTCCGCCGATGTGCCCGGCGCCGGTCCCACCGGCGGCGCGTCGCCGGACGTGCCCGAGCCCTCCGGCGGGCGTGCAGGAGGCGGCGGCGCCGAGTCCATGGGCGCCAGCGGTGAGTTCGGCAACGCGGAGCCCGAGAGCCCCGAACCGCGGGGCGAGGGCGCGGGGCCGCGGGGTGAGGGCGGCGGGCCGCGGGGTGAGGGCGGCGGGCCGCAGGGCGAAGGCGCCGGTCGGCAGGGTGAGGGCGCCGGTGAGGAGGGCGAGGAGCCGATCGCTCCCGCGCCACCCATCGTGCCGCGTCCGGACGTGCCGCCCACGCACGAGCCCAGACCCGTCGGCGAACCCCGCCATCCCGACCTGCCCACCTCGCCGGAGGTACCGCAGCCGACAGGGGGTGACGCCGAGGAGACCCAGGCGTTCCCGATCCCTGGTGGCACGCCGCCGTACCCGGGCTGGACGTCCACCCCGTCAGAGGGGGAGCGGCCGGGCAGGCCCGCGCCGTCGCGCTACGAGCAGGGTGATGACCAGCCGGGCTTCGTGCCACCGGCAGGTGGCGCGCCCGGAGGACCCCCGTCACCAGAGAGCGGCGCCCCGGCTCAGGAGGGTCGCCCAACCCCCGAAGGCCAGGAGGGCTGGCAGGGCCAGGAGGGCTGGCAGGGTCAGGAGGGCTGGCGGAGCGAGGAACGGCGGCAGGGCCAGGAAGGGTGGCCGGGCCCGGAGGGCCGGGGTGGGACGCCGTACCAGGCCGGGGGCACGCCGCGGGACGACGAGCCGACCGTGCCGGGCACGGTGCCCTCCAGCCCGTACGGTGGCCCGCCCGGCTACGGCCCTGGCCCCGAGTCCCCGTACGGCATGCCGGGAGCCGGTTACCAGCAGGCCAAGCCGGGCAGCGGCCTGGCCACCGCCTCGCTCGTGCTGGGCGTGGCCAGCCCGTTCCTGGTGTTCGTGTGCTTCACGGGTGTGATCACCGCCATCCTGTCGATAGTCTTCGGCTGCGTGGCCCTCGCCAAACGCGCCGGTAAGGGCCGCGCCATCGCCGGCGTCGTGCTGAGCGTCCTGTCGCTGATCCTGTTCGCGATCGTGGCCATCTGGTTGTGGAACGTGGCGCAGCAGTGCGCCGGACTCCCCAGTGACCTCGCCGACCGTTGTTTCGAGAGCCAGTTTCCCTGGATGGGCGGCGGCGGTTAGAGCGGCAGGTGCGCTGACAGGTCGGCGCGGGCCCCGCTGGCGGAGATGGCGCCGCTGGCCAGAGCATCGGCCCAGGTGAGGCGGCCGAGCGCGAGCTCGATCCACGTGCGGCCGTCCATCTCGACCACGTTGGGCGGGGTGCCGCGCGTGTGGCGGGGCCCGGCGACGGCCTGTACGGCCGCGTACGGGGGCACGCGGACCTCGACGGTCCTGCCGGGCGCGGCGGTCGCCAGCCGGTCGAGCAGGTGGCGCACCGCCTGCCTGGCCGCGTCGCGTTCGGGCTTCAGCCCTCGGTCGTAGGCGGCCAGCACGGCGGCCACGAGCGCGTCGGGCAGGGCGGAGGCGGGTCCGTCGTAGGGGGGTTCGTCGAGGGCGACGAGCTGGCCGTCGAGGGCCGTTCTCAACTTTTCCTGGTCGAGCTTGCGTGGTGGCACGCGACCATTGTCTCCCCGGGAAGCGTTCATCGTGACGGAGGCCTTCGTTCACCTGTGGTTTCGCCGGTGGCCGTAGCGTTCCCGGCCGTACGACCGCACTTCGATGGAGGACCTGTGTCGAACCCCGAAGCGGGAGGTCGGCTGCTTCCGCTGATCTCCACCCCGCACAATGGTGGCCGATCCGCGCTGACGTGTCAGTTCCGCTGCGGCAACGCGTGCGCGCATGAGGTGGCCAACACCACCGGCAACGCCTATTTCGGCGACGTGGTGAAGGAGGCGCTGTCGCGGCGCGGCGTGCTGCGCGCCGGGGCGCTGGGCGCGCTCGTGGCGGGGGTGGGAGCGGCGGGGGCGGCTCCGGCGCTGGCCGCGGAGCCCGGGCCGGTGGCCGGGGGTCGACCCGGTGGTGGACCCGGTGGTGGACCCAGTGGTGGACAGGGCGGGCGGGGCGGCGACCTCCGTTTCACGCCGGTGCGGCCGAACAAGGACGACAAGCTGACCATCCCGGAGGACTACCGCTCCTCGGTGGTCGTGCGGTGGGGCGACCCGGTGTTGCCGGACGCGCCGGCGTTCGACTTCGACAACCAGAGCGCCGAGGCGCAGAGCAAGCAGTTCGGCTACAACTGCGACTACGTGACGATGTTCCCGATGGGCCGCGACCGGGCGCTGCTCTGGGTGAACCACGAGTACACCGACGAGAACCTGATGTTCCGCGACTACCCGGGCGGCGCGCAGGCCACGGAGGAGCAGATCAGGATCGGCCTGGCCGGGCACGGCGGGTCGGTCGTGGAGATCGAGCGGGAGGGCCGCGCCGGCGAGTGGAAGCTGGTCACCAAGGGGCGTCGCCGCTACAACCGGCGCATCACCGCCGAGACCCCCATGCGGTTCTCCGGGCCGGCGGCGGGCGGCGACCTGCTCAGGACGGACGCCGACCCCGAGGGCCGCAAGCCCATCGGCATGCTGAACAACTGCGCGGGCGGCACGACCCCGTGGGGGACGGTGCTGACCGCCGAGGAGAACTTCGACCAGTACTTCGTCAACGGCGACAAGGTGCCGGCGAAGCAGAAGCCGTACGTCGAGCGCTACACGATCGCGGAGGGCACGCCGGAGATCAGCCGCCGCTTCGACCGGGTCGACGAGCGTTTCGACCTGGCCAGGCACCCGCACGAGTGCAACAGGTTCGGGTGGATCGTGGAGATCGACCCGTTCGACCCCGACTCCACGCCGGTCAAGCGCACCGCGCTCGGCCGGTTCAAGCACGAGGCGGCCACCACGACGCTGGCCCGGGACGGCCGCCTGGTCGTCTACATGGGTGACGACTCGCGTTTCGAGTACATCTACAAGTTCGTCTCGAAGGAGCGCTACCGGCAGGGGGCCGACCGGCACAACCGCGACCTGCTCGACGAGGGCACCCTGTACGTCGCCAGGTTCACCGGCGACAGTCAGGAGAAGGAGATCGACGGGTCCGGCAAGCTGCCAGGTGACGGCGAGTTCGACGGCTCAGGCGAGTGGATCCCGCTGGTCTCGGGCGACAGGTCGTACGTGAAGGGCATGACCGCGGAGGAGGTGCTCGTCTACACGCGGGTGGCGGCCGACAAGGTGGGCGCGACCAAGATGGACCGTCCCGAGGACATGGAGCGCAACCCGGTCACCGGCGGCGTGTACGTCGCGCTGACCAACAACTCCGACCGCACCGCTGCCCAGGCGGACGAGGCCAACCCGCGCGCCGCCAACAAGCACGGCCACGTCCTGGAGATCGTCGAGCGGCGCGACGACGCCGGGGCGAAGAGGTTCTCCTGGTCGGTGCCGCTGGTCTGCGGCGACCCGAACGACGCGAACACCTATTTCGCCGGTTACGACAAGAAGAAGGTCTCGCCGATCTCCTGCCCGGACAATGTGACGTTCGACCGCGACGGCAACCTGTGGATCTCCACGGACGGCAACGCGCTCGGCACCAACGACGGGCTGTTCGTGATGCCGGTACGCGGCAGGGAGCGCGGCCATCTGCGCCAGTTCCTCACGGTTCCGGTCGGCGCCGAGACGTGCGGCCCGATGGTCACGAAGGACCAGCGCAGCGTGTTCGTCGCGGTGCAGCACCCCGGCGAGATCGACGGGGCCAGCCCGGACAATCCGGGCAGCCGCTGGCCCGACGGCGACCAGCCGCGCCCGTCGGTGGCGGTCGTCTGGCACGAGAAGGGCCTGAAGATCGGCTCTTGACCTCAAGTTAACCTGAGGCTCTAATCTCCATGCCATGAGCATGGAAATGACCGCGTGGCACCAGCTGTATTCGATGAACAACCGTCAGGAGCGTCGCTCTGTCTCCAGGGCGACGCTCCGGCGTATCGCCGCCTTCGCCCGCCCGCACCGGCGGAGGATCACGCTGTTCCTGCTGCTCAGCGTGGTGATGGCGGGCCTGGCGGTGGGCTCGCCGCTGCTGGCGGGACGGGTCATTGACGCGATCTTCAACGCCGAGCCGCTGAGCGTGGTGGTCGTGGTGGCGCTGATGATCGCGGGCCTGGCCGTCGCGGAGGCCGGGATCGGGCTGCTCAACCGGTGGCTCTCCGCGGGACTGGGGGAGAGCCTGATCCTCGACCTGCGCACGGCCGTCTTCGACCACGTGCAGCGCATGCCGATCGCGTTCTTCACCAGGACCCGTACGGGGGCGCTGGTCAGCCGGCTCAACAACGACGTCATCGGCGCGCAGCGGGCGTTCACCGACACCCTGTCCAGCGTGGCGGGCAACATCGTGACGCTCGCGCTGACCCTCGTCGCGATGGTCGCCATCTCCTGGCAGATCACGCTGCTCGCGCTGCTGCTCCTGCCCGTGTTCATCGTGCCCGCGCGGCGCATGGGCACCCGGATCGCCCGGCTGCGGCGCGAGGCCGCCGACCACAACGCCGCCATGGGCAACCAGATGACCGAGCGGTTCTCCGCGCCCGGCGCGACCCTGGTCAAGCTGTTCGGCCGCCCCGCGCACGAGTCCGCGGAGTTCGGCTCCCGGGCCCGCAGGGTGCGCGACATCGGCGTACGCACCGCCATGACGCAGACGGTCTTCGTGACCGCGCTGACGCTGGTGTCGGCGCTCGCCCTGGCCCTCGTGTACGGGCTCGGCGGCTTCCACGCGCTGCGCGGCCAGCTCGCCCCCGGCGCGGTGGTGTCGATGGCCATGCTGCTCACCCGCCTGTACGCCCCGCTGACCGCGCTGGCCAGCGCCCGCGTGGACGTCATGAGCGCGGTCGTCAGCTTCGAGCGCGTCTTCGAGGTGCTCGACCTCAAGCCGCTCATCCAGGAGAAGCCCGACGCCCGCGAGGTGCCCGAGGGCCCCGTGTCGGTCGAGTTCGACGACGTGCGCTTCGCCTACCCGTCGGCGGACAAGGTCTCGCTCGCCTCGCTGGAGGAGGTCGCCACGCTGGACACGCGCGGCGGCGTCGAGGTGCTGCACGGTGTCTCGTTCCGGGCCGAGCCCGGCCAGATGGTGGCGCTGGTCGGCTCGTCCGGCGCGGGCAAGTCCACGATCGCGCAGCTCCTGCCCAGGTTGTACGACGTCGACGCGGGCGCCGTCCGGCTCGGCGGCGTCGACGTGCGCGACCTGACCGCCGACTCGATCCGCGACACGCTCGGCATGGTCACCCAGGACGGCCACCTGTTCCACGACACGATCAGGGCCAACCTGCTCCTGGCCGCGCCGGAGGCGAGCGAGGACGACCTGTGGGACGCGCTCACCAGGGCCCGGCTGGCCGCGCTGATCGAGTCGTTGCCCGACGGGCTCGACACGGTGGTGGGCGAGCGCGGTTACCGGCTGTCGGGCGGCGAGCGGCAGCGCCTGACGATCGCCCGGCTGCTGCTGGCCAAGCCCCGGGTGGTGATCCTGGACGAGGCCACGGCCGCGCTCGACTCCACGTCGGAGGCGGCCGTTCAGGCGGCGCTCGGCGAGGCGCTGGAAGGCCGTACGGCCGTGGTGATCGCTCACCGGCTGTCCACGATCCGCGCCGCCGACGTCATCCTGGTGATCGAGGACGGCCGGGTGGTCGAGCGCGGCACGCACGCCGAACTGCTGGAGTCCGCGGGCCGCTACGAGGAGCTGTACCGCACTCAGTTCGCGGAGCCCGCGGTGGCCGAGGCGGTGGCCTGAGGCCCGGCGGGTTCGGCGGGCTCGTGCCGGGGGGCGTGCTTGCGCAGCGAGTGGAGCGCGACCGGGATGCCCGCCAGCATCGCGACCGCCGCGACGACGAGGGTGAACCGGTAGCCGTCGAGGAAGGCGAGCAGCGGCGCCCGGTCGCTTGCGGCCTGCCTGGCGCTCAGGATCGCGCCCAGCACCGTGATGCCGAGCAGCCCGAACACCTCACGTGACACGTTGAGCATGCCCGAGGCCACGCCCGACCTGTCCTTGGGCATCCCGTCGAGCACCGCGGCGGTCAGGGGCACCAGCATGCCGCCGCCCAGGCCGTACAGCAGGAACCAGGGGAGGACGTCCATGTAGCCGCCGCCGGCGCCGACGCGGGAGATCAGGAAGATCGCCACGCCCATGAGCGCCATCCCGAGCCCGACCGTGCGCCCGAGGCCGAGCCGGCCGCTGATGCGCTGCGACGCCATCGCGACCACGGCCATGACGAGCGCCATCGGCACGAACGCGGCGCCGGCCTCGGTGGGGGAGAAGCCCAGCACGTTCTGCAGCCACAGCGCGCTGAAGAAGTAGATCCCGAACACGCCGAACGACCAGATCCCGCTGGTGAGGAGCCCGCCGCTGAACACCCGCGAGCGGAACAACGCCATCGCCACCATCGGCTCGGCGGCCCGCGACTCGGCCAGCAGGAACGCCGCGCCCGCCACTGCCGACACGCCGAACGCGGCCAAAATCGGGGGCGAGGTCCAGCCGGCCGCCTCCCCTTCGATGAGCGCGTACGTCAGGGCGGCCAGGGCGACGGCGGAGGTGGCCAGGCCGGGCAGGTCGAGGCTGCGGCGTACCCGCGTGAAGGCGGGCCTGACCGCCCAGAGCGCGAGGCCGAAGGCCGCCAGCCCGAGCGGGACGTTGACCAGATAAATCCAGCCCCAGTGCAGGTGTTCGCTGATGAAGCCGCCGGCGAACGGGCCGAACGCCATGGAGAGCGCCCCCGCGGAGCTCCAGATGCCCACCGCCCGGCCGCGTTCGCCGGGGTCGGGGAAGATCTGGCCGATCAGCGCCAGCGCCGTGGGCGTGAGCAGCGCCGCGCCGACGCCCTGGACGGCTCGCGCGGCGATGAGCGTCGCACCCGTGGTCGCCAGGCCGGCGGCCAGCGAGGAGAACGTGAAGATCGTCAGGCCGCCCAGGAAGACGCGGCGGGCGCCGTACACGTCGGCGAGTCGGCCGCCGGCCAGCATGAGCCCCGCGAAGAGCAGGATGTACGAGCTCACGATCCACTCCAGGTCGGAGATCGACAACCCGAGCTCCCGCTGGATCGTCGGCAGGGCGACGTTCCCCACGTTGTTGTCCAGGTACGTCATGAACGTCCCCAGAGTCAGCGCGCCAAGCGCCCACCATCGCACGACATTTCCTCCTATACATCGTACTTGTACGCCGTATAGTTAGAGCATGTACGTCGTATAGTTGTCAACCGTGACAAGAAAACTGACCGCGCCGGCGATCGCGGAGCGGGCCCTGGAGATCGGCGACGCCGAAGGGCTCGAAGCCGTCACGATCCGGCGGCTCGCCTCCGACCTGGGCGTCACCCCGATGGCTCTCTACTGGCACTACAAGAACAAGGAGCAGCTGATCATCGGCATGGCCGACCACCTGATCGGCGGCTTCGCGCCCAAACCGGCCGACGAGCGCCCGTGGCAGGAGCAACTGCGCGACCTGACCGAGGGCCTGATCCACACCCTGCGCACACACCCCTGCGCCAAGCACGTGATCGAGCACATCGACGCCGTCACGGTGCCCAGCTTCCTGGCCGTCTGGGACCAGGCGCTCAGGCTGACCCGCGCGGCCGGGTTCAGCGTGGAGGAGAGCTGCCTGATCACGCAGTACCTGCTGAACAGCGCCATCGCCATCGCCGATGCTCCGGTCAACCAGCAGGCCTCCGGTGCGGACGAGGCGCAGCGGGTCAAGCGCAAGCGGCTCGACCTGCAGTCACTGCCCGTCGAGAGCTACCCGCACCTGGTGGAGATGGCCGCCCCCCTGGTCGAGCGGAAAGACCCGCACCTGTACGACACGTTCGGCGTCGACCTGGTGCTCAGCGGCATAGAAGCGCTGGCGGCCCGGCGTTAGAGTCGTGATTCATGGCCTTCGAGCTGATCTGCGAGATCGAACCCCCGACCAAGCCCGATCTGAAGCACGTCAGGCACCAGATCGGCACCATGAGCAAGCTCGCCCACGCCTTCCTCATCCCCGACAACCACATCGGCCGCGCGACCGTGTCGAGCGTCGCGGTGGCGCACGAGGTCGAGGCGATGGGCGGGCGCGGCATCGCCTGCCTCAACTCGCGCGACCGCAACCTGCTCGGCTTCCGCCGTGACCTGCTGACGGCGGCCGCGTACGGCGTGGAGCAGTTCCTGTTCGTCTACGGTGACAAGCCGGCGAGCGGCAACCGTACGAGCGATCTCACGGTGCGCTCGATGATCGCCGAGGCCAGGGAGTTCTCGCCCGGCTCCCGCCTGGGCGCCGCCGCGGGGCTGCGCCCGCTGCCGGCCTGGAAACGCGCGGCCGACTTCCTCTTCCTCCAGGTCTCCTTCTCGGTGGAGGCGCAGCTGCGCTGGCGCGAGGCGCACCCGGTGGACGCGCCGGTCTACGCGGGCGTCATGGTGCTGGCCAGCGCCAATCACGCTAGCGGCCTGGCCGCCGCGATCCCCGACATCGCGCTGCCCGAGGCCCTGGTGGAGCAGGTGGCCGCCGACCGCCAGGCGGGCGTGGAGGCGGCCTGCGAGCAGGTGCTGGCCCTGCGTGACTCCGGCGCCTTCGACGGCGTGCACCTCATCCCCGTCTCCCGCTACCGCGACGTCGAACGCCTGCTCGCCCCCGCCCTCAGATGAGACCTAGTCTCAGTATGAGAGCGCGATCAAGCTCCGCGACCTCATGCGCTTCGAGCCCGCCCTTGAAGTCGCCCAGCCTCGACGGCGGCACGGAATAGATCTGGTCCGTCAGCACACGCGATTTCGTCCCCTTGAACTCGATCTCGGGCCGGTAGATCGCCGGCCCGGCGCTTGTCGAGGTCGGCGCGACGGTGATCGTGCTGGTGGTGAAGCTGTCCGACTGGATGATCACGGCGTAGCGGCGGCCTTGCTGCTCATGATCCCGTGCTCCGGGGAGCGCTTTGATCTCATGGATCGCGCCCCGGAATATCACTCGGCTACACCTATGAAACGCTGGATCGCCAGCATCTCGGCCTGGTCGTCCGGATCGTTTCGCAGCCGATCCGCATCCGCGGCCGCCTGCTCCAGCAGCATCTCCTTGTAGGTGTGGAGTATGGCGTAACGAACGGCTTCGGATCGGCTTCTGGTCTCTCCGGCCAGTGCGCGGAGTGCCGTCTCCATCGCCTCATCAGTGCGAACGTTAAGAGTTCCCATGAACTCAGCGTAATACGATTTGTAATACACGGCGGGCTGAAGGTGCCGCGACCATTCCCGTTGAGCACGTACGACGTACGGCTGACCTGTCGCCGGGGCTAACGGGCACGCTGGCGCAGCCCTTCGACGTCGTGGATGACCACGCGCCGCCGCCCCGTCTCGATCAGGCCCCGGTCGCGCAGCGTGCGCAGCGCCTTGCTGACCGCCTCGCGGGAGGAGCCCGTCCACCCCGCGAGCTCGTCCTGCGACAGGGGCAGCGCCACGCGTACGCCGGTGGTGGTCTGCTCGCCGTAGCGTTCGGCCAGCTCCAGCAGCCGCGTCGCCACCCTGCCCGTGGTGTCGAAGGCGCCGTACTCGATGCGCTTCCTGTCGGAGTCGCGCAGGCGCTCGCTGACGAGCTTCATGAGCAGCACCGCGACGCGCCCGTGGGACTCGAGGAAGGAGACGAAGTCGCGGACGACGACGCCGGTGACCGGCTCCAGCGTGGTGACCGTGGCCGAGCGGGGCGAGCCGTCGATGGCCGACTGCTCGCCGATCAGCCCGCCGGGGCCGCGTACGGCGAGCACCACCTCGTTGCCGCCGCTCGTGTGCGAGGAGACCTTCACCCGGCCCTCCAGCAGCACAAGCACCCAGTCGGATGTGTCGCCCTCGGTGATGACGGTCGTGCCGCGGTCCCAGCGGCGCAGCCGGCCCGCCGCGCGCAGCGCCGCCGCCTCCTCGTCGGTGAGCAGGGACAGGAACTCGCCGGGCTCTGCTTTCATGGCCCGATTATGTCGGTACGGGGTGCCGCCCCTCTACGGCAGATCGGTGAGAACGTACGCCGCGACGGGTTCCTCCTTGCCCTTGAGGTTGAGCCGCCCCAGGGGCCGTACCGTCGCGTCGCGGCCCAGCTGCTTGAGCGTCGTCTCGCCGATGACGACCGTGCCGGGCTCGGCGACCCCCTGGAGCCTGGCGGCCACGTTCACGCAGTCGCCCATCGCGTTGAAGCCGCGCAGTTCGGGGCTGCCGATGTTGCCGACCAGGGCTGGGCCGGTGTTGACGCCCACGCGGAAGGTCGGCCATGCGACGTCGTCGACCCGCTTCCACGCCATCTCCTCGGCCACCTCGGCGGCTGCGCGCTGCATGTCGAGCGCGGCCCGGCAGGCGGCCCTGGCGTGATCGGCCTGCAGCGCGGGCGCGTTGAACAGGGCGAGCAGCGCGTCGCCGACGAACTGCACGATGGTGCCGCCGTTGTTGAGAACGCAGGGGACGGCCGCCGTGTGGTAGCGGTTGAGCATCTCGACGATCTCGCCGGGCGTCACCTTCTCGGAGAACGTCGTGAAGCCCTTGAGGTCGGCGAAGAGCGCGCTCAGCTCCTTCAGCTCGCCGCCGAGCGCCGCCTGACCGGGGTCGGCGAGCAGGGCGTGGGCCACGTCGGGCGACATGTACTGGTGGAACAGGGTGTGCAGTTCCTGGTAGAGGCGGGCGTTCTCCAGGGAGATGGACAGCTGCCCGGCCAGCGTGGCGGCCAGCGCCTCGTCCTGGCTGGTGCGGCCGATGGGCACCTCCAGCACGCCGGCGAGCCTGCCCTTGACGGTCAGGGGGAAGGCGAGCAGGTGGTCGCGGCGGATCGGGGTGTCGCCGTCGAACCGGTAGTCGCGCGAGCCGATCTGGGTGGTGCCGTCGGCGACCAGCCCGATCTTGACGTCGCCGTACGCCTGCCGCACCCGCTCCAGCGACGAGGCCAGCAGCTCCTGCTCGGGCAGGCCGACCCGGGTCTGGGCGCTCACCGACACCAGGGCGGCCAGCCGCTCCGACAGCGCGCGCTCGTTGGCCAGCGCCTCGCCGGCCCGGTCGAGCACCGCCGCCTGGCCCTCGTTGAGCCGAAACTTGCCCGACAGCCGGGTCGCGGCCAGCGGCTCGCCGCGGCGTACGTGCTCGACCAGCTCTTCGAGCGCCTTGTCGTAGTCCTGCTGGATGCGGCGGACGGTCGCGGACAGCGCCACCGAGTCGAACAGCCCGGCGCTCGACCCCTCCCGCCGGAACTGCAGGTAGGCGCTGTAGGCCACGAACACGAAGGCGAACGTGAGCAGCAGGTGCCACTCCCACCAGGACAGATGCCAGTTGAGCTGCGACATCCCGGCGATCATGCTCTCGGCCAGCAGCGCGTACGCCGTGATCAGGCTGATCAGCATCGCCGAGGGACGCCGCCGGTGCAGCCGGAACATCAGCACGCTCGCCGCGCCGTAGAGCAGCAGGCCGGGGATGGACGCCCAGATCAGCCAGTCGATCGGCGTGACCATGGGCGGCTCGCTGAGCGGCGTCAGCCCGGGGACCAGTGACGTGACGCCCCAGAGCACCATGATGCCGACGAGCGCGCCGCGGATGAAGTGCTGGGCGCCGAGCACGGACCTGGCCGCCGCCTCGCCCAACGGCAGGGCCGAGCCGAACGCGAACACCGCCGCGATCGACAGGCCCACCTGCTGGCCCAGGTCGAACCCCAGCGAGCCGGTCGGCAGGATGATCTTCGGGGTGGCCAGGCCGTGCAGGAAGAAGAAGCCCGCGCTGCTCAGGAAGACCATGGAGACGAGGAACAGCCGGGCGTCGTTGCGGCGCCGTGAGGCCTCGCTGACCATGACGCCGAGCACGACGTTGACCCCGGCCACCAGGATGATCATCCAGAAGTGGCTGGCGTTGTGCTGCCAGGAGATGTTGATGTGCGGCTGGCTCAGCAACAGCCAGAGGCCGAGCAGCGGCAGGACGAGGTGGATGCCCCACACCACGCCCCGCACGGGCTGGGTCGCGGGAGGCAGGTAGGAGGTCGGACCAGGGGTGGGCACAGACCGATTATCCACGCGAGATCCTCGTCGCCAATGCGTCGTTTTACGCGCTGGAAGGGCCGGTCGGAAATCCCCTGCCGGCCCTCCGGCGGATCGTCAGCCGAACAGCGCGGGGAGCGCCGCCTCGTGCGTCTCCCGCAGCTCGGCCACGGGGATCTCGAACGCGCCCTCGACGACCAGCGTGTCGCCGCCGGTCATGCCGAGCCCGTAGCAGGGCACCTCGTGGCGCCCGCACAACGACGCGAACTCGTCGTAGGTTTCCGGCCGCACGGCGACGAGCGCCCGCGAGGCCGACTCGCTGAACAGGTCGGTGAACGGCTCGCCGCTCAGCGCCACGGAGGCGCCGACGCCCCGCGCCAGGCATGACTCGGCCAGCGCCACGGCCAGCCCGCCGTCGGACAGGTCGTGCGAGCCGGCCAGCAGCCCTCTGCGGGCGCTCTCGACCAGCACCGTGGCCAGCGCCCGCTCCGCCTCCAGGACGGCCTGCGGCGGCAGCCCGCCCAGGTGGCGGTGGGCGACGTGGGCCCACTCGGAGCCGCCGAACTCCTCGCGCGTGTCGCCGAGCAGGACGACCCGCAGCCCTTCAGCGGTGAATCCGGTCGGCACCCGCCTGGCGACGTCGTCGATGACGCCGAGCACGCCCACGACCGGCGTGGGGTGGATGGCCGTCGAGCCCGTCTGGTTGTAGAAGGAGACGTTGCCGCCGGTCACCGGCACGCCGAGCGCCCGGCACGCGTCGGCCAGTCCGCGCGTGGCCTCGGCGAACTGCCACATGACCTCGGGGTCCTCGGGGGAGCCGAAGTTGAGGCAGTTGGTGACGGCCAGCGGCCGGGCGCCGGTCACGGCGACGTTCCTGTAGGCCTCCGCTAGCGCGAGCTGCGCCCCCGCGTAGGGGTCGAGCTTGGCGTAACGCCCGTTGCCGTCGGTGGCCAGCGCGATGCCGCGGGTGGTCGGCTCGTGCTCGACGCCGGCCATGGTCTCCGAGATCCGCAACATGCCCGCGTCGGCCGGCTGGGCCAGCACGGTGTTGGAGCGGACGTAGCGGTCGTACTGGGAGGTCACCCACTCCTTGGAGGCCAGGTTGGGCGAGCCGAGCAGCTTGAGCAGCGTCTCGCGCAGGTCGGTGGGCCGCTCCAGCCGGTCGGGGGTGTCGGCGTTGAGCGCGGCCTGGCCGGCCGGCTCGTGGTAGGGGCGTTCGTAGACGGGACCCTCGTCGGCGGCCGTGCCCGGCGGGATGTCGACGATGATCTCGTCCTCCCACGTCATGACCAGGCGGCCGGTGTCTGTGACCTCGCCGATGACGGTGGCGGGGACGTCCCACTTCTCGCAGATCGCCATGAACGCCGGGATGTCGCGCGGCTCGACCACGGCCATCATGCGCTCCTGCGACTCGCTCATGAGGATCTCCTCGGGCCTGAGCGAGGGGTCGCGGAGCGGGACGCGGGTGAGGTCGACGTGCATGCCGCCGGTGCCCTTGGCGGCCAGCTCGGTCGTGGCGCACGAGACGCCGGCCGCGCCGAGGTCCTGGATGCCGACGACCACGTCGGCGGCGTAGAGCTCCAGGCAGCACTCGATGAGCAGCTTCTCCATGAACGGGTCGCCGACCTGGACGGCGGGACGCTTGGCGTGCGACTCGTCCTCGAAGGTCGCCGAGGCCAGCACGGAGGCGCCGCCGATGCCGTCGGGGCCCGTGGACGCGCCGAACAGCACGACCTTGTTGCCGGGGCCCGGCGCGGTGGCCAGCTTGATCTGGTCCTTGCGCAGCAGGCCCACGCACAGGGCGTTGACCAGCGGGTTGCCGATGTAGCAGGGGTCGAAGACGACCTCGCCGCCGATGTTGGGCAGGCCCAGGCAGTTGCCGTAGTGGCTGATGCCCTCGACCACGCCGGGCAGCACCCGGCGCGTGTCGACGGCGTCGGCGCCGCCGAAGCGCAGCGCGTCCATGACGGCGATCGGCCGCGCGCCCATCGACATGATGTCGCGCACGATGCCGCCGACGCCGGTGGCCGCGCCCTGGTGCGGCTCGACGTAGGACGGGTGGTTGTGCGACTCGATCTTGAACGTGGCCGCCCAGCCGTCGCCGATGTCGACCACGCCGGCGTTCTCGCCCATGCCCACGAGCAGCGCCTCGGACTTGGGCGCCTTGGTGGCGAACTGCTTGAGATGCACCTTGGACGACTTGTAGGAGCAGTGTTCCGACCACATGACGCTGTAGATGGCCAGCTCGGAGCCGGTGGGACGGCGGCCGAGGATGTCCTTGACCCGGGCGTACTCGTCGGGCTTCATCCCCAGCTCGGCGAAGGGCATCGGCTCGTCGGGGGTCTTGGCGGCCCGCCGCACACTGTCGATCATTCGCCCTCCTGCGCCGGTCGAAGGACCGTGTTCATAAGCCGCTCGTTCCACTCGCTCATGCGTCCACCAGGTTCTTGAGGATGGAGGTGAAGAAGCCGAGGCCGTCGGTGCCCGGCGCGCCGACCAGGTCCTCGACCGCGTGCTCGGGGTGCGGCATGAGCCCGACCACGTTGCCCGCCTCGTTGCGGATGCCCGCGATGTCGTTGAGCGAGCCGTTGGGGTTGCCGCCGGCGTAGCGCACGACCACGTGGCCGCCCGCCTCGAGCGCGGCCAGCGTCTCGGCGGAGGCGACGTAGCGGCCCTCGCCGTGCTTGACCGGCAGCACGATCTCCTGGCCCCGGTCGAAGGCGTTGGTCCAGGCGGTCGCGGTCTGCTCGATGCGGACCCGCTGGTCACGGCAGACGTAGTGGAGCGACGCGTTGCGGGTCAGCGCGCCGGGCAGCAGGTGCGCCTCGCACAGGATCTGGAACCCGTTGCACGTGCCGATCACCGGCAGGCCCGCCCCCGCGGCCGGGACGAGCTCGTCCATGATCGGCGCGAACCGCGAGATGGCGCCGCAGCGCAGGTAGTCGCCGTAGGAGAAGCCGCCGGGCAGGAACACGGCGTCGACCCCCTTCAGGTCGTGGTCGGCGTGCCACAGCGGAACCGCCTGCGCGCCCACGAGGTGCACGGCTCTGGCGGCGTCCTGGTCGTCGAGAGTTCCTGGAAACGTGACTACGCCCACACGGGCAGCGCTCATGACAGTCGTCCCCTCCGAGGAATGCGCGCGCACGCGCCACCGTCTCTTCGGGGCGGACGGCGGTCTGCGGCGGTGTAACCCAGGTTATCGGGTGCTCGAGCATGGTCCGCATCGGCTCGTGCGCGATGCGGGGGCGCAGGTCAGACGGCTGCGAGCGCGCGGGGACGGGCCTGCGCGCCGTCGTCCCAAGCGAGCGTCTTGCGCAGGTGGACCGTGGTGCCCCGGCCGGGCTCGGTGCCGAAGGAGATCTCGTCGACGACGGAGCGCATGATCAGCAGACCCCGGCCGTTCTCGGTGTCGGGAGGGGGGAAGTGCGCGGGCATCGACGGCACGCCCGCGCCGCTGTCGGCGACGCGTACGTCGCAGTGGCCGGAGCCGATCGACGCCGTCACTTCGTAGCGGTTGGCGGGTCCTCCGTGCCGCACCGCGTTGGAGCACGCCTCGGAGACGGCGAGCAACATGTCGGCGATGCAGGTCTCACTCACGTTGAGTGAGCGCAGGGCATCGCCTAGCACTCGCCTGACCATCGGTATGCCGATCGCATCCCGAGGCAGCGCCAACGAGAACTCAATATCCACCGGACTCCTCCGGGCGCCAGAATGTCACCTGGAGTAGGTTTCCCTGTGAAATCGGGGCTAACCGCAAAATCACGTTGTTGTTATTTACTGTTGGCTTGCGCGTGGCATTGTGGCACGTCAGAACCCCGCTTTAACCGACCAGGGGTAAATCGGGGGATCAAATGTGCGTTCTACTCCTCAACCCGGACGGTGTAGTCCTCGATCACCGTGTTGGCCAGAAGGGTCTCGGCCATCTTGCGCACCTCGGCCAGCGCCGCATCGTCTGCCGGGCCCTCGAGCTCCAGTTCGAAACGCTTGCCCTGGCGCACGGCCCCGACGCCGGAGAAGCCGAGCCTGGGCAGCGCCCTGGCGATCGCCTGGCCCTGCGGATCGAGGATCTCGGGCTTCAACATGACGTCCACGATGACGCGGGCCACTGCGTTCCTCCTGGGAGCGGTGGGTGGATGGGAAGCACAGCCTACCGGCGCGTGTGGCCGCCGACACAACGGGAACGGGGAGGACATGGGGCTTGCGCGCAGGGCTGTGACGTCTGCCACCATGGCCCCAAAGCGTACGAACCATCACCATATGGTTCTTCGCCAAGGAGGCCGGCCTGAGGTGGCAACCCCATCGACACCCGGCCCTGACGCACAGGAGTGGCCATGACCGAGCTTGTCGAGGTCGTCAGTGAGCACAGCACATGTGCCGCGTCACCGGCGAAGGAGGTCTCGTGACAACCGAAGCCTCACGTGGTGCTGAGGCGCCGCCGGAGCTCGTCCAGTTGCTCACCCCCGAAGGGGAGCGGGTCGAGCACCCCGACTACGACATCGACCTGACCCCCGCGGAGACCCGGTCGCTCTACCGCGACCTGGTGCTCGTTCGCCGCATCGACCTGGAGGCCGTGGCGCTGCAACGCCAGGGCGAGCTCGGCATCTGGGCCTCGCTGCTGGGCCAGGAGGCGGCCCAGATCGGGTCGGGCCGCGCGCTGACCGACGTGGACATGGCGTTCCCCACCTACCGGGAGCACGGTGTGGCGTGGTGCCGCGACGTCGACCCGGTGAAGCTGCTCGGCCTGTTCAGAGGCGTCAACCACGGCGGGTGGGACCCCAAGGAGCACAACTTCCACCTGTACACGATCGTGATCGGCAGCCAGACGCTGCACGCCGTCGGTTACGCCATGGGCATCCAGCGCGACGACGCCAACGCGGCCACCATCGCCTACTTCGGCGACGGCGCCACCTCCCAGGGCGACGTGAACGAGTCGTTCATCTGGGCCAGCGTGTTCAACGCGCCGATCGTGTTCTTCTGCCAGAACAACCAGTGGGCGATCTCCGAGCCGCTGGAGAAGCAGAGCCGCATCCCCCTCTACCGCCGCGCCTCGGGCTTCGGCTTCCCCGGCATCAGGGTCGACGGCAACGACGTGTTCGCCTGCCTCGCGGTGACCAGGAAGGCCCTCGAAGCCGCCCGTACGGGGCAGGGCCCGACGCTCATCGAGGCCTTCACGTACCGCATGGGCGCCCACACCACCACCGACGACCCCACGCGCTACCGCGTGGCCAGCGAGCTGGAGGCGTGGAAGCTCAAGGACCCGATCGAGCGGGTCAAGGCCTACCTCTTCAAGAACGAGCACGCCGACCAGGCGTTCTTCGACGCCGTCGACGGGGAGGCCGCCCAGCTCGGCGCCGATCTGCGCAGGCGCTGCCTGGCCATGCCCGATCCCGAACCGCTCGCCATCTTCGACCACGTCTACAGCGAGTCCCACGCCCTGATGGACCAGGAGCGCGCCCAGTTCGCCGCGTACCTGGAGGGGTTCGCCAAATGACGATCATGAGCCTGTCCAAGGCGCTCAACGAAGGCATGCGCAAGGCCATGGAGGACGACCCCAAGGTCCTCATCATGGGCGAGGACGTCGGCAAGCTGGGTGGCGTCTTCCGCGTCACCGACGGCCTGCAGAAGGACTTCGGCGAGGACCGCGTCATCGACACGCCGCTGGCCGAGTCGGGCATCATCGGCACCGCGATCGGGCTGGCGCTGCGCGGCTACCGGCCGGTGTGCGAGATCCAGTTCGACGGGTTCGTCTTCCCCGCGGCCGACCAGATCATCACGCAGCTCGCCAAGATGCCGATGCGCTCGCTGGGCGCGATCAAGCTGCCGGTCGTCGTACGCATCCCCTGCGGCGGCGGCATCGGGGCGGTCGAGCACCACAGCGAGTCGCCGGAGGCGTACTTCACCCACACGGCCGGCCTGCGGGTCGTGGCCTGCTCCAACCCGGCCGACGCGTACACCATGATCCAGCAGGCCATCCGCAGTGACGATCCGGTGATCTTCTTCGAGCCCAAGCGCCGCTACTGGGAGAAGGCCGACATCGACACCGACTCCGCCGAATGGTGGCCGCCGCTGCACGCGGCCAAGGTGGTGCGGCCGGGCACCGACGCCACGCTGCTGGCCTACGGGCCCATGGTCAAGACGTGCCTGGAGGCCGCCACGGCGGCCGAGGACGACGGGCGCTCGCTGGAGGTGATCGACCTGCGCTCGCTCAACCCGCTGGACGAGCCGCTGGTCCTGGAGTCCGCCCGCAGGACGGGGCGCGTCGTGGTCGTGCACGAGGCCCCCGTCAACAACGGGTTCGGCGCCGAGCTCGCCGCCAGGATCACCGAACAGTGCTTCTACCACCTGGAGTCGCCCGTGTTGCGGGCCGGCGGCTTCTCCACCCCCTACCCGCCGTCGAAGCTGGAGGAGCACTACCTGCCCGACCTGGACCGGGTGCTCGACGCCGTCGACCGGACCTTCGGGTACTGAGGGGGTTGTCCATGCGACGCGAGTTCAAGCTCCCTGACGTCGGAGAGGGTCTGACGGAGGCGGAGATCGTCCGCTGGCACGTCAAGGCGGGCGACGACGTCAAGGTCAACCAGATCGTCGTCGAGATCGAGACGGCGAAGTCGATCGTCGAGCTGCCGATCCCGTGGGACGGCGTGGTGGCCGCCCTGATGGCCGACGAGGGCACGACGGTCGAGGTGGGCCTCCCCATCATCGCCGTGGACACCGGAGGAGACGGCGACGACGGTGGCCAGGCCAGGGCGCTGGCCGACGACATGGTCCCGAAGCCGCCGGCCGAGGGCGCCGTCGAGCCCGGGGCGCACGGCAGCCCGGCGCCCAAGGAGGAACGCCAGGCGGTCCTGGTGGGCTACGGCGTCAAGACGGGCGCCACCAAACGCCGCCCGCGCAAGCAACCACCGAGCGCGGCCGCCCCGGTCGCCAACCCGGACCGCGTGGGGGTGGACGGACCGCCCCCACCGGTCGCCGCCGCGCCCGCGCCCGCCGCACAGGCGCCCGCGGGGCCGCGGGCCCTGGCCAAGCCGCCCGTACGCAAGCTCGCCAAGGACCTGGGCGTGAACCTGGCGAGCGTCGCCGGCACGGGCCCGCAGGGCTCGATCACCCGGGAAGACGTGCGCGCGGCCGCCCAGGCGGCACCCGTGGCGGCGGCGCCCCAGCCGCGACGCGAGCGCGAGGAGCGCGTCCCGATCAAGGGCGTGCGCAGGATGACCGCCCAGGCGATGGTCGCCAGCGCCTTCACCGCCCCGCACGTCACCGAGTTCCTCCAGGTGGACGTGACGCGGACGATGGAGGCCGTCCGGCGCCTGCGTGACCTCCCCGAGTTCGCGGAGGTCAAGGTCTCCCCGCTCCTCCTGGTGGCCAAGGCCGTGATCACGGCGGCCGGACGGCACCCGCTGATCAACTCGTCCTGGGACGAGGCGGCGCAGGAGATCGTGGTCAAGCACTACGTGAACCTGGGCATAGCCGCCGCGACCCCGCGCGGCCTGGTGGTGCCCAACGTCAAGGGCGCCGACGCGCTGTCCCTGCCCGAGCTCGCCGCGCAACTGGGCGGGCTCACGGAGACGGCCAGAGCGGGCCGCACGCAACCGGCCGAGATGGCGGGCGGCACCATCACGATCACCAACGTCGGCGTGTTCGGCGTCGACGCCGGCACCCCGATCCTGAACCCCGGCGAGGCCGCCATCCTCGCTTTCGGCCAGGTCAGGGACATGCCGTGGGTGGTCGACGGCGAGCTGGCGGTGCGCAAGGTGACGACGCTGGCACTCTCGTTCGACCACCGGATCGTGGACGGCGAGCTGGGCTCGCTGTTCCTGCGCGACGTGGGAGCCATGCTGGAGGACCCGCTCCGCATGCTCGCCTGGAGCTGACCCGGGTACGGCGATCGCCGGGAGGACCCCTCTCCCGGCGATCGCCGTGGCGGGGACGCCCGCACCCGATCACCTCAGAGGCGCCGGCGTCCCGATGAAATACATTGGCCCCATGATTCGCCACATCGTGTTGTTCACCTGGAAAGACGACGCCACCGACGATCAGCGGGCCGCCGTGACGGCCGAGCTGGGCAAACTGCCCGGCGTCATCCCGCAGCTGCGCTCCTTCAGCGTCGGCGGCGACGCCGGCATCAACCAGGGCAACCACGACTATGCGGTGGTGGCCGACTTCGACAGCGTCGACGACTACCTGGTCTATCGCGACCATCCCCAGCACCAGGCGGTGGTCGCCGAGCGCATCAGGCCGATCCTCGCGAGCCGCGCCGCCGTGCAGCTGAAGCTCTAGATCTCGGGAGGGTTGTTCTCCCGGTGCATCAGCCGGTGGTCGGACGTCTGGCCCCGCCGAGGGGCCAGCACGATGCTCAGGACCACCCCCACTCCGCCGACGATCATGAAGATGATGCCGATGATGTCCATGTGGACGCTCTGTCCGAACACATCGGGCTCGATGGCGAACTTCAGGATGGCGCCGAGCGTGAGGAAGAAGATGCTGACCCCGACACCCATGACGACCTCCAGGAAAAGAGCGTGTACAGCACCGGTCATACCCGAGTAAACGCGATCACACCCGCGACTTCTCAGGCCAGGCACGACAGCGGCCGGCCGCCGTTGTAGGTGATCATGTCGAGTATGGCGGTGGCCAGGTCGATCGGGGCGCCGGGCGGCTGCCCGTCGAGCTCGGCGTAGGCGCGGTGCAGGTTGCCCACGATGCGCTCGGCGTCGAGCAGCCCGGCCCACTCGCCCAGATCGGTCTCCCTGGCCGCGTCGAGCGGCGACAGCCCGGCCTCCCTGCCCCGTCTGGCGGTCTCCTGCACGAACCGCAGATAGCCCTCGGCCTGGTCGTAGGCCTCGGGCCCGCAGATCTCCCCGTGGCCAGGCACGATGGTCGCCGCGCCGAGCTGCCTGAGCTGGGTGAGAGCCTCCAGCGCCCCGGCGACCGAGCCCATCAGCACGAACGGCGTGCCGCCGTTGAAGACGAGGTCGCCGGAGAACAGCAGCCGCCGCTCGGGGATCCACACGTACGAGTCGTTGGTCGTGTGGGCCGCGTGCCCGACGTGCCTGACCTCGCATCTCAGGTCGTCGGAGTGCACGGTGACGCGGTCGGTGAAGGTGAGGAACGGCGGCGTCACCTCCATCGCGCCCCACTCCACCGTCGGCGACCAGGCGGAGCGGTAGGCGGGGACCCCGTCGGCGATGATCTGTTCGCGCACGCCCTCGTGGGCGACGATCGTCGCCTCGGGGAACAACCAGTTGCCGAACGTGTGGTCGCCGTGGTGGTGGGTGTTGATCAAAGTGGTGATCGGCCGGTCGCTTACGCGGCCGATGGCCTCCTTGAACGCCCGCGTCCGGCGCTCGGTCGAGCAGGCGTCGACGCAGATGACGCCGCGCCGCCCGGCCAGGAAACCGGTGTTGTTGATCCACCAGCTTCCGTCGGGCTGCACGTAGGCGTAGACGCCGTCCGACACCTCTTCGACGCGGGCGGGCGGCAGGGGATGATCGTGGGAAGCGGAACTCATGCTCGCGAAGGTACCCGCCGCCGTGGCCGCCTGGCGGCTTGGGCAGCAGGACACCCGCCCGGCGCGCGAGCGGGCGTCCCCGACCTGGAGTCCCCCGGCCTAGAAGGCCTCTTCCGGCAGCTCCATGAGTTCCTGGCCGGTCGCGGCGAGCACGCGCCGCTCGGCGGCCAGGCGCGGCAGCACGGTCGTGGCGAAGAAGGAGGCTGCGCCGACCTTGCCGAGGTAGAACGGGTCGTCGCCGTCGGCCAGCTTGGCCAGGGCCACCTCGGCCTGCCGCAGCAGCAGCCAGCCGATCACCAGGTCGCCCAGCGCGAGCAGCAGCCTGGTGGTGTTGAGCCCGACCTTGTACACCTCCTGCGGCGACTCCATCGAGGACAGCGCCCAGCCGGCCATGGTGTCGCCCATGGCCTTGACCTCGGCGGCGGCCTCGGCCAGCAGCTTGCGCTCCTCCTTGAGCCGGCCGTTGCCCGCCTCGGAGCCGGCGAACGCGTTGATCTCGTCGAGCAGCGCGCCGATCGCGGTGCCCTGGTTGCGCAGGATCTTCCTGAAGAACAGGTCGAGGCCCTGGATCGCGGTCGTGCCCTCGTACAGGGAGTCGATCTTGGCGTCGCGGATGTACTGCTCGATCGGGTAGTCCTGCAGGTAACCGGAGCCGCCCAGGGTCTGCAGCGAGCGGGAGAGCAGCTCGTACGACCGCTCGGAGCCGACCCCCTTGACGATGGGCAGCAGCAGGTCGTTCATGGCCTGGGCGTGCCGGTCCTCGGGGTCGATGAGGAGGGCGTCCTGGAAGGTGGCGGTGTAGAGCACCAGGGCGCGCATGCCCTCCGCGTACGCCTTCTGCAGCATGAGCTCGCGGCGGACGTCGGGGTGGTGGGTGATGGTCACCCGTGGAGCGGTCTTGTCGGACATCTTCGTCATGTCCGCGCCCTGGATCCTGGCCCTGGCGTACTCCAGGGCGTTCAGGTAGCCGGTGGACAGCGTGGCGATGGCCTTGGTGCCGACCATCATGCGGGCGTGCTCGATCACCATGAACATCTGCTTGATGCCCTCGTGCACGTCGCCCACCAGCCAGCCGACCGCCGGGTGCTTGTCGCCGAAGGTCAGCTCGCAGGTCGTGGAGACCTTCAGGCCCATCTTCTTCTCGACGTTGGTGACGTAGACGCCGTTGCGCTCGCCGACCTCGCCGGTCCCGAGGTCGACGTGGAACTTCGGCACCAGGAACATCGACAGTCCCTTGGTGCCGGGGCCGTGGCCCTCGGGGCGGGCCAGCACGAGGTGGAAGATGTTCTCGGTCATGTCGTGCTCGGCGCTGGTGATGAAGCGCTTGACACCCTCGATGTGCCAGGTGCCGTCGGGCTGCTCGATCGCCTTCGCCCGCCCGGCGCCCACGTCGGAGCCGGCGTCGGGCTCGGTGAGCACCATGGTGGCGCCCCAGTTGCGCTCGATGGCCAGCTCGGCGAAGCGCTTCTGCTGCTCGTTGCCCACCTTCCACAGGGTGTAGGCGAAGTTGGGGCCGGCCGCGTACATGTAGAGGGCCGGGTTGGCGCCGAGCACCATCTCGGCCGTGGCCCAGGCGAGGCTCCGGGGGATGCCGGGGCCGCCCAGCTCGGTGGGCAGGTCGAGGTGCGTCCACCCACCGTCGACCAGCGCCTTGTACGACTTCTTGAAGCCGTCGGGGACGCGTACGGAGCCGGTGGCCGCGTCGAACACGGGCGGGTGCCTGTCGCCCTCCTCGAAGGAGTCGGCCAGGACGCCGGTGGCCAGCCTGCCGACCTCGTCGAGAATGCTGCGGGCGACCTCCTCGTCCACTTCCGCAAAGGGCCCCGTGCCGAGGATCTCGCGCCTGCCGAGCACCTCGAAAAGGTTGAACTCCAGGTCGCGCACGTTGCTCTTGTAGTGGCCCATGGGTGTCGCTCTCCTTGAACCGAGTTTGGTGTACTGGCCAGTAACCTTACTCTGAAATGCTACCCACGGGTAACCCCTGTCATGCATGGCATGCTCTCTCCATGGACGCCGAAAGACTCGCCGCCCGATGGCGAGAGCGACTGGAATCCTGGGCCATCCCCGAAGCGATCATGGCCAAGGCTCCCGTTGATCCATGGGGCCACTCGCCCGAACGGTTCGCCACCCGCACCGACCGGGCGCTGGCCGAGCCCGATGACGGGCCGACCGTGACCCGGCTCGCCGAGGCACTGTCAGGCAGGGGTTCAGGCAAGGGCACGCTGCTCGACGTGGGCGCCGGCTCCGGCGCCGCGTCCCTGCCGCTGCGCGAGCACATCGGCCACCTCTACGCGGTCGACACCTCGGCGCCCATGCTGGAGGATCTGGCGGCCCGGGCCGACAAGCTCGGGGTGCCGGTCACCACGGTCGCGGGCCGCTGGCCCGACGTGGCCGACGACGTGCCCGTGGCCGACGTGGCCATCGCCGCGCACGTCGTCTACAACGTTCCCGACCTGGCTGGTTTCCTGCGGGCACTCGCCCGCCGCACGCAGGGGCGGGTGGTGCTGGAGCTCCCGCACCGCCACCCCATGAGCTGGCTGACGCCGCTGTGGCAACACTTCCACGGGGTCGACCGGCCGGTGCGGCCCGTCGCGGAAGACTGCGTGGCGCTGGCCGCGGCGCTCGGCTACCCCGTCAGGGTGGAGGAGCGTGAGGCGCCCCTGGAACGTTTCACGTCGCTGGACGAGCTGGCCGCCAGCGCCTGCCGCCGGATCTGCCTCGACCCGTCCATGGCGGACGAGGTGGCGGCGACGGTGCTGGAGCTCGGCATGTGGCCGATGCCCAGAGACCGGTGGACCACGGTCTGGTGGGAATGAGAGGCACAGGCCGCACGTTGTCCATGGCGAGCTGACGGCTCCCGGACGAGACGCGCCGTACCCGGCACGACAAGACGACGCATCCGCACAGTCTCGTTCACAAGGAGTTCGTGATCATGGCGTGGATCCTTCTCGTGCTGGCCGGCCTCTTCGAGATCGCCATGGCCCTCTCGCTCAAACTCAGCAACGGGTTCACCCATCTGTGGTGGACCCTGTCGTTCCTGGGCACGGCCGTGCTGAGCTTCGGCCTGCTCTCGTACGCGCTCAAGTCCCTGGAGGTCGGCACCGCGTACGCCGTCTGGACCGGGGTCGGCGCGGCCGGCACCGCGATCCTCGGCATGATCGCCATGGGGGATGAGGTGTCGCTGCCCCGCATCGCGTGCATCGCGCTGATCCTGGCGGGCGTCATCGGGTTGCGAACACTGGCTTGACGTCTTCGGTGGTGCCGGGTTGGGTGGCCTGGTGATCGAAATCCACGCTGTCACCATCGACAGCCACAACCCGTACGAGATCGCCGGCTGGTGGAGCAGGGCCACCGGGCTGCCGCTGGGCGAGGGCGACCAGCCCGGTGACGACGAGGTCATGCTCCGCACCAAGCAGGACCCGTTCGTGCTCTTCCAGAAGGTTCCGGAAAGCAAGACCGTCAAGAACCGCGTGCACCTCGACGTCAACGGCATGGATGGCAGGACCCGTAACGAGGAGGTCGAGCGGCTGGTCGGCATGGGCGCGACCATCGCCGACGACCTGCGCCGCCCTGACGGCACCGGCTGGGTGATGATGCTCGACCCCGAGGGCAACGAGTTCTGTGTCTGCCGCAGCCAGGAGGAGCGCGAGGCCCAGGGCTGAGCCGGGGTCACCGGGCCGAGCGGGCCCTGCCCTGCAGGGTGAGCGTCACGATGGCGGTGATCAGATAGACCAGCGCGCCGTGCCACAGGGCGTCGACGGCCGAGCCGAACACGCCCTCTCCGTCGAGCACGAGCTGCACGGGATAGTCCAGCACGGCCGTGATGCCGGCGGGCACCAGCGCGAACTTCCACGGGTGGCGCAGCGACCACACGCGAGCCTGCCGGGTCACCCGGTCGCCGTCGTCCGGCTTCGACACCGCGCCGATCGCGGCGACCAGCGCGAACAGGCTGATGCCCAGGCCCAGCGCCCACACCAGGTCGCCGCCGCCCGTGAGCAGGCCGAACCCGTAGCTGGTCGCCGAGACGACGCCACCGCTGATGGCGGCGGCCTTCCAAGGAGCGCCACGCAGCGCGGCGCCGGACAGCGATACCTCGTCGCGTCGACTGATTTCGTTCATGCCCCCCATGCTGCCTTTCCGGTCACCCTGGGGGCATCGGGGGCGGACCCTGACCTGTCCCTGACATCATGCGGACATGCAGAAAGTCGTGATAACGCATCTTGGCCCCGGCGAAGCGGATCGGCTGCGGTCGGTCCGGTTGCGCGCCCTCCAGGACACCCCGGACGCTTTCGGGTCGTCGTACGGGCGCGAGGTCGCCTTTCCACCAGGGAAATGGGACGAACGCCTGAGCGAGTCAGGTTCGCGGTGGTGGGTGGCCGAGAGCGGCGGCGCCGACGTGGGCCTGGTGTGCGTGCTGCTGGAGGACGGCGGGGCGCACCTGCTGTCCATGTGGGTCGCACCCGAGGCCAGAGGCGAGGGCGTGGGCTCCCGGCTGGTCGACACGGCCGTGGAGTGGGCCAGGAGCGCCGGCGCGGAGGAGATCGGCCTCTGGGCGGTCGACCAGAACCACACCGCCCGCGCCCTCTACGCCCGCAAGGGCTTCACCCCGAGCGGCAGGGTCATGGCGCTGCCGTCCAACCCCGACCTCATGGAGTCCCACTACGTGCTGTCGCTGCTCTTCCGGCAGGCCCGCGTGGGCGACGTGTCCGCGATCGTCGCCATGCTGGCCGACGACCCGCTCGGGGCCCAGCGCGAGGGAGACCCGGGCGACGAGCGCTATCTGGCGGCGTTCGAGCGGATCGACGCCGACCCGTACGACGAGCTGATCGTGGCCGAGCGCGACGGCAAGGTGGTGGGCACCATGCAGCTGACCTACCTGGCCGGGCTGTCGCGGCTGGGCGCGGAGCGGTGCCAGATCGAGGCCGTCAGGGTCGCCGCCTCCGAGCGGGGCAGAGGGCTCGGCCGCAAGATGATCGAGTGGGCCGTCGACCGTGCGCGGGCGCGCGGCTGCGCCATGGTGCAGCTCACCTCCGACAAGTCACGTACGGACGCGCACCGCTTCTACGACTCCCTCGGCTTCACGGCCTCCCACGTCGGCTACAAGCTCAAACTGGAGTGACCTCGACCAGGTTGTCGTGGAAGGCGGGACCCCGGCCCATGTCGCCGTCCCGCTCCGCCACGACCGCGTTCGGGTTGGCGCCGCCGGGGGTGAGCTTCGGCCAGCGCCCCTTCGGCGAGGCCACCACCCCGGCCGCCACCCGGTCGCTGATCTCCACGTCGGCCAGGAACTCGCCGCCCTCGTTGTGCACCCGCACCCGCTGACCGCCGGCTAGCCCGCGCGCCGCCGCGTCGGCCGGGTTGACCAGCACCACCGGGTCCTTGGCCCGCCGCCGCAGCTCCGGGTTGTTGCCGAACGTCGTGTTGAGGAACAGGTGCGACGCCGGCGTGATCAGCGTCAGCGGGTACGGCGACGATCCCGCCGCGCGCACCGTGTGGGGCGGCACGTACGCCTCCCCGGCGGGCGGGAAGCGCAGCCGGCCGGAGGGCGTCGGGAAGCCGTCGGCGAACGGCGCGAAGGGCTTGGGGTAGTTCATCCGCACCCAGCCCTCCTTGCGGATCCGGTCCAGGGTGATGCCCTCAAGGGAGGGATGCCCGCTCGACAACAACTGCTCGGCCAGCTCCAGGTCCGAGTCGTACAACGACGGCTCGGTCATTCCCATGTGCCTGGCCAGCCGCCTGAACGTCTCCGTCGTGGACAGGCATTCGCCGGGCGGTGGCACGGCGGGCTCGTTCCACAGCAGGTAGAGGTGCCCGTAGCCGGCGTGCAGGTCCATGTGCTCGGTCTGCATGGTCGCGGGCAGCACGATGTCGGCGTAGTCGACGGTGTCGGTGGGGAACTGCTCCATGACCACCGTGAACAGGTCCTCGCGGGCGAGCTGCCGTCTGATGGTGTTCGCGTCGGGGGAGGAGCCCGCCGGGTTGGCCGCGTACACCCACAGGCATTTCACGTCGTGGAGCTGCGAGGCGAGCTTCGTCATGACCAGCGTGCGCACCGGCCGGGCCAGCAGGTCGTCGCGCCGGTCGATGGCGAGGTGGACGTGGTCGCTGGTGGAGAAGGCGACGCCGCCGCCCGGATGGCGCCAGTCGCCGGTGACGCCGGGGATCGCGGCGATCGTGCGCAGCGCGGTGCCGCCGCCGGCGTGCCGCTGCAGGCCGTGCGTGGCCCGCAGCGCGGTCGGCCGGGTGTGCGCGAGCCGCGTCCCCAGCGCGCGGACGGACTCGGCGGGGATGCCGGTGATCTCGGCCACCCGCTCGACCGGGTGGCGCAGGATCTCCTCGCGGAAGTCGTCCCAGCCCTCGGTGTGCGCGGAGAGGAACGCATCGTCCTGCGCGTTCTCCGCCAGCACCACGTTGAGCAGCCCGAGCGCCAGCGCGGCGTCCGTGCCCGGCCTGATCGCCAGGTGCTCGTCGGCCTGGTCGGCGGTTCTGGTGCGGATGGGGTCGACGGCGACGACGTACGCGCCGTTCGCCCGCGCGTCCTGCACGAACTTCCACAGGTGGTGCCCGCTGGTCAGCGTGTTCGTGCCCCACAAGACGACCAGCTTGGCCAGCGCGAAGTTCTCCGGGTCCATCCCGGCCGCGGTGCCCGTCGTCCGCCGCAGGCCGCTGTTGCCGGCGCCCGAGCAGATGTTGAGATAGTGCTTGGAGGCGCCCAGCATGTTCCAGAACCGCCGCCCCGCCACACCCTCGCAGCCCTGGAGGTAGCCGAGCGAGCCGGTGCCCAGATAGGGCCAGATGGCCTCGCCGCCGTGCTCCTCGACGATGCCGCGCAGCCGCACGGAGATCTCGTCGAGGGCCTCGTCCCAGGTGATGCGCTCGAACTGGCCGGAGCCCTTGGGCCCGGTGCGGCGCAGCGGGTGGAGGATGCGGTCGTCCGCCCGGGTGTGTTCCAGGTAGCGGTTGACCTTCACGCAGAGCGCGCCCCGGGTGTAGGGCTGGTCGGGGTTGCCGCGGAGGCTGGCGGCCCGGCCGTCTTTCACCGTGACCACCCAGGAACAGGTATCCGGGCAGTCCAGCGGACACGCCCCCAGAACTCTCAAATCACCCGGCATGGCACACAGCCTACGTCGCGGAAATCGGAGGTGAACGGTGGGATCTCCAGCGTGTAGCCTGCCCGGTGCGAGGACTAGGGGGCTGATTTGAGGACACTGAACACCTAAAGATCTCACGGTCCAGCCGGGAAGGTGCAGAATCACTGTCGGTGGCCGAAATCAGGGAACGAGATGACACGGAGGACCTCGCGGAGGGGGATCCAGCCGTGGCCGAGTCGCGCGCGGACACCGACGTCTACGTCGTAGAGCCGCTCCTGCCGCAGCGCCTTCGTCGCCCGTCCGACCTGCTGCGGTTCTTCGCCACGCTCGCGGTGCTCGGCGCGGTGATCCTGCTCGCCCTGGTGGCCAAGCAGACGCTCATCGGCCTCGAGGCCGACGTCAAGGAGGGCGCCGAACTCGTCCCCCTGCTCAGCAGGATCGCCGCGTTCCTGGGCGGCGCGGCCGTGCTCATCGTGCCCACGGCCTTCGCCGTCGAGCGGGTCTTCCACCGCGACGGGCTGCGCGTCGCCGAAGGTCTGATCGCCGCGATCATCGGCATCGCCGGATCGTTCCTGCTGGGGCAGTGGCTCGTCGCGGGCAACGTTGACGACCTGCGCGTGCTGCTCACCGGCGACAGGAAGATCGAGCCGCTCAACACGCTGCTCACCTCGGTGATCGCGTACGCCACCGCCGTGCGCATCTCGCGCCGCCCCACGTGGCGGATGCTGATGTGGACCACGATCGCCCTCTACATCCTGGCCTTCTTCTCCGGCAGGCAGATCACGCTGCCGAGCGCCATCGTGACCGTGCTGGTCGGCATGGCCATCGGCTACGCCACCCTCTACGGCGTCGGCAGCCCCAACACCAGGCCGCCGGGCAGCGCCGTGGTGGCCGCGCTGCGCAAGCTGTCGTTCACGCCGATCTCGGCCCGCCGCATCGAGGACGACCACCAGGGCAGCCGCCGCTACGCCATCGGCCTGCAGGACGGCAGCAGCCTCGACGTCACCGTGCTCGACCGCGACCGGCAGGTGGCGGGGCTTCCCTACCGCCTGTGGCGGCGCATCAGGCTCCACTCCGAGACCAGGCGCAGAGCCATCAGGTCGCTGCGCGCCGAGCTCGAACGCGAGGCGCTCATGGCGTACGCGGCGCAGGCGGCCGGCGCCAGCACGCCCCGGCTGCTCGGCACCAGCGAGATCGGCACCGAGGCCGCGCTGCTCGCCTACGAGCACATCGAGACGCGCCCGCTCGACGAGGTGCCGGACGAAGAGATCGACGACGACCTGCTCGCCCAGATCTGGGAGCAGGTCGGGCTGCTGCAGATCCAGCGCCTGGCGCACCGCAGGCTCACCGGCGACAGCATCCACCTCGACGGCGCCGGCCGGGTCGTGCTCACCGACGCGCGCAGCGGCGAGATCGCCGCCGGAGACCTGCTGCTCAGGCTCGACGTCGCCCAGCTCCTCACCTACCTGGCGCTGCGCGTCGGCCCCGAGCGCTCGGTCAGGGCCGCGGCGGCCGTCATGGGGGCCGACACGCTGGCCGCCGCCCTGCCGCTGCTCCAGCGCATCGCCCTGACCAGGGAGACCCGCGCGGCCCTGGCCAAGGCCAAACAGGTCCTGCCCGGCATCCGCGAGCACATCGTGGCCCTCAAGCCGCAGGGCAAGGTCGAAGAGGTGCGGCTGGAGCGGTTCAGGCCGCGCACCCTGATCACCATCATCGCCAGCACGCTGGCCGCGTACTTCCTGCTGTCCCAGCTCAGCCAGGTCAACGTCTACCAGGTGGTGACCACGGCCAACTGGGCCTGGTCGGGGCTGGCGCTGGTCGCCTCGTTCGTGAGCTTCGTGGCCGCCGCGTGCATGCTGCGCGGATTCGTGCCCGAGAACCTTCCTCTCTGGCGTACGGTGCTCGTGCAGTTCGCGGCCTCGTTCGTCAAGCTCGTCGCGCCCGCGGCCGTGGGCGGCGTCGCGATCAACACCCGCTACCTGCAGAAGCGCGGCATCTCGCCGGCCAGCGCGGTGGCCAGCGTGGGCGCCTCCCAGCTCATCATGATGATCTTCCACATCGCGCTGCTCCTGCTGTTCGCCTACATCACCGGCTCCACCACCAACACCGCGTTCACGCCGTCGCGCGGGCTGGTCGTGGTGCTGCTCGCGGTGGCGCTGCTGGTCGTGGTGGTGCTCGGCGTGCCGCCGCTGCGCCGGATGGTCACCGCGCGGATGAGCAGGCTCTTCTCCAACGTCCTGCCGCGGCTGCTCGACGTGCTGCAGTCGCCGCGCAAGATGATCGAGGCGGGCCTGGGCACGCTCATGATCACCATCGCGTTCATCGTCTGCCTGGACGCGTGCGTGGCGGCGTTCGGCGGAGAGCTCAGCTTCACCGCCGTCGCCGTCGTCTACCTCACGGCCAACGCGATCGGCTCGGCCGCACCCACACCCGGCGGGCTGGGCGCGGTCGAGGGAGCGCTCGCGCTCGGCCTCACCGTGGCGGGGCTGCCCGCCGAGCTGGCCACGTCGGCCGTGCTGCTGCACCGGCTGCTCACGTTCTGGCTGCCGGTGCTGCCCGGCTGGGCCTCCTTCACCTACCTCCAGCGGCACGAGGCCCTGTGATCTTGTCGATGGCCGCGAGCTCGTCCTCGGTGAAGGCGGGGCCGTCCACGCAGGCCACGTTGTCCTCGAGCTGCCGCACGCTGCTCGCGCCGATCAGCACGCTCGTCACCCGCGGATCCCTGAGCGCCCACGACAACGCCATCTGAGCCAGCGTCTGCCCGCGACCCCTCGCGATCTCGTTCAGGTCGCGCGCCAGCTCGCGGTCGATCCGTTCCTGCGGCAGGAAACGGCTGGTGGCCGCGCGCGAGTCGGCCGGCACCCCGTCGAGGTAGCGGTCGGTCAGCACGCCCTGCGCCAGCGGCGAGAACACGATGCAGCCCATCCCCGCCTCCTCCAGCACGTCGAGCAGCCGCCCGTCCTCGATCCACCGGTTGATCATCGAGTAGGACGGCTGGTGGATGAGCAGCGGCGTGCCCAGCTCGCGCATGATCCGCGCCGCCTGGGTGGTCTGCTCGGCCGAGTAGTTGGAGATGCCCGCATAAAGCGCCTTGCCCGAGCGCACGGCCCGGTCGAGCGCCCCCATGGTCTCCTCCAGCGGCGTGTCCGGATCGGGACGGTGGCTGTAGAAGATGTCGACGTAGTCGAGGCCCATGCGCTCCAGCGACTGGTCGAGGCTGGCCAGCAGATATTTGCGCGAACCCCACTCGCCGTACGGGCCGGGCCACATGTCGAAGCCGGCCTTGGTGGAGATGATCAGCTCGTCGCGGTGGCGCGCGAAGTCCTCGCCCAGGATCCGGCCGAAGTTCCGCTCCGCCGACCCGTACGGGACACCGTAGTTGTTGGCCAGATCGAAGTGCGTCACCCCGAGGTCGAACGCCCGCCGCAGGATCGCCCGCGCGTTGTCGATCGGCCGGTTGTCGCCGAAGTTGTGCCACAGGCCCAGCGACACCGCCGGCAGCTTCACCCCGCTGCGGCCGCTGCGGTTGTACGGCTGACGCTCGTAACGCCGGTCGTCGGCCTGATACGTCATGACGCGCCCCTCTCGATGATCCAGGCCAGCGCGAACGCCTCTTCACGCCAGGCGTCGTAACGTCCGCTGCGGCCGCCGTGCCCCGCGCCCATCTCGGTCTTGAGCAGGAACGGCCCGCCGCCCGCCGTCGCCCGCAACCGCGCGATCCACTTCGCCGGCTCGTGGTAGAGGACGCGCGTGTCGTTCAGGCTCGTGATCGCCAGAATCGGCGGGTACGCCCTGCCGTCCACGTTCTCGTACGGCGAATAGCTCTTCATGTAGGCGTAGACCTGGGGATCGTGCAGCGGGTCGCCCCACTCGTCCCACTCGATCACGGTCAGCGGCAGCGACGGATCGAGGATGGTGTTCAGGGCGTCGACGAACGGCACCTCGGCCACCACGCCCGCGAACAGCTCGGGCGCCAGGTTCGTGGCCGCGCCCATGAGCAGCCCGCCGGCCGAGCCGCCCCTCGCGATGACCCGCTCGCTCCAGCCGCTCTCCTTCATGTGCCCGGCCGCCGCCACGAAGTCGGTGAACGTGTTGCGCTTCCTGGTCAGCTTGCCCTCTTCGTACCAGCGGCGGCCCAGCTCGCCGCCGCCCCTGACGTGCGCGACGGCGAAGATGAAGCCGCGGTCGAGCAGTGACAACCTCGGGATCGAGAAGCCGGGGTCGATGGAGGTCTCGTAGCTGCCGTACCCGTACAGCACGGTGGGAGCCGGTCTGGCGGTGTCCTTCCGCTTCACGATGGACACGGGGATCTTCGTGCCGTCCTCGGCCGTGGCCCAGTCGCGGAACTGCTCGTAGTCGGCCGGGTCGTAGCCGCCCAGCACCGGGCGCTGCTTGAGCAGGATCAGCTCGTGCGAGTGGAGCTCGTAGTCGTACACGCTGGGCGGGGTGACCATGCTCGTGTACGCCAGCCGGAGCCGCGTGGTCGTGAACTCGGGGTTGCCCGCCGGTCCGACGTCGTACAGCGGCTCGGGGAAGTCGATCTCGTACGCGTTCCGCTCGGAGGCCTCGACCCGCTCCCGCCAGGTGCCGCCGGCGGAGCCGTAGGGCAGCACCCGCAGGCCGGTCAGCCCTTCGCGCCGGAAGTGCACCACGGCGTGGTCGGAGAACGCGTCGATCTCCAGGAGCCTCGTGTCGTCCCTGTGCGCGGTCAGCGGCGTCCAGGAACCGGGGTCGTCGAGCGGGGCGGTGGCCAGCTCGAAGTTCTCGGCGTTCTCGTTGTGGAGCACGTAGAAGAAGTCGCCGGCGTGCTCGACGCCGTATTCGACGCCGGTCTTCCTGGGGCGGACGACCTTGAACTCGCCCGACGGATCCATGGCGTCGAGGACGCGCACCTCACTAGTGATCTTGCTGCCCGCGCTGAGCACCAGGTAGCGCTCGCTCCTGGTCAGCCCGATGCCCACCCAGTAACGCTCGTCGCTCTCCTCGTAGACCAGCACGTCCTCCTGCGTTCCCAGGGTGTGCCGGTAGACCTGGAAGGGGCGCCAGGCGTCGTCGACGCGCGTGTAGAAGAACGCGGAGCCGTCCGCCGACCAGGCCCCTCCGTAGAAGATGTCCGTGATCTCGTCGGGGAGCACCTCGCCGGTCTCGAGGTTCTTGAACCTCAGCGTGAAGCGCTCGTCGCCCTTGTAGTCGGTCGAGTAGGCCAGCATCGAGCCGTCAGGGGTGACGGAGCTGGCGCCGACGGAGAAGAACGGGCTGTCGCCGGCCAGCTCGTTGCCGTCCATGATCACCTGCTCGCGGTCGAGCCGCTCGCCCGGCGTGATCACCGGAGGCGCGTCACTGTCGGCGGGGACGCGGCAGGAGACGGCGTACTGCTTGCCCTCCTCGGTGCGCGTGTAATACCACCAGGCGCCCTTGCGGCTCGGCACCGACAGGTCGGTCTCCTGGGTGCGGGCCTTGATCTCCTGGAACACCTGCTCCTGGAGTTCGGAGAGGTGAGCGGTCTCCTTCTTGAGAAAGTCGTTCTCCGCCTCCAGATAGGCGGTGGTATCGGGATCTTCCTTGTTGCTCAGCCAGGCGTACTCGTCGATGACGGTGTCGCCATGATGGATGCGCTCGGTCCGGACCTTCTTCGCCACTGGTGGCGTGTTGCTGCTCACGTGGGGAGTCTATGTTCGGTCGTGATCGATCTGTGGCCGTAGAGCGCGGCGAACGAGTCCCGAGCGGTCCGGAGCGCTGCTAATCTTGAGAAGCCGACGCGGTGCGGCGCAACCTCCTCCTCTCACTCCGGTGATATTGGCGTGTTGTGTCGTGGGCCGGCGGCAATCCCCTGTGACTGCTGGGTCGGGAGACCGGTTCGCCGAACCGCCTACGACCTGGTAAGTTAGAGGGGTTGTCTCCGAAAGGGGGCGGCGCTTAATTCCCGCAGGTTGTGCAGGTCCGGTCAATTTGACAGGGACTTGAACGGCTGAAAGAGTTAAGACACAACGAAATGAACGCCTC
>NZ_JBDPMB010000033.1:0-96075 GCF_039871615.1 Nonomuraea sp. B10E15
GGTACTGCACTCGGGAGGGTGTGGGAGAGTAGGTCACCGCCGGACAATCTTTGTGGAGGGGGTTCCGACGCTGAGCGCGTCGGGACCCCCTCTTTTTGTGTTGGGCCACCTCCGCGGCCAGGCCGCGTCGTGAGCGGTGGGGGCGGTCAGTAGGGTTGGGGTGTGGATTTTCGTGCGGTAGAACGCGCGATCATGGAGCGTGGCGTCGAGTGGGATTTCGAGCCGACGCTCGACAGGATCGCGGCCCTTCTTGACGTGCTCGGCTCCCCGCAGCGGGCGTACCCCGTCATGCACATTGCCGGCACCAACGGCAAGACGAGCACGGCGCGGCTGGCAGAGGCGCTCCTCAGGGAGCGCAACCTCAGAGTGGGGCGGTTCACCAGCCCGCACCTGGTGTCGATGCGCGAGCGGATCACCGTTGACGGTGCGCCGCTGAGTGAGGAACGGTTCGCCGAGGTTTACGAGGAGATCATCCCGTATGTCGAACTGACCGACACACAGGGGCGGCGCATCCAGTTCTTCGAGTTGCTGACGGCGATGGCGTTCGCGGCGTTCGCCGACACCCCGGTCGATGTCGCGGTCGTCGAGGCCGGGATGGGCGGCTCCTGGGACGCCACCAACGTCGCGGACGGCACCGTGTCGGTGATCACGCCCATCTCGCTCGACCACACCGATCGGCTCGGGCCCGACATCCCCAGCATCGCCGCGGAGAAGGCAGGCATCATCAAGGCCGGCTCCACCGCCGTGCTCGCCCAGCAGGAGCTGCCGGCCGCCGAGGTTCTCATGAGACGCGCGGCCGACGTCGGCGCCGTCGTGGCGCGGGAGGGGCTCGAGTTCGGGGTGCTCAACCGCGAGGTGGCGCTCGGAGGGCAACTGCTCACGCTGCGCGGGCTCAAGGGCGTCTACGACGAGGTCTACCTACCGCTTCACGGCGCCCATCAGGCCGGCAACGCCGTCTGCGCGCTGGCCGCCGTCGAGGCGGTGACCGGCGGCGACGACCCGCTCGACGTCGACCTCGTGCGCCAGGCGTTCTCCGAGGTCGCCTCGCCGGGGCGGATGGAGGTCGTGCGGCGTACACCGGCGGTCGTGGTCGACGCCGCTCACAACCCCGCCGGTATGCAGGCGACGTTGGAGGGGCTGCACGAGGCGTTCGACTTCGCGAAGGTCGTCGGCGTGGTCGCGGTCATGCGCGACAAGGACGTCGACGCCTTGCTGGAGTTGCTTGAGCCCGTGCTCGACGAGATCATCGTCACGCGCAACTCCTCTCCTCGGTCGATGACGCCACAGGAGCTGGGGGCCATGGCGGCGCCGGTCTTCGGGGAGGAGCGCGTGCACGTCGTCGACCGCCTCGATGACGCCATCGACCAGGGCATCGGCATCGCCGACGCCGAGGGAGAGTTCAGCGGCACGGGCGTGCTCATCACCGGGTCCGTGGTCACCGCGGGGGATGCGCGGCTGTTGCTGAAGGCGGATGGTTCGTGATGAACTTCGAGGTCACCCCAGGGATGCGGCGGCTCGGCGCCAGCGTGCTCGGCATGGAGGCGATCGTCGCCGGGCTGATCACACCCGTGGCGATCAGCGTCGTCGGGGTTGAGCCGTGGCTCGCGGTCACCGTCGGCATCGGCCTGGCCGTGTTGTGCGTGGTCGCCGCGGGCCTGCTCAAAAAGCCCTTCGGCTACGTTCTCGGGAGCGTCGTCCAGGTGCTGGCCATCTGCGCGGGCTTCCTCGTGCCGGCGATGTTCTTCCTCGGGGCGATCTTCGCCGCACTGTGGATCACAGTGATTATCGTCGCTCGCCGTGTCGAAGGCGCTACTACCCGCTAAAGTCGGCCTACATGGCCGTCCCCCCGATCCACCGGTCGCCGCGCCCGGCTGGCCCCAGGCTTCCATGGCTGCTCGATGCCGTGCTCGGGCTCCTCGTCGTGGCCGCGCTGCCGCTGGCGATCGTCGCGATCCCCAACACACTCTCCGTCGTCGCCAAGCTGCTGCCCGGCGACATCGACCAGATCGGGCTCATGCGCACTCACGGGCTCGCCCTGCCCGCGCTGATGCTCACCGTGCCGCTCGCCTCTGTGGCGTTGCGCCGGGTGAAGGCCGCGCACCTCTTGCTCGCCGGGTTGACGCTGGTGGCGCTCTCCGACGCCGCGGGCGGCTACGCCGGGTCTGAGCTGCTGGTCGGAGCGGTGCGCGTGGTGCGTGGCATCGGCGCGGGCCTGATCCTGCCCGCCACGCTCGCCGCCGTCTGGGATCGGGCTCGGGTGCTGCGCGCCCTGTGGGTGGGCACGTTCGGTCTGAGCCTGCTCGCGGCCCAGGCGCTGGCGCTCTGGCCGCTCGACGCGGTGAGCAGCTGGAAGGTGACGTTGCAGCCCTACCCGTTGGTGACGGGTGTGGCGCTCGCTCTGGCCGCCGTCCACCTCGTCGGATGGATGGTGCTCGGCCGGCCGTCCACGCAGGCGGCCGACGACGAGGACCGCGGCAGGCTGCTGCTGGCCGTCGCGCCGGCGGCGGGCATCGCCATCATGGCGATCAGCACCGCGAACGAAGGCTGGCGGGCGGTCCCGGTCATCGCGCTGGCCGGCCTGGCCGTCGTCGGGTTGCTGGTGCTGGCCTCATTCGGGCCGCCGCCGAACCGTACGCTGTCGTACTCGATGGTGGCGGTGGGCGTGGTGCTCCTGCCGAGCGCGGCGCAGGTCACGCTCATGGAGATGGGCGGGCTCGGCGGGCCGGGGCTGCGCGGGTTGTGGGTTCCGTTCGGGTTGGCCGGGCTGCTCGCCGGCGCGGCGGCTGTGGCCGTGCGGCTGTTCGCCGGGATCGCCGCGCGGTGGCTGGTGCCTCTGGGGCTGCTGGCCATGGTCGCGGGCTTGTGCTCGGTCAGGCTGGTCGTGCCCGCCGCTGACGGGCTGGTGTTGGTGGTGCCGTTCACCCTGCTCGCCGCAGGGGCGGCGGTGGCGCTGACGGCGGCGTCGCAGGAGGTGGGATTCGGGGCGGCGGTCTACGGGCTGTCGTTGTGCTGCGCCGGGGTGCTGGCGGGTTTCCTGCTGGGCACCGGGGTGCAGATGACGATGCTCGACGGGGTGCGCTCCGCCCAGGAACTGGTCGACCGCTTCGTCGGGGCCCTCCATTGGTGGGCGTTGATCGGCGGCTTCCTGCTGGTCGTGGTGATCGCGCTCACCTCGGTGATGGCCCGGCGGCAGGTGAGGGAGGAGGCGCCGTCCCCGCACGAGAGGACGGACGCCCGCGCGGCGGAGCGACCCTGCGCCGGAGGGCCCGCCGATGAGGGTGCTCGAGCCGGCACGCCCCCCGAGTCGGCCTTCGACACGGGCCGGCCGAGGTGGGGTGACGAGCGGCGGCCCGAGCCGCCGGCGGTGCCGCCACAGGCGCATTCGCCCGAGGACACCGCCTCCGCGTAGCGAAACGAGGGTGCGGCACGGGACGGTAAGCTGAGGGCCCTGTCATGGCGACGCGTGGGCCCGTGCCCCGCGGAGCGTTCACCGGGCCAGGTCCGGTGCCTGTCGCCGCGTCCCACTCTGTTCGAAGGAGAACATCAAGTGTCCGAGCGCACTCTTGTCCTGATCAAGCCCGACGGGGTCAAGCGCGGCCTCATCGGTGACGTGATCGCCCGCGTGGAGCGCAAGGGCCTCAAGGTCGTGGCGATGGACCTGCGCACCCTCGACGCCGACACCGCGAAGGCTCACTACGCCGAGCACTCCGAGCGGCCGTTCTTCGGCGAGCTCGTCGAGTTCATCACCTCCGGGCCGCTCGTCGCCATGGTGCTCGAGGGTCCGCGCGCGGTCGAGGCCTTCCGCGCGCTGGCCGGCGCCACTGACCCGGTCAAGTCGGCCCCCGGCACGATCCGGGGCGACCACGCCCTCGAGATCGGGGAGAACGTCGTCCACGGCTCGGACTCGCCCGAGTCGGCCGCCAGGGAGATCAAGATCTTCTTCCCCGACCGTTTCTAGCCGTCTCCCCCTTTCCTGCCGTGCCCGCGTAGCTTTTCGCTGCGCGGGCACGTGGTCTTTTCGACGGTTTCTTTACGGGGGCGCGAGCAGAGTTTTGTCGGAGCGTTCCCATAGTCTTGCCCGCGGTTGGGTGTTGAGACGTCACCGCGGCCGGTCGGATGTTGTGGTGCAATCCGGGCAAAATTGCGGTTGAGGTAGGGGCTGGAGATTTTTGAGGGGCGCGGGGGCTCATTGCGCCCCTCGGTGGGTACGTCACGTTACGATTCGAATTCGATCCGTAGTCATTCGCATTGGACGTTACGGAGGGCTCCGTTCCCCATGGGCAGCAAGCTCGCGTTTCTCGGCCGCGACATGGCGGTCGACCTGGGCACCGCAAACACGTTGGTGTACGTGCGGGGCCGGGGCATCGTGCTAAACGAGCCGTCAGTCGTAGCGATCAACACCGCCACCGGCAAGATCGTGGCGGTCGGCATCGAGGCCAAGCGGATGATCGGCCGTACGCCTGGCAACATCGTCGCCGTTCGTCCGCTCAAGGATGGTGTGATCGCCGACTTCGACGTCACTGAGCGGATGTTGCGATATTTCATCCAAAGAGTGCATCGACGCCGCCACCTCGCCAAGCCGCGCATCATCATCGCCGTGCCCAGCGGCATCACCAGCGTCGAGCAACGTGCGGTGAAGGAGGCGGGATACCAGGCGGGCGCCAGGAAGGTCTACATCATCGAGGAGCCCATGGCGGCCGCCATCGGTGCCGGGCTGCCGGTGCACGAACCCACCGGAAACATGGTGGTCGACGTCGGCGGGGGCACGACCGAGGTGGCGATCATCTCGATGGGCGGCGTGGTCACCAGCCAGTCGATCCGGATCGGCGGCGACGAGCTCGACCAGGCGGTGATCTCGTTCGCCAAGAAGGAATACTCACTGATGCTCGGCGAGCGCACGGCCGAGGAGATCAAGATGGCGATCGGCTCGGCCTGCCCCAACGGCGAGGAGTCGCACGCGGAGATCCGCGGCCGCGATCTGGTCAGCGGGCTGCCCAAGACCATCATCGTGTCGAGCGAGGAGATCAGGAAGGCCACCGAGGAGCCGGTCAACGCGATCGTCGACGCGGTCAAGACCACGCTCGACAAGTGCCCGCCCGAGCTGTCCGGCGACATCATGGACCGCGGCATCGCGCTCACCGGCGGTGGCGCCCTGCTCAAAGGGCTGGACGAGCGGGTCAAGGTCGAGACGGGCATGCCCGTCCACCTCGTCGACAACGCGCTCGACTCGGTCGCCATCGGCTCAGGCAAGTGTGCGGAGGAGTTCGAGGCGCTCCAGCAGGTCCTGGTTCCGGAGTCGCGACACTGATGAGAGACTCCAACCGTGCCCGGCTGATCCTGGGAGCGCTGCTGGCGGCGGCGCTGGTCATCCTGACCATCGACCATCGCACGGGCGACAACTCGCCGCTGCAGCCGCTGCGAGCGGCCGGCGCCTATGTGTTCGGCACGGTGGAGCAACTCGGCGGCGGCGTCGTACGCCCCATCGGCGGGTTCGTGCAGGCGCTGGTGGCCGCGCCAGGCGCTCAGGAGCGCATCGACGCCCTCAAGGCGGAGAACGCCAAGCTGCGGGCGGGGATGCTGGTCGGCAAACTCGACTCCGACCGGGCCAAGGAGCTCAAGGATCTGCTCGGCCTTGCCGGTGCTGGCGGATACAAGGTGGTGCCGGCCAACGTCGTCGCCCGGCGGGGAGCGCCCGGGTTCGAGGACGCCGTGCAGATCGACGCGGGCACCAGCGACGGCGTGCGTACGGAGATGACCGTGCTCAACGGCGAAGGGCTGGTCGGGAGGGTCATCCGCGCGTCGGCGCACAGCTCGACGGTGGTGCTGCTCAGCGATCCCGCCTCGGCCGTGGGGGCGCGGCTGGAAGGGGCCAAAGAGATCGGCGTCGTGCATGGGGTGGGCGAGCACGGGCGGCTCGTGCAGTTCCGGCTCCTCGACTCGACCGCACCGCTGACCAGGGGCGGGCGGATCGTGAGCTTCGGATCGCAGCACGGGAGGCCGTACGTGCCCGGCGTGCCCGTCGGGGTGATCGAGAGGGTGGAGTCGACGCCGGGAGAGCTGACGCGCATCGCCTACGCCAGGCCGTACGCGGATCTGACGGCTCTCGACGTGGTCGGTGTGGTGGTGGGGGCGCCCAAGCGTGACCCGCGCGACGCGGTGCTGCCCCCCAAGGAGAAGGCGCGGTGATCCGGGCGCCGGAAGGGATGACGGTTCTGAGGCAGGAAGGGGCGTCGTCGGGCAGGGCGTACGCCCGGTCCGGTGCGGTCGTCGACGGGGAGGGGTCGCGGTGATCGGGGGGTTGTCCGTGGTGATCGCGTTGCTGGCGCAGGTCATGCTGGTCAACCGGCTGCCGCTGCCCGGCGGGGGCGCGCCTGACCTGGTGCTGCTCGCCCTGATCGGGACGGCTCTGTCGCGTGGGGCCGCGTCGGGCGCGATGGTCGGGTTCTTCGCCGGGCTGCTGGTCGACGTCATGCCGCCGACCGCACACCTGCTCGGCCAGTACGCGTTCGTGCTCGCGCTCGTCGGCTACGTCGCAGGGCACGGCGCGGGCGGGCCGGTGACGACCGTCGTGCTGTGCGTGCTGATGGCGCCGCTGCTGGCGGCCGGCGTGGGCGGGCTGATCTCCGATTCCCGGGTGACGATGTCCACGCTGACCGAGCAGGTGCCCGTCACCGTCGTCTACACGTTGCTGGTCTCGCCGATCGTGATCTGGCTGACCACGCGTGCCGGGCGGGCGAGGTTCTCGACATGATGAGGATGCGGGCGCGGCTGCTGGTGCTGCACGTTCTCGTGTTGACGCTGCTCGTCGTGCTGGCCATGCGGTTGTGGCAGGTGCAGGTGGTGCGCGGGCAGGAGTTCGTGACGCGGGCGACGGAGACCCGGACACGCACCGTGATCGTGCCGGCCGTGCGCGGGCAGATCCTCGACTCGTCCGGTCGGCCGCTGGTGCGCAACAAGACCGCGCTGGTCGTGTCCGTGGACCGTACGCGGCTCTCGAGGATGCCCGACGGCGGCGTGAAGGTGCTGCGCAAGTTGTCCGCGGTGCTCGACAGGCCGGTGGCGCACCTGCAGCAGCGCATCACGCCGTGCGGGCCCGGGATCGCCAAGCCGTGCTGGACGGGCTCGCCGTACCAGCCGGTTCCGCTGGACGAGAAGGTCGACACCCGTGAGGCGCTGCAGATCCTCGAGCGGCAGGAGGAGTTTCCCGGGGTCACGGCGGAGATCCACTCAGTCAGGCAATACCCGGGAGGCAGGGCGGGCGCCCAGATGCTCGGCTACCTCCAGCCGGTCACCGAGGCGGAGCTGGAGAAGCGCGAAGGGCTCAAGGCCAGCTTCTCGGGGGTGGACCTCGTCGGGCGTGACGGGCTCGAATACGTCTACGACGAGGCGCTGCGCGGCAAGGCGGGGCTGCGCAGGGTGCAGGTCGACCGGATGGGCAAGGCGCTCGGCGTCGAGGAGCAGACCACTCCCATTCCGGGCGACCACCTGGTCACCAGCATCGACTCGCGCGTCCAGAACGTGGTGGAGAAGGCACTGGCGCGGGCCATGAAGTCGGCGCCGGCGGCCGACGGCGGGGCCGGGGTGGTGCTCGACGCCCGCACCGGGAGGGTCGTGGCGCGGGCCCGCGCCCCCGGCTACGATCCGGCGATCTGGGCGGGCGGGATCTCGGCGCGCGGGTACCAGTGGCTGATGTCGGAGAAGTCCGGCAAGCCGCTCGTGTCGCGGGCGATCAACGGCCAGTTCGCGCCGGGTTCGACGTTCAAGGTCTCGTCGGTGACCTCCATGCTGCGGGCCGGCTACCCGCTCAACGGCAAATACAGCTGCCCCGGCTCGGTCATGGTGGGCGGACGGGCGTTCAACAACTTCCGCGGCATCCCCCTGGGCACGCTCGACCTGCACATGGCGCTGGTCAAATCATGCGACACGATCTTCTACCAGGCCGCGTTCGAGCAGTATATGAAAGACGGCGGCCGCAACCCGAAGAAGACGCCGAAGGAGGTGTTCGCCAACGTGGCGAGGTCCTTCGGCTTCGGCGAGCCGACGGGTATCGACCTGCCGGGCGAGTCGTCGGGGCGCATCCCCGACCGGGCGTGGAAGAAGGACTTGTGGAACCGCACCAGCGCGGTCAACTGCGAGCGGTCGCGTAAGGGCTATCCGGAGGTCAAGGACCGTGCGCGGGCGGAGTTCCTGAAGCGTCTCGCGCTGGAGAACTGCACCGAGGGGTTCCTGCTGCGTCCGGGTGACGCGGCCAACTTCTCCATCGGCCAGGGCGACGTGCTGGTGACGCCGCTCCAGCTGGCCAGGGCGTACATGGCGCTGGTGACCGACGGAAAGGTGCGCAGCCCGCGCATCGGTTGGGCGCAGGTGAGGCCCGACGGCAAGGTGGTCAAGACCATCGACGTGCCGGTGGTGGGCAAGCTGCCGCTCAGCGAGAAGGAGCGGCGCTACATCAAGAACGCGCTCAGCCAGGTGCCCTCCGACGGCACCGCCGCGGGCGCCTTCGCCGGATTCCCGATGAACAAGGTACGCATCGGCGGCAAAACCGGAACCGCCGAGGTCTGGGGCAAGAAGGACACCGCGTGGTTCGCCTCGTTCGCACCCACCCAGAACCCTCAGTACATCGTGGTCGTCATGATCTCTCAGGGCGGGATGGGCGGCTCGGCGGCGGCGCCGGCCGCGCGCGAGATCTACGAGGGCATCTACGGCATCAAGCGGCCCCCGGCGGTGCCCGGCGGGCGGTTGACGACGCGGCTGCCGACGTTCGCGCCTGACGGAACGGTGGCAAGGGGATGACGGGCCGCACGGCCGCCGTCCGGCGCCCCTCGCTGCTGCGGCGGGTGGCAGGCGAGAACTCGGCCGTGCGGCGCTTCGACGGGCTCATGCTGGTCGCGGTGGCCGGGCTGTGCGTGATCGGCACACTGCTGGTGTGGTCGTCCACCCGCACCTGGGCGCCGGGGGCGACGGGATTGGTCAAGAAGCACCTGCTCAACCAGGCGCTGGGCGTGGTGTTGTGCGGCATCGTGGCCTCTGTCGACCACCGGGCGATGCGGGCGTACGCGCCGCTGGTGTTCCTGATGTCCCTGGTGGGACTGGGCCTGGTGATCACCCCGCTGGGCGCGACGATCAACGGCTCGCACTCGTGGATCCTGCTCGGCGGCGGGTTCGCGGTGCAACCGTCGGAGTTCGCCAAGGTGGGCCTGCTGCTGATCACGGCGATGCTGCTGGCGCAGCCGGCGGAGGGGTCCGACCGGCCGCGCGGGTTCGACGTCGTGCTGGCGCTGCTCGCCGCGGCGCTCACGATCGGGTTGGTGATGCTCCAGCCCGACCTCGGCACGGCGATGGTGCTGGCGGTGATCGCGGCGTCCGGGCTGATCATCGCGGGGGTGCGAAAACGGTGGATCGCGGCGCTGACGATGGTGGCGGGCGCCGGCGTGTTCGCGGTGTTCTACTTCCAGTTGCTGGAGCCGTACCAGGTGGCGCGGTTCACCGCGTTCGTCGATCCCAGCGTGGATCCGCGGGGCGTGGGCTACAACAGCACGCAGTCGCTGATCGCGATCGGCTCGGGACAACTGCTGGGCAAGGGCCTGCTGGGCGGCGGGCAGACGACCGGGCGGTTCGTGCCCGAGCAGCACACCGATTTCATCTTCACGGTGGCGGGGGAGGAGTTCGGCTTCCTCGGGTCCGTCACCGTGGTGCTGCTGCTCGGTGTGGTGCTGCTGCGCGGGCTGAAGATCGCCAGGCAGTGCGAGGACCGGTTCGGGACGCTGGTCGCGGGGACGATCGTGTGCTGGTTCGCGTTCCAGATGTTCATCAACGTGGGGATGACGATCGGGATCATGCCGATCACCGGGTTGCCGCTGCCGTTCGTGTCGTACGGCGGCACGGCCACGTTCGCCAATCTCATCGCGGTCGGGTTGTTGCAGGCCATCAGGGTGCGCGGTCATTCGTTCACCTGAAGGCCCCTGGAGGGCGGAGCATCGGCCCGGGACCTGTCACCGTCTGAACGCCGCTACCCTTGACGGTATGCCTGTCGAGTCGATTTTCCACCGCCTGGAAGCGTTGCTGCCGAAGGTGCAGAAGCCGATCCAGTATGTCGGGGGCGAGCTCAACTCGACCGTCAAGGACTGGGACTCCGCCGAGGTGCGGTGGGCGCTGATGTATCCCGACGCCTACGAGGTGGGCCTGCCCAACCAGGGCGTGGCGATCCTCTACGAGATCCTCAACGAACTGCCGGGCACGCTGGCCGAGCGCACCTACGCGGTCTGGCCCGACCTCGAGGCGCTCATGCGCGCCGAGGGCATCCCGCAGTTCACCGTCGACGCGCACCGGCCGGTGCGCGCCTTCGACGTGCTCGGGGTGTCGTTCTCGACCGAGCTCGGCTACACCAACATGCTGACCGCGCTCGACCTGGCCGGCATCCCGCTGACGGCGGCCGACAGGGGCGACGACGACCCGATCGTGCTCGCGGGGGGCCACGCGGCCTTCAACCCGGAGCCGATCGCCGACTTCCTCGACGCGGCCGTGCTCGGCGACGGGGAGCAGATCTCCATCGCCATCTCCGAGGTCGTCCGCGAGTGGAAGGCGGAGGGCCGCCCCGGCGGCCGTGACGAGTTGCTGATGCGGCTCGCCGAGTCGGGTGGCGTCTACGTCCCCAAGTTCTATGACGTCGACTACCACCCTGACGGCCGCATCAAGCGGGTCGCGCCCAACAAGGCCGACGTGCCGTGGCGGGTGCACAAGCACACCGTGATGGACCTCGACGAGTGGCCCTACCCGAAGAAGCCGCTGGTTCCGCTGGCGGAGACGGTGCACGAGCGGTTCAGCGTGGAGATCTTCCGCGGCTGCACGCGCGGTTGCCGGTTCTGCCAGGCGGGCATGATCACCCGGCCGGTGCGCGAGCGTTCGATCACCACGATCGGCGCCATGGTCGAGAACGGCGTCAAGGAGTCCGGCTTCAACGAGGTCGGCCTGCTGTCGTTGTCGTCGGCCGACCACTCCGAGATCGCCGACGTCGCCAAAGGCCTGGCCGACCGCTACGAAGGCACCAACACATCGCTGTCGCTGCCCTCGACCAGGGTCGACGCGTTCAACATCGATCTGGCCAACGAGTTCTCCAGGAACGGCAGGCGCTCGGGCCTGACGTTCGCGCCCGAGGGCGGCTCCGAGCGCATGCGCAAGGTGATCAACAAGATGGTCACCGAGGAAGATCTGATCCGCACGGTCACCACGGCCTACTCACAGGGGTGGCGGCAGGTCAAGCTCTACTTCATGTGCGGGCTGCCCACCGAGCAGGACGAAGACGTGCTCGGCATCGCCGACCTGGCCAAGAAGGTCATCAAGGCGGGCCGCGACATCACCGGCAGCCGGGACATCCGCTGCACGGTCTCCATCGGCGGTTTCGTGCCCAAGCCGCACACGCCGTTCCAGTGGGCCGCCCAGGCCGACCACGAGACCGTCGATCGGCGGCTCAAGGCGCTGCGCGACTCGCTCAGGGGCGACAAGCAGTACGGCAAGGCCATCGGTTTCCGCTACCACGACGGCAAACCCTCGATCGTCGAGGGTCTGCTCTCGCGCGGCGACCGCCGCGTTGGCGCCGTGATCCGCGCGGTCTGGGAGAGCGGCGGCAGGTTCGACGGCTGGAGCGAGCACTTCTCCTACGAGCGCTGGATGGCGGCGGCCGAGCAGGCCGGCGTCGACGTCGCCTGGTACACCACGCGCGAGCGGGAAGAGAACGAAATCCTCCCGTGGGACCATCTCGACGCCGGGCTCGACCGCGAATGGCTCTGGCAGGACTGGCAGGAGGCCGTTACCGGCGGTGAGGTCGAAGACTGCCGCTGGACCCCGTGCTACGACTGCGGAGTCTGTCCCACCATGGGGACGGAAATTCAGATCGGCCCTACCGGGCGAAAACTCCTTCCTCTGACGGTGGTCTAGCGCGCTCAGTGGGCGAGCCGTGTCACGGCGTACACGTACACACGCCGGCGCGGCTTATCCTGAGTGGAAGGAACTCTTACAAGGGAAGGACGACAAGCTCTGAAACCTGTTCCCGAAGGGCCTCCGCCCGCGCCCACGGTGCAGCGCCTGCGTGTGCGTTACGCCAAGCGCGGCCGCCTGCGCTTCACCAGCCACCGCGACATCTCGCGGGCCGTCGAAAGAGCGGTCCGCCGTGCCGGCATTCCGGTGGCCTACAGCGCGGGCTTCTCGCCTCACCCGAAGATCTCCTACGCGGGCGCGGCGCCGACCGGCGTCGCCAGCGAAGCCGAATACCTCGAGATCGGTGTTACCACGCCGTGCGTTCCGGAGCAGGTCAAGTCCGGCCTCGACGGGTCGTTGCCGCCCGGGCTCGACGTGCTCGACGTTGTGGAGGCGGGGCCTGGTGGTCTGGCCGACCGCTTGGAGGTCTCCGACTGGGAGGTGCGGCTGCCCGGTGCCGACCGCGAGCTCGCCGAGGTGGCGGTGGAGAAGTTTCTCGCGGCAAGCACGGTGGACGTCGAGCGCCTCACCAAGAAGGGCCCCCGCCGCTTCGACGCGCGGGAGGCCGTCCTGAGGCTCGTGGTGTCCGAGGGAACAGACAGAACCGCAGCTCAGGTGCATGGACAACCGTGTGTCATACTGCGCATGGTTGTTCGGCACATGACGCCTGCCGTTCGACCCGACGATGTGCTCACAGGGCTGCGCCTTGTGGCCGACTTCGCGCCGCCGGTTCCCCCCGAGGTGACCAGGCTGGCGCAGGGGCCGCTCGACGCCAGCACCGGTGCGCTTGCCGACCCGCTCGACCTGGACCGCGACACGACGCGCGGCGGCGAGGCGGGACCGGCGGGTGAGCACGTCGCCGGTTAAGGAAGTGCCCTGCGCGAGCCGGGCACGACCGTTGACAGGACTTGGCGCCGGCGCCTCCTCATCGGGGGAGCCGGCGGACAACGAGACACGAGGGCTCCTGCGCGGCGCGGCGACGCGCCCGGGAGCTGACGGGAGAGCGCCCGCATGCTCGACAACGAGCCCAACGCCGGGGCCAATGGCCCTGACGGGGAGACAATTGAACAGCCCGAGGTGACCAGGCGTCGCCGTTCCGCCAGCCGGCCCGCGGGTCCGCCGCCGGAGCCCGACGAGCCTGCCTCAGTCCCGGTCACCGTCGCAGCCGCGCAGGCGGCGCCGTCGGTGGCTGAGGTGCAGCCGGTGCAGATCAACGCCGTGCAGCGTGCCGCCGGTGAGCCCGCACCCGAGATCGTCGCGGAGACCGCCGCCACGAGGGCCGCGCCCGCGAGCGCCGATCGTCCCGGCACGGCCGGCGGCGCTGACACGGCCGGAGCTCCGAGCAACGGCGACACGGCCGACGGGGTTCGAAGCGCCGGCGACACTGGCGAGGCCGCAGGCGCCGGCGGCACGGTCGCTGAGGCCACGGCCGGTGGCACGGTTGCCGGAGCTCCCGACGCGAACGGTGGAGGGATGAGCGCCGCAGGTGCCGCTGACGCCGGCACGGTCGAGGGTGCGCCGGCGGCCGAGAAGCCCAAGAGGGCCACGCGGACACGGTCCACGGCCACGACGACGCGCCGGCGTACCACGAAGAAGGCCGCGGAGGCGGAGGCCGAAGAGGCGGGAGCGCTCCCCGAGAGCGCGGCGCCCGCCGAGGAGGCCCCGGCGAAGCGGCGCAGGACCCGCAAGAAGGCTGAGCCCGAGTCCGGCGCGGTCGCCGAAGAGCCGGACGGCGTGACGCCCGCCGGTGGCGCGGTCGCTGTGGGCGCGCCCACAGGCGGTGCCGAGGCCGCCGCCCCGTTCGGCACGGACGAGGGCGCCGGCGGCCGTGACACCGAGGACCTGGCCGCTGACGTCGCCGCCGTGGCGGCCGGCGAGGCCGAGGTCTCGCAGGCCGGCGCGCGGACGGCGGTCCCGGCGGACGCACGGGCCGGTGCGGGGACGGTGTCCGAGGCCGAGGGCCCGTCGGCCACGGCATTCGAGGCCGGGCGTTCCGGGGGGGACGTCGAGGTGGCGCCCTCCGGCGCGGACGTGGCGCCTTTCGCGGCCGCCGGCGCGCAGGACGGCACAGGGGACGACGAGGACATCATCGAGATCCTGCCCGAGGACGAACCGCTCGACGACGAGCCCGCGGGGGAGGACCTCGACGAGGACGTCGACCGTCCGAGCCTGCTCGCCGACCCGTTCGGGCTGACCGCGCGCAGGCAGGACGAGCCGGGCGCCGCCTTCCAGCGCCCCGCGGCCATCTTCGCGCCGTTGTTCCAGGCGCCCGATCCCAGCAAGGCCAAGCCGGCCGTCACCAGGCGAGCCGAGCCTCCGCAGCCGGTCGCCGAGCCTGAGGAGGCGGAGGAGCCGGTCGACGAGACCGCGAACGAGGACGAGCCCGACACCGACACCTCCGACGAGCAGGAAGAGGAGGGCGGCGGCCGTCGCCGTCGTCGCCGTCGCGGCGGCAGGGGCCGTGGCAAGTCACGCGAGCGCGACGAGTCCGAGGACTCCGACGAGCAGGAAGAGGACTCCGACGAGGGGCAGAGCGAGGAGTCTCAGGAAGAGGAGACCTCCAGCTCGCGCCGCCGCCGCCGGCGCCGGCGCCGTGGCACGGACGAGGGCGTGGAGCCGGCCGGCGACGACCCACCGAACACGGTGGTGCGCATCCGCGCGCCGCGCTCGGGACGTTCGGCCGGGCTCGACACCGCCACTGACGGCGTGCAGAGCGTGCGCGGCTCGACCAGGCTCGAGGCGAAGAAGCAGCGCCGCCGCGAGGGGCGCGAGCTCGGGCGCAGGCGCCCGCCGATCATCACGGAGTCGGAGTTCCTGGCCCGCCGCGAGTCCGTCGACCGCATGATGGTGGTGCGCAGGCAGGGCGACCGCACCCAGATCGCGGTGCTGGAGGACGGCGTGCTCGTCGAGCACTACGTCAACCGCGAGGCCAGCCAGTCCTACGTCGGCAACGTCTACCTCGGCAAGGTCCAGAACGTGCTGCCCTCGATGGAGGCGGCGTTCGTGGACATCGGCAAAGGCAGGAACGCCGTCCTGTACGCCGGTGAGGTGAACTTCGACACGGCCGGTCTCGAAGGCCAGCCGAAGCGCATCGAGTCGGCGCTGAAGTCGGGCCAGTCGGTGCTCGTCCAGGTCACGAAGGACCCGATCGGGCACAAGGGCGCGCGGCTCACGTCGCAGATCAGCCTGCCAGGCCGCTATCTGGTCTACGTCCCCGACGGGTCGATGACCGGCATCAGCCGCAAGCTGCCCGACAAGGAGCGCGCACGGCTCAAGAGCATCCTGAAGAAGGTCATGCCGGAGAACGCCGGCGTGATCGTGCGCACCGCCGCCGAGGGCGCCTCGGAGGAGGAGCTGGCCCGCGACGTGGCCCGCCTGTCCGCGCAGTGGGAGAACATCCAGAAGAAGGCGAAGTCGGCCAGCCCGCCCGAGCTGCTGTCCGCCGAGCCCGACCTGACGATCAGGGTCGTGCGTGACGTGTTCAACGAGGACTTCACCTCGCTGGTCGTGCAGGGCGACGACGCCTGGGACACCGTCGACGAGTACGTGAAGTACGTCGCGCCGCATCTGGGCGAGCGCCTGTCGAAGTGGGACGCCGGTCAGGGTGACGTGTTCGAGTCGTACCGGATCGACGAGCAGCTCGCCAAGGCGCTGGAGCGCAAGGTGTGGCTGCCGAGCGGCGGCTCCCTGGTGATCGACCGCACCGAGGCGATGACGGTCGTCGACGTCAACACCGGCAAGTTCACCGGCCAGGGCGGCAACCTCGAGGAGACCGTCACGCGCAACAACCTGGAGGCGGCCGAGGAGATCGTCCGCCAGCTCAGGCTCCGCGACATCGGCGGCATCATCGTCATCGACTTCATCGACATGGTGCTCGAGTCCAACCGCGACCTGGTGCTGCGGCGCATGCTGGAGTGTCTGGCCCGCGACAGGACCAAGCACCAGGTGGCCGAGGTGACCTCGCTGGGGTTGGTCCAGATGACCCGTAAGCGGGTCGGTCAGGGCCTGCTGGAGGCGTTCTCGACGGTCTGCGACTGTTGCAACGGGCGCGGCCTGATCATCTCCACGGAGCCGGTCGAGGCCAAGCCGGAACCGCGCGGCACGCAGGGCAAGATGGCCGTGGAGAAGGCGGTCGCCGACAAGGTTTCCGCGGCGAAGGTCTCCGGCAACCGTGATACTGTGACCGGTGCGCTTGAAGAAGTCCCCGCTGAGGACGACCAAGCCAGCCAGACTTCCGGCAGGGGGCGGAGACGCTCCCGCCGAGCCAAGTCAGCCGAGTAGCTTCGGCAGACTTCCGACGTTCCGTCCGGTTCGCCTAGGGCGCCGTTAATCCGGTACCCTGGTGAATCGGTGCGTCAGGTGACGTGCCCTGTTGGCGCGCTTACTCGGTTCGTCGGTTTTGACAGGCCGAATGACAGGCGCAGCATTCGGAGTCAGCGGCCATTCCCGCGCGGGGTGGCCGGGGTTCGCAGTGCAACAGTGAGTCAGTAGAAGGGTTCCGCGGTGTACGCGATCGTTCGTTGCGGCGGCAGGCAGCAGAAGGTCTCCGTCGGTGACGTCCTCGAGGTGGACAAGGTCGCCGGCGAGGTCGGCTCTTCGGTTTCGCTGCCGACGGTGCTCGTCGTCAACGACGGCGATGTGACCACGGAGGCGGGCAAGTTCACGGTCAACGCCGAGATCCTCGGCGAGACCAAGGGCCCCAAGATCCGCATTCTCAAGTACAAGAACAAGACCGGTTACAAGAAGCGCCAGGGTCACCGCCAGCGGTACACCCAGGTGAAGATCACCGGCATCGACCAGGCCTGATCGGGAGTTTGAGAGATGGCACACAAGAAGGGCGCGTCGTCCACCCGGAACGGCCGTGACTCCAACGCTCAGCGCCTGGGCGTCAAGCGCTTCGGCGGCCAGCTGGTCAACGCGGGCGAGATCATCGTCCGCCAGCGTGGCACCCACTTCCACCCCGGCGACAACGTGGGGCGTGGCGGCGACGACACGCTGTTCGCGCTGGCCGCCGGTCACGTGCAGTTCGGTGTCAAGCGCGGGCGCCGGGCCGTCAGCATCGTTCCCGTCACGGAGTAGTTTCCTCCCGGGTTTTCGCCGCCAAGGGGTGGATCGATCGAGTGTCGATCCACCCCTTGGCGTTGTGCGGGGATGTTCTGCGGCCCCGCGCTTGTTGAACAGGCGACCGCCCGGCGTGAGGACTGCCGCCGGGCTCGTTGACGCAGTGGAGATGCCCCTGCCGGGGTGATGGAGAGGGTGCTTGATGCCGGACTTCGTGGACCAGGTGGTCCTGCACATCAAGGCCGGTGACGGGGGGAACGGGTGCGCCTCCATCCACCGGGAGAAGTTCAAGCCGCTCGGCGGCCCCGACGGGGGCAACGGCGGGCGGGGTGGCGACGTCGTCCTCGAGGTCGATCCCAACACCGCGACCCTGCTCGACTACCACTACCGCCCGCACCGCAAGGCCGGCAACGGCAAGCAGGGGCAGGGGTCCAACCGTGACGGCGCCAACGGCGACGAGGTGGTCCTGTCCGTGCCCAACGGCACGGTGGTGAGGGACAGCGCCACGGGCGAGGTGCTGGTCGACCTCGTGGGGGTCGGCACGCGCTACGTGATCGCCCAGGGCGGGCACGGCGGGCTGGGCAACGCGGCGCTGGCCACCACCCGGCGCAAGGCGCCCGGGTTCGCGCTGCTCGGCGAGCCGGGCGACGAGCTCGACGTCATGCTGGAGCTCAAGAGCGTCGCCGACGTGGCGCTGGTCGGGTTCCCCAGCGCCGGGAAGTCGTCGCTGATCGCCGCGCTGAGCGCGGCCAAGCCCAAGATCGCCGACTACCCGTTCACCACGCTCGTCCCCAACCTGGGCGTGGTGACGGCCGGCGACACCGTGTTCACCGTCGCCGACGTGCCGGGGCTGATTCCCGGGGCGTCGCAGGGCAAGGGCCTCGGGCACGAGTTCCTGCGCCACGTCGAGCGGTGCGACATGCTCGTGCACGTCATCGACTGCGCCACCATGGAGCCGGGGCGCGATCCGATCACCGACTACGAAGTGATCGAAGCGGAGTTGCGGGCGTACGGCAAGCTCGACGACCGGCCGCGGCTGGTCGTCCTCAACAAGGCCGACGTGCCCGACGCCAGGGAACTGGCCGAGATGGTCGCGCCGGAGTTCGAGGCGCGAGGGCTGCGGGTCTTCACGATCTCGGCCGCCACGCACGACGGGCTGCGCGAGCTCACGTACGCCATGGGCGAGTGGGTGGCCGCCGCCAGGGCCGCCAAGCCGGTCGAGGAGCCCACGCGGCTGGTGATCCGGCCCAGGCAACTCGGGGACGCCGGCTTCCGGGTGCGACGGGTCAACGACAACCTGTTCCAGGTCACCGGCGAGAAGCCGGAGCGGTGGATCAGGCAGACCGACTTCAGCAACGACGAGGCCGTGGGTTATCTCGCCGACCGGCTCGAACGGCTCGGGGTGGAGGAGGAACTGGCGAAGGCCGGCGCCCGTGCGGGGGTCGAGGTGGTCATCGGGCCCATGGAGGGCGGCTACGTCTTCGACTGGCAGCCCACGCTCCACGCCGAGTCGGTACGGCAGGGTCCGAGGGGCTCCGACGGCCGCCTCGGGTAGGCCCTCTTCTGGTGTGCCCGATCCGTCCCTGCCGGGCGGGTGCCCGCGCAGGGCGGTGGCGGCGGGCGGCAGGTGCCTTCGGGACGCTCGTGGGCGGGGAGCCTGGTCCGTGCCAGGTGTTGGTCCCGTGGTGGATCAGTGTGGCGGGTCGCGGTTGTTCCCGTCCCGCTGGGGCTTGTGTCTGGCTCCGAGGGCTTGTCCGCCGGGGGGGCACGGCGTGATGGCGTCCGGCGTGCGACGGTCACGACGAGGGGCCGGCTGGAGGCCGCCCCTGCCCGGTCAAGGGCGGAGGGTGGCTTCGGCGCCGCCGTCGGCGTAGAGGATCTGGCCGGTCATGAACGCGTTGTCCGGGCTGACCGTCCAGGCGAGCAGGGACACGATCGCGGAGACGGGCCCGGGGAATCCGAGGGGCTGGGGCATCATGGAGGAGACGAGCGCGCGGGTGGCCGGATCGTCCAGGAACATCGTCCTCGCCGACTCCGTGTCCACCACGCCCGGTGCGACCGCATTGAGCGGAATGCCGGCCTCTGCCCAGGCAGGGCTGACGGCGGCCCGGCGGAGCCAGCGGTTGAGCGCCAGCTTGGTGGACGGGTAGACGATGCGCCCCCGGCCGGCCTCGACGGCGGTCGTGACGGCGGCCACGGCGGCCTCCTCGTCCATGGACAGGCACGCGCCGACGATGGAGTCGTCGGCGGCCACGATCGCGCTCAGCGAGGAGACGGCGACCGCCCTGGGCCGGTCCGATGCGGCCAGAAGGGGCCGGAGGCGCTCCAGCGTCGCGATCGTGCCGAAGAAGTTGAGCCGCGCGGTGAGCGGCGACGGGGCGGCGCTGCCGGCCACGGCGATCAGGCCGTCGACCCGGCCGTCCGAGGCCGCCGCCACCCCTGAGGCGAGCTGTTCGCGGCCCTCCGGGGTGGTCAGGTCGGCGGTCACCTCGGCGTCGCGCACGTCGCAGCGGATTACCCGGTCGCCGCCCTTCTCCAGGTGGTCTGCGGTGGCGGCGCCGATGCCCGACGCGGCCCCGGTGACGACGTAAGTACGGATTCCCATGGACAAATTACTATATCGAATGAATAGATACAGTCAATGTAGTAATGTGGCGTCATGGCGGACGGGCTGAGGGAGCGGAAGAAGCGGCGTACGCGCGAGGCGCTGACAGCGGCGGCGGTGGAGCTGTTCCGGCGGCAGGGCTACGAGGCGACGACCGTCGCCCAGATCGCGGCCGCGGCCGACGTGTCGACCAGGACGTTCTTCCTGCACTTCCCCACGAAGGAGGACGTCGTCCTGTCCGACGCCGGCACGCGGGTCGAGCTGGCCGTACGGACCATCGAGGGGCGGAGGCCGGACGAGCCGCTGCCCGACGTGCTCGCCACGGCGGTCGAGCGCATGATCAGCGAGGTCGCCGGCTCTGACCTGGCCACCGGGATGGCCGACGTCCGGGTGGAGCTGACGCTGACCGTCCCCGACCTGCAGGCCCGGATGATGCGGCGGCTGCTGGACGCGCAGCGGCGCGTCGTCGACGCGTTGTGCCGGAGCTATCCGGAGGAAGACGACGAAGTGGTCGTCGGCGCGATGGTGGGGGCGATGATGGGTGCGGTGACCTCGGCGGCCGCGTACGCGCTGCGCCGGGGTGACACGCCGGAGGAGGTCACCGCCGCCATGCGCGCGGCGGCCGGGCGCGTCGCACGTTCCAGCAGCCGATAAGCTGCCAGACGTGCGGGAACAGCTCAGCTCGGCGTCCAAGGTCGTGGTCAAGGTCGGCTCCTCCTCGCTCACCACCCCCCAGGGCATGATCGACGTCGACCGGGTCGACGCGCTGGTGGATGTGCTGGCGGCGCGGCGCCTGGCCGGAACGCAGATCGTCCTGGTCTCCTCGGGAGCGATCGCGGCGGGCCTCGGCCCGCTGGGGCTGACCGCGCGACCACGTGACCTGGCCACCCAGCAGGCGGCCGCGTCCGTCGGGCAGGGTGTGCTCGTCGCCCGCTACACCTCCTCCTTCGCCCGCTACTCCCTGCGCGTCGGCCAGGTGCTGCTCACCGCCGACGACATGATGCGCCGCGCCCACCACGCCAACGCCCAGCGCACTCTCAACCGGCTGCTCGAGCTGGGCATCGTGCCCATCGTCAACGAGAACGACACGGTGGCCACCGACGAGATCCGCTTCGGCGACAACGACCGCTTGGCGGCGCTGGTGTCGCACCTGATCCACGCCGACGCCCTGGTGCTGCTGTCGGACGTCGACGCGCTCTACGACGGCCCGCCGAGCCGCAGCGGCTCGCGCCGGCTGACGGAGATCCGCGGCGCCGGCGACCTGATCGGGGTCGAGCTCGGCAGGAACGGCGCGGCCGTGGGCACCGGCGGCATGGTGACCAAGGTGCAGGCGGCCAGGATCGCCACCGGGGCCGGAGTGCCCGTGGTGCTCACGGCGGCCGCTCACGCGGCCCAGGCGCTGAGCGGAGCGGACGTCGGCACCTACTTCCACCCCGGCGGCCGCCATCCCGGCACGCGCCTGCTGTGGCTCGCGCACGCCACCACCGGGCGCGGCCGGCTCCACCTCGACCAGGGCGCGGTCGACGCCATCGTGGGCCGGCGCAAGTCGCTGCTGCCGGCAGGGGTGACGTCGGTGGAGGGCGAGTTCGCCGCCGGCGACCCCGTCGACCTGTGCGAGCCGAAAGGTCTCGTGGTGGCACGCGGCCTGGTCAACTTCGACGCTGCCGAGATCCCCGGCCTGCTCGGGCGCTCCACGTGGGAGCTGGCGAGCACGCTGGGTCCGGAATACGAGCGCGAGCTGATCCACCGTGACGACATCGTCATACTGGAAGCCCACAGTTGAGAGCCGGATGCCCGACCGACGGGCCCCGGTGACGAAGGACGGACGGGGCGCCGGGCGCCCCGGGCAGCGGAGCGGAGCGGAGCCATGAGCACAGAGTTCCTGAAGGTCGCCCACGCGGCGCGAGAGGCCGCCGCCGAGCTGGCCCCGCAGCCTCGGGCGCCGAAGGACCGGGCGCTGCGCGCCATCGCCGACGCGCTGGTCGCGCACGCGGCGCCGATCCTCGAGGCCAACGCCAAGGACGTCGAGCAGGCCAGGTCCCAGGGCACGGCCGAGGCGATGATCGACCGGCTGCGGCTCGACGAGGCCAGGATCGCGGCCATCGCCGAGGCCGTGCGGCAGGTCGCCGACCTGCCCGACCCGGTCGGCGAGGTCGTGCGCGGCGCCACGCTGCCCAACGGCCTCGAGTTGCGCCAGCTCAGGGTGCCGCTGGGGGTGATCGGCATCATCTACGAAGGCCGGCCCAACGTCACCGTCGACGCCGCCGCCCTCTGCCTCAAGAGCGGCAACGCGGTGCTGCTGAGGGGCTCGTCCAGCGCCCACTCCTCCAACGCCGCCTTGGTGCGGGTCATGCAGGACGCCCTGGCCGGCACCGAGGTCCCGGCCGGGGCCGTGCAGCTCGTCCCCGGGCTGACCCGCGACTCGGTCAAGGAGCTCATGCGCGCCCGCGGCCTGGTCGACGTGCTGATCCCGCGCGGCGGAGCGTCGCTGATCAACTCGGTGGTCGAGGAGTCCACCGTCCCGGTGATCGAGACCGGCGTCGGCAACTGCTCCGTCTACGTCGACGCCGACGCCGACCTCGACCTGGCCGTGCAGATCCTGGTCAACGCCAAGGCGCAGCGGCCCTCGGTGTGCAACGCGGCGGAGACGTTCCTGGTGCACGCCGACGTGGCCGACGCGTTCGTGCCCCGGGCGCTGCGGGCCCTGGCCGAGGCGGGCGTGACCGTCCACGGTGATGCGAGGATCGCCGCGTACGGCGAGGTCGTGCCGGCCACGGATGACGACTTCCGCGCCGAATACCTCTCGCTCGACATCGCCGCCGCCGTCGTCGGCTCGCTGGAGGAGGCGGTGGCCCACATCAGGCGCTACGGCTCCGGCCACACCGACGCCATCGTCACCAGGTCGCAGGGGGCCGCCCGCAGGTTCGTCGCGCTCGTCGACTCGGCGGCCGTGGCGGTCAACGCCTCGACGAGGTTCACCGACGGAGGCGAGTTCGGCTTCGGGGCGGAGATCGGCATCTCCACACAGAAGCTGCACGCGCGCGGCCCGATGGGGTTGCCCGAGCTGACGTCCACCAAGTGGATCTACACCGGTGAGGGGCATTTGCGCACGTCGGAGGGCACGGTGGTGGCCGGTTAACCGGCGTGTCGGCATGGCCGGCGCCTGACGACGCGGCTTGACTGGGGGCATGGAAATTGTCGTCGCCCTCGCCCTCATGGCCGCGGTGTTGTTCGGCGCCGACCGGCTGCTGCTCCGGCTGGAGAGCCGTGGCCGGGTCAACTGGCGCAGGAACAATCGCAGGCGGCTGTCCGAGGCGCCCACAGCCGAGCTCGACAGCATGTTGTCCGGCGGGCCGGCCACTCACGCGCGCCATTAACCTTCGGCGTGCCTCACGCGGTGACTCGCGTCACGGCGCTAGGGTTGTGTCCCTTATGGGCGCGCCGGGCGGGGAGGGACGGTGAGCAAGCTCGGCAAGGTGGGGCCGTACACCCTGGTCGAGCGGCTCGGCCGCGGCGGCATGGGAGAGGTCTATCTCGCCTCGACCCGTCGTGGCGAGCACGTCGCACTGAAGGTCCTGCACGACCTTGCCGAGGACGAGACCTCGCGCATCAGGCTGGAGCGCGAGGTCCGCGCGCTGCGCAGGGTCGAGAGCCCCTACGTCGCCAAGGTCCTCGACGCGGACCTGGGCTGCGCGCGCCCCTACCTGGTCATGGAGCACATCGAGGGCGCCACGCTGCTCGACCGGGTACGCCAGAACGGCCCGCTCGACGACGCCGACCTGGTCGACCTCGCCCAGGGCATCGCGGCGGCGCTGGCGATCATCCACGCGGCCGGAGTCGTCCACCGCGACCTCAAGCCGGGCAACATCATCATGGGCGCCGGCGGGCCGGTCCTGATCGACTTCGGCATCGCCCAGGTGCTCGACGCGACCCGGCTCACCATGACGGGCACGTTCCTCGGCACGCCCGGCTACACCGCGCCGGAGATCTTCGCCGACGAGCACGTCGACTCGCCCGCCGACGTGCACGCGTGGGCGGCCACGGTGGCGTTCGCGGCGACCGGGCGGCCGACGTTCGGGCGGGGCACGGCCGAGGCGCAGATGTACGCGGTGCTGAACGGGCAGGCCGACCTCAAGGGCGTGCCCGTGCAGCTGCTGCCCCTGCTGCGGGCGGCGCTCAACAGGGAGCCGGGCAAGCGGCCGACGGCGGCGTTGCTGGCCGATCGGCTGTCGCGGCTGGCCAGGGCGGCGAGCGGGGCCGATCAAGAGCCCGCGGCGAGCGGTGGGCGGGCCGTCGAGGCGGCCGAGGAGGCCGGCAAGGGCACGGCCGTGCGCAGCCGCACGACGGAGGACTCGGCGCGCGGACGGGCCGGCGGCACGGGTGCGGACGGCAAGGTGCCCGCGCCGCGGGGCCGTACGAGCGCCGACGGCAAGGGCGCGGCGGCGCGCAGCCGTGGCAACGCGGACGGCGCGGCGGTCCGGAGCCGGGCGGCCGGGGACGGTCCCGCGGCGCGCAACCGCGCGAACCCGGACGGTTCCGCCGCGCGCGGCCGGACAGGCGCTGACGGTGCCTCTGTTCGTGGCCGCGCGGGCACGGACGGGGCCGCGGCGCGGAGCCGGGCGAGTACGGACGGTTCCGCGCGGAGCCGGACAGGCGAGGACGGGGTTGCACGGAACAGAGCGAGTACGGATGGATCCGCGCGGAGCCGGGCGGGTGCCGATGGGGCCGCGCGGAACAGGACGAGTACGGACGGGGCCGCACGCAACCGGGCGGGCACGGACGGAGCCGCGGCACGGAACCGCACGGACGGGGTTGCTGCGGCGCGGAGCCGTGTCCAGGCCGAAGGGAAGGTGCCCGCGCCGCGGAGCCGAGCGAGCGTCGACGGCAAGGTCACGGGGCCGCGCGCCAAGGTGACCGCGCCACGTCAGCGGACGGCGGCGGCCGTACGCGCGAGGGCCGCGACCAAACCGCAGGACAAGCGGAAGACGGGCCTGCGTTCCGAATCGTCCACCACGCTGCCCGCGGGCAACGGCGCCCTGCTGCTGCTCGCCGCGCTGGCGGTGCCGTGCGTGGTGACCTCGGTGATCTGGCCGATCGCCTCCATCGCCATCACGACGGTGCTCGTGGTGCTGACCAGGACCCTCTGGATGAGCCACTGGCTGGTCAGGAACCGCAGCTCACGGGCCACGCGCGTGGCCCTGCGCGTGCTGCTCTTCCCGCTCGCGCTCGCGGCGGCGGCGACGACGGCCGCCGTGTGGCCTGGCGTGCCCGTCGCGGTGGCGTCGGGCGGGGCGCTCTGGGCGACCGGCGGGGGTCAGATCGACGCTGACTGGTGGCAGCAGCCGGCGCCGGTGACCGTGGCCGGCGTGGTGTTCGGCATGTTGTGCGGTGGATTCGCCGGGCGCGAGATCGAGCGCATCGGCCAGCGCCTGCCCGATCTGCGCAGGGAAGGGCTGCGCGCACTGGCCGTGCTGGGCGGGTTCGTCGCCCTGTGCGCGGCCGCCGTGCGCGCCATCGCCCTGCTGCTCTGATCCGCCGTCGCCGTGCGCGGCGGATCACGCGGTCGATCACGCTGATCGGCCGCGTGCGGCGCTCCCGTCAGCCCTGGCCGCCGTCGCGGCGGGAGAAGCGGTTGAAGATGCGCTCGCCCGCGTTGACGGCGCCCTCGGCCACGTCGCGCAGGACGCCGATGAACGGGTCCTGCGACTGCTGCCACGAGGCGCGGTAGGACTCTGCCGCAGCCTTCATCTCGTCGGTCACCCGGGCGTTGGCGTCGTCTTCCCTGCGCGGGTAGTCGCCGCCGATGATCCGGTCGTACTCGCCGCTGCGCTGCCACTTGTCCAGCTCCGCCACGCGCACCACCGCGAACGGGTGGGTGGTGCCGAGCAGGTTGAGCACCTTGAGGAAGCCGTCGCGAAGGTCGCCCGCGGTGTCGTATTCCTGGTACTGCGCGAGGAACGCCTCGATGTTCATCTCGTGGGTGTAGTCGCCGCCGGCGAGCTTCATCAGCGCGCGCTTGGCCGCCTCGGGGTTCTGTCCCGTGAGCAGGCCGCCGCGGTCGGAGGACAGCTCGGACTTGCGGTACCACTCCTCCAGGCCCGCGACGATCGCGCGCAGGCCGATGTAGCCGAGCGGGATCCAGGCGACGCGGGTGGCGAGGCGGGTGAGGATGTCGAGCATCGTCCGGTAGACCGCGTGCCCCGACAGGATGTGCGAGGTCTCGTGGCCGATGACGAAGCGCTGCTCCTCCTCGTTCATGAGGTTGAGCAGGCCGGTGGTCACGACGATGAACGGGTCGTCGAAGCCGATGGCCTTGGCCTGGACCTGCGGGTCCTGCTGGACGTAGATCTCGGGGATCCGGTGCAGGTCGAGGGTGTAGGCGGCGTCGCGGCCCATGTCGTAGAGCGAGCGGAACTGGGTCTCGCTCACGCGTACGGCCGACGCAAGATACATCAGGCGCAACCGGCGCTCGCTGACGAGGCCGGACATCTGCTTGAGAACTGTGTCGAACCCACTCAACTTACGCAGAGCGACCAGGGCGGACCGGTCTGCGGGGTGTTCGTAGGCTCGGGACGATATGCCGGGCAGTTGGACGCGGTTGCGGTCCGGGGTGGTCGTCATGCCCGGCATGCTACGTCCGCAACCGAAGCGATGCGCGGACATCACTCAGGGGGGTGCCATCATGTTGTCGTAGGACGTCCGCGTAAGGTCCGATTCATGATGAACGCGCCTGGTATCCAGGGGAAGCGGCGAGTGGGCGTGATGGGCGGGACGTTCGATCCCATCCATCATGGACACCTTGTCGCGGCCAGCGAAGCGGCCCACCATTTCCATCTCGACGAGGTCGTCTTCGTACCGACCGGACGGCCGTACCAGAAGTCCGAGCGTGAGGTCTCGGCGGCGGAGGACCGCTATCTGATGACGGTCATCGCGACGGCGTCGAACCCCCGCTTCTCCGTGAGCAGGGTGGACGTGGATCGCCCTGGCCCTACCTTCACTATCGACACATTGCGTGATGTATCGGACGTTTATGGTCCGCAGACCGACCTTTTCTTCATCACCGGCGCCGACGCCCTCGGCGCCATCCTCGGCTGGCAGGACGCCGGCGAGTTGTTCGAGCTGGCCCACTTCGTCGGCTGCACGCGCCCCGGCCACACGCTGCACGACCCCGGCCTGCCCGACGGCAAGGTGACGCTGCTGGAGATCCCCGCGCTGGCCATCTCGTCGTCGGAGTGCCGCCAGCGGGTCGCCAAGGGCGAACCGATCTGGTATCTGGTGCCTGACGGGATCGTGCAGTACATCAACAAGCGCGGGCTCTATCACGCCACCGGCTGAAGGTCGTCACGCTGTGGGTGAGGGGTTTCGGCCCGGAAGGGTACGCTCAACATAAGGCTTGCTGCCGACACAGGAGGACAGACCCGCATCGTGACCGCATCTGACAGATCCGTCCAGCTCGTGCGCATCGCCGCGGAGGCCGCGGCCGACAAGCTGGCCGATGACATCCTCGCATACGACGTGAGCGAACAGCTCGTCATCACCGACGCCTTCCTGCTCTGCTCCGCCACCAACGACCGTCAGGTACGCGCCATCGTCGACGAGATCGAAGAGCGGCTGCGCACCGAGGCCGACGCCAAGCCCGTGCGCCGAGAGGGCGAGCGCGAGGGCCGCTGGGTGCTGCTCGACTACATCGACATCGTCGTGCACGTCCAGCACGAGGAAGACCGTACGTTCTACGCGCTCGAGCGCCTCTGGAAGGACTGCCCGGCCATCACGCTGCCGGAGAGCGTCATGCAGGCCAATCTGCAGCGGGCCCGCAGTTGAGTAAAAGGATCGTGTGTCTGCGTCACGGGCAGACGTTGTGGAACGTCGAGCGGCGCTTCCAGGGCCACTCCGACATCCCTCTCGACGAGACCGGCATGGCGCAGGCGGCCAGGGCCGCGTCGCTGCTGGCATCGCTGCGTCCCACCCTGATCGTCTCCTCCGACCTCCAGCGGGCCAACGACACCGCGCTGGCGCTCGGGCGGGTCGTCGGGCTCGACGTGGCGGTCGACAAGGACTTCCGCGAGCGCGGCGGTGGTCAATGGGAAGGGCTGACGCGCGAGGAGATCGCCGCGCGCTGGCCCGACGAGTACGCCGCCTGGGAGGCGCCGGACGGAGAACCCGTCGGTGACGTGGCCGCCCGGGTGGCGGCCGCGATGCGCAAGTGGGCCGGCCGCCTCGACGACGACGGGCTGCTCGTCGTGGCCTCGCACGGGGCCGCGCTGCGGCTCGGGATCTGCGAGCTGCTCGGGCTGCCGGAGGAGCTGTGGCCGGCGCTCGGCGGGCTGGGCAACTGCTCCTGGTCCGTGCTGCAGGAAGGGCGCAAGGGCTGGCGGCTGCTGGAACACAACGCGGGCACCCTGCCGGAGCCGGTCAACAGTGACGACCGGCCGGAGGCCGTGGCCTGAGGTCCGTACGGCTCGGGGGCCGTACGGGAGCGTTCCGGTGTGCCCGCGCGATTAGGAGAATCGCGGCGGATGGCTATATGCTCTCCGAGCGCCGCAACGGGTGTGCTCGGAGCGGTGATCAGGGGCTATGGCGCAGTTGGTAGCGCGCCTCCATGGCATGGAGGAGGTCTGGGGTTCGAATCCCCATAGCTCCACCCGCGGGGTCGGCATGAGAACGGCGGTGTCCTTCAGGGGCGCCGCCGTTGTTCGTATGTGCGGCCGGGGCGCCGATCCGGCGACGGAGGTCGCGCGTGCACCCGGCTCGACCGAACCGTGACCGGGTTGTCGGGTGTTCGCCTGACACGCCCGCGTGCGGGCCGTCCGTAGGCTCGGACCCGGCCACGGTTCGAGCGCGGGGGCGGACGCATGCCTGGCCGCCGAAGGACGGCAGGCCCCCCTCGTGCTCCGTCGGACACGGCCTTTCGGCTGGTGTGGCCACCCGGTCAAGGTTCTGCCGCTCTGCTGTGAAGGGTCGCTGATGTCCACCCCATTCCCGCCGTCTCCGGGGCACGGCCCCTCAGGGCCGCCGTACGGGCCTGGCGCGCAGGGGATGCCGGGGCAACAGGGCGGTGGCTTCCCGCCGATGGGGCCCGGAGGGCAGGGTCCGCGGCCGGGCGGTCCCGGCGGGCCGGGTCAGAGCGGTCCTGGAGGGCCGTGGCCGGGCGGTCCTGGGCGGCCTCCTCGGCGCAACGGCGGTGGGAAGGGGCCGCTGATCGCCATCGTGGCCGTGCTCGCCGTCGTCCTGATCGGCGGGGCGGCCGGAGGGTGGCTGCTCATCCAGCAGTTCAGCGACGGACCAGGGCCGCCGCCCGACCCGTCCGGCAAGCGGCCCAGACTGGTGCGGACGCCCTCGGCGACCCCGGCCGCCGAGGCGGTGAAGCTGCGGCCGATCACCGGGTCCCAGCTCTGCGACGCCATCCCGGACGCCCTGCGCAAGAGCCTCGTCACCGACGGCAAGTACGGCGGGAGGGACGCGTCCACCGGGGCCGCCGCGGAGGACGACAAGCAGGCGAGCTGCGGGTGGCGAAACAACAAGATGGACGTCGGCGGCGGCGTCATCGGCCATCGCAGCCTGAACATCTCCGTCCAGGCCAGGAGCTCCGACACCCGGAACGCGATCGCGTACGCCAAGGACCGCTTCGAGCGGGACAGGAAGGCGCACGAAGGGCGCGTCAACGTACGGGACGGGCAGCGGATCGACGGGAAGACCTCCGGCTCGTCGTTCGGCGAGACCATCAAGCTGGACCACGGCGACGCCTCGTACAGCCAGAGCTCGATCGGGCACAGCGGCCTGTCCGCCGAGGTGTACGTCCGGCAGGGGCCGTGGCTGATCAAGGTCCGGTACGGCGGCAGCAACCGTTCCGGCCGGAAGTACCCGTCGGGCGACGAGGTGCGCGCCGCGGCCGGCAAGGTCGCCGAGCGCATCACCGCGGAGATGGCCAAGGACGCCTCGAAGGTCAAGGTCGGCGGGCCCTGCGGGATCCTCAGCGTCGCGGACGTGCAGTCGGCGTTCTTCCCCGCCGTCACGGGGCCGTCCGTGGGCGACAACGACGGGCGCATCAAGCAGACCACCTGCACCTGGGCCATCCAGGAGGCGGTGAAGCACGAGCCGGGCCAGGAGTACACCACCAGGGGCGGAAGCCTGCGCGTCCACGTCGTCGACTGGGGGAAGGACGGCAGCAGCGGGTCGGACTTCCAGTTCGATCGTGATGCCAGGAAGTACGACCGCTACCGCGCCAAGGGCGGCATCGGCAACAGCGTGAGCCACACCACGTACGGGCCCAGGGAGGAGCTCTCGGGGCTCGGGGAGAAGGCGTTCGCCGTGGTGTCCTCGACCACCACGCCGGGCGAGCAGGACGAAGAACCCCGGCAGGAGTTGCTGATCAAGGTTCTGTCCGGCGAGCGTACGGTCGAGTTCTCCTTCAGGGGCACGACGGCCGGCGGCGGCATCGTCGAGGCCGACGACTACGAGAAGCCGGTCTTCGAGCCCGCGGTCGCCAAGTCCGCCGTGACGCAAGTGGCGAAGGCGTTCCTCGCCGGACCGAAATGACCGGCGGCGCGGAGGGGTCCGGCGCCACGGGCGGGCGGCGGCCCGGGCGCCCGTTCGGGGGCGCCCGGGGCTGACCGCCGAGGTCACGAGCTCGCCGGGTGGACAGGGGGTTGCCCGCCCGGCGGGGGAGCGTGCTGGAGGGGCGCGGCCCCTCCAGCACGCATTCCTCACGCGGGCGCGGCGCCTGGAACCGGTGCGCGGTCCGGTCACCCGGGCGGGTGAGGGCTGGGACAAGCAGGGCGAATGGGCAACCGTCCATAGTTACCGCACGCGAAACTAATTTTCCACATTTACTGCGAGATGGAAAATTTCTTCCTACATCGCTTGACCTGGGCGGTTAACACTGGGAAAGCTGTGGCGGGACAGCAGCAGCGTGAAAGGACCCCCATGGTGACTGTCCGCGCGTTCGCGCCCGGCGACGAACGCTCCCTGGTGGACGCCTGGAACAGGAGCATGCCAGGAGATCCCACCACCTCCGGATGGTTGCGGGACTGCGTGCTGCTCGACCCGAACTTCGACCCCGAGGGCCTGCGGGTGGCCGTGGTGGACGGGCAGGTGGTGGGCTGCGCGTACGCCGTCCGCAGGCTGACGCCCCTTGCCCCCGGCACCGATCTGGAGCCGGAGACCGGCTGGATCCCGTTCTTCTTCGTCGCGCCGGAGCATCGCGGCGGCGGGCTGGGGCGGCGGCTGGTGGGGGAGGCGCTGGCGTTTCTGGAGGGCGCCGGCCGAACGCGGGTGGATTTTTCGTCCTATACGCCGAACTACGTGCTGCCGGGCGCCGACCCGGAGCTCTACCCCGCCGGCTTCCGGCTGCTGGAGTCGCTGGGCTTCCGTACGCTGTACTCGCCGGTCGCGATGGACCGCACGCTCGTCGGCTACGTGACGCCGGAGGACGTGCACGAGCTGCGCGCCAGGCGCGAGAGCGAGGGGTACGTCTTCCGCAACCCCGCCGTGGGCGAGCTGCCGGAGCTGATCCGTTTCGCGGCCGACGCCTTCAACCCCGACTGGGGCGAGGCGATCCGCCACCACCGCGACCCCGATCGCATCGTGATCGCGAAGAAGGACGGGATCGTGGGCTTCGCCCTCTACGCGGCCTACCGCGGCATCCCCGAGCGGTTCGGCCCCTTCGGCGTCGACCCGGGGCAGCGCGGCACCGGCCTCGGCAAGATCCTGCTCCATCTCACCATGACGATGATGCGGGCCGAAGGGCTCCACTCGTCGTGGTTCCTGTGGACCGGCGAGACCAGCCCCGCCGGCCACCTCTACACCAAGGCCGGTTACGAGATCACCAGGCGGTTCCACGTGATGAGGCGAGAAGCATGACGCACGTTCTGGCCATCGGCGCCCACGCGGGCGACCTCGACCTGACCGCGGGCGCCGTGCTCGCCCAGCACGTCCTGCGCGGCGACCGCGCGACGCTGCTGCACCTGACGCTCGGCGAGCGCGGCCATCCCCGCATGTCCGTGGCCGACTACGCCAAGCAGAAGCGCGAGGAGGCCGAGACGTTCGCCGAGCGGATCGGCGCCGGCGTGCGCTTCCTCGACTACGAGGACGGCCTGCTCCCCGAGGACGACGAGGTCAAGATGCGCGTCGGCGACCAGATCAGGGAGCTGCGGCCGGACGTCATCCTGACCCATTGGGGCGCGTCCATCCACAAGGATCACGCTCGCACCCACCGCATCGTCGAGGACGCCCGCTTCTACGGCGGGCTGAAGACCCTCGAACGCGAGCAGCCCGCCTACTGGGCGAGCGAGCTCTACTACGCCGACAACTGGGAGGACGCCGAGGGTTACGCCCCCGACGTGTTCGTCGAGCTCAGCGAGGAGGCGTACGAGATCTGGTCACAGGCCATCACCGGCTACGCCTACGCCAGGGGCGAGACCTACGGCTTCCCCTACGTCGACTACTACCGCGCGCTGACCGTCGTGCGCGGTGCACCAGCCGGATACGGCCGCGCGCAGGCGTTCGCCGCCCCGAAGGGCTCGCGCGTCCTCCGGACGAAGTATTTCGGAAAGGCAGCCCCCCAATGATCAGGCCCCCCGTGAAACGTCTGCTGGCGGTGCTCGCCGCCCTCACCCTCGCCGGCTGTTCCGGCGGCGGAGGCTCCGGCGGGAGCGGTGAAGGTGAGAACGCCCCGCCGCTGATCATCCACGCCGTGGACGCGGGCACGTTCCAGGAGGACTTCAACCCGTACCACCTCGAAGGCGTGAACTTCGGGACGAGCGGGATGATCCACGAGACCCTCATGTACTTCAACAAGCTCAAGCCCGGCGAGATCACGCCGTGGCTGGCGCTGAAGCACGAATGGTCCGACAAGGGCAAATCCCTCACCTTCACCCTTCGCCAGGGCGTGAAGTGGTCCGACGGGAAGCCGTTCACCGCCGACGACGTCGCCTTCACGTTCCAGATGCTCAAGGACAACCCGGAGCTCAACAGGAACGCGCTGGAGATCACCGGCGCCGAGGCGCTGGCGCCGGACAAGGTGCGGATCGACTTCGAGAACACCTCCTACGCCAAGCTGTTCAACATCGCCGGCAACTCGCCGATCGTGCCCAAGCACCTGTGGGAGAAGCAGAAGGACCCGGTCACCTTCACCAACTCCAAGCCGGTCGGCACCGGCCCCTACACGCTGTCGAAGTTCTCGGCCCAGCTGTACGAGATGGTCAAGAACCCGTCCTACTGGCAGCCGGGCAAGCCCGAGGTGCCGGTGCTGCGCTTCCCCGCCTACACCGCCAACGCCGTCCAGACGGCGCTCCAGCAGGGCGAGGTCGACTGGGCGGGCGCGTTCGTGCCGGACATCCAGAAGATCTACGTGCAGGGCAAGCCGGAGCAGAACAAGTTCTTCTTCCCGCCCGAGGGCGTGGTGACGCTGCTGCCCAACCTGACCCATCCGATCCTGTCCAAGCCGGAGGTGCGCCAGGCCATCAGCCTCGCCATCGACCGTGACAAGATCGTCCGGGTGGCCGAGCGCGGCTACACCAAGGTCGCGCATCCGACCGGCGTGCCGATGCCGGGCGGGGAGGCGTACGTGCCGCCCGAGTACAAGGACGCCGCGTTCAAGGTGGACCTGGCCAAGGCCAAGGAACTGCTGAAGGGCGTCGATCCGGCCAAGCTGAAGTTCACGCTGCTGGTGCCCTCACCGTTCACCGACTGGGTCAACGCCGCCCAGCTCATCCGGGAGGACCTCGCCAAGATCGGCATCACCGTCGACACCAGGGGCGTGGCGTTCCAGGACTGGGTGTCCAAGGTCGGCAAGGGCAACTACGAGCTGTCGATCAGGGCCACCGCGTCCGGGCCGACCCCCTACTACCAGATGCGCTCGATGCTCTTCGGCGGCCTGGCCGAGCCCGTCGGCGAGTCGGCGACCGGCAACTACCAGCGCTGGAAGGACTCCGAGACCGACCGCCTGATCGAGGACTACGCCGCCACCGAGGACGAGGCCGAGCAGCAGAAGGCCACGCAGGGGCTCGGCAAGATCATGGTGGAGAAGCTGCCCACGCTGCCGCTGTTCTACAGCCCGTCGTGGGCGCAGTACCGCACGAACAAGTACGTCGGCTGGCCGTCCGAGCAGGACCCGTACGCGATGCCGTCGCCCTACACCTCGCCCGACGCCGCCGTGGTGCTGCTGCATCTGAAGCCGGCCGCCAAGTGAGGTTCCTGGCTCGGCGGCTCGGCTTCTACCTCCTGACGGCCTGGGCCGCCATCACGCTCAACTTCCTGATCCCCCGGCTCATGCCGGGGGATCCGGTGGAACTGCTCGTGGCCAGGATGAAGGGCAACGTCGAACCGGAGGCCATCGACGCGATGCGCCGCGCGTTCGGCATCAGCGACGCGAACCTCTGGCAGCAGTACCTCGACTACCTGGGCAACCTCGCGCGCGGCGAGCTGGGCCGCTCGATCACCTTCTTCCCCACCGAGGTGTCCACGGTCATCGCCGACAGCCTGCCGTGGACGGTCGGGCTCGTCGGCGTGGCCACCCTGATCAGCTACCTCATCGGCACCTCGCTGGGCGTGCTCATGGCGTGGAAGCGCGGCACCTGGCTCGACGGGGTGCTGCCCGCGGCCACGTTCATGCACGCGGTCCCGTACTTCTGGGTGGCGCTGGCGCTCGTGTTCGTCTTCGGCGTGACCCTGCAGTGGTTCCCCGTGTCGAGGGCGTACGGGCTGGACGTGATGCCCGGCATGACCGGCGAGTTCGCGGCGAGCGTGCTCTACCACGCGGCGCTGCCCGCCGTCACGATCGTGATCGCGTCGATGGCCGACCGCATCCTCGGCATGCGCAACGTCATGGTGACGACGCTGGGCGAGGACTACGTGGTCATGGCCGAGGCGAAGGGGCTGACCTCGCGGCGGGTCATGTGGGCGTACGCGGCCCGCAACGCGATCCTGCCCAACATCACCAGCTTCGCCCTCTCGCTCGGCTTCGTGGTGGGCGGCTCGGTGCTGACGGAGATCGTCTTCTCCTATCCGGGGATCGGGTCGATGCTCCTCAAGGGCGTGGAGAACGAGGACTTCCCGCTCATGCAGGGCATCTTCCTCGTCATCTCCCTGGCCGTGCTCGTCGCCAACTTCCTGGCCGACCTGGCGTACGTCGTGCTCGACCCGCGAACCAGGCAGGAGTCCGAATGAAGATCAAGATCGGCTTCGGCATCCTCGTCTTCTTCGCGCTGATGGCCCTGGTCGGGCCGCTGCTCATCGGCGCCGACCCCGCGGCCACCAGCGAGGACGGGCTCCAGGGCCCGTCGGCGGAGCACTGGCTCGGCACCACGCAGACCGGCCAGGACATCCTCACCCAGATCGTGTACGGGGCCCGCATCTCGATGGGCGTCGGCGTGCTGTCGGCCGTCATCGCCAACCTGCTCGCGATCCTGGTCGGCCTCGTCGGCGGCTATTTCGGCGGCGCGGTGGACGAGGTGCTGTCCGTGCTCACCAACATCTTCCTGGTGCTGCCCGCTCTCCCGCTGATCATCGTGCTGGCCGGCTACCTGCCGCAGCGCGGCGTCGGCTCCGTGGCGGTGGTGATCGCGGTCACCGGCTGGGCGTGGGGCGCCCGCGTCCTGCGCGCCCAGACCCTCTCGGTGCGGCGGCGCGACTTCGTCCAGGCCGCCAGGGCCAGCGGCGAGGGGCCGCTGCGGATCATCTTCTTCGAGATCATGCCCGTGCTGCTGCCCGTCATCGCCACCAGCTTCCTGGCCACCGTGGTCGCCGCGATCCTGGCCGAGGCCGGTCTGTCGTTCCTGGGCCTGGCCGACCTGTCCACGGTCAGCTGGGGCAGCATGCTCTACTTCGCCCAGAACGGGCAGGCGCTGCTCATCGGGGCATGGTGGTGGTTCATCCCGCCGGGATTGTGCATCGCGCTCATCGGCACCGGCCTCGCGCTGGTGAACTTCGGCATCGACGAGATCGCGAACCCCCGCCTGCGCACGGTCAAGGTCAAGGTCCGGAAGGCCCGTACATGAACGTCCTGGAGATCCGCGACCTCGGCGTCGACTACCTGTCGCAGACCGGCGCCGTGCACGCCGTCGCCGACGTCTCGCTCGACCTGCGGCGGGGCGAGATCCTCGGCCTCGCGGGGGAGAGCGGCAGCGGCAAGTCCACGCTGGCCAACGCCGTCGCCCGGCTGCTGCGCCCGCCCGCCGCGATCACCTCCGGCTCGGTGGTCTACCACCGCCAGGACGGCACCGCCGTGGACGTGCTCGCCCTCAAGCGGGACGAGTTGCGCGCCTTCCGCTGGAAGGAACTGGCCGTCGTCTTCCAGAGCGCCATGAACTCGCTCAACCCGGTCAGCACCGTCGGCGCCCAGATCGACGACGTCCTGCGCATCCACGCCCCCAAGATGCCCCGCAACGACCGGACGGAGCGGGCCGTCGAACTGCTGCAGCGCGTCGGCATCAGCGCCGACCGGCGGCGGTCGTACCCGCACGAACTGTCGGGCGGCATGCGGCAGCGCGCCGCCATCGCGATCGCGCTCGCCCTCAACCCCGAGGTCATCATCATGGACGAGCCGACGACGGCGCTCGACGTGGTGGTGCAGCGCGACATCCTCCACGAGATCAGGGCACTCAGGGAGGAGTACGGCTTCGCGGTCGTGTTCATCACGCACGACCTGTCGCTGCTCATGGAGATCTCCGACAGGATCGCCATCATGTACGCGGGCCGCGTCGTCGAGACCGGCACCGCCGGGGCGCTGCACAGGGCGCCGCGGCACCCGTACACGCTGGGCCTGCTCCGCTCGTTCCCCCGCCTGCACGGGCCCCGCGAGGAGCTGCTCGGCATCCCCGGCACCCCACCCGACCTGCGTTCGCTGCCGCCCGGCTGCGCCTTCCACCCGCGCTGCGGGAGGGCCATGGAGGAGTGCTCCACGCGGCTGCCCCTGCTGACCGGTGGTTCGGGCGGGGCGGACGGCGAGGTGGCGTGCCTGCTGAACGGCGGCCGCGGTGTGGAGGAAGCATCATGATCGTTCTTGAGGGCCGTAACCTCACCAAGCACTTCACCTCGGCCCGCGGGCCGAGGGAACGGTTCGGGAGGCGGCCGCCCGTGCGTGCCGTGGAGGACGTGTCGATCGCCCTGCGCGCCGGCTCCGTGTCGGCGCTCGTGGGGGAGAGCGGTTGCGGCAAGAGCACGGTGGCCCGGCTGCTCGCGCAGGTCTATCCGGCCACGTCGGGCGAGCTGCTGCTGCGCGGCGAGCCGGTGCGCGCGCATCGCGGGGCGGCGTTCCGCGACTACCGGCGCCAGGTGCAGCTCATCTTCCAGGACCCGTTCTCCTCGCTGAACCCCTTCCACCGGGTGCGCTACCACCTGGCCAGGCCGCTGCGCATCCACGGGCACGCCCGCTCGGACGAGCAGGAGCGCAAGATGGTCGCCGAACTGCTCGAACGCGTCAGCCTCACGCCGGTGGAGCAGTTCATGGACAAGCTGCCCCACGAGCTGTCCGGCGGGCAGCGGCAGCGGGTGGCCATCGCACGGGCGCTGGCCGTCCAGCCCGTCGCGCTGATCGCCGACGAGCCCGTGTCGATGCTGGACGTGTCGATCAGGCTCGGCGTGCTGCGGCTGCTGGAGGAACTGGCCAAGGAGAGCGGGCTGGCGCTGCTGTACATCACGCACGACATCGCCAGCGCGCGCTACTTCGCCGAGGACATCACCGTGATGTACGCGGGCCGGCTCATCGAGAGCGGGCCCAGCGAGGCGGTCACCCAGTCGCCCCGGCACCCGTACACGCGGCTGCTGCTGGAGTCGGCGCCCGACCCCGACCGGGTGACCCCGCCCGACGCGACCCGGCACGGCGAGCCGCCCAGCCTCATCGCCCCGCCCGGCGGGTGCCGTTTCCATCCGCGCTGCCCGGTGGCGCTGCCCGTGTGCTCGAGCGAGGCGCCGGGACGTACGGAACTGGGGGAGGGCCGCTGGACGCACTGCTGGCAGGCGGAGACGCCGGAGCCCGTGGCGCGGTGATGTCCCGTTGTGGTCGTTGCTGTCCGTGGCGACGTAGCGCAACCACGGCCACCTCGTCCCCGATCCACTTCGCGGCCTCCTGGACGGTGGCCGGGTCGGTGACGTCCAGGACGACCGCGTACGCGTCGCCGCCCTCCGCCCGCACCGCCGCCGCGCTCTCCTCACCGCGCCGCGCGTCCCTCGCGCCGATCAGAACCGTCATGCCCAGCGCGGCGAGCTGGTCGGCGGTCGCCCGGCCGATTCCCTTGTTCGCCCCGGTGATCAAAGCCAGTTTCTGGTTGTCGTTCATGGCCGAGCTCCTGTCTGGCGTGAGTCGGTCCGTCCCGGGACGGGACAGCCCGGTCGTTCTGTGACACGGAAAACGGGACGGCCGGTTTGAGCCGGTCTCTCCCCGGGATCCGGACGGAGCCACGAGGTCTTTCCCGGAGCTCTCTCCTTCCATGTCACGGAACGACCCGGCTGTCTCGTCCCGGGTGAAAGACACACACGTCGGGACGGATGAGGATTCATGCGGGTATTCGTGGCGGGCGGGACCGGGGTGCTCGGGCGGCGGCTGGTGCCGCAACTGGTCGCGCGTGGCCATCAGGTGACGGCGACGACGACGAACGCGGACAAGCTGGGCCTGCTGGAGGGACTGGGCGCCGACGGGGTCGTGATGGACGGCCTGGACGCGGTAGCAGTGGGGGAGGCGGTGGCACGGGCCAGGCCGGACACGATGGTGCACCAGATGACCGCCATCTCCGGCAAACCTGATATCAAGCACTTCGACCGCTGGTTCGCCACCACCAACCGGCTACGCGTCGAAGGGACGGACCACCTGCTGACCGCCGCGGAAGCGGCCGGCGTGAGCCATTTCGTCGCCCAGAGCTACGGCGCCTGGAACGGCATCCGTACAGGCGGATGGGTGAAGGTGGAAGAGGACCCGCTGGACCCGACGAGCACAGGTCAGGGGGCGCACGCGATTCGCCACCTCGAGGAGGCGGTCGTCAGTGCGGGCGGCGCGGTCCTGCGCTACGGCGCGTTCTACGGGCCGGGGGCCACCGACGACCAGGTCGAACTGGTGCGCAAGCGGCAGTACCCGGTCATCGGCGACGGCGGCGGCCACAGCTCGTGGGTGCATCTCGACGACGCCGCGACCGCCACCGTCCTGGCCGTGGAGCACCAGGCCAGAGGCGTGTTCAACATCGTTGACGACGAGCCCGCCCCGGCCGGCGAGTGGCTGCCCCATCTGGCGGCGTGCGCGGGCGCGAAGCCGCCGATGCGGATCCCCGCATGGCTGGCCCGGCCGCTGGCAGGGAAGACGGCGGTCACCATGATGACCGAGGGACGCGGCTTCTCCAACGCCAAGGCCAAACGGGAGCTCGGCTGGCGGCTGCGCCACCCCTCCTGGCGGCAGGGTTTCAAGGAGGAGCTGACGTGAACCGGGCCGAGGAGTTCGAGGAGCTGCGGCCGCTGCTGTTCTCGATCGCCTACCGGATTCTCGGGAGCGTGAGCGAGGCAGAGGACGCGGTCCAGGAGACCTGGCTGCGTTACGAGGCCTCACCGGCACAGCCCAGGTCGACCAAGGCGTTCCTGGCGGCCACGGTGTCCCGGATCTCGATCGACGTGCTGCGCTCGGCGCGCGTGCGGCGGGAGGAGTACTCCGGCGCGTGGTTCCCCGAGCCGCTGCTGACCGACCCGTATGCGGACCCGGCGCGGTCGGCGGAGCTGGCCGACTCCTTGTCGATGGCCGCCCTGCTGCTGCTGGAGCGGCTCAGCCCGCTGGAGCGCGCGGTTTTCGTGCTGCGCGAGGTGTTCGGGTTCGGCTTCGGTGAGGTCGCCTCCGCGGTGGGGCGTTCGGAGGCGGCGTGCCGCCAGCTCGCCGTCCGGGCGCGCCGCCACATGGACGACGGGCGCGCCCGGTTCGAGGCGGATCGCCGCAAGCGTGACGAACTCGCCGGGCGTTTCTTCCACGCCTTCAGAGAAGGAGACGTGGAAGGGCTGCGCGTGCTGCTCGCCGGCGACGTACGGATGGTCGGCGACAGCGGCGGCAAGGCGCCGCTGTGGGGAGACGGCGTCTTCGGCGCCGGGAACGTGGCCCGGATGCTGGGCGGCATCGCTACGCCGTTCGCACGGATCGGCGGCGTCGTGGAGCCGCACGAGATGAACGGCCAGCCGGGCGCGATCTTCCGCGACCGGGACGGCAAGATCGTCAACACCTTGGCGCTCGACATCCTCGACGGGCAGGTCCAGACGATCCGCGCCGTGCTCAACCCCGAAAAGCTGCGGCACCTGGGCCCGGTGGCGGACGCCTGGGAGGTCGTGCGCGAGGTGAACCAGGCGCGCGGGCCCGGATGGAGCAGCCCTGCCTGACACCGACCCGGGCCGACCTGGGAGACGACCCGGTCATGGACCTCACGCGCGCGTGACGGCGGTCTCCGGCTGGAGGGCCCGCGGCCCGGCGTCGGCGTCGCTCCGCACCCACAACACCGCCGCCACGGCCACCGCCGCGATCAGCAGCACCAGCCCGCCGGCCACGATCACCCACCACCAGCCGGACCTGGGCGGCCTGGCTTCGTAGACGGGAACGTCGGGCAGCATGTCAGGGGTGTAGGGCAGGCGCTGCGTGTACGGCGACTCCGGCGGGCCCTGCGAGGGCGGGCCGGGCGGCGGGACCGGGTGCGGGAAGCGATGCCTGATCGTCCGGTTGGGATCAGGTTCCTGCCCGTCTGGCTGCTCTCGCGTCATGATCCCCCCACGCGCTTGTGAGTAAGGCCCACATTGTCACACTTCCGGGGGATATTCCGTCTACATGACACGACGGAAGCCGTGCGACAGAGCGGCCGGCGGCCGCTAACCCTGGCCGCCGCCGTAGGGCGGCTGCTGCCAGCCCTGCTGCGGGGGCTGCTGGGGGTAAGGCTGCTGCGGATGGGGCTGCTGGTGCTGGATCGGCTGCTGCTGCCAGCCCTGCGCCTGGCCGGGCTGCGGGTGGTGCGGCTGCTGCGGGTCGCGCCGGGCGATCACGCCCGCGATCAGCAGGCCCGTGCCGGTCGCGTTGAAGAGCATGCCGAGGGCGCCGATGAGCATGGCGGCGCCGCCCGCGCCCAGGGCGTCGTACAACGAGGTGGCGATGAACCCGAGGACGACGTTGACCAGCACCCCCACGAGCAGCACGGCGCAGCCCGCCATGCCCAGCGTCGCGCCGCGCCCATGGGCGCGGCGGTTCATGGCGGTCACGATGACGCCGCCCACCAGCACGACGACCATGACGAGGGGGAAGATGATCGTGATCACGTTGAGCATCAGGCCTTCTCCGGGGGTTGCGGGGTCTCAACGACGGTAGTGGATCGGCGGGCTTCGTCCACCGCCTTGCCGATGGAGCCGAGATCCAGGGCGCCCTGATAGCGCACGCCGTTGAGGAAGAGGGTGGGGGTGCCGCGCACGCCGCTGTCGCGGCCCGAACTCTCGTCGATGGCGATCCTGGCGGTGTGGCGGGAGACGTCCGTCCAGGGCTCGACGTCGATCTGGGCGGCGTAGTGCTCGAGGTCCGCGTCCGTGAGGAACCGCTGGTTGTCGAAGAGGATGTCGTGCATCTCCCAGAACCGTCCGGCGTCGTCCGCGGACTCGGCCACGACCGCCGCGGAGGCGGCCCGCGGATGCAGCGTGCGCAGCGGGAAGTGCCGGAACACCACGCGAACGTCCGGGTTCTTCCTGAGCAGCTCGTCCAGCACCGGGTGGAGCCGCCCGCAGTAGGGGCACTCGAAGTCGCCGTACTCCACGATCGTCACCCTGGCCTTCGCCGGCCCGCGCACGTGGTCGCCGGGCCCCACCGGCACCGAGAGCAGCTCGGGCAGCTCCTCCTCGGGCTCCGCGTCGGGCGGCGCGCACACCCCGCCGCGGTCCCACGCCAGCTTGAAGATCAACCATCCCAGCACCGCGGACAGCAGGGACCCCGCCAGAATCCCGATCTTCGCCTGCGACTGGATGCCCGGCTGGTCGTCGAAGGCCAGGTCCACGATGAACAGGGAGACGGTGAAACCGATCCCGGAGACCGCCGCGCCGCCGAACAACTGCCCCCAGACCAGGTTGCCCGGCAGGCTGCCCCACCCGAACCGCAGCGGCACCCACGTGCCCAGCGAGATGCCGACGAACTTGCCCAGCAGCAGCCCCAGCGCCACACCGATCGACACGGGCGAGGTGACGGCGGCCCGCAGGGCCTCGCCGTCCAGCACCACCCCGGCGTTGGCCAGCGCGAACACCGGCACGATCACGTACGAGCTCCACGGCTGCAACCGCAGCCGCAGCCGCTCGTTGACGGAGACGGCCCGCTGCACCCGCACCGTGGCCTCCCTGGCGGCCTGCGCGCTCGGCGAGCTGGTGAACGAGTGCACGGCCTCGCCGGCGAGCAGCAGCTTCTGGTCGGTCGGCGCGTAGACGAAGACCAGGACGCCGAGCGCGATGCCGACCAGCGTGGGATGGATCCCGCTCTCCAGCGTGGCCACCCAGAGCCCGAAGCCCAGCACGATGTACGCGGGAGCCCGCCAGATCTTCAGCTTGCGCAGGGTCAGGATGGCGGCGAGCAGCCCGAACGCGGTGAGGAGCGCGGGAACGGACAGGCTGTCCGTGTAGAACAGCGCGATGACCAGGATCGCCAGCACGTCGTCCACGATGGCCAGCGTCATCAGGAACGCCCGGAGCGGATCGGGGCAGCGGGCCCCCACGACGGCGAGCACGCCCAGCACGAACGCGGTGTCGGTGGCGATCGGCACGCCCCAGCCGACGGCTCCTGGCCCGCCGAAGTTCAGCAGGAGGTAGATCCCGGCCGGGACGAGGATCCCGCCCAGCGCCGCCACGGCCGGCACGGCGAGCAGCCGGCGGTCGCGCAGCTGCCCGAGCCGCACTTCGTACGACACCTCTAGGCCGATGAGGAAGAAGAAGACCGCCATCAGGCCGTCGTTGACCCAGTGCCGCAGGTCGAGGGAGAACAGCGCGTCATCGAAGGAGATGCCTGTCGGTATGTGCCAGAAGGCCTCGTACGTGTCGCCCCACGGCGAGTTCGCCCACAGCAGGGCGAGCACGGTGGCGGCGAGCAGCACGGTCGTGCTGCCCGCTTCCGTCCTCAGAAACGCCCGCAACATGACAGTTCACCTCCAGGTGTCCGATCCTAAAGGTGCCTGGAAAACCGCCTTCGAGCTGCCCGGCCGGGACCCTGCCGGCGGGCCGTTCGGCGGGCCATCCGACTGGGCCGTCCGACTGGGCCGTCCGACTGGGCCGCGGGGCGCACGCGGCCGCGGTCACCGGAAGAACAGGACCACCGCCGCGTCCCGCGCCAGCAGGAACCCGACGATCGCCAGCCCCCAGCTCAGGGCCGAGGCCGCATGCCTGGCCAGCCACGCGCGCAGCCGCTCCAGCTTCGGCTCCAGCCACGCACCCGCGACGCCGCGCAGGCCCATGAGCGCCAGCGGTGGCGCGATCATCACCCCCACGTACGCCGCCAGCAGCGGCACCCACTGCCCGGCCGCCAGCCCGGAGGTCGTCATGACGCCGATCGCGGCCAGGTACGGCACCATCGTGGCCACCTCGAGCACTCCGGCCGTCAGCCCCAGCAACACCATCGTGCGCGGCCCGCCCACCCGCGGCTCGAACCGGCGCTCCGGCTTGCCGAGCCTCGCGCGCCGCTTCGGGTCGAACCTGAAGCTGAGCGCGAACAAGCCGGCGCCCAGCGCGAGCTGCACCCAGGAGGCGGGGCCGCTGCGCAGCACGTCGCCGAAGGCGTCCATCGCCGTGGACAACCCCAGCATGAGCGCGACCCCCACCAGGAAATAGAAGCCCGCCACGGTGGCCAGATAGATCAGCAGCCGCGACACCCGCGACCTGCCCGAGGCCAGCAGCAGGTAGACGGGGATGCCGAGGGTGCCGAAGCTGGTGCTGTCGACGACCGCGAGGGCGGCGAGGGTGAGCAGCAGGCCGATCGTCATACCGTCGATCCTCGCGGGCGCGGCCGGGCGCCGCCTCCTCCGGCGGAGCGAAGCCGGCGTACATCCTTCTGCTCACCCGCCCGCCCGGCGGTACTGTGGGCCGTCGCTACCGCCCGGCACCGGCGAAGGAGATCCGATGAAGAGCCGACGGTGGGGCCGGTCGAGCGGCACCCGCGACACGCTGCTTCGCGCCGCCCGCGAGGTCTTCCTGGCCAAGGGGTACGCCGAGGCGACCGTCGCCGACATCGTCGAGGCGTCCGGCATCAGCGTCGGCAGCCTCTACCACCACTTCGGCGGCAAGCCCGGCCTGTTCCTGGCGTTGTGGGAGCAGTTCGTGCGCGGGCAGGAGGAGCGCGCCTCCAAGGCGGCCAGGGCCGCGGACGGCGCCGCCGAACGGTTCCTCGCCGGCGCCCGCGCCTACCTGGAAGGCTCGTGGGAGCACCGCGAGGTGGCCAGGTTGTTCCTGGAGAACGACGGCCCCGCCGAGTTCGTCACGCTGCGCCGGCAGCGCGGCCGCGACTGGATCGGCGGCAACAAACGCCTGCTCGGCCTGGCGGACACGCGCGAGAGCCACGTACTCGTCGTGCTGCTCACGACCATGATGGGCGAAGCGGGCCGCGAGGTGGCCGCGTGCGAGAGCGGCGAGGACGCCAGGTTGACGATCGACGAGGCGATCCGCCTGGTGAGACGGCTGCTCCCTACCTCCGGCGGCGTATCCGAGCCGTCTCCTTAGGGACGACGACACGGCGTGCGACCGGTGCGAGCGTGGACCGCATGGACGCTCTCCGCAGGGCGCTGGGCTGGCTGTCCGCCTGCTACGCGCTGGTCTTCCTGTCGTTCGCGCTGCCGCACTGGGGTGTCGTGCCCGGCCTGATGGGCGAGCCCGTGATCATCCCGGCCGCGGTCGTCGAGACGCTGTGCGTGGCCGCCGTGCTCGCCGGCGCTCGCGGCGCGCTGGCCGGGCGCTCCTGGGCCTGGAACGGGCTGATCTACAGTCACGCGGCGGCGCTGGGCGGGGTGGTGCTGGGCATCCTGGCCACGGCGCTCGGCGGGGCCGGCTCGGCGCTGCTCACGTGGTATCACGGCTCGATGGCGGCCGTGCTCGCCGCGGGCCTCGCCGGAGCCTTCTACTTCTCCAGCGTGCGCAGGTAGGCGGCGGCCTCGTCGAGCCGGTCCTCGCCGAACACGCGGATGCCGTCGAGCTCGAGCAACGCCGTCGTGACGCCCTGACCCGGCGTGCGGCGCCCTTCGAAGGTGCCGTCGTAGACGGACAGCCCGCCGCACGAGGGGCTGCCTTCCTTGAGCACCGCCATCCGGATCCGGGACGAGCGCGCCAGCGCGAGCGCCGACCGCGCGCCTGACAGGAACGCGGCCGTCACGTCGGAGCCGTCGGCCGCCAGCACGCGCGCCGCGCCCGAGAGCACGGCCGCGCCGCCCGCGCCGCACTCGATCTCGGCGGCCGGGCGCGGGACCGGCAGCCCGCCCTCGACCTCTGGGCAGAACGGCACCAGCCGTCCCTCCGCCCGCCACGTGGCGAGCAAGGCGTCGGAGCTGGTCTTCGCGCCGCCGTCGTAGCGCACCCTGCGCCCCATCAGGCAGGCGCTGACGAGGATTCTTTCCACGACTTCGATCCTATGAGCGCGATCGGCACCAGCGAGACGGCGGCCAGCGCGATGGTCACCCAGAACGCGTGCGCGAACGGCTGGGCCGCGCCGCCCCTGGTGGACGACTGCAGCACCACGGTGAGCACCGCGACGCCGAACGGCGCGGCGAGGCGTACCGCGATCGTGCTGAGCGTGGTCGCGGCCGGGATGGCGGCCTGCTCCAGCGTCCTGAACGCGGCGGCCATCACCGACGTGGACACCAGCCCGTGCCCGAGCCCCAGCCAGAACATCGCCACCGGGCCCGCGTCGAGCAGGACGAACGCCATGATGCCCGTCACCGCCACGACGACGCCCGCGGCGCCCGCTCCACGAGGACCCCGGCTGTCGGTGAGCTTGCCCGCCAGCGGCATCGTGAGCGCCGCGCCGACGCCCATCGGAGCCAGCAGCAGGCCCGCCTGCAGGGCGCTGCCGCCCTCGGCGAGCTGGCTGTGGAGGGGTACGAGCACGGTGAAGCCGAACAGGGCCGCCGAGTAGCACACCAGCGCGCACACCGCCGCTGCGAACGATCGGTCGGCGAGCAGCCGCAGGTCCAGCAGCGCCCCTGAGGCCCGCAGCGAGCGCAGCACGAACGCGGCGACCAGCGCCACGCCGATCCAGAGCGCGGGGTGCGCGGGCGACGAGCCGTTGCCCACCTCGGACAGCCCGTGGACCAGTGCGGCCAGGCCCGGCGAGAGCAGTGCGAGGCCCACCACGTCGAGGCTGCGCGGGCTCGCGCCCGGCTCGCGGGGCAGCAGCACGTACGCGGCCACCAGCGCGACCGCGCAGACCGGCACGTTGATCAGGAACAGCCAGCGCCAGCCGAGACCCTCCACGATCACTCCGCCGAGCGGCGGCCCCAGCACGGGCGCGAGCATCGCCGGGACCGAGATCATGGCCATCGCGCGGCCCATCCGCTCCCGCCCGGCCGCCTGGGCCAGCAGCGTCTGGCCCACCGGCAGGAGCAGGCCACCGCCCAGTCCCTGCACCGCGCGGAAGGCGACCAGGCTGCCGACCGACCAGGCGGCGGCGCTGAGCGCGGATCCCGTCACGAACAGCACGAGCGAGAGCAGCCAGACGTTCCTGCCGCCGAACCTGCCGACCGCCCAGCCGGTGACGGGGACCGTCATCGACAACGCCAGCAGGTAGCCGGTGACCGCCCACTGCATGGTGGCGAGCGTCGTGTGGAAGTCGCGGGCCAGGGCGCCGAGCGCGACGTTGACGATCGTGGTGTCGAGCATCGTCATGATGACGCCCATGAGCACGACCAGGCCGGTGGCGCGGAGGGGGTTTCGTACGGCGTATCGCATGTCGTACAGCGTATCAATTCCGTACGGTGTCTAGAATCAGGCTTGTGAGTTCCGTCTGGTCCCGCCCCGAGCCGCCCCGCCGTCCCGCGCTGAGCAGGGAGGCGATCGTGACCGCCGCCGTCGCGATCGCCGACGCGGAAGGGCTGGCCGCGGTCTCCATCCGGCGCGTCGCCGCCGAGCTCGGCGCGCGCGCCATGACGCTCTACTCGTACATCGAGCGCAAGGAGGACCTGCTCGCGCTCATGCACGACGCGATCGCCGCCGAGGTCCTCGTCGACGAGCCGCTGCCGGACGACTGGCGGGAGGCGCTGCTGCTGCTCGCCCGGCGCGAGCGCGAGATGGTGTTGCGCCATCCGTGGCGGGTCGAGCTGATCTCGCAGCGGATCGAGGTCGGGCCCAACGGGCTGCGTCACGTGGAGCAGAAGTTGTCCGTGTTCGACGGGCTCGGGATCGACCGGCTGACGGCCTGGCGGATCCTGGCCGCGTTCGCCGACTACATGACCGGGTTCGTGATCAGGGAGGCGACCGACCGCCGCGCGCCCAGGCGGCAGGGCATCAACGACGCCGAGCGGGCCGCCGCCGCCGAGCCGTACATCAGGGAGCTGATCGACGGCGGCGAGTTCCCCCGGCTGGCGCCGATGATCGAGGAGGGCGTGCGGGGCGCCGACGACAACTTCGAGCGCGGGCTCTCCTGGGTGCTGGACGGAATCGAGGCCGGCCTGCACGGGCGATAGCCTTACCTGCGATGAACACCGTCGTCTCCACGATCGTCATCGCCGGCTCCCTGCTGCTCATGCTCGTGAGCCTGGTCGTCGCGATCCGCAACCGGCCGATGGGCATGGTGCTGCTGTCCGGGTTCGCCCTGCTCGAGGTGGCCCTGCTCGTCCAGGCCGGCCTCGTGATCGCGGCGGTGGCCGGCGGAGCGGGGCCCGGCGACAAGGTGACGCTGTTCGGCTACATCGGCGGCGGGGTGCTGATCCCGCCCGCCGGGGTGTTCCTGGCGCTGGCCGAGCGGAGCAGGTGGGGGCCGGCCATCCTGGTCGTGGCCGGGTTCGCGATCGCGGTGATGAACGGGCGGCTGCTGCAGATCTGGCAGGGCGTGGCGTGAGCGCCACCGTCGGCTCCGGGCCCGGGCGCGCCCTGATCGCCGTCTACGGGCTGTTCTCGCTGGCCGCGGGCGCGCGGGCGGCCGTGCAGATCGCCGGCCGGTTCTCCGAGGCGCCGCTGGCCTACTCGCTGTCGGCCTTCGCGGCGCTCGTCTACATCGTGCTCACCGTGGCGCTCGCGCGGGGAGCGCGCGGCCTGGCGCTGGCCGCGCTCGGCATCGAGCTGGCCGGCGTGCTGATCATCGGCACCGCCAGCCTGGTGGATCCGTCGGCGTTCCCCGACGAGACGGTCTGGTCGGCGTACGGCCGGGGTTACCTGTTCATCCCGCTCGTGTTGCCGCTGGTGGGCTTCTACTGGCTGCTGCGCCGTCGGTGACGGCGGCCCCCGCGGCGTTATCGCCGTGCCCGCCGGGGCAGTGGCTGATCCCATGAGCAGTATCGAACACTCCGTAGACGTACAGGCCCCCATCTCGGCGGCCTACAACCAGTGGACGCAGTTCGAGAGCTTCCCCGAGTTCATGGAGGGCGTGGAGTCGGTCAAGCAGATCGGCGACACGCGCACGGCGTGGGTGGTGGAGATCGCCGGGGTGAGGCGCGAGTTCGAGGCCGAGATCACCGAGCAGCACCCCGACGAGCGCGTCGCCTGGCGCTCGGTCGACAAGCCGCACCAGGCGGGCGTGGTGACCTTCCACCGCGTCGACGACGCGAGGACCAAGGTCACGCTCCAGATGGAGTACGACCCCGAGGGCTTCGTCGAGACCGCCGGCGACTGGCTGCAGATCGTCCGCATGCGCGTCACGAACGACCTCAACCGCTTCAAGGAGTTCATCGAGTCGCGAGGCCGCGAGACGGGCGGCTGGCGCGGCGACGTGCCGGGGCCGCACCAGCGCGGCTCGACGTACGGCGGGGAGCAGTCCGTGCCGCCCGGCACTGTCGGCGGCGGCGGGGCGCCTCCCGGGGGCACGCTCCCGCCTCCCGGGCCGGTGCCGCCGCACGGCCAGCCCCCCGAAGGGCCGCCGCGTCCCCTTCTCTGACCGGAGCATCGTCCACCGGCATCGCCCCCGGGCCCCGCGAGGCTCGGGGGCTTGTCATGGGTCAGGAATAAAGCGGCCTTTAGCTCCTGTTAGGCTGATGATTCATCCCATGATTTGATGAATGGAGGATCTCCGGCGTATGAGCGTGCTCGCCCAGGAGTCCAGAGGCCGTACCAGCTCTCTCGCGTGGCTCCTCGTGCTGGGGATCGTGCTCGCCGCGCTCAACCTGCGCACCGCCGTCACCAGCGTGGGGCCGCTGCTCAACCAGCTCGCCGGCGCGCTCGGCATGACGAGCGTCGGCACCGGCGTGCTCACGACGCTGCCCGTGCTGGCCTTCGCCAGCGTCGGCGCGATCACCCCCACGCTCGCCAGGCGCGTGGGCGAGCACCGGTTGCTGCTGCTCGCCCTCGTCACGCTCGGCGTGGGCATGCTCATCAGGTCAATGGTGGGCTCCGCCGAGATATTCCTGCTGAGCAGCGCGGTCGCGCTGTCCGGCGGAGCCGTCGGCAACGTGCTCATCCCGACGCTGATCAAGAGGCACTTCCCGGCCCGCACCGGGATCATGACCACCGTCTACACCACGGCGCTGGCCGCCGGCACCATGCTCGCCGCCGCCGCGACCGTGCCGATCGAACGCGCGTCAGGCGACTGGCACATCGCGCTCGGCGTGTGGGCGGCCCTGGCCGCCGTGGCCGCCGTTCCATGGCTCGCGCTGCTGCGCAGCGAACCGGAGCGGGACGCGGGCGCCGGGGACGCGGGCATCCGCCGGATGGTCAGGAGCCGGCTGGCGTGGACGGTGGCGATCTATTTCGGCACCCAGGCGATGATCGCGTACATCATGTTCGGCTGGCTTCCCACCATCCTCGTCGACGGCGGCTACACCACGTCGCAGGCCGGGGTGATCCTGGGGGTGTTCACCGCGCTGAACATCCCGGTCTCCATCGCCACGCCCATGGTCGCCTCCCGCTTCCGCGACCAGCGACCCGTCGTGGTGGGGCTCGTGGCGTTCTACGCGGCGGGGTTCCTCGGGTTGTGGTTCGGGCCCGCGTCCATGGCGCCGGCCTGGATCGTGCTGGTGGCCGTGGGCATGGGCTCGTTCCCGCTGGCGCTGATGATGCTGGCGCTGCGCACCCGCACGCCGGAGGCCACGGCCGGGTTGTCGGCCTTCGGGCAGAGCGCCGGCTACCTCATCTCGGGTGCGGGACCGCTGCTGGTCGGCGTGCTGCGCGAGGCCACCGGCGGGTGGGCGCTGCCGTACACGATGATCTTCCTGGTTCTCGTGGCGCAGCTCTGCACCGGCCTGTACGCGGGCCGCGACCGCTACCTGGAGGACGAGCGGCCGCCCGCCACGGCTGGGAAGATCGGCGGATGAGATCCACTGTCGTCACCTTCCCGTCCGGCCGGGTCGGCGGCCGTTCGACGATCGAGGGGGCCGTGCCGGTGGGGGACCGGCACGGCCTGGTCGTCGCCGAGACGCCCTTCCACCCCCTCGACCACACCTGGCCCGACCAGCCCGCCGACCGGGGCACGCTCGCGGGCCTGCCGGTTCTCGACTGCGTGACAGGGGCCCAGTCGAGCACCGGCGAGGTGTTCGCCGGCGAGGACATTCCGGTGCGGCGCGGCGCCGAGGGGTGGGAGTGGCTGGTCCTGCACCTCACCGAGTCGCCGTTGCCCGTGGGGGCAGAGGTGGAGCTGGAGGTGGACGCCGGCTTCCGTGCTGGGCTCTCGGCCGGCCACACCGCCTGCCACCTGGCCGCGCTCGCCCTCAACGCGGCGCTGGCCGACCGCTGGCGCAAGGAGCCGGCGCTCGACGGGCTCGGGCGGCCCGACTTCGACCAGGCGGCGATCGCCTCGTCGCGGATCGTGCCCCGCGGCAGCGTGGACGTCTACCGCCTGGGCAAGTCGTTGCGGAAGAAGGGTTTCTCCGCGGAAGGGCTGGACCTGGCGCAGCTCACCCGGCGCGTGAACGAGCAGCTCGCCGCCTGGGTGGAGGCCGGGGCGCCGGTCGCCGTCGACGTGCCGGGGCCGGAGCTGACGGCCCGGCGCACGTGGCGGTGCTCGCTGCCGGAGGGCGAGGCGTCCATCCCGTGCGGCGGCACGCACGTGAGCACCACGGCGGAGCTGGGGCGGGTCGAGGTCGCGTTCACGCTGGAAGAGGCGGCCCTGACCATGCGCACCACCTGCGCCTAGCCAGGCCCGCACCGATGCGTCGTCAGCATATGCTGACACGCGGGCGCTTGTCAGCATATGCTGACGCTATGGACGTCACCGAAGTGGCCGGGAGGGCCGCCGGCCGCGACCCCGAAGTGGGGCTGGCGGCGGTGGCCGCTCTCAGGGCCCTGCTGGAGGAACTGGAGGCGGCGCACGTCTCCAGCGCCCGCGCCCAAGGTTGGTCCTGGGAGCGGATCGCCGACGCGCTGGGAGTGCGGCGGCAGACCGTCCACCGCAAGCACGCCCGCAGGACGAGGAGGTAAGACGTGTTCGCCAGGTTCACCGAAGACGCGCGCAGGGCCGTGGTGCGGGCGGGGATCCTCGCGCTCGACGCCGGGCGGCCCACGCTCGGCGCCGACCAGCTGCTGCTGGGACTGGCCGAGGTACGCCCGTTCGCGCTCGCGTCGTTCACCGCCCGCGCCGCCGACGTGCGCGAGCGCGTCGGCGCGGGCGACCCGCGGGCGCTGCTGGCCACGATCGGCATCGACCTCGACGCGGTGCACCGCCGCACCAGGGCGGGCACGGACGAACCCGGCCTGTGGAGCCTGCGCCGCTCGCGGGTCCGCCCGCTGCGCGTCACCCTGTACGGGCCGCTCGGGCAGCTCCCGCTGGCCATGCACGCCAGGAAGGTCATCGAGGTGGGGGCGTGGCGGCCGGGGCCGGTCACGGGGGAGCGGCTGCTGTGGGGCCTGCTCGCCGACCCCGCCAACGGCGCCGCCGCGATCCTCGCGGACGCGGGCGTGGACCTGCCGGCGCTCGTACGGGAGGCGGGCATCCCCACCCGCCGCGCCGCCTGACCGGTCAGCCGGCCTCGCTCGCCGTCGGCTCCAGATGAGCGATCTTGTCCGGGTTGGCGATGAGGTAGATCGTGCTGATCCTCCCCTCCGAGACCTCCAGCGAAATGACCGACACCACCCGCCCGGCCGCCGAGAGCACGATCGCCGGGGCGTTGTTCAGCACCGCGGAGCCGAACGAGATCCCCTCCGACCGCGCCACGCCGACCGAGGCCAGGAAGCGGGCGAAGTTCACGGGGCGGCCGATCGACAGCAGGAAGCGGCCGACGTTCTCCGCCCCCGTGATGGTCCGCAGCGCGGCCCTGGCCTTGCCGCCGCCGTCGGTGACCATCGTGATCTCGTCGGCGAACATCGCGATCAGCGTGTCCAGGTCTCCCTCCGCCGCGGCGCTGACGAACCGCTGCGTCATCCGCCTGCGCTGCTCACGGTCCACGTCGAACCGCGGCCGCTTCTCGCGTACGTGCTCGCGCGCCCGCCGGGCGAGCTGCCTGGTGGCCGGCTCGCTGCGTGCGATGATCTCCGCGATCTCGGCGAACGGCAGGTCGAACGCCTCCCGCAACACGAACACGGCCCGCTCGAGCGGCGACAGCGTCTCCAGAACCACGAGCAGCGCCATCTCCACGGATTCGGCCAGCTCGGCGTGCTCGGCGGCGTCCGGGGCGGTGCTGATCGGCTCGGGCAGCCACGGCCCGACGTACGACTCGCGCCGCGACTTCACCCACCGCAGCCGGTCGACGGCCAGCCGCGACGTCACCCTGACCAGATAGGCCTTGGCGTCGTCGACGCCCGCCTCGTCCACCCTTGACCAGCGCAGCCACGCCTCCTGGACGACGTCCTCGGCGTCGGCGACGCTGCCGAGGATCCGGTACGCGACCCCGGCCAGCAGGCTTCTGTGCTCCTCAAACGTCGACATGACGTCTAAGACGTATCACGAGTGCCCCGGTGTGACACGAGGGCTCCGGATCTCCTATACACTTGGTGATCGCAAGGGGCTATGGCGCAGTTGGTAGCGCGCCTCCATGGCATGGAGGAGGTCTGGGGTTCGAATCCCCATAGCTCCACAACATCGTTCAGCTCCGGCCTTCGTCTGATGACGGGGGCCGGTTCCGTTTCCGGACGAGGCCTGCCGCCGATCGCGAGGCCCCGGGACGGCCGGCGAAGCCTCCGGGCGAGAGATATCCTTTCTGACCCAGAGGGCAGGGAGTCTCATCAGTGGTGGTCATCGCTCCGGAGCGGTCGTTCGACGAAGCCGAGGTTTTCGCACTCTACGACTCGGTCGGCTGGGGGCCGTGGACACGTGACATCGCCAAGGTCTGCCGGAGCCTGGCGAACTCGCACCTGGTCATCACCGCCAGGGACGAGGAGGGGCGGCTTCTCGGGCTGGCGCGGACGGTGTCGGACGACGAGATGATCTGCTACGTCCAGGAGTTGCTGGTCGACAAGGAGTTTCACGGCCGGGGCATCGGGCGGCGGCTGCTGGAGCACCTGAAGGAACGTTACGCGCACTGCCGCTACTTCATGCTGACCACCGATCACGAGTCCACGCCGGAAGGGGTGGCCAACCACGCCTTCTACCGGCGCCTCGGCCTCATCGAGCACCACGAGCAGAAGTTGTCGGCGTTCGGGCTGAGAGTCGGAGAAGGCTGACTTTCCGCCGGTTGCGTAATGTTGGCGATATGACGATCTTCGGCCCTGCCATCGACGTACGCCCGCTGTTCCCGCGCGAGCGGCGGGCCCTGCTGGACCTCCTCGGCGGGCTCGCGCCGGAGGACTGGTCGAGGCCGACGGTATGTCCCGGATGGGACGTCCACGACGTCGTCGCCCACGTGCTGAACGACTACATGCGGCGGCTGTCGGGCAGCCGCGACGGCTACGGCCGTGCCGTCTTCGCCGACGACGAGACGCTGCCCGCCTACCTGGCCCGCGTCAACGGCCAGTTCGCCGAGGCGCTGCGCCAGATCAGCCCGCAGGTGATGATCGACCTGCTCGGCCGGCTCGGCGGCCAGCTCGACGACCTGTGGGCGGCCCGCGACCTGGGAGGGCCCGCCGACCTGGACGTGTCCTGGGCCGCCACGGACGTCGGCAGCCCGGCGTGGCTCGACATCGGGCGCGAGTACACCGAGTTCTGGGTGCACCAGCAGCAGGTGCGCGACGCCGTCTCCGCTCCCGGGGCCGACGACCCCGCCCTGATGGGGCCGGTGCTGGACGTCTTCGCCCGGGCCCTGCCGTACACACTCCGCTCGGAGGAGCGCCCGGAGGGGACCACGGTCGTGCTGGAGGTGACCGGGCCCGCCGGCGGCCGGTGGTCCGCCACCAGAGGCGCGGGCCGGTGGAGCCTGTCCCAGGCCGGTGCGGAGCCCGCCGCCCGCGTCTCGATGGACCAGGACACCTTCTGGCGCCTGGCCACCAGGGGCGTCACCCCCGACCAGGCCCGCGAGCGCGCCGACATGACGGGTGACCCGGCGCTCGCCGCGTCGGTCGCCACGCTGCTGGCCATCGTCGCCTGAGCGCTTCCCCGGTCAAAGTGCGCACCGGCTGAGCACTTCGGACCGCACGTCATGCGAGCCGACCGACTTGTCGCCGCCCCGCTCCTCATGCAGGCCCGCGGCGTCAGGCCGGTGTACGAGCGCCGCGCCGGCGAGCGCACGCAGCGGCTGGCCGATCCCTGGGGGCTCGTGGACAAGGACGGCATCTGGTACGTGGCGGCCGGGACCGAGCGGGGTCAGCGTACGTTCCGGGGGGACCGGATCGTCTCCGCCACCGTGACGGACCTGCCCTTAGAACGGCCGGAGGGCTTCGAGCCGGCGCGGGCGTGGGAGCGGGTCGTCGCGGAGATGGAGCAGCGGCGCTCGCAGACGTCGGCGACGGTGCTGGTCGCCGAGAGGTTCGCGCCCATCCTGCGTGACCACTTCGGGCGCCACTGCGAGGGCGAGGAGAGCTCGCCGGGAGGGCGGGCCCGGCGCCGGTCAGGGCCGAGCCGGCCAGGATCGGCGCCGATCTCGTCGAGCGCTACGGCGAACGACCTCGCCCGCGTGCGCGCATGAGTGAGGCGAGCCAGGCGTTCGGGCCGGAGGCGTCGACCCCGGCCCGGGCGCGGGGGAGCGGGATACGATTCAGTAGTGCCGGTGGTGATGTCTCCGCGACCCCAGCGTCTTGCCTATGTGGAAGCCGCCCGGCAGGTGCACGGACACGTGGCGGCGGCCGTCGGGGCCGGTCGTGACCCGGAAACGCCGGTTGCCGAAACTGTGGCCGACGCCGTGCCGCGACAGGTTGATCCGGAACGGCCCCACCTTGATCGACTTTCTGTAGTGCCAGCCCAATGCCCCTCCTCCTGCTTCGTACGCTCATCCGGAAGAACGACCGGGCCGTGCGCGGGGTTCCTCCCGCCGGGCCGTGACCATCGGAAGGATCCGCGCTCATGATCGTGATCGCCCACCTGAGCGACATCCACATCGGCGCCACCCCCGACGCCGTCGCGCGCGCCGACAGGGTGATGCGCTACCTGGACGCGCTGCCGTACGACCTCGACGCGGTGCTGGTGACCGGCGACCTCGCCGATCACGGGCTGGCCGAGGAGTACGAGCAGGCCGGGAAGGTGCTCACCTCGCGTCACCCCGTACTGGCCGGGCCCGGCAACCACGACGTGCGGGGGGAGTTCCGCCGGGTCCTGCTCGGTGAGCCGCACCCAATGGTCCGCGCCGGCGACGGATCCCGGCCTGGGCCCGTCAACCAGGTGCTCCGCACGGGCCGCGCGATCTACGCCATGTGCGACTCGTCCATCCCCGGCGAGAACGCCGGGCGGCTGGAGGACGAGACGATCGCCTGGCTCGAAGGAGTGCTGGACGGCGCCGACCGCCCGGTGTTCGTGGCCTTCCACCATCCGCCGGTGACGCTGCAGAGCCCGCCGCTGGACGGGATCAGGTTGCACCGGCCGGAGCGGCTGGAGGAGGTGCTCACCGGCCGTGCGGACGTGCCGGCCGTGCTGGTCGGCCATGCGCACATGCCGGCCGCCACCACGTTCGCCGGACGCCCGCTGCTGGTCGCTCCCGGGGTCGTGTCCACGGTGCGGCTTCCCTGGGAGGGCGGCACGACGTTCGACACCTGCATCGACTACGACCTGCCGCCGGCGCTCGCGTTCCACGTGCTCGACGGCGAGGGCCGGATGACCACCCACTACCGCCTCGTCCCCCCGTGATTATGTGTGTCCCATTCTCCTTTGAAGTTTTCCAGCGTGAAACGTCCGCACCCGCTGAATCGCCAGATGTGGTAGCGCCCCGGGGTTCCTTCCCGGATGGTGCAGAACGCATCGCCGCACTGTTCACGGAATGGACGAAAAGCCGCGCCGCTTGAGCGCCTGCCTCGGTTCTGGGGGTCCAGAAGTAGGTGACGTGGGCATTCGAGTAGTTGATGGTGACGTATGCGGGCGGGACGGCTAGGGCGCGCTGCGCCGACGTGGTGGACAGTGCCGCCGGCGGTTGCGCGCCGCCCGGAAGAATGACGAAGAAAGTGGCGAGCGTCGCCGACGCCGTCGCCGCCTTGAGCGCGAGTTTCCTTACCTGACGCAGTCCGTTCGACGAGTGTCTTGCTCCGTCAAGCCGGGGAACTGTCCTCACCTCAACAACGTAGGGAGATGTACGCCGCAGGGTGTACATGGCGGTTCGCGTGACCTGACCGTAATCCGGCGAGCCCTTGACGAGACCCTTTGTTAACGTTCACAGTCGGGGCCATACCGAAAAGGAGCGCGGCTTCCGGCCGCCGCTCGTGATGTGTCGAGCAGGAGAAGGTGGCCGGCGGGAAGGTAGGAGGCGCTGGCGTCCACCTCAGTATGTTAGCGCTCACATAGGAAGGGACCCCCCACGTGTTAAAGAGGATCTCGGCGCTGGTGCTCGCCGGGCTCACCGCGATGTCGGTGGCGGCGTGCGGCAGTGGCGGCAGCGGCAGTGCCGGCACGGACGGCGCGGACGGCTCGGGTGGCGCGGACGGCTCGATCACCATGGGCTTCTCCCAGGTGGGAGCGGAGAGCGGATGGCGCACCGCGAACACCAAGTCCGTCCAGGAGTCCGCCAAGGAGGCGGGCATCACGCTCAAGTTCTCCGACGCCCAGCAGAAGCAGGAGAACCAGATCAAGGCCATCCGCTCCTTCGTCCAGCAGAGGGTGGACGTCATCGCCTTCTCGCCGGTGGTGGAGTCGGGCTGGGACACGGTGCTCAAGGAAGCCCAGAACGCGAAGATCCCGGTCATCCTGACCGACCGCGCCGTGGACTCCAAGGACACGACCCTGTACAAGACCTTCCTCGGCTCGGACTTCATCGAGGAGGGCAAGAAGGCCGGTCAGTGGCTGGTGGAGGAGTACAAGGACGCCACCGAGACGGTGAACATCGTCGAGTTGCAGGGCACGACCGGCTCGGCGCCGGCGAACGACCGCAAGGCCGGGTTCGCCGAGGTCATCGGGGCCGACCCGAAGTTCAAGATCATCGCCTCCCAGACCGGTGACTTCACCAGGGCCAAGGGCAAGGAGGTCATGGAGGCCTTCCTGAAGTCGAACCCGGACATCGACGTGCTCTACGCGCACAACGACGACATGGGCCTCGGGGCGATCGAGGCGATCGAGGGCGCGGGCAAGACGCCCGGCCAGGACATCAAGATCATCACTGTGGACGCCGTCAAGGACGGCATGCAGGCGCTCGCCGACGGGAAGATCAACTTCATCGTCGAGTGCTCCCCGCTGCTCGGCCCGCAGCTGATGGACCTGGCCAAGAAGGTCGTCAAGGGCGAGCAGGTGCCCACCCGCGTGGTGACCGAGGAGACGACGTTCACCCAGGAGCAGGCCAAGCAGGTCCTGTCCACCCGCCAGTACTGACCGCCCGGCCGGGGTCGCCCCGGCCCCGGCCGTCACTTGCGAAGGGGAAAGGCGTATGGCCGTACCCGCGCCGGTCCTGACGATGAGCGGGATCGGCAAACAGTTTCCCGGCGTGAAAGCCCTGGACGGCGTGGACCTGCGACTGTCACCCGGAGAGGTGCACGCGCTCATGGGAGAGAACGGCGCGGGCAAGTCCACCCTGATCAAGGTGCTCACCGGCGTCTACCCCGCCGACGCGGGCACCATCGAACTGGACGGCGCCGCCGTGGCGTTCGGCAGCCCCCTGGAGGCGCGGCAGGCCGGCATCAGCACGGTCTACCAGGAGGTCAACCTCTGCACGAACCTCTCGGTCGCCGAGAACATCCTCATCGGCAGGGAACCGCGCCGCCTGGGCCGTATCGACTGGAAGCGGATGCGGGCCAGGGCCGCCGAACTGCTGTCGCGGCTGGAGCTGAGCCTGGACGTGTCGGCGCCGCTGTCGTCGTATTCGCTGGCGATCCAGCAGATGGTGGCGATCGCGCGGGCGCTCGACGTCGACGCGAGGGTGCTGATCCTCGACGAGCCCACGTCCAGCCTGGACGCGGGCGAGGTCGAGCAGTTGTTCATGGTGATGAGGCGGCTCAAGGAGGAGGGCATCGCTATCCTCTTCGTCTCCCACTTTCTCGACCAGATCTACGAAATTTCGGATCGTATGACGATCCTCCGCAACGGCCGGCTCGTCGGCGAATACCTGACCAGCGAACTCAGCCAGGTGCACCTCGTCGCCAAGATGATCGGCCAGGAACTGGACGCGCTCGAACGCCTGCACGGCGAGGCCAGGGTCTTCGACCGCCCGCTGGTCGAGGCGCGCGAGCTCGGCAGGGCGGGCGCCATCGAGCCGTTCTCGCTCACCATCCACGAGGGCGAGGTCGTGGGCCTGGCCGGGCTGCTCGGCTCCGGCCGTACGGAGATCGCGCGGTTGTTGTTCGGCGCGGACCACGCGAGCACGGGCGAGATCGCGGTCGGCGGATCGCCGGCGTCCTTGCGCACGCCGCGCGCGGCCATGCATCACAAGATCGCGTTCTGCTCGGAGAACCGCAAGGAGGACGGGCTCGTCCCCGACCTGACCGTGCGCGAGAACATCATCCTGGCCCTCCAGGCCACCCGGGGCTGGACGAGACCGGTGCCGAGAGAGCAGCAGGACGAACTGGTCGGCAGGTACGTCAAGGCGCTGCGGATCAGCCCGCCCAACCCCGAGCACCTCGTCCGCGACCTCAGCGGCGGCAACCAGCAGAAGGTGGTGCTGGCCAGGTGGCTCATCCTGGAGCCGCGCCTGCTCATCCTCGACGAGCCCACCCGGGGCATCGACGTCGGCGCGAAGGCCGAGATCCAGCGGCTGGTGGCGGAGCTGTCCGACGGCGGCGTGGCGGTGCTGTTCATCTCGGCCGAGCTGGAGGAGGTGCTGCGGCTCAGCCACAAGGTCGAGGTGCTGCGCGATCGGCGGCTGGTGGCGGAGCTGCCCAACGGCGACGAGCTGACCACGGACCTGCTCATGGAGACGATCGCGAGCGGAGGCCGGGACTCATGAGACGGCTGCTCTGGCCGGTGGCGGTCCTCGTGCTGCTGCTGGCGCTCAACGTGCTCTTCACCCCGAGCTTCCTGTCGATCCAGGTCAGGGACGGTCACCTGTACGGCAGCCTGATCGACATCCTGCGGTTCGGGGCTCCGCTGATCCTGGTCGCGCTCGGCATGACGCTCGTCATCGCCACCGGCGGCATCGACCTGTCGGTGGGCTCCGTGGTGGCGATCTCGGGCGCGCTGGCGTGCCTGCAGATCAGCCAGGACGCCGGCGTGTTCACGGCGGTGGCGCTGGCGCTCGGGCTCTGCCTGGCACTGGGAGCGTGGAACGGGTTCCTCGTCGCGGGCATCGGCATCCAGCCGATCATCGCCACGCTCATCCTCATGGTGGCCGGGCGCGGCCTGGCCCAGCTCATCACCGGCGGGCAGATCATCACCGTCAACAGCGAGGCGTACAAGGTGATCGGCGGCGGCTACTGGCTGACCGTGCCGTTCGGCGTCCTGATCGTGCTCGCCGTGCTGGGGATCACCGCGTTCCTGACCCGGCGGCTGGCGCTGGGGATGTTGATCGAGTCGGTCGGCGGCAACGCCGAGGCGAGCCGGCTGGCCGGCATCAGGTCGCGCGGGATCATCCTCATGGTGTACGCGTTCGCCGCGCTGTGCGCCGGCGTGGCCGGCTTGATGATCAGCTCGAACGTCTCCAGCGCCGACGGCAACAACGCCGGCTTGTGGATCGAGCTGGACGCCATCCTGGCCGTCGTGATCGGCGGCACGTCGCTGGCCGGCGGCCGGTTCTCGCTGGGCGGCACCGTGCTGGGCGCGCTCATCATCCAGACCCTGACCACGACCGTCTACTCGATCGGCGTGCCGCCGGAGACGACGCTGCTGTTCAAGGCGCTGGTCGTGACGGCGGTCTGCCTCATCCAGTCGCCGTCCTTCCGCGCGAAGGTGTTCGGCGGGCGGGGCAGGACCGCCCCGCCCGGCGCCGTGGCCGAGGCGCCGGCGCGGGTGCGCGAGGGAGCGCCGCCGGACGGGGTGAGGTCATGAGCTGGTGGCGGCGTATGGCGGCCGAGCCCGCCGGACGGAGTGAGGCGATGAGCATGAGCACGATGACGCTGGGCCGGGCCGTGCCCGCGAAGTACCTGCCGGTGCTGGTGACCGGCTGCCTGTTCGCGGCCATGTTCGTGGCGGGCGGGATCCGCTACGAGGGGTTCGCCAGCGGGCAGGTGGTGCTCAACGTCTTCATCGACAACGCGTTCCTGCTGGTCGTGGCGGTGGGGATGACGTTCGTGATCCTGACGGGGGGCATCGACCTGTCGGTGGGCTCGGTGGTGGCGCTGTCGACGATGATCGCGGCCAGCCTGATGGCGGGGCCGGGATGGCCGCCGTACGTGGTGATCCCGCTGGTGCTGGCGATCGGGTCGGGGCTGGGGCTGGTGATGGGCGCGATCGTGCACGCCTTCGACATCCAGCCGTTCATCGTGACGCTGGCGGGCATGTTCCTGGCCCGTGGGTTGTGCTACACGATCGGGACCGACTCGATCCCGATCGAGGACGCGACGTTCACGGCGTTCGCGCAGACCAGGATCGACCTGTTCGCCGATCTGTGGATCTCACCCAGCGTGGTCATCGCTCTGGTGGTGGTGGTCGTGGCGGCGTACGTGCTGCACTACACCCGGCTGGGCCGCTCGGTCTACGCCACCGGCGGCAGCGAGCAGTCGGCGATGCTGATGGGCCTGCCCGTGGGCCGGACGAAGATCGCGGTCTACACGATCAGCGGCTTCTGCTCGGCGCTCGGCGGGGTGTTGCTGTCGTTCTACATGCTCTCCGGCTACGGTCTGCACGCCGTGGGCATGGAGCTGGACGCGATCGCGGCGGTGGTCATCGGCGGCACGCTGCTGACCGGCGGCAGCGGTTTCCTGCTCGGCACCGTGCTCGGCGTGCTCGTGCTCGGTCTGATCCAGACGATCATCAGTTTCGAGGGCACGCTCTCCTCGTGGTGGACGAAGATCTTCATCGGCCTGCTGTTGTTCGTCTTCATCCTGTTGCAGCGGGTGTTCTCGGCCCGCTCAAGCCGTTGACCTGCGAGGAGACGTTTCGGGAAAGTTACCTGTCAGTTATGGGCGACCGTTGACAAGGGCTTTGTTAACGATAACAATCGGGCGGTGGTGAACGCGGAATTTGTTGTTATTCGTCACGTTCTGTGATGGGAATCACCGCTCTATCGGCAGCCGCCACGTCCAGCGCTGCCGCGACCCCCTTCGCAAGGAGATGACATGAGGTTGGGACGAATCGGGGGCGTGGTGTCCGCCATCGCGCTCGCCGTGACCATGACGGCCTGCGGTTCGAGCACGAAGACGATCGACGCCGAGGCATCCGCCTCCGCCGCGGCCGGCAACGCCGGCGCCCTGGTCGGCGTCACGATGCCCACCAAGTCGTCGGAGCGCTGGATCCACGACGGTGACAACGTCAAGGAGCAGCTCGAGAAGCTGGGCTACAAGGTCGACCTGCAGTACGCGGAGAACGACATCCCCACGCAGGCCAACCAGATCGAGAACCAGATCACCAAGGGCGCCAAGCTGCTGATCATCGCCTCGATCGACGGCACCGCGATCACGTCGCAGCTCCAGCAGGCCGCCGACAACAAGATCCCGGTCATCGCCTACGACCGGTTGATCCGCAACAGCCCCAACGTCGACTACTACGCCACGTTCGACAACTACAAGGTGGGCGTGCAGCAGGCGACCTCGCTGCTGAAGGGCCTCGGCGTCGAGGACGGCGAGAAGGGCCCGTTCAACGTCGAGCTGTTCGGCGGCTCGCCCGACGACAACAACGCCACGTTCTTCTGGAACGGCGCCATGTCCGTGCTCCAGCCGAAGATCGACGACGGCACGCTCGTGGTGAAGAGCGGCCAGACCGACTTCAAGACCGCCGCGATCCTGCGCTGGGACCCGGCCACCGCGCAGAAGCGCATGGAGGACATCCTCACCAAGACCTACACCGGCGGCGCCAAGGTCGACGGCGTGCTCTCGCCGTACGACGGCCTGTCCATCGGCATCCTGTCGGCGCTCAAGAGCTCCGGCTACGGCCGCAGCGGCCAGGCGTACCCGATCGTGACCGGCCAGGACGCCGAGCTCGCCTCGGTCAAGTCGATCATCGCCGACGAGCAGTACTCCACCATCTTCAAGGACACCCGCGAGCTCGCCGAGCAGACCGTGAAGATGGCCGACGCCGTGCTCAAGGGCGGCAAGCCCGAGGTGAACAACACCGAGGACTACGACAACGGCAACAAGGTCGTCCCCTCGTACCTGCTCGAACCGGTGATCGTGGACAAGAGCAACTACAAGGACGTCATCATCGGCGGCAACTACTACACCGAGGACCAGCTCAAGTAGGGCCGGCCGCCCGGGGGCCGGCGAGGTTCCCGGGCCTGCCCGCCTGCGAGCGAGGGGCGTAATGACCGAGCAAATCTTGCGGATGAGCGGGATCACCAAGACGTTCCCCGGCGTCAAGGCGCTGCAGGACGTCAATCTGTCCGTCCGGCGGGGCGAGATCCACGCCATCTGCGGTGAGAACGGCGCCGGCAAGTCGACGCTGATGAAGGTGCTGTCGGGCGTCTACCCGCACGGCGGCTACGAGGGCGAGATCACCTTCGAGGGCCGGCGGTGCGAGTTCGGGAGCATCCGCGACAGCGAGCGCGCCGGCATCGTCATCATCCACCAGGAGCTGGCGCTCAGCCCGCAACTGTCGATCGCCGAGAACATCTTCCTCGGCAACGAGCGCGCGAGGCGCGGGCTCATCGACTGGAACCGCACCAACTACGAGGCCGCCACGCTGATGAAGCGGGTCGGGCTGCGGGAGAACCCGACCACGGCGATCGCCGACATCGGCGTGGGCAAGCAGCAGCTCGTGGAGATCGCCAAGGCGCTGGCGAAGGAGGTGAGACTGCTCATCCTCGACGAGCCCACCGCCGCGCTCAACGACGACGACTCCGCGCACCTGCTCGACCTGCTGCGCGGCCTGCGCGACGAGGGCATCACCTGCGTGATCATCTCGCACAAGCTCAACGAGGTGACCGCGATCGCCGACTCCGTCACGATCATCCGCGACGGCCGCACCATCGAGACCCTGGACATGGCCACCGACCAGGTCACGGAGGACCGCATCATCTCCGGCATGGTCGGCCGCGCGCTCGACAACCGGTTCCCGCCGCACGAGCCGGTGATCGGCGACGAGGTGCTGCGCATCGAGGACTGGACGGTGTACAGCCCCAACCAGCCCGACAGGAAGGTGGTCGACGGCGCGGCGCTCGCGCTGCGCCGCGGCGAGATCGTCGGCCTGGCCGGGCTGATGGGCGCCGGCCGCACGGAGCTCGCGATGAGCGTCTTCGGGCGGACGTACGGCGTGCACATCACCGGCAAGATCTTCAAGGACGGCAAGCCGGTCGAGATCCGCAACGTCCAGGACGCCATCAGGCACGGCATCGCCTACGCCACGGAGGACCGCAAGAGGTACGGGCTCAACCTCATCGAGGACGTCAAGCGCAACATCAGCGCCGCCGGGCTGCGCGGGATGTCGAAGCGCGGCTGGGTCGACGAGATGGAGGAATATCGCGTCGCCGAGGAGTTCCACAAGAGCATGAACATCAAGGCGCCCAGCGTGTCGAGCATCGTCGGCCAGCTGAGCGGCGGCAACCAGCAGAAGGTCGTGCTCTCCAAGTGGATCCTCACCGAGCCCGACGTGCTCATCCTCGACGAGCCCACCCGCGGCATCGACGTCGGCGCCAAGTACGAGATCTACACGATCATCAACCGCCTGGCCGACCAGGGCAAGGCCGTGCTCGTGATCTCCTCCGAGCTGCCTGAGCTGCTGGGCCTGTGCGACCGCATCTACACGCTCTCCGAGGGGCGCGTCACGGGTGAGGTGCCGCGCCGGGACGCCACGCAGGAACGCCTCATGCACCTCATGACCAAGGGACAGGAGTAGCTCACATGAGCAGCATCACGCCCGCCGACGTGGAGGTCGGCGCCAAGGGCGACGGAGGATCGCCACGGCAGCCGGGCCGGGTGTCGCTCGGCGGACTGTCGCTCAACCTGCGATCGAGCGGCATCTACATCGCCTTCGCGCTGATCGTCGCGCTGTTCTCGGTGCTGACCGACGGAGCCCTGCTCACGCCGCAGAACATCTCGAACATCATCGTCCAGAACTCCTACGTGCTGATCCTCGCGATCGGGATGATCCTCGTCATCATCGCCGGGCACATCGACCTGTCCGTCGGCTCGGTGGTCGCCGTCACGGGCGGGCTGGCCGCGGTGCTCATGGTCAACATGAGCGTGCCGTGGCCGCTGGCCCTGCTCATCACGCTGGTGGCCGGAGCCCTCATCGGGGCGTGGCAGGGCTACTGGATCGCCTACTTCGGCATCCCGGCGTTCATCGTGACGCTGGCCGGCATGCTGCTGTTCCGGGCGCTGACGCTGACCGTGCTCGGCAACCAGGGCATCGGCCCGTTCCCCGACCAGGTCCGCACGCTCGCCAACGGCTTCACCAGCGGCTATCTCGGCAACATCGGCCTCGGCCCGCTCGACGGCGCCGACCTGTTCAGCCTGCTGGTCGGCCTCTTCGCCGTCGCCGGCATGGTCGCCGCCCAGTGGCGCTCGCGCACCGCCCGCCAGGGGTACGGGCAGGCGGTCGACCCGATGGCGCTGTTCGTGGTGAAGATGGCGGCCGGCGCCGCGCTGATCCTCTTCCTCGTGGTGCAACTGGCCCGGTTCAACAACCTCCCGTGGGTGCTGGTCCTGCTGGCCGTGCTCGTGCTGGCGTACTCGCTGATGGCCGGCAGGACCGTGTTCGGCCGGCAGATCTACGCGATCGGCGGCAACCTCCAGGCGGCGGTCATGTCCGGCGTACGCGTCAAGTCGGTGGTCTTCTGGATCTTCGTGAACATGGGCGTGCTGTCGGCCATCGCCGGCATCATCTTCGCCGGCCGGCTCAACCAGGCGGGCCCCACGGCGGGCAACGCCTTCGAGCTGGACGCCATCGCGGCGGCGTTCATCGGGGGTGCGGCCGTCCAGGGCGGCGTCGGTAAGATCGTCGGCGCGATCACCGGCGGCCTGATCATGGCTGTCATCAACAACGGCATGTCCCTGATCGGCTCGCCGAGCGAGCGGGTCATGCTCGTCAAGGGCGCCGTCCTCCTCGCCGCGGTGGCCTTCGACGTGTGGACCAAGCGCAGGGCGGGCGCCGCGCGCTAGCAGCGACCTGCCCGGCCGAGTGAAAGGAGAGACCGTGACGACCCCCAAGCGCCGTCTGCCGGTCATGGCTGACGTGGCCAAAGAGGCGGGCGTCTCGCACCAGACGGTCTCCCGGGTGCTCAACGACCACCCGAACGTCCGGGCCGACACCCGCGCCCGGGTGGAGGAGGCGATCACCCGGCTGGGCTACCGGCGCAACCTGGTCGCCCGCGCCCTGGTCACCAAGCGGTCGAGGACGCTCGGCGTGGTGAGCTTCGACACCACGCTGTACGGCCCGGCCAGCACGATCTACGGCATCGAGCAGGCGGCCAGGAGCGCCGGCTACTTCGTCAGCATCGTCAGCCTGAAGTCGATCGACGCGGCCGGCGTCCGCGACGCCATCGACTACCTCGCCGAGCAGGGTGTCGACGGCGTGGTGGTGGTCGCCCCGCAGCGCTCGGCCGCGCGTGCCCTGGAGAACCTGCCGTCCGGCATGCCGGCCGTGGCGGTCGAGGGCACGCACAGCGCGGACGTCTCCGTGGTGTGCATCGACCAGATCGAGGGCGCCAGGCTCGCCACGCGCCACCTGCTCCAGCTGGGCCACGAGACCGTGTGGCACGTCAGCGGCCCGTCCGACTGGCTGGAGACCGAGGGCCGGATGCAGGGCTGGCGCGCCGTGCTCGAGGAGGCCGGCCGGGACGTGCCCGAGCCGCTGGCCGGCGACTGGAGCCCGCGCGCCGGCTACGAGGCGGGCAAGAGCCTGGCGCGGATGGGCGGCGTCACCGCCGTCTTCGCGGCCAACGACCAGATGGCGCTCGGCGTGCTGCGCGCCCTCAGTGAGGCGGGGGTGCGCGTCCCCGACCAGATCAGCGTGGTGGGCTTCGACGACATCCCCGAGTCGGCGTTCTTCTCGCCGCCGCTCACCACGGTCAGGCAGGACTTCGACGTGGTGGGCAGGCACTGCATCGAGGTGCTGCTCAGGCAGATCGACGGGCAGGCCGGCGGGCCGATCGGCGGGTCCATCGACGGGAGGCCCGCCGCGTACGAGCGCCTGGTCGTGCGGCCCGCCTTCGTCGTCAGGTCCAGCACCGCCCCAACTCGGTAGATGATGGGGATGCCCCCGGATAACCCCTGGAGTCCAATGTGAACGCTAACACCTACGTGGTCGGAGTGGACTTCGGCACCCTCTCAGGGCGTGCCGTCGTCGTTCGCGTGCACGACGGCGCCGAGCTGGGCAGCGCCGTTCACGAGTACGCCCATCGCGTCATCGAGACGGAACTGCCCGGCTCCGGCGTACGGCTCGGCCCCGACTGGGCGCTGCAGTCGCCGCAGGACTGGATCGACGTGCTCAGGACCGCCGTGCCCGAGGCGGTCGCCGCCGCGGGCGTCGCGCCCGAGCAGGTGATCGGCATCGGCACCGACTTCACCGCCTGCACCGTGCTGCCCGCCACCGCCGACGGCACGCCGCTGTGCTTCGAGACGCCCGGCGAGCCGCACGCCTGGCCCAAGCTCTGGAAGCACCACGCCGCGCAACCCCACGCCGACCGGATCAACGACCTGGCCGCGCGCCGGGGCGAGAGCTGGCTGCCCCGCTACGGCGGCAAGATCTCCTCCGAGTGGCAGCTCGCCAAGGGCCTGCAGGTCCTCGAAGAGGCCCCCGACGTGTACGCCAGAGCCGAGCGCTGGATCGAGGCCGCCGACTGGATCATCTGGCAGCTCACCGGCGTCGAGAGCCGCAACATCTGCACCGCCGGTTACAAGGGCGTCTTCCAGGACGGCCACTACCCGTCGGAGGAGTTCCTCGCCGCGCTCAACCCCGGATTCGCCGGGTTCGCCGCCAAGCTCGCCACCGGCCAGGTTGGCGACCAGATCGGAGATGGGGCCGGCGGCGTCACGCTCGCCCCGCTCGGCGGCCTCGCCGGCCGGCTGGCCGCGCGGGCCGCCGGATGGACCGGGCTGACCGAGGGCGTGGCCGTCGCCGTCGGCAACGTGGACGCCCACGTCACCGCCGCCGCCGCGGACGCCGTGCGGCCCGGCCAGATGGTGGCCATCATGGGCACCTCCACCTGCCACATCATGCCCAGCGACCAGCTCGCCGAGGTGCCCGGCATGTGCGGCGTCGTCCAGGACGGCATCGTGCCCGGCCTGTGGGGCTACGAGGCCGGGCAGTCCGCCGTCGGCGACATCTTCGCCTGGTTCGTCGACTCCTTCGGCGCGGACGGGCACGAGCAGCTCACGTCGCTGGCCGAGAAGCAGGCCGTGGGGCAGCACGGGCTGGTGGCGCTCGACTGGTTCGGCGGCAACCGCTCGGTCCTCGTGGACCACAACCTCTCCGGGGTGATCGTCGGCCAGACGCTGGCCACCAGGCCGGAGGACGTCTACCGCGCGCTCATCGAGGCCACCGCGTACGGCGCCCGCATGATCGTGGAGACGTTCGAGAAGGCCGGCGTGCCGGTCGAGGAGTTCGTCGTCGCCGGCGGCCTGCTGAAGAACCCCTTCCTCATGCAGGTCTACGCCGACGTGCTGCGCCGCCCCCTGTCGGCCATCGGCTCCGACCAGGGGCCCGCGCTCGGCTCGGCCATCCACGCCGCCGTCGCCGCCGGAGCCTACCCCTCGATCGGGGAGGCGGCCGCGGCCATGGGCAAGCGCACCGAGGCCGCGTACGTGCCCGACCAGGCCCGCGCCGACGCCTACGACCGGCTCTACGCCGAATACCGCAAGCTCCACGACTTCTTCGGAGACGGACACATGCTGCACACCCTGCGCACCATCAGGAACGAGGCCCACCCATGACCCGCGAGGGAGTGCCGTCGTCCGGAGGAGCGGCGGGAGCGCAGCGACCTGAGCGGGGGAGGGCGGCGGCGTCTGGGGACCGAGCCGGCGAACGGAGTGAGGCCATGAGCAGGACGGTGGCCGGCCTGCATGCCGAGTTGGTCCGCTACGGGCTGGTCGTCTGGACAGCCGGCAACGTCTCGGGGCGGATCCCCGGCGAGGACCTGTTCGTCATCAAGCCGTCCGGCGTCTCCTACGACGAGCTGACCGCGGAGAACATGGTCGTGTGCGACCTCGACGGCAATCTCGTCGAAGGCGCGCACTCGCCGTCCAGCGACACCGCCGCGCACGCGTACGTCTACCGCAACATGCCCGACGTGGGCGGCGTCGTGCACACCCACTCCACCTACGCCTCGGCGTGGGCCGCCCGCGGCGAGGCCATCCCCTGCGTGCTGACCGCGATGGCCGACGAGTTCGGCGGCGAGATCCCGCTGGGCCCGTTCGCCCTGATCGGCGACGACTCCATCGGCCAGGGCATCGTGGAGACGCTCAAGGGCCACCGTTCGAAGGCCGTGCTCATGCAGAACCACGGGGTGTTCAGCATCGGCAAGGATCCCAAGGCCGCCGTGAAGGCGGCGGTGATGTGCGAGGACGTGGCCCGCACCGTCCACGTGGCCAGGCAGCTCGGCGAGCCGCTGCCCATTCCGCAGGACGACATCGACCGCCTCTATGACCGCTACCAGAACGTCTACGGACAGAGGAGCCCGCGTTGAACATCTGGTTTCTGACCGGCAGCCAGGGACTTTACGGCGACGACACGCTGCGCCAGGTGGCCGAGCAGTCCCGGCGGATCGCCGAGCAGCTGCCCATGCCGGTGGAGTGGAAGCCCGTGCTCACGGACGCGGCGGCGATCCGGCGCATCATGCTCGAGGCCAACGCCGACGACTCGTGCGGGGGCGTGATCGCGTGGATGCACACGTTCTCGCCGGCCAAGATGTGGATCACCGGGCTCGACGCGCTGCGCAAGCCGCTGCTGCACCTGCACACGCAGGCCAACGTGGAGCTGCCGTGGAGCTCCATCGACATGGATTTCATGAACCTGAACCAGGCCGCCCACGGCGACCGCGAGTTCGGCCACGTGCAGACGCGCCTGGGCGTCCCGCGCAAGACCGTGGCCGGGCACGTCAGCGACCCGGCCGTGGCCGGGCGCATCCTCACCTGGGTCCGCGCCGCCCGCGGCCTGGCCGAGGTGCGCACGCTGAAGCTGGCGCGCTTCGGCGACAACATGCGCGACGTGGCCGTCACCGAGGGCGACAAGGTCGAGGCGCAGCTGCGCTTCGGCGTGTCCGTCAACACCTACGGCGTCAACGACCTGGTCGAGGCCGTGGACGCCGCCGCCGACGCCGACGTGACGGCGCTGGTCAAGGAGTACGCCGAGCAGTACACCGTCGCCCCCGAGCTGCTCGGAGAGCGGCACGAGTCGCTGCGTTACGCGGCCAGGATCGAGCTGGGCCTGCGCGGCTTCCTCGAAACCGGCGGCTTCAGGGCGTTCACCACCAACTTCGAGGACCTCGGCGGCCTGCGCCAGCTGCCCGGCCTGGCCGTGCAGCGGCTGATGGCCGACGGTTACGGCTTCGGCGGCGAGGGCGACTGGAAGACGTCGGTGCTGCTGCGCACCCTCAAGGCCATGGCGCCCGGAGGCACCTCGTTCATGGAGGACTACACCTACCATCTGACGCCCGGCCAGGAGCTCATCCTGGGCGCGCACATGCTGGAGGTCTGCCCGTCCATCGCCGCCGGCACCCCGTCCTGCGAGATCCACCCGCTGAGCATCGGCGGCAGGCAGGACCCGGTCAGGCTCGTCTTCGACGCCGAGCCCGGCCCCGGCATCGTGGTCGGCCTGGCGGACATGGGTGACAGGTTCCGGCTGGTGGCCAACGAGATCGACGTCGTGGCCCCGCCCGAGCCGCTGCCCAAGCTGCCCGTGGCCCGCGCGGTGTGGCGCCCTCACCCCGACCTGCGCACGTCCACGGAGTCGTGGCTCGCCGCGGGCGCGCCCCACCACACGGTGTTGTCCACGGCCGTCGGCCGGGACGAGCTGACCGATCTGGCCGACATGCTCGGCGTCGAGCTCGTGATCATCGATGCCGGGACGACCACCGAGCGGTTCGCCAGGGAGCTGCGCTGGAACCAGGCGTACTACCGCCTGGCCCAGGGCTTCTGACCGGCCGGCGGGCGGCGGCCTCCTCGGCGCCGCCGCCCGCCGGGGCGGGGCGAACCCCGGCAGGATCGACAGAGGACGACTGTGGCAAGGTGAGGGCCGTGACGCTGACCAACTGGGCGGGCAACACCGCATTCCGCGCTCGAGACGTGCACCATCCCACCTCCCTCGACGAGCTCCAGCGGCTCGTCGCCGCCAGCGACCGGGTGCGGGCGCTGGGCAGCGCTCATTCCTTCAACGAGGTCGCCGACGCCACCGGCGACCTCGTGGTCCTCGACCGCATGCCCGAGGCCGTGGAGATCGACAGCGCGGCGGCCCAGGCCAGGGTTCCGGCGCGCATGACGTACGCGCGGCTCGCGCCCGTGCTGCACCAGGCCGGGTTCGCGCTGGCGAACATGGCCTCGCTGCCGCACATCTCGGTCGCGGGCTCCGTCGCGACCGGCACCCACGGCTCGGGGGAGGGCATCCCCAGCCTGGCCGCCGCCGTGTCCTCGCTCGACCTCGTCACCGCCGACGGCACGGTGCTGACGCTCTCCCGCGGCGACGCCGGCTTCCCCGGCGCGGTGGTGGCGCTCGGCGCGCTCGGCGTCGTCACGTCGCTGACGCTCGACCTCGTGCCCGCCTTCGAGCTGCGCCAGTACGTCCGCGAAGGGCTGCACGCGGACGCGCTCGGCGACTTCGACGAGATCATGGCGAGCGGCTACAGCGTCAGCCTCTTCACCGACTGGCGCGACACCCGCGTCTGGCTGAAGCGCGCCGACGAGCTGACCAGCCCCGACTGGTACGCCACCCGCCCGGCTGACGGCCCCCGCCACCCGCTGCCGTCCATGCCGGCCGACAACTGCACGACCCAGCTCGGAGTGCCCGGCCCGTGGCACGACCGGCTGCCGCACTTCCGCGCCGACCACGAGCCGAGCGGCGCCGGCGACGAGCTGCAGTCGGAGCTGCTGCTTCCCAGGGAACACGCGGTCAAGGCGCTGCGCGAGCTGTTCGCGATCGGCGACCGGATCCGGCCCGTCCTGCACATCTCGGAGGTGCGCACGGTCGCCGCCGACGACCTGTGGCTCAGCCCGTTCCACGGCCGTGACAGCGTGGGCATCCACTTCACCTGGGTGCGCGACGTCGCCGCGGTGCTGCCGGTGTTGAAGCTGGTCGAGGAGACGCTGGCGCCGTTCGAGCCGCGGCCCCACTGGGGCAAGTTGTTCACCGCGTGGCCGTCCTGCCCGGACGGCTTCCGCTCGCTGGTGGGGCGGCTCGACCCGCAGGGCAAGTTCGCCAACGACTTCACCCGGATACTGCTGCGGGAGTAGGAAGCCGCCAGGGCTTGCGCCCCCTGATGTAGCGGATCACGGGTCCGGGGGACGATGCGCCGGGCACGGGCGTCCTCGATCGTTGGACCATGAACCATCTCCCGTTCCGCTTCGGCGCGGTCGCCGGACAAGCGCCCGACGCCGCCTCGTGGACCGGCCTGGCCCGCCGGGCGGAGCGCCTGGGCTTCGCCACGCTGCTGGTGCCCGACACGATCGCCACGCTCTCTCCCTTCACCGCCGCCGCCGTCGCCGCCACGGCCACGACGACCCTGCGCGTTGGCACGTACGTCGTGAGCGCCCCGTACCGGACGCCGGAGGCCGTCGCGTGGGAGACCGCGACCCTGCACACGCTCACCGGCGGCCGGTTCGAGCTGGGTCTCGGGGCCGGCCGGCCGGGCGCCGAGCAGGACGCGGCCGCGCTCGGCGTCAGGTTCGGCACGCCGGGCCAGCGCATCGAGCGGATCTCCAGGACCATCGACGCGGTCAAGAACGTGCGCGTCCTGGTGGCCGCGGCCGGGACGAAGCTGCTCAGGCTGGCCGCCAGGAAGGCCGACACGGTCGCGATCGGCGTGCCGCCGCACCACCCGGAGGAGCAGGTGGCGGCGAAGCTGGACGAGCTGTACGAGCTGGCCGGCGACCGCTACGACGACCTGGAGCTCAGCATGAACCTCGCGGTCGCCGGCGGCGAGCCGCCCGGCCGGCTGCTCGGCCGTTTCGGCCGCACCGGCAGCGGGATCCTCACCGGCACGGTCGACGAGATGGCCGACGTCCTGCGGCGCCGCCGCGACAGGCTCGGCATCTCGTACGTGACGGTGAACGCCCAGTGCATGGACGCCTTCGCGCCCGTGGTCGAAAGGCTCGCCGGTACCTGACGGGACCTGGCAGGTATGTGCGGCACGCTGAGCCCATGACCGCATCGAGGGCACCCTGCACGGGCGCTCGGGCCCGGTTCACCGGAGGCGGAGGCGGCGGGGCGGGGTGTGGATGTCGAAGTGCAGATGGGGCTGGGCCAGGACCGAGTGGGGACGTGTGCCGGCGGTGATCAGGCCGAGGCGTTCGAAGACCGGGAACCTCGCCGAGGTGGCGGAGAGGTGGCGGGGCCGCATGACCGGGTGCCAGATGCTGTAGGCGCCGATCCTCCCGTCCCTGCGCAGATACCAGCCCTGGGTGGGGTGGGTCAGGCGCTCCAGCCAGTCGGACTCTCCATCGAAGCCGTCGAGCGTGGCGGGCGGCTCCGGTGACTCGGCGGCCTCGCAGTGGGCGCCTCCCGCCTCCAGCCGCCAGCGGGCGGGGGCGGCGACCCAGTCGGCCTCGATGCGGATGCGATCGCGGCGCCACGGCATGCCCCACACGTGCTGCGGGACGGCGACCACCGGGTGGTCGAGGCTGGTGCCGAAGAACCAGACGCCCGGCTTGCCGTACGCGGTGACGTAGGTGCGGTAGTTGATCTGCCCGCAGCTGATGGCGGCCGGCGGCAGGAAGCGGAAGTGGAAGTCGCGGTCGCGGAAGGCCACGGCCGAGACGAGGGCGCCGGGGCCGCCGGCGAAGGCCGTCTTCATCGGTTCGAAGCCGTCAGGCAGATGCCGCGCCAGCGCGTCGGCGTCCACGGAATAGCTGATGATCGCGAAGTCGTCGAGCTCGGTCTGCGCGTGGTGCCAGCGCGGGCGCGGCCGGGGCGTGCCGGTGAAGCTCATGCCCCGAAGAATACGATCATCGGTTGCCGGACCGCGAGAAGCCGGGACATCCCGCCGATTTTCTCAAGAAGCGGCGCAGGCGAACGGAGATCCGGCCCTGCGATCTGGTCTCGCGGGGGCGTCGGGAGGCGGCGGCGACGGCGACGTGGCCGCCCCGGCATGCGAACACCTCGGCCAGCTCGGGATGCTCGCCGCCGAGGTGCGGGAAGAGCCGGCGGTCCTCCTCCGCGTGGTGGAGGTGGAGCGCGTCGCGGAACGCCAGGCAGTGCGTACGCAGGTCCGATCCGCCCGGCGGCCGGCGGAGGTCCGCCAGGTCGCGCCGGAAGCCGCTTGGCGGGCTCGACGCTCTCGGTCAGAGCGTTGTGGTACCCGGAGCAGATCATCGACGCGGCCATGAGCGCGGGGCTGACGATCGAGCAGGCCGTGGACGCCTACCGGATCATCTGGCACTACACCGCGGGCGAGATCGCCGCGCGGGCGGCGGCGGGCAGGAGGCGCGAAGATGGGAACATGACGTACAGGGACCGCGTGTTCGCCGAGCTGGACGCTCGGGAGTTCCCGCGGCTCGGCGAGGTGGGGGGGAGGTGGGCCGAGCTGACCGCGCGTGACACGTACGAGCAGGGGGTGCGCGCGCTGGTGAGAGGGCTCCTGCACGGAAACGGTGGCCGCCCGGGCGCGGTCCGTGAGACGGTCGGGTTTGATGATCAACTGGAGTGAGGCGGGGCAGCAACGATCGGCGCCGTGGCGCACGGCGCTGGGAGCGCCGCCGCCGGCGCGCGTGGTGGTCGCCGACGACCGCATGAAGGCCGACACCGCCTACCGGCTGGCCTGCGAGGGCACCGCGCTGCTGTGGCAGGGCGACTTCCAGAACGCCCGGCAGCTCCTGCGCGCCATGGGCCGCCGCTGCAAGCCGGCCGCGCCCGGCAGCGGCTTCCACCGCTACCGCCAGGCGCAGTCCCAGCGGGCCCGCACGCTCGGCATGGTGCTCATCCCGTACGCCGCCGGCCACGTGGTGCCACTGCGCCGGGCGCCCGACGTGCGGGAGGCGTGCACCGAGGCGTACGGCGCAGACGCCTTTCCCGCGGTCGGCCAGCTGCGCGAGCTGCTCGGCGTGATCGGCGCCCACGAATGGCGCAAGAAGGGCGTGTACGTTCCGGCGCTCGGCGCACGCATCCACCCCCATCACGGCGTCTTCTCCCCGATCAGGGGCGAATATGTCGATCTCATTGCCGAGGCGCCGCTGCCCGGCGACCGGCTGGCGTTCGACGTCGGCACGGGCACGGGCGTGCTGGCGGCCGTGCTGGCCAGGCGCGGCGTCCGCCGCGTCGTCGCCACCGACCTCGACGAGCGGGCCGTCGCGTGCGCCGCCGCGAACATCGCCCGGCTGGGCCTGGCCGAGCAGGTGGAGATCGTGCGCACCGACCTGTTCCCGCCCGGACGCGCCCCGCTCGTCGTCTGCAACCCGCCGTGGTTGCCCGCCAAGCCGGTTTCCCCGCTCGACCACGCCGTCTACGACCCCGGCGGGCGGATGGTGCGCGGGTTCCTCGACGGCCTGGCCGGGCATCTGGAGCCGGCGGGCGAGGGCTGGCTCGTCCTGTCCGACCTCGCCGAGCACCTGGGCCTGCGCACGCGCGCCGCCCTGCTGGCCTGGATCGAGGAGGCGGGTCTGCGCGTGGTGGGCCGCATGGACGTCGCGCCGCGGCACGACCGCCCGATGGACGAGGACGACCCGCTGCACGCGGCCCGCGCCGCCGAGGTGACCTCTTTGTGGCGGCTGACCCCGCTGACCTGAAGGAGGCGGCGGGAGCGGGCCGGCATGTTAGCCAGGGCTGTTCAGCGGCAGGAGATATCCATGCATATTTCGGGGGTACAGACCGTTTTCCCTGATCACCGCTATGAGCAGGCGGAGATCACCGAGGCGTTCTCCCGGCTGACGGAGTGCGATGAGGAGCTGCTGCGGCGCTTCCACGCCGCGACCGGTGTGGAGGGCCGCAATCTCGCGCTCGCGCTGGCCGACTATCCCAAGCTCGACTCCTTCTCCCGCGCGAACGACGCGTACGTCGAGGCCGCCCTCGATCTCGGCGAGCAGGCGATGCGGGCCGCACTGAAGAAGGCCGACCTGCGCCCTGAGAAGATCGACCACCTGCTGTTCTGCTCGACCACCGGCCTGGCCACCCCTTCGCTCGACGCGAAGCTGGCCCAGCGGGCGGGCCTGCGGCCGGACGTCAAGCGGACGCCGGTGTTCGGGCTCGGCTGCGCGGCGGGCGCGTCCGGCCTGTCCCGCCTGTACGACTACCTGCGCGGCTGGCCCGACCACGTCGCGATGCTGGTGTGCGTGGAGTTGTGCTCGCTGACGATCCAGCGCGACGACACCTCGATCGCGAACCTGGTCGCGAGCGGCCTCTTCGGCGACGGAGCGGCGGCCGTCGTGGCGACGGGGCGCGGGCAGGGCCCCGAGGTCGTCGCCACCCGCAGCAGGCTCTATCCCGGCACCGAGCACCTCATGGGCTGGACGGTCGGCGACCACGGTTTCCGGATCGTGCTGGACCCCGAGCTGACGGGGTTCGTCGAGCAGGTGCTGGCCGCCGACATCAAGGCCTTCCTCGCCGACTACGGCCTGACCCCCGAGCAGGTCGCCACCTGGGTCTGCCACCCGGGCGGTCCGAGGGTCATCGACAAGATCGTGCAAACGCTCGGCCTGCCGCCCAGGGCGCTCGACGTGACGTGGCGTTCGTTGCGCGAGCACGGCAACCTGTCGTCGGTGTCGGTGCTCCACGTCCTCCAGGAGACTCGCGGCCGGCCCGGCACGCCCGCCGTGCTCATGGCGCTGGGCCCGGGGTTCTCCGCCGAGCTGCTCCTGCTGCACTGGTGATCGCGTATCCGCTGCCGATCGCCTGGTCGTGGTGCGCGGGCGCGCTCCAGCAGGGCCTTGCCGAGGGCCGGGCGGACTAGGATGAATGTTCGATATCGTGGTCCGTCTGGCGGCCGATCGCCTGCCCCTGTCCTGCCCCGCAGGAGTTCGACTTCTCCTCCGCCCGCAAGGCGGGGGTTTCTGGAGGTATCCGATGAACGAGACGCTGACCATGCTGCGTGGCGCGGCCGAGCGCACGTCGAAGCTGGTCACCGAGATCGGCGAGGACGAGTTCGCGCTCCCCACGCCCTGCGCCGACTACGACGTGAAAGCGCTGATCAACCACCTGGAGTGGGTCGCCACCCTGTTCGAGTCGCTGGCACAGGACGGCGAGTTCCCCCCGCAGAAGGAGCACACCGGTGACTTCCCCGAGCGGGTCGAGCGCATGCTGGCCGTCTGGGAGCGACCGGAGTCGTGGGAGGGCGTCAGCCAGGGCATGGGCCTGCCGAAGAGCGCCCTGGCCACCATGGTGCTGACCGACCTGGTGGCCCACGGGTGGGATCTCGCCCGCGCGACGGGCAGGACCTATGAGGTGGAGGAGGAGACGGCGGCCGCGCTGCTGGGCTTCTCCCGGCAGATGGCGCCGACGGGCCGCGAGCGCGGTGTGTTCGGTGAGGAGGTGCCGGTGCCGGAGAGCGCGCCCGCGTTCGACCGTCTCCTCGGAGTCATCGGGCGGGATCCGGCCTGGAAACCGTGATCCGCTCCAGCCCTTCGGGCTCCTTGCCGGGATAGAGGCCGGTGAGCAGGGTGCTGACGGTGTAGAGGTGCCAGGCCTGGGCCGGTTTCCTGACCACGGGGTCGGCGAAGAGCGCGCGCACCTCGTCGGGGTTCACGACGGAGGTCAGGGCGTCCAGGTTGCCGAGGACCTGCGTGCGCAGGATGTCCGTCAGTGCGGGTCCGGGGCTGGTGCGCCAGCTCCACCCGCCGCCGGTCTTCGCGGTGGGCATGTGCCCGGCGGGCAGGCGGGACCAGGGCCACCGCTTGGTCATCCCCTCCGCGAACCGCCACGGTTTCCCCTCGATCGGCACATCGCGCAGCTGAGGGGCGAATCGCAGGATGAGGTCATAGATCACTTCTTCGGACAGGCGCCAGTTCTGGTCCAGGCTCAGCGCCGCGCCCACCACCCGGTTGTCCAGGAACGGCCGCACCGGGTCGCCGCGCCGCAGCGACCCCGCGCGGGCACTGGCCTGCCAGCGGCCCACCTTGTACCAGATGTAGATGTGGTCGAGGGCCTCCAGCCGGTCGGGCCGGGCCAGCCACGGCCTGGCCAGCTCGCGCGCGTGCTCGTTGGCCTCCGCCGTGAACATCTTCTCGTCCTTGGCGAAGGTGGTGGTGATGCGCCGCTGCAGCGCCCTGTCGCCGAGGTCGGTCTGGAGCAGGTTCAGGCTGCCCGCGCGCAGCGTCTCCCCGCTCTGCCCTGACATGGTGGGCCTGCCGGAATACGGCAGATAGCTGACGATCGACTCGTACGCCGAGGTCATGCCCTCGCACGTGCGCAGCGTCTCCCAGGCCCGGCTCAGCGGGTGCTCCACCAGCACGGCGTCCTTCTGGGCGGTCTGCTGGGGGGCGATGACGGTGTGCTCGACCTTCAGCCGGGCCGCGATCTGCCGCGCGATGATCACGTCGGGGTGGGTGTCGAGCCCGTTCGTCGTCACCCGGAACGGCACCCGCGCCGCGTGCAGCAGCGCCGCAAGGATCCGGGTGTCGCGCCCGCCGGTCAGCGCCAGGTTGACCGGCTCGGCCAGGTCACGCAGCGGTGCGACGGTGGCCAGCAGCGCCTCCGCCAGCTCGCCGATCGGCGCCCGCTTGCCCCGCGCCGACGCGGGCGCCGGCGCCGCCTCCGGCAGCGGGGTCTCGGCGATGGTGCGCCGCCCGTCCCGGACGTCGAGCCGCGCGTTCGGCCGCAGCGCCGTCACCCCCTTGTACGGCGTCTCGTCCGACAGGAAGAACCCCTGCCTGATCATGGACTGCAGGGCGAGCACGTCGTGTTCGATCCGGTCGACCGGCTGGGCGGCCAGGTGCACGAGCAGGGCGCGGCTGCCGACGACGTGCAGGTCGGGCGTCTCGGCGTAGAAGACGGGGCACACCCGGTTGACGGCGGTGCTCGCGGTCAGCTCGCCGTCGCGGGCGATCCACGCGGAGAAGCAGCCGCCCACGCCGTCGCCGGGCAGCCTGGTCACGTCGGCCGGATCGGCCAGGTGGCCGTTCAGCCCGATGACCCGGCCGTCGTGCTCGGAGATCAGCGTCGGCTGCCGCGTGTCGTCGGGTTCGTTCGTCCACGCGAGCAGCGACACGCCTCTGCCGTGCCATTCCCGTGCGCGGATGACGTCGGCGGGCACCGGAAAGGCCGTTTCGACAACGGTCCGGACCCTGCTCAGGACATCAGTGGAAATGTCATGTCGCTTCGCGGCCAGAGCCAGATACACGCGCACGGCGTCATGCCTACCTCAAATGCACCATTTGTCACAACTGATCACGCGACGGTCGCGGTTTGCGCTCGCTTACGTCACCGGCCCGGCCACTGCCTGATCGGGTTCCGTCGTACGGGACGGAGGTGGAAGTGATGAAGTTTCGTCCCTTGGTGGTCGGCGTAGGACTGGTGACCGTACTGACGCTCGCCGCCTGTGGAGGCCCAGGCGGTTCGGCGGACGGGGAACGGGCGGCGCAACCGGCGGGCGGCGCCGACCGGCGACCGGTCCCATCGGCGGCACAGACGGCGAACGCCGAGGAGGACGGCGACAAGGACACCGCCACGGCCCAGATCTCCACGTTCGCCCTGGACGTGGACACCGCGTCGTACGGCTACGCCCGCCGTACCCTCCAGGAGGGCCGCTGGCCCGCGCCCGCCGAGATCCGTCCCGAGGAGTGGGTCAACGCGTTCAGGCAGGACTACGCGCAGCCGTCAGGCGACGGCTTCACCGTGCACGTGGACGGAGCCAAGCTGCCGTCCCGCGACGAGGCGGTCATGCGCGTGGGCCTCCAGACGCGCGGCACCGACGCCGCGCAGCGGCGGCCCGCCAACCTCACGTTCGTCGTGGACGTGTCCGGCTCGATGGCCGAACCGGGCAGGCTCGACCTCGTCAAGTCGGCCCTGAACAAGCTGCTCGACCAGCTCGCGCCCGGCGACCAGGTGTCGATCGTGGCGTTCAGCGACGAGGCCACCGTGCTGGCCTCGATGACCCCGCTGACCGCCAGGGAGGAACTGCGCGGCGCCGTGGACGAGCTGGCCGTCGACGGCGGCACCAACCTGGAGAGCGGCCTGGTCGCCGGCTACGAGGAGGCGTCCAAGGCGTTCAGGACCGCCGCCACGAACCGGGTCATCCTGCTCTCCGACGGCCTGGCCAACCAGGGCAGCACCGAGTGGCGGGCCATCCTCGACCGGGTCGAGGAACACGCGGCCAAGCGGGTCACGCTGCTCACCGTCGGCGTCGGCAGGGACTACGGGGACGAGCTCATGGAGCAGCTCGCCGACAACGGCGACGGCATGGCCGTCTACGTCAGCTCCCAGGAGGAGGCCGACAAGATCTTCACCGCGCAGCTGCCCGCCACCATCGAGCTGCGGGCGCGCGACGCCAAGGCGCAGGTCGTGTTCAACCCGTCCGTGGTGGAGAGCTACCGGCTCGTCGGGTACGAGAACCGCGCGCTGGCCGCCGAGGAGTTCCGCGACGACACCCGCGACGGCGGCGAGATCGGACCTGGCCACTCCGTCACGGCGCTGTACGCGCTGCGGCTGAAGCCCGGCGCCAAGGGCCAGCTCGCCCAGGCCACCGTGCGCTGGCAGGACCCCGACACCAGGGCCGCGTCCGAGGAGAGCGCGTCGTTGCGGGCGAACGACCTGGCCGGGTCCGTGTGGGAAGAGGCGCCGGTCCGGCTCCAGGTGGACGTGGTCGTCGCCGCGTTCGCCGGCTACCTGCGGGACAAGAAGGCGTTCGGCCTGGACCTGTCCACGCTCGGGGAGCACGCCTCCCGGCTGGCCACCGACTCCGAGGACCCGATGGTGGCGGAGCTCGCCACGCTCATCGAGAAGGCCAGGTCGGTCGGCTGACCACCCGGGGCCGGTTCGGCGTCACGGGCGCGCGCCGAGCCGGCCCTGTTCTGCCGGATGTATGCGTGCTTGGGGGGTCGGGAAGTCGGCTACACTCGTACTCGCGACAAGGGGCTATGGCGCAGTTGGTAGCGCGCCTCCATGGCATGGAGGAGGTCTGGGGTTCGAATCCCCATAGCTCCACCCACATCGTCTCAGGTGTCCCCGTCGGCGCAACGGTCGGCGTTGATAGTGTCCGGCTCGAACTTCTGCCTGATGATGTCGTCGGTCATGTGAGGGCTGCCGGGCGCCAGTCTCAGATATTCATTGATGAGCTGGCCTCGCAGGTCGGCGAGCCAGTCGTTGCTCCTGACATAGGTGTCGATGGCGCTCACCAAGCGCCGGCACGCTTCGCCGTGGTCTTTGTGCAGCGCTATCGAGATGTGCTGCTGCCTTCCCATCGACAGGTCGGGCACCCGGAAAAAGGACTTCCCCGTGTCCTTGCTGACGTTCTTATCCTGGGTGGTGAATCCCATGAGGATGATCCGGTCGGTGCTGTAGGCGTAGGAATCCCCGTTCCGCACCCTTTCGATGCAGGCTTCCGGGGTCGAGACGGAGGTGGGATGCAGGCGGGCGGAGCTCTGCAGCATTTTCATTGTTTCGTCGGCCGTGCTCCCCTCCACCGTGCATATGTCCTTGCCGGCGAGGTCCTTGACCTGGTCGACCGGCTCGGCGTCGGCAAGGGTCAACAGCGCGATGTCCGTCCGCAGATAGGAGCGGGCAAGCCGGAACTTGGCCGCCCTGAGGTCGTTGTCGGAGATCATCCCCATCACCATGTGAACTTTCCTGTTGCTCAGCGCGGTCTCCCAGTTGCTCGTCCACACGGGAGTGGGTGCCGACTCCTGGACGCCCGCGTGCTTGAGTATCTTGTTCCGGGCCTGTGCCTCGAAGCCCACCGGAAGGTGGCTGTTCACCGGAGACAGACCTGGGTACAGTTTGACGCCCACCGAGACGATGTCGGCGTCCAGGGGCGAAGGAGGCGCCGCAGACCCGCAGGCGGTCACGAGAAGAAGCGCCGCCGCGAGGATGCCGACACTCCGTGAGGGCTTACCGGACTTCATCTGGACCTCACCGGTGGAGTGTGACGTTTTTCGTGGTGATGGATATTAAGCAGTTCTGTGTGGAGATCAGCTTCATTGTCACGGTGACCCGGCTCATGTTCTCGTCCACCTCGAACTCGGCGAAATTCCCATTGCCGAAGTCCTCCTTCTTCTCGTTCGGCTGACGGCCGTCCATCAGAACATCGACCCGGTTGTGCGGGCAGGACCCCAATTCCTCCGCGGGGTCGGTGTACGACACGGGGACACGAAGCGAGGTGTATCCGGGTTCGAAGCGAACCTCCGCCACGGCCGTGCCGCCGGCCTCAACGGGGTTGGGGGACCAGCTCACAGCCACGGCATGGCCCTGCGCGCCGGCCACCGCCTGGGCGATTCCGTGGGCCGTCAGGCCCGCCAGAGCCGGGGTGACGACAGTGAAGATCACGATGGCCAGGGTCGCGGGGGGCGGATCCAGCAACGGTTTACGAATAATGAGCAGCACGGCGGCGGCCAGTGCGGCGTATCCGACGAACAGAGCGGCCAGGTCCAGATCCAGCCAGTCCGGGCCGGCCGCTATGCCGAGGACAACCGCAAGGAGATGAACCACTCCGACGATGAAGGCATCTTCTCGCTTTACGCCACTCTTGGCGGGTGGGTAAGCGTCCATGCAGAGATGCTAAGTCCTGATCTCTTCTGCTGCGCGGGTTGCGCGGAGTTTGGTGATGCAGAAAAGAGCGGGTTTATGTGCAATTTCGGTGCACACATATGGTCCGGGTGGTGAACGGCCCAGACGTCACCGGGAACCGTTCACCGCCGGCTCATGACCGTCGGAAAGCCCCTGCACCCCGGCGGCCGGACCTGTCACGGGCCCGCCCCGCTCACGCCAGGGCAGGGCGTATACCAGCGCGGCGATGACGGCGAGCGACGAGAACACCCACACCCGCTGGGCCGTACCCCATTCCATGCCCGTCAGGAAGTAGATCAGGTGCAGGTAGCCGACCGTCACCCACAGGCTCGTGAGCGTGATGGCGCCCCAGGTTCCGCGCGGCGGCCGCACGAGGAGATAGGGCAGCGGCCAGAGCAGATACTGGGCGCCCAGGCGGTAGGTCACGATGAGGAAGACCAGGAGCAGGGCGAGGGTCAGCACCTCAGGCTCGGCCCGCCGCCACCACCAGAGCGCGGCCAGGAGCGCGGCGGCCAGGATGACCAGGCCGACCCGGCCGAAGGTCTGCGAGACGATCTGCTCGCCGCCGGTCGCCACGGCCGTCCAGCCCCAGTCGCCGACCACCGGGCGGGTCGACATGATGGCGCGCACCAGGGCGGGCAGCTCGGTGACCGCGGTGTCGAGGAAGACCGTGCTGCTGGCCAGCATGGCGAGGGGCGCCACCGCGGTCCAGACGAGCACCGTGACCCGCCGGCGCAGCCCGGGCACCGCCAGCACCACGCCCGGCACCAGCAGCAGCGACCAGTGGGTGCACGACACCGACAGGCCGATGAGCAGCCCCGCGAGCTGGACGCGGCCCCTGCGGGCGGCCAGGAGCGCGGCCACGCCGAACAGCAGCGTGATCGGCGGGAACTGCCCGTGCAGCCCGCTCACCAGGACGCCGACGGGCAGGCACGCGTACTGGAAGCCGCGCAGCGCACCGCGCTCGGCGGCGAGCCTGCTGATGAGGGGGATGAGTGCGAGGTCGGCGGCGACCGGCACGATCCGGCCGGCGACGGCCCACGACAGGCCCAGCGTCTCTCCCAGCTCCTGCTGCCCGGCCAGCACGTAGGCGAGCAGGGGCAGGAAATGCCAGCCCCCCTCACGCAGGTGCATCGTCGGGTTGACCCCGTCGAGCACCGCGTTGGCGGCGTCGCGGAAGTCGTGCTCGAAGTCGTAGGGCTGCACGGCCGTGTGGGGAGCCAGCAGCATGGTGAGCACGCGCAGCACCGCTCCGGCGCAGAGCGCCGCCCACAACGGCGGCGCCCAGCCCTTGCGCTGGGCGAGCACCGCCAGAGCGAAACCGACGGCCAACGGCGGCCCCAACATCACTTCGGGGGTCACCGGCACTCCATGGGGTTGCTCCGATCTCGGCTGTCACGATCAGGATGAGGAAAACCGTAGCCTAGGTTACGTGCGCGACGGCTCCGTGTGACGCGTCTGAACACCCCGAACGTGGGCAGCCGGATTGAGCGAATCTACAGCTTGCGCCGGTAGGGTCTCCAGAACGTCAAGCGAAAGGAGCGGCGAATGTCGGAGTTCGCCGGAGCTCGTGTGCTGGTCACGGGAGGGTCAGGCTTCATCGGCAGGCGCCTGGTCGCGGCTCTGCTCGCAGAAGGTGCCGAGGTCGTGGTGGCCGATCTGAACGCCCATCCCGACCCCGCGGTGCGATCTGTGGTGGGAGATCTGCGCGACCCTGCGGTCCGCGGTGAGGCCGTGTCCGCGGGGCTCGACGGCGTCGTGCACCTCGCGGCGGTCACGTCGGTGTTGCGCTCGGTCGAGGACCCCGCCGGAACCTATGAGGTGAATGTCGCGGCGACCGCGGGGCTGCTCGAACTCGCCCGCGAGCGCGAGGTGCCCAGATTCACCTTCGCGTCCACCAACGCCGTGACGGGCGACGTGGGCAGCGCGCCCATCACCGAATGGCTGGCGCTGCGCCCCCTCACCCCCTACGGCGCGACCAAGGCCGCGGCCGAGATGTTGCTGAGCGCCTACTCCGGCGTTTACGGCATGCAGACCTGCGCGCTGCGTTTCGCCAACGTCTACGGCCAGGGGATGCGGCACAAGGACAGCTTCGTGCCCCGGCTGATGCGCGCCGCCGCCGACAACACCGGCGTCCAGGTCTATGGCGACGGCACCCAGCTGCGCGACTACGTCCACGTGGACGACATCGTCCAGGCCGTCCAGGTGGCCTGGCACACGGGCCACAACGGCCCTCTGGTGGTCGGCTCGGGTCGCTCGGTGAGCGTGAACGAGCTGATCGAGGCGGCCCGCGCGGTCACCGGGGCGCCGATCCCGGTCGAGCACGTCGCCGCCAAGCAAGGAGAGATGCCGGCGGTCGTGCTCGACACGTCGCTGGCCAAGACACTCGGGTACGAACCGCGGCACGATCTGACCACCGGCCTGCCGACCGTGTGGCCGGACTTCGTGCCGGGTGGTGTGGAGGGCCTGGCATGACCGCCGATCACATGGCGAAGACCGACGCGCGGATCGACGCCGCCGCGATGGCGGAGTTCACCGCCGAGCACGGCGGCGACCTTCCTCCCATCGCGATCGTGATCGCCGCCTACAACGAAGAACGCGGCATCGGCGACGTGGTCAGCGCGATCCCGGCCGTCATCGCCGGGCACGAGACGGCGACCGTCGTGGTCGTCGACGGCGCATCCGACGACACGGCGGCCGTGGCCCGCAAGGCGGGCGCGCTGGTCTGTGACGTCCCCGTCAACCGCGGGCAGGGCGCGGCCCTGCGGCTCGGCTACCGCATCGCCAGGGCGGGCGGCGCCCGTTACATCGTGACCACCGACGCCGACGGGCAGTACGACCCGGCCGACATCGAGCGCATCCTGTCTCCCGTGCTGAGGGGGGAGGCCGACTTCGTCACCGGCTCGCGGGTGCTGGGGCGCCAGGAGACCTACGACCGCGTGCGCCGCCTGGGCGTGCACGTCTTCGCAAGGATGATCAGCCTGCTGACCGGGCAGCGCATCACCGACACCTCCTTCGGCATGCGCGCGATGCGCGCCGAGGTCACCGGGGCCGTCACGCTGAAGCAGCCTCAGTACCAGTCGTCCGAGCTGCTCATCGGCGTCATCTCGCGGGGTTACAAGGTGCTGGAGGTGCCGGCGACGATGCGGTTGCGGGTCGCCGGCACGACCAAGAAGGGCGGCAACCTGGTCTACGGCTACCGCTATTTGCGCGTGGTGCTGGGCACCTGGCTCCGGGAGCGCCGCGGCACCGCGCCGTCAGGGGCCTCAGCGCCGTCCGCGTCCGCCTCGCCTTCTTCGTCCGCCTCGCCGGCGGAGCCCGCTCGGGGGTCGGCGAAGACGAAGTAGTGGAAGAAGCAGAACTTCGCCAGGAACAGGACGCCGTAGACCCCGAGGAAGACCGCGCCCACGAACAGCACGCGTGCTCCGTCTGTGGCGAACAGCCGGGGCCCCACATCGTGGGCGACCCCGGTCGCCCAGGTGGTGAGCAGCAGCCCCGTCACCGACGTCAGCCAGAACGGCAGCAACTCGCGCAGCACCCTGGGGCGCCCCCTGCGCCGCCACGCCCACCGGCGGGCGAGCACGTAGTTGGTCACCGCGCCCAGGGCCCAGGCGGCCACCGCGGCCGCCTGGGCTCCCAGCAGCTCCTGACCGTAGGCCACCAGCAGCGTCACCTCGCTCACCACGGCCGCGACGACGGAGCCGAGCGTGTAGCGCGTGAAGATGCGTGGCAGCGCGCCACGGAGGAAGCGGCGGAGGTCAATCACGGCCGGTGCGCTCCCCGTCGTGCGGCACGCGGAGCACGCCGAGCACCGACTGGCCGAAGGGGATCGGCAGCACCCGGTCGAGCACCCGGGTGACCGGCACGATGACCTTGTCGTAGAGGCCGACGGCGCCCGCCTTGGGCGAGCCCGCCTTGCCCATGCGCACCGCGGCCCACCAGGCGAGCCCGCCCAGCAGGTTGACCGGCCTGGCCAGCGTCACGCCCAGCCCGGCGCGGCGGGCCGCGTCGCGCAGGGTGGCGGGCGTGTAGCGGCGGAAGTGGCCGACCTTGCGGTCGAACTCGCCGTACAGGCTCATGTAGGCGGGCACCCAGAGCACGATCGTGCCGCCGGGCGCGACCGACCCGGCCAGCCGGGTGAGGATCGCGGCGTCGTCCTCGAAGTGCTCGAGCACGTTGATGGCGATCACCGTCTCGACCGGCCGTTCCAGCTGCGCGCCGGAGGAGAGGTCGAACTGCATGGCCTCGACCTCGGCGGAGCCGGCGAAACGCTCTTTCAGCAGCGCCACCGCGTCGGGGTCGACGTCGGTGACGACCAGCCGGTCGAGGCCCGTGAACTGCGCGGCGAACTCGCCCAGCCCGGCGCCGACCTCCAGCACGCTGCGCCCGCAATGGGGGGCGATCAGGTCGTACTGGTAGCGGCGGTAACGGGGCTTGTCGGGGCCGCCGTCCTCGCGCTCCGCCGTACGGCCGGTGGCGCGGGCGAAGGCTCCCTCGTCAGCGCTCACTGGTCCGCTCCGCCCCCGGGCTGCGCCAGTTGACGACCGGCATGAGCGCTTCCTCGCGGACCCGGTCGACATGGCGCTTGGCCACGTCGAACAGCGACGTGATGAGCGTGTCGGACAGCAGGTGCGGAACCAGGCCGAGCTCCACCAGGCCCGTGTGGGTCACCTTGTAGTAGTGCTCCTCCTTCTCGACGCGGGGGTTGTCGAGGTTGTCGATGGTCACCTCGCCGGGGAAGGACTCGGAGATCGTGGCGGCGATGTCTCTGACCGACATGGACTCGGTCATCTGGTTGAACACCCGGAACTCGCCGCGATCGGCGGGGTTCTCGCAGGCGAGCTGGATGCAGCGGACCGTGTCGCGGATGTCGATGATGCCGCGGGTCTGGGTGCCGGAGCCGTAGACCGTCAGGGGGTGGCCGAGCACCGCCTGGATGACGAACCGGTTGAGCACGGTGCCGAAGACGGCGTCGTAGTCGAACCGGGTGGCCAACCGGTCGTCGAGCGTGGTCTCGGGCGTCTCCTGGCCGTAGACCACGCCCTGGTTGAGGTCGGTGGCGCGCAGGCCCCAGATGCGGCAGGCGAACTCCATGTTGTGGCTGTCGTGCACCTTGGACAGGTGGTAGAACGAGCCGGGCCGCTTGGGGTAGAGCACACGGTCCTTGCGGCCCTTGTGCTCCAGGTCCAGCCAGCCCTCCTCGATGTCGATGTTGGGCGTGCCGTATTCGCCCATCGTGCCGAGCTTGACCAGGTGGATCTCCGGGTCGATCTCGGCGATCGCGTAGAGCAGGTTGAGCGTGCCGACGACGTTGTTGGTCTGCGTGTAGACCGCGTGCTTGCGGTCGATCATCGAGTAGGGGGCGGCCCGCTGCTCGGCGAAGTGGACCACGGCGTCGGGGCGGAAGTCGCGGATCATGGCGTACGTGAAGTCGGCGTCGGTGAGGTCGCCGATGAACATGTCGATGGTCTTGCCGGTCCGCTCCTGCCACGCCGTGACGCGGGTGTGCAGCGACTCGATCGGAACGAGGCTGTCCACGCCGAGCTCCAGGTCGTACTGACGACGTACGAAGTTGTCGGCGACCGCCACCTCGTGACCGCATTGCGACAGGTGGAGAGCCGTCGGCCATCCGAGGTATCCGTCGCCGCCGAGGACCAAGATCCGCATAAATCCATCCTGACTTGTTGTAGACGCATCCGCATCCCGCGGCCCTGCGTCGGTGTGTCGCCTACGGGGTGTCCGCAGCTTGCAGCTAACCAGCCTTACCACACGCTAAACGGGTTCTCATTAATTGAGCATGACTTCTCAGGCTGACTTTGATGGTCCGACGATGTTACGTGTTCTGCGCACCGTACCGGGTTCTGGAGGGACGTTGTGCTGAAGGCGGGGAGCCGGCTCCTAGGCTTATCGAACACGAGTTCGTATAATGGCCTCCATGGATCTCACCCCCGAAGAACTGCCCGAGCTCTGGAGGCCGCCCATGGAGCACGCCGCGACGATCCGTGCTGGTGAGAGGCGCTATTTGCTGGCCTGGGGTGACGACGCCAGGGGTGCGCGCTGGGGGTTCCTGCTGGAGCCCCCGCAGTCGCGCGGGCGCAGGGCCCGATGGGTGCACTGGGGCGAGATCCGTCCGGTCGCGGGCGAGGACTACAGTGCGGTCCCCGTCACGGATCCGCTGTTGTGAGACTCGTCTCTCCTTGAATTGTGCGTGAACCGAAAATTTGCGCATTCCGCACATTTGTCTAAGCTGCTCTCATGAGCGGGTTGAGGGAGCGGAAAAAGCGTGCCACACGTGAGGCGCTGATGGCGGCCGCGCTCCGGCTCGCGCTGGAGCGCGGCCTGGAGGGCGTTCGCGTCGACGACATCGCCGCCGAGGCCGGCGTCTCGCCCCGGACGTTCAACAACTACTTCGCCGGCAAGCACGAAGCGATCGCCGCCCGCCACACCGACCGGATCGAGCGGTCGGTGGCGGTGCTGCGCGCGCGGCCGCCCGGAGAGCCCCTGTGGGAGGCGCTGACGGAGGCCATGGTCGAGCCGTGGGAGCAGCACGCGGGCGACGCGCACTCGCCGCCGCCTCCGGAGTTGCTGGCGAGCATCCGGGTGTTGTCCGGGGAGCCCGCGCTGCGGGCCGAGTCGCTGCGGGTGGCCTTCGCCGCCGACGGCGCCCTGGCCGCGGCCATCGCCGAGCGCACCGGCACCGACGGCTCCCGTGACCTCTACCCCCACCTCGTCGCCGGCGCCGCGACCGCGGCCGTCCAGGCGGCAGTCGGCCACTGGCTGCGCGCCGACCCGCCGATCCCGCTCGCACCCCTGCTGCGCGACGCCCTCCGCGCGCTGGCGACCGGGCTTCCCGACCCGTCCACCTGAGGAGCCCGTGACATGGACAGTGACATCGAGTCCCCCACCGACACCGACACCGACAGCGACAGCGACATCGTCATCGTCGGCGGCGGCCCCAACGGGCTGATGCTGGCCTGCGAGCTGAGCCTGGCCGGGGTCCGGCCGCTCGTCGTCGAACGCCTGCCGCACCGCAGCGACCAGCCCAAGGCCAACGGCATCGTCGGTCAGGTCGTGCGGCTGCTGCGCCGGCGTGGCCTCGCCGCCGAGGAGGCGCCGGTAAGCACGTTCGTGTTCGGCGCGCTGCCGCTGGACCTGTCAGGGCTCGACGACAACCCGCTCCACGGGATGGGGATCAAGCAACCCGAACTTGAGGAGCTGTTCGAGAAGCGGGCGCTCGAGCTGGGCACGGAGATCCGGCGCGGGCACGAGCTGACCGGCTTCGACCAGGATGCCGCGGGCGTCACGGTGCGCCTCGAAGGGCCCGCTGGCCCCTACGTCGTGCGCACCCGCCATCTGATCGGCTGCGACGGCGCGCACAGCACGGTGCGCAAGCTCGCCGGCATCGGCTTCCCCGGGGTGGTCACGGCCGACGTCGTGAGCCGCGCCGCCCATGTCAGCGTTCCTGGGGCGGTGTTGCGGATGGAGCGGGCCGAGATGGACGTGCCGGGCGCGGGCGCCTTCGGGCTCTACGCCTGGCACCGCACCGAGCGCGGCGCGTACGCGATCATGCCGGCGGGTCCGGGGACGCTGCTGATCAGCGCCATGGAGTGGGAGTCCGGCGCGCTCGGCGACGACGTGCCCATGACCGTCGAGGAGCTGCGCGCGAGCCTCGCCCGCGTGACGGGGGCCGACGTGCCGCTGGCCGGCCCCGGTGGCGCGGGCCCTCACCTGCTCAGGCGGCTGAACGGGCGCAACACGCGGGTGGCCGAGCGTTACCGCGCGGGCAGGGTGTTCGTGGCGGGTGACGCCGCGCACGTCCACTCGGCCATGGGCGCGCCCGGGCTCAACCTGGGCCTGCAGGATTGCGTGAACCTCGCCTGGAAGCTCGCGGCCGAGGTGCGCGGATGGGCGCCGCCGCGGCTGCTCGACAGCTACGAGGCCGAGCGCCGCCCGGCCGCCGAGCGGGTCGCCCTGCACACGCGGGCCCAGCTCGCGCTGGCCGCTCCCGGCGCCGAGGTCACGGCGCTGCGCGCGGTGTTCGGCGAGTTGCTGGACGACGAGGCGGCCCGGCGCCGCATCGCCTCCCTGCTGGCCGGCTCCGACGTGGTCTATCCGATGCCCGCGCCGCCGCATCCGCTGCTCGGACGCTTCCTGCCCGACCTGCCCGCCGGGCCCGCCGCCCGTGCCAGACCGGTCCTGCTCGACCCGGAAGGGCGGCTGCGGGTGCGTCACGGGCGGGTCGACGTGGTGGCCGGCGAGGGCCCCGACGCCGTGCTCGTACGTCCCGACGGCTACGTGGCCTGGGCCGGCACGCCCGGCGAGTCGCTGGACGAGGCGCTAAGGACGTGGTTCGGCGAGAGCCTGGAGGTGGCGGCGTAGCGCGTCGCGCATCAGCTCGGGCGTCATCCGCTCGGGGTGGAGCACGCCCGCCAGGGTGAGCCCGTCGATCAGCCCGGCCAGCCGTTCGGTCTCCACCGCGGCGTCCATGCCCGGCGGCCGGTGCCGGGCGACGCCGTCGACGATCCGCCTGACGAGCCTGCGCGTGCCGTCGTACGCCTCCAGCGCCAGCGGCTGGAGCTCGGGCCGGGTGCGGGCCGCCGTCGTGAACGCCAGCCAGACGGCCGCCTCGTCGCGCCGGGCCTCGTCCAGCGGCAGCAGCTCCGACAACATCAGCTCCACGTTGCCCGCCCGCTGGTCACGGCCGGTCGCGGCCAGCAGCGGGCCGAGGCGCTCCATGAGCCGCTCGCTCACCCGGTCGATCGAGGCGCGCATCGCGAACGTCATCAGGTCGGTGTGGCCGTCGAAATAGTGCCGGACCGAGCCGATGGCCAGCCCCGCCTCCTCTGCCACGTTGCGCAGCGAGGCCTGCTCGAAGCCCGCGCGCCGCACGACGCGGAACACCGCCTCCACCACTTCGTCCCGGCGGGCGGACGGATCCACGACTTTCGGCATGTTCCCCTTTATAGCACGGCCCTGCTAATTTATTTGGCATGGATATGCTAAAAATCGGCCTGCTCATCGGTCTTGTCGTCTACGTCGTGGCCAGGCGGATGGCCGGCCAGCCGCTCGTCGCCAAGGACGTCTACGTGCCGCCGGTCATCATGGTGGGGATCGGGATCCACGGGCTGCGCGCGATCGACCTGTCGGCGACGGACCTCCTGTGGCTCGCCGTCACGACCCTGCTCGGCGTCGCCTTCGGGGCCATGCGCGCCGCCACCACCGAGGTGTTCCCCAAGGGCGGCGTCCTGTGGCAGCGCTACACGGGCAAGACCCTGGTGGTGTGGGCGCTGACGCTGGTGGCCGGCTTCGGCGTGGGCGCGCTGGCGGTGGCGTCCGGCATGAACGCCGAGGCCAGGTCCATGCCGATGTCGATCGGCGTCGGCCTGCTCGGCGAGGCGCTGGTGATCCTGCTCAGGTCGCGGAGCGCGGGCGTGCCGTACGCGCAGGAGCAGCGCTGAGCGGCCCGGCTCAGGCGCGGCCGACGCCGGCGAGGATGCCCGGCCTGACGTAGTCGTACGTGCCGCCGGGGGAGGCGTCGGGCGTCCAGTCGGCGACCGGGACGACACCGGGGCCGATCAGATCGAGACCGTCGAAATAGGCGGCGATCTGGCCGCGGTCGCGGCCGGCCAGGCCGCCGGAGGTGGTGCCTCGGTAGACCGACCGGCCGGCGTCGGTCACGTCGGCCGCGGCGTTGCCCGCGTACAGGTGCGAGAGCACCAGATGGCCGCCGGGCCGCAGCCGCTCCCTGACGCGGGCCACGATCCCGGCGGCCTCGTCGTCGTCGGGCACGAAGTGCAGCACCGCGACGAGCAGGACCGCGTACGGCTCCGACATGTCGATGCGCCCGGTGACGCGCGGGTCGTCCAGGATGGCGTCGGGGTCCCTGAGATCGCCCTCCACCGCGAGGACGTCGGGGTCCCTGGCCAGCAGCGCGCGGGCGTGGGACAACACGATCGGGTCGTTGTCGACGTAGACGACGCGGGAGCCGGGGGCGTGCCGGTGGGCCACCTGGTGCACGTTGTCCTGGGTGGGCAGCCCGGCGCCGATGTCGACGAACTGGCGCACGCCGGCCTCGGCGGCCACGCGCACGGCCTGGCGCAGGAAGGCGCGGTTGGCCAGCGCGATCTGCCGGGTGTCGTTGCCCATCCGGCGGCCGATCTCGATCATCTTCTCGGCCGCCTCGCGATCGGCGGGGAAGTTGCCGCGGCCGCCGAGATAGTAGTCGTACATGCGGGCGACGCTGGGGACATGAGGGTTGATCTCTGAAGATAAGCGGTCAACCTCGGCCATGTCACGACCCTTCGGGACGTAGATCTTTTGCGCCGATTCTAGGCGGGGAACGGCCGGAATCCCGGAGCCCTGCGGCGAGCGGCCGATCAGATGCGCCGGAAGGTACGCCGGTAGGCCAGCGGAGCCACACCCACGGCCGCGCGCAGGTGCTGGCGCAGCGACACCGCCGTGCCGAAGCCGGCCCGCCTGGCCACCTCCTCCACCCCCAGCTCCGTCGTCTCCAGCAGGTGCCTGGCGTGCTGCACGCGCTGCCGGTTGAGCCACTTGGCCGGGCTCATGCCGCTCTCCTCGCGGAAGCGCCGGGTGAACGTGCGCACGCTCATCCTCGCGTGCGCGGCCAGCACGTTGAGATCGAGCGGGGCGTCGAGGCGAGCCAGCATCCAGGCGCGGGTGGCCGCCGTGCCGTCGCCGTCGCCGTCCGGAAGCGGCCGGTCGATGTACTGCGCCTGGCCCCCCTCCCGCCAGGGCGGCATGACGCAGCGGCGGGCGGCGCGGTTGGCCACCTCGCTGCCGTGGTCGCGCCTGATCACGTGCAGGCACAGGTCCATCCCCGCCGCCACCCCGGCCGAGGTCAGCAGGTCGCCGTCGTCCACGTAGAGCACGTCGGGATCGAGCTTCACCCGCGGGAACAGCGCGCCGAAGCGCGCCGCCTCCAGCCAGTGCGTGGTGGCCCGCCGCCCGTCGAGCAGCCCCGCGGCCGCCAGCACGAACGCGCCCGTGCAGATCGACATCGTGCGGGTCGGCCCTTGCCGGGCGGCGCGCAGGGCCGCCGACATCCCCTCCGAGATCGTGCCCTCCACCAGTGCCCGGCCTCCGTGGATGCCCGGCACCAGAACCGTGCCGGCCGTGCCGAGCACGTCGAGGTCGTGGTCGGGCTGCACGGTGTAGCCGGCCGAGCAGCGCACCGGCATGCGGCCCTCGGAGCAGGTCACCACCTCGTAGAGCCGTTCGCCGTGCGCGTCGCGGGCGCTCCCGAACACCTGGCCGGGCACGCCGAGGTCGAGCGGGGCGAAGCGGTCCAGCACCACGACCGCGATCCGATGGGTCATGGCTGGATTCTTGCAGATATTGGCTTTTGGGCCACTCGTGACCACCTGGGGAGTTCGACCAGGATGGGCGCATGACCTTGAGCACCACCCCCACCCGTCGCGGGCTGCACCGGGCCTGGTACGTCGCGGCCGTGGCCTTCGTGACGATCCTGGGCGCGGCCGGGTTCCGCGCCACCCCCGGTGTGCTGATCACCCCGTTGCGGGAGGAGTTCGGCTGGTCGGCCGGCACGATCTCGCTGGCCGTCTCGATCAACCTGGTGCTCTACGGCCTGACCGCGCCCTTCGCCGCCGCCCTGATGGACCGCTTCGGCATGCGCCGCGTGGTCGCCGTGGCGCTGCTGCTGATCGCCTGCGGCAGCGGGCTCACCGTGCTGATGACGGCGAGCTGGCACCTCCTGCTGCTCTGGGGCGTACTGGTCGGGCTCGGCACGGGGTCGATGGCGCTCGTGTTCGCCGCGACGGTGGTGGACCGCTGGTTCGTCCGCCACCGCGGACTGGTCACCGGCGTGCTGACGGCGAGCGGCGCCACCGGGCAACTCGTCTTCCTGCCCGTGCTCGCGCATCTTGCGCAGGGCTCGGGATGGCGCTTCGCCTCGCTGACCGTGGCCGCGGCGGCGCTGGCCGTGGTGCCGTTCGTGTGGTGGCTGCTGCGCGACCGGCCCGAGGACGTGGGCACCACGGCGCTGGGCGCGCGGCCCGGTGCGGTGCGTGCGGCGCCCAGCACGGCCAACGCCACCCTCAGGGCCGTCACCGTGCTCGCCGCGGCGGCGCGGACCCGGCCGTTCTGGATGCTGGCGGGCGGTTTCGCGATCTGCGGAGCCAGCACGAACGGCCTGGTCAGCACCCACTTCATCCCCGCCGCGCACGACCACGGCATGGCCGAGCCCGTCGCCGCGGGCCTCCTGGCGGTCATCGGGATCTTCGACGTCGTGGGCACGGTCGCGTCCGGCTGGCTGAGCGACAAGATCGACCCGAAGATGCTGCTCGGCGTCTACTACGGGCTGCGCGGGCTCTCCCTGATGGTGCTGCCCGGCCTGTTCGCGGCCACGACCGAGCCGAGCATGCTGATCTTCATCGTCTTCTACGGCCTGGACTGGGTGGCGACCGTGCCGCCCACGGTCGCCCTGTGCCGGCGCGTCTACGGAGCCGACGGAGCCGTCGTGTTCGGCTGGGTGTTCGGCGCGCACCAGGTCGGGGCCGCGATCGCCGCGTTCGGGGCCGGCCTCACCCGCGACCACCTGGGCGCCTACGACCTCGCCTGGTACGCCGCCGGCGCCCTCTGCCTGGTGGCCGCCGGCATGTCCCTGGCGATCGGGCATGCTAGGGAGGCGACGAACCCGAGCGAGCGATGAACCTCGGAGAGCGATGAACACCGAGCTGTACGTCCTGCCGCTGGTCGTCAGGATCGAGCGGGCCGCGCCCCCCGAGCGCACCGACGCCCTGGAAGCCGCCGCCATGGCCGTGCTGAGCCTGCTGGCCGATCCGGGCGATTGGGCCGCCGAGCTGCACGCCTGGCAGTCCACCGGCAAGATCCGCAAGGTCGTGCGCCGGGCGCGGGGCGCCGAGTGGCGGCGGGCACTCGCGCTGCCGGGGCGCACGATCGGGCACCGCACGGCAGAGGTGCGCGTGCATCCGCCGGTGCCGCTCGACGACTGGCCGCGAGACCTCGCGCGGCTGCAGGTGTCGGGCACCGAACTGGCCGACACGGCCGAGCCGCCTCCCGCCGAGCCCCCGATTTTGTGGGAGAACCCCAGGTTGGAGATGTCCGCGGGCAAGGCCATGGCGCAGGCCGGGCACGCCGCCCAGCTCGCGTGGTGGGCCAGCGACGCCGGCGAGCGTGCCGCCTGGCGGGAGCGCGGGATGGCGGTGTCGGTGCGCCGGGCCCGCGCGCAGGACGACTTCGACGCCAGGGCGGCCGCCGGGCTGCCCGTCGTGCGCGACGCCGGGTTCACCGAGATCGAGCCGGGGTCGTGCACGTTCGTCGCGGACGCGCCCTGGCTCGCCGGGCGCGTCTTCAGAGGGTGAACACGTCGGCCAGCACGCCGCCGGCCGGGGTGACGCGCGCGGGCGACGGGCTGTCGTAGACGACCATGAGCCGGCCACCGGCCAGCAGCGCCAGCCCTTCTGGGTGGTCGCAGCCGGTGCCGTACGGCAACTCCAGCACCGTCTCCAGCTCGCCGGCCGGAACGACGTCCCTGCGCCGGCCCGGCCGCCAGCGGACCACCCGTACGGGCCCGTCGAGGCTCATGGTGGGCCCGGCGAGCACCAGCAGCGAGTCGCCGTCGGGGCACAGGTCCCGCACGCCCAGCCCGTCCAGGTCCAGGAAGTGCTTGCGGTACGGCTCGCGCAACCGCAGCCGCCCGCCGCCCGCGTCGTCCAGCCGCAGCTCCAGCACGACCGCCCAGCCGCGCAGCACGGGGCCGCGCAGCCCCAGGTAGACCTGCTCGGACACGACGGCGATGCCTTCGACGTCGAACCCGTTGTCCTTGCCGGGCAGATCGAGGAACGCCCCGAGGTGCCGGTCGTCACGCAGGTGCGTGGTGAGGCCCTGCCCGCCGGACAGGATCGCCCCCTGACAGAGATGATGTAGGGGAGCACCTCCCGCCAGTCCTGACCCACCCTCTGACTGACCTCGGGTCTTCAACGGGATCTGTCGGTCTGAGCGGGAAGTGCTCGCCTGCACCCACCGGACGTGGCGT
>NZ_JBDPMB010000034.1:0-72346 GCF_039871615.1 Nonomuraea sp. B10E15
ACAGCGAAATCACCCGGTGACAGACGATCACCCGCCATGATCAGGCACCGTCACCTGCCCGAACACCGCCAAACGAGCTCAGGCAAGGGGCGTGACCTGCGATTTCAGGATGGAATTAGCCCACTGGGTGGCGTCGGGCCAGGCGGGTGGCCAGGTCTACATCCCATGCCCACCCCAGAAGGGCGAACATCTCATCGGACATTACTGCTCCTCTTCATGACGGGACCCGGCCGAGCGGCCGGGTCCGTTGGGATGGGTGGTCAGGCGTCCTCGGGCTTGGCCGCGCGGAACCGGTTGGGGCGCTCACTGACGAGTTGGGCTTCGCCGTTCTTCGCGAGGGTGTCCAGGGCGTTGGCGACCGCCCCGGAGGAACGCTTGAGGACCTTGGCGATCTCATTGGCGGTGAAGGCAAGGTCGGGGTGCTTGATCAGGTGGGCGAGAACGTCCGGGCGCAGGGGACGAGGGGCGTTGCGGTCGCCGCGTGAGGAACCCCAGGTGGCGGTATTGCCGTTGCTCTTGGGCTGGGTGATGCGGGCGGCCTTGCGCACGTCTGTGGTACCGGCGTAGATGGCCTCCAGGCCGGTCGTGAATGCCGTTTCGTCGTCGGCCAGGAGGGCCGCGTAGGTGGTGGTGACAGCGTTGAGGAGGTCGGTCAGGGCGCGGCGGCTGTCCTCGATCATGCGCGCCTTGGCCAGGGCCTCGGCGGCCTGCTGACGGCGGGCTTCCTCCTCGGCCAGGGCTCGGGCCAGCTCAGCCTCAGCAATCGCGCGGCGGTCGGCCTCCTGCTCCAGGATGCGCATCGCGTCCTGGATGGACATGGCGGCTGTCGGGGCGGAGGTGTCCTCCTGGGCATTCGCGTCGTCCTGAGTGGCTGCGTCGGGATCCGCCGGGGCCGTCGGGGTGTCAGTGGGCGCGTCGGCCGTATCGGGGGCCTCAGCGTCGATCTCAGACGACACCGTGGCGTCGGCATTGGCCTGGGTAACCGACGGAACCGAAGCCCACGTGTCAGGAAGGGCGCGACCCTTGTCGGTGCGCCCGCCAGGGGTGCGAACGGCGCGGCCTGCCTCGGCGAATCCCGCGAGGGCCTTGGTGGCGGTCGGGCGGGAGACACCCGCTGCCTCGGCAATCGTCGTGACAGATGCGGCCGGGTTCGCGTGCAGGGCCTCCCACACCTTGGCCGCCGTACCTTCCGGGCAGAACTCAGCCTGGGTAGGGGCGCTTTCGGCAATCATGTTCGTCGCCATTTCGTTCTCCTTTGTTTGAGCTACGGCCGCATTTCCATGGGCCGATTTCCTCGATGCACGACGACCATTTCTCGATTCGGAATACAAAGCAAGCCGATTCGGCGATGCACGCCAAAAACGATGGATCTCTGATCGCCAAGCCGGGTAATGAAAATTTGACAAATCTCGACAATCCGCCTCAGGACAGAAGGCTGCCGTGCTATGCCTGTCGTTTCTTCGGCACAAGAGGAGCTGACCTCACGGTGCCGCAAGAAGCATCCGAAGCGAGGCACCGCAGATTAGAGGACAGTGATTATGGGAGACGAAAAAGAAAGTCGAGTAGAGCAGGGGCAGCCGATTCGGCGACGGTGTCGCTTCTTGCCGAGTTCTCGTCGGTTAAGGCGAGTCGGGCGGGCCACCGGTAGCCCGGATAGCCCCGTACACCTGCGAGGACGCCCCGGATCGGGGGGTGCCGGTCAAGGCGGCAGGCCGGTCGGTAGGGCGATCGGCGCACCGACCGGCGGACCGATCGGTGCCGCGCGCAAAGTCCGCGCAATGGTGGACTCTCGGCGAGGGAAGCAGGACTTGCCTCTGGGGGTAGAGCCTTACTCTGAGGGTGGGACCAGCCGGATAGCAGCCGGCTGGTCCCACCCTTCTCCTGGGCGCCTACGCGGCTCGGGGTAGGCGGAGCTCGGCCCAGACGACGTAGCCGTGTGGAAGGCTGCGCCCGCAGGCGAGGGTCATGGCCGCGTAGGCTCGCCTGCGGGACTCGGCCTTCAGCAGGTCAGGGCCGACGATGTTACGCGCATCGGCACCTGGTCAGCCCGGCCGCGATAAGCGTCCTCGCCAACCGAGCGCCGATGCGTTTCCATAAGCGTAGAGCCGCCTGCCGTAATAAGTGTTCGCCGAACACGTATCCTCCTCTCTGCCATCGTGCGCTCACGCGCACATGGCATATCGAGGACCACCTCATGGGCTCCGGTCAAGTCGCGGACTGAGCCTATTTCGAGGGGTTCGGCACCTTATTCAGAGTCGATGATTTCTCGGTAGAGCTGCTCCGTTTTCGCGGAGGGCTTTCTACCTCGGATGCGAAGCTGTTCACGTAGTTCGTCGTAACAGTAATGCACGGCCTGGGTCCTGCCGAGGCGGGCGTAAACGTCTATTCGCCTTCGGTAGAGGTGTTCGGCGACGGCATCGAGTTCTGTGGCGTGTTCGAGGTGGCCGGCCTCCAACTCAGGATGCTCCTCCAGGTCGGCGAGCTGGGCGAGGGCTTGGACGATGCCGCGGTTCAGGGCGTCCGCCGTCTGCCGTACCCAAGGATGCGGAACGTCGGGGAGGTAAGGGCCGGTGTAGAGGTTGACGGCAGCGGTCAGCGCGGTCGTCTTCTCCAAGCCTGTGGCAACGGCGGCCGCGGCGAGGAGGTCGCGGATCTGCCAGACGTCGCAGCCGTAGAGGTCGGGGTTGATCCTGTATCCGGCTCCGCCCTTGAACTGGATGACGACGCGTCCGTAGTTGCCGGGCATCCCCAGGGCCTCGCACATCTTGGCGCGGGTCGCCTTGAGGAGGCCGGCGAACCGGTCGTTCGGGGCTGCGGCTTCGGGCCACAGTTTGTCGCCGGCCATGGCCTTGGTCAGCAGAGAAGAGCGGTGCTCGGCGAGCAGACCGAGGAGGGCCCACGTGTCGGTTCCCCAGCCGCCCGTTGCGCGGTTGGGTCCCTCGATGACGCACTGGCCGATCAGACGGATCGTGCCACGCCGATCGGCTGTCGGTCGGGTGGTCACCATCACCTGCTGCGATGGTGCGCCTGCCTTCTCTGCGAACTGTGCGGGGCCTACGGGGGCCGCCTGGGGCTCCGGTGTCGTGTCTATGCTGCGAACGGGCGTCACCGGAACCGGAGCGGTGTCTAGCAAGCGGGGTTCGGCGGGCGGGGTCACCGACCGACTGCGCCAGCTCAACAGACCGAACGTCACCGCGAGTCCGACCAGACCATGTGCCACCAACGTCGGTCCGGTCAGCTTCCTCGCCACCCTTCCGACAAGATGCCGCCTCATGCTGCCTCCCTTGTCACTCTTGAGCGTTCGCACTGATCAGACCGTGCGCAGCGCCACAACAGGGAACGTGAAACTCCTCACGGCGGCTACTGACCGGGAGCGCGTTGTCCAGGACCGCAAGAGTGCCTACGGCTGCGGCTCTCCGGGCCTCGCAGCCGGTTGGTGAAAAAGCACCATCGCGCGGAACCACCCACCGTCCGACACGGCCAGAGAAGCAGCGTCACATACAGTGATCGCCCCGCTACCCTCGAATCGGAGGTGACGGTGGACGAACAGAACCAGACCAACGCGCAGCGCCTATTGCAGGGTGTCGTTCCGGATGAGATCTTCGCGTCATACTCCAAGCTGCTCGCGGAAGACGGCTGCCCCGAGGACGACGCCGCGTCCCTGCTCGGCGGCTGTGAGCAGGTAGTGGAGTTGACGTCCCGTGGGATGGCGCATCTCCGTCCGGACGGTCCGCTGAATCCACCACGCCTCGTGCCCGCTCCCCCGGAGCTCGCGTTGCAGGGCGTCCTTACGGATCTCTCGCGCCGGCTCGTCGGCGACCAGGAACGGTTGCTGTCGGGGCACAAGCGGCTGAGCGAGTTCCACCAGACGCCAACCGCTGGGTCTACGAGCTCCGCGATGGACCGGCTCGTGCAGATCGTCACCGACCGGGACGAGATCAGCTCCTTGTCCTACGCGCTCATCAACGCCGCGCGGCACGACTGGCTCACCCTGGACAACTACGTCCTGGAGGCGCCCGTCGAGGACTCCACCGGGTACGCGCCGCTGCCGGTCTTCGAGGGCCAAGTGCAGTGCCGCGCGATCTACGAGACCCGCTGCGCGGAGCATCCGATCGGCGCGAAGACGATCGAGGCCGCGGTGGCCGCCGGCGAGCAGGCCCGGCTGCTCTCTCGCGTCGGGATGAAGATGAAGCTCGCGGACGAGGCGGTCGCGCTCCTTCCGCTGACGCCCACAGGGATGGGCGGGGCTCTGCTCGTACGCTCGCCCGTCATCGTCGGTGCCCTGCGCGAGTACTTCGAACTGCTCTGGGAGAAAGCCATCCCGTTCGGGAGCACGGAAGCCGTCGGGCCGCTCACCCCTGCGCAGTCGCAGGTGTTGCAGTTGCTCACTCAAGGACTGTCCGACGAGGCGATCGCCCGGCGCATGGACATCAGCGTCAACACCATGCGCAGGCACTGGACCGCCATTCGCGACGCGCTGGACGTGGAAACCCGCTTCGCCGCCGGAGCCGCAGCAGCGCGCCGCGGCTGGATCAACTGAACCCGAGAGGCCCTGTCACATGCCCGGATTTCTGGACTTCGTGCCCCAGCAGCGATTCCAGCCCACCCTTGCGCTGTCCCCGGACGGCCGGCTGGTCGCCTACTCCAGCCACGCCTCCGGACACTACGACTTGTGGGTCGTTCCCGTCTCCGGCGGCGAGCCGCGCCGCGTGGCGGGCTTCGATGACCGGACAGTCCGCCAGATCGCCTGGACGCCCTCCGGCAGCCAGCTGGTCTTCACCGCCGACGAGAACGGGGACGAGCAGTTCCGCCTCTACCTCGTCGCTCTGGACGGCAGCGGCTTGACCGAGATCAGCTCCGGGCCGGACTGCCAGCGCGTCCTGGCCACGTCGCCGTTCGATCCCACCGGCCGCTTCCTGGCCTTTACCGCCAACGACCGCGACCCCGCCGCCCAGGACCTCATCGTCCACGATCTGGAGACCGGCGAACTCCGGCGCTTCACGCCCCCGGAAGGGGTCGCATTCGAGGCCGTCAGCCTCTCTCCCGACGGTCGCTGGCTGCTGGCGACCGGATTCCGTTCCAACACCGACATAGCCGTCTATCTCACCGACCTGAGCGATCCGGACGCCACGCCGGTCTGCATGACATCGGCTCTGGGCGAGGGCGTCTTCGAGCCCGGAGTCTGGGCGGCAGACTCCAGCGGCTTCCACCTGCTCACCGACCACTGGAGCGAGTTCACCGCCGCCGCCTTCTACGACCTCGCAGCCAAGTCCCTGCAGGCGATCGCGCGCCCGAACTGGGACGTCGAAGTCCTCGACGCCGCCACAGGAGTACGCATCTGGTCAGTCAACGAGGGCGGCAGCTCCCTCCTGCACGCCGACCGCGACGGCTCCCCCATCTCGCTGCCCAGCATCCCGCCCGGCGTCATCTCCGCACTGTCCCTGGCGCCTGACGCCTCCTTCGCGGTCGTACTGATCAACTCCGCGGCGAGGCCGGCGGAAATAGCGGTCCTGGACCTGGCCCGCCACGAGTTCCGCTACCTCACCGACACCCGCCCCCCGGCGCTGCACGTCATCGACCCCGTCGCCCCCGAGCTGATCACCTACCCGGCCCGCGACGGACGCGACGTCCACGCCCTGCTCTACCGCCCGGACGGCCCCGGCCCACACCCGGTCCTGCTGTCCATCCACGGCGGCCCGGAATCCCAGGAACGCCCTCTCTACGCCCGCTCAGGCCTCTACCAGCACCTGCTTCACCAGGGCATCGCCATCCTGGCCCCCAACTTCGCCGGATCCACCGGCTACGGCACCGCCCACCAGAAACTCATCTACTGCGACTGGGGCGGCATCGACCTCGACGACCTGGACCACGCCGTCAAATACCTCCACACCCTCGGCTGGACCGACCCGAACCGCCTCGCCGCCATGGGAGCCTCGTACGGAGGCTTCGCCACTCTGTCCTGCCTGGCCCGCCTCCCCTACCCCTGGGCTGCGGGCGTCTCCATATGCGGTCCGAGCAACCTCCTCACACTGGCGAAGGCCTCGCCTCCCACCTGGAAGACCTTCGTCGCCACCGTCCTCGGCGACCCCGACACCCGCGCCGAGCAGCTCCTGGAGCGCAGCCCCGTCACCTACGCCGACGGCATCACCGCTCCCCTGTTCGTCCTCCAGGGAGCCCATGACCCACGCGTTCCCCAGGCCGAATCTGACCAGATCGTCGCCCGGCTGCGCGAACGCGGCGTCGAAGTTCGCTACGACATCTATCCCGACGAAGGCCACGGCTTCACCAACCGCGCCAACGAGCTGACCGCGTACGAGGCCATCAGCGCGTTTCTCCACACCCATTTGATCGCCGCCCCGGTCGACCGCCCAGAGGCACTCCAGGTGGGCTGACGTCCACCAAGCACAGCGGTGCCCACCCGTAGGCCGGGCGGGCACCGTTCAAAGGTTCAGACGTCACCGTCCACGACGGTCAGGAGGGACAACGGGCTGAGGCGGTGTTGAACCCGTATCCCGTGAACGTTTTCGGCGACTGCGTCGAGAGCGCAGTCGAGGCTGACGTCGAAACTGCACGACGCGTCGCTGCGCGCGTAGACGAAAGCCACGTCGCACATCAGCGCGAACATCTTCGCCCGTACGTCATCGCCGTACCCCGGATAGAGCCTGTCGAGGACGGTCGCGAAGTCAACTGTGCCCATGTTCGCCTTCCCTCCGGTGGAGACGTCTCCGTAGGCCGGAGGTCGGCCTGATAGCAGCAGGCCGACCTCCTCTCATCCCGCCACGGCGCTCGCGCACCCGACGCCTCCGGCTATGGGCTCCAGGTAGACCCACACCGTGTGCCCGGTCTGCGGGTTACCGATCAGCGAGAGCTGCAGGGCCAGCTCGTTGACGATCGCGAGCCCGAACCCGCCCACCCTCTCCTCCTGCACTACCCGCTGCCGCTTGATCTGCGGGATCCCGGCTCCACCGAGGTCATAGACCCCAAGGTAGGCAGGGCCGTCGTCAGGGAGGCGGATCTCGACCCCGAACCACCCTCCTGCGTGGCCGGACCGGGTGTGCAGCAGGGTGTTGGTCGCGAGCTCGGACACGATGAGCCCGGCGTCGTTCTCGCGCCCCGTTCCGGCGAACAGCGCCTCGACCATGCGCCGCGCCTGACGGACCTGGTCGGTATGCCCGGGGAACACGCACCGCCACATCATCCGCTCGGGCGAGCGCGTCCGTTCCTGTCGTTTCTGCGGGTTCGTCGCTGCGATCATTCGCGGCGTTCCTCCTGTGGTCGTTGGCCGTCGCATCCGGACGGATGCCACGGGCCCCTATCGGCGCTCGACTCCGTATCAGGGGTCAAGCCGTCCAGTACAAGCGGGGGCTGCTCGCAGAAACGGGGATGCCCCAATGCGTACTGAACTGATTACTGAAAGCGAACACCTGCGAAACGGGCGCCGTCAGGAAGAGACTGGAGGAGGTTGCAGGAGAACCCCCGCCTACCGGCACACAGGTGATCGAGAATGAGCGAAAATGGCGTCAGGCCGAACTGGGCGGAGGACATCCGTGCCAAGCGGCTCCACCGGTGCTGGAGCCAGAACGAACTGGCCCGCCAACTCGAGCTCGCGGCCGACCCCCGAACCCGTGCGACCCTGCCGAGCCGAAGCTCGATCATCCGGGAGATCCGCTTTCACGAGGCCGGCACTCACCAGCCAGGCCCGGTGTACGCCGAGCTCTACCGACGTGTATGGACCCGGAACCCGGAGCCGACGACAGAACCGACCGAAATACCCAGTGACCACATGGCCCTGGCCTGGACCGTAGGAAGGCTCAACCTGCGCGTGGACCGCCGAACCGTCCTGCATCTGGCCGCGACCGCCGCAGTGGGCGCGGCACTCGACCCCGCCCAGCGGCTGCTGCGCGCCCTGGCCGGAAATCACAGGCCGGACAGCACGACGATCGCTCACCTCGAACACCGGACCCGAGGCTTCCACCGCCTCGAAGAACACATTCCCGCCAAGTCCCTCTATCCGGCGCTGATCAGCCACCTGAACGAGGTAAGCGCCCTGCTGGAAAGCGGTCTGCCGGACGACCACCGGCGTCGGCTGGCGGTGGTGGCCGGAGAAAGCGCTATCCTGGCCGCATGGTTCGCCTGGGAGCAGGGGAACGCGCACATGACGGCCGCACACACCCGCCTGGCCAACGTCGCCGCGAAGCACACCAACGACGTCTCGATCGCCGCCTGCATGACCGGGTACCGCTCGTACATGGCAGGCAGGAACAGCGCTCAAAGCACCCGGCTCATCCAGCAAGGGCTCGACCAGATCGGCGAGGGCGATCCCGCGACGCGGGCATGGTTGCTGGCCCGCCACGCCGAGGAGGGAGCGCTCCTCGGCGACCACCGTGGCGCCTTGAACTCGATCCGCGAAGCGGTGGACGTCTACGCGGGCGCGGACATCAACGCCCGTCCATGGACGTGCTTCCTCGACCCGGGGCGCTTCGCGTCCATGAGTTTGACCGTCTACTCGCGGCTCCGGCGCCACGACGACTCCGCCACCGCCATGGAGGAGATCGCGCTGCACCTCGGACCGACGACCGAAGTCAAGAAGCTGTGTGTCGTCAAGGCTGAGATGGCGCTCGCGCAACACCGCCTCGGAGACGTCACCGAAGCCGTCGACTCCGCGCGATCCGCACTCGACGCCACAAGCGCGATGGACTTCCCTCTCGGCTGGGAGCGTCTCGACAACGTCGCCGCGGAGCTCATGCTTTCACGAGCTCAGGTCGCCCGGGAGTTCCACACCGAGTACGCCGCTACTCGCGCTTCGCGGAAACAGCCGTCTCTTCAGTGATCCAGCTCAGATAGCCGGCGAGGCCGCCCTCAATGGGGATGGCCACGATCTCCGGGTCTCGTACGAGTGGGCCTCCTTGATGAGCTCGACGAGGTCATCGAGCCGGTCCGCGGCGGTCTTCATGAGGATCAAGTACTCCTCACTGCGCTGGATCTCCCCCTTCCACCAGTAGGCGGACACGATCGGGCCGCTGGTCTGGGCGCCGGCCGCCGCTCGGCTTACGACCGCAGCGTTGACGATACGCTCGGCCTCCTCACGACTTCCTGCGGTCACGTGAACCTCGACATGGCGGGTCATAGCTCCTGAGCGTAGGTCCTCCAAAGTCAGGGACTTCCTGCCAGTACGCGTCCACGCAGTTCCTCCAGCTCGCGCCGCATGGCACGCGGCCCGACGAGCATCAGGGCATGCACTGCGCTCACTTCCCGGGCGGTTGCCCAGATGCCCGTGGCGAGGGTCTGGAACGGGAGGACCTCGATCGAGTGAACCCGAAATGCGGAAGGGTTCAGGTACCGCATGCCCCCTGTCCCGCACAGATAGGTCCGCGCGCCGGTCAGCCACGCGAGGTCTGCCAGCCGCTGGGATCGCTCGCCACGCGCGAGCAGATCGCTGCTGTGCAGGATCCGCCCCCGCCAGCCGACCTCATCCAGCAGCAGGCGCGCGGACGCCTCCGTCACGTCCGCCAGCCGATCTGTGCTCTCGAAGGTGGCCAGCACGGGTTCGAGCCGCTTCTTGAACGCCGGCCAGTGGGCGCTGTGCCGGTAATGGTCGGCGAGAAGCTGGGCAACGCGGCGGCGGCAGCGTGCAGAATCGGCCAGACGTGCTCCGCGGATGGAGGTGGCGCGGCCATGAGGCAGGTGGGTGGCGATGGAGAGCCAATGTGTCTTCCCCAAGCCGTCGAACGAGGCAACACGCGTGCGGTGCTGATAGTCGCGTCGGGCGAACTGCACGTCGTCCAGGACGATCCAGTAGTCGGCAGTAAACAGCTTGGCCAGCGTCGAGAGCCGGGGGAAGAGGTTGGGCTGGTGGATGGCGCACACCTCGCCGTCCGGTGATTCAGGACGTGAGGAGCCTGCTGTCGAACCCGGCGCGGACAAGAGATTGGTAGGCGTCATGGACCTCTCCCGGGACGGGCTGTTCGATGGCGTAGCCAAGCTTGGGATACTGGATCACGCGCTGCAGATCTCCAACGAGCATGTCGATGACCAGCTTTGGATCACCGATCGAGCTGACGTAGTCGTTCAGCTCAAGCGGCTCGGAGGCGCACACCACCTCGACCTCGGGCCATACCTTCCGTGCTGTGGCGTACGCCCGGCGCTCCATGTACGGCTTGGAGATCAGGAGTACCGAACAGGGCTCGATGCCGGCGTCGGCCAGCACCTGATGTGACAGTGCGATGTTCTGGCCGGTGTTGGTGGCGTTAGGCTCCAGCAGGATCGTCTCGTCGGGCATGCCGAGTTCCAGCGCGTGCTCGCGGTAGTGAACGGCCTCGCCACGTGGAAAGCGGGTGGCGGTGGTGGGGCTCGTGGCGCCGGAGAAAACGAGCAGCGGGAACCACCCGGCACGGTACAGGTCGACGGCCGCGCGTGCTACGCCCAGGTCGTGGCTGCCCAGCCCGATGGCCACATCGCACCGGCGCAGGTCATGGTGCATCTGGTGGTAATCCCAGATGATGCGGGTGTACCGCCACTGCTCGTCGGTGATGGCCTGCTGCTTGACGCTCACTCGGCTGCTCCCTGATCGCCGTGGCAGAGGGAGCCGCTCGTTCTCCCTCTGGATGGTCTGCTGGATGCCCTCGATACTGCGCAATTGGTGCGCGAGCCCGTGCTGCGCGGCCTCGCGTGCGGCACGGTCGAGGATCATCAGCCCATCATCCACGGTGGCCCGGTCAGAAAGCAGGATGTGCCCGTAAGCCGTCTCCAGCCGGACCCGTTGCATGGGCGCGTCGGTGACCGCAGTGGCACGGGCGAGATCGATGAGGCGTAGGGCCTCCGGAAGATTCCCGGCGCCACGGTGGGCCAGGGCGAGCTTTTGGTGCGCGACGGACCAGTCCTCGGGCTCCCCGAGGCTCTCGAACTCGCGGATGGCCGTCGTCATCAGCCGGGCGGCATAGTCGTTCCTGTCGTTCTTGCTCAAGGCGGTCCCGACCCACAGCCGGGCTCGCGTCCGGTCGCGCGGCGAGAGCCGGTCATCCACAGCAAGCGCCTCATACTCCCTGGCGGCCTCGTCCAACCCACCCGACATCTCTGTGACCACCGCCAGTGACAGGTCCAGCTGAGCGATACGGCGAGGGATGTCGAGCTGGCCGTAGATCGAGCGCGCGTTGAGATAGGAACGGCGAGCGGACAGAGGGCCGGCGACTGCGCCCTGGTCACGCTGGAGGTCACCCAGCAGCGTCGTCGACCGTGCGAACAGGTACAGGCCCTTGTCGTCCAGAGCGTGTGGGTCGTAGCGAGCGAGCCATCGGTTCAGCAGGTCGGCAGCGTAGTTGAAGCTCTGTCGGCTGAGCGCGACGACGACCCGGTCGAGGTCGTCCGTCCACGTCTCGTAGTCCCATGCGCGTGGTCCCACGCGGGTGACTCGTAGCCCTTGATCGGCGTCTTGGCCCAGCTCCAGGAGCAGGGTCTCGAATCGCAGGTGGGTGGCCGAGTCCGCGCGTGCCAGCGCGGTGTCCAGGATGGCCTGGGTGTCGGGGCGTGGCCGGGTGGCAGAGCCCAGTTGATTCCACTTGGCCACGGTGCGAGGAGCAACGCCGAGGTGCTGGGCGAACACGCGCACGCTCATCCGCAGAGCAAGACGTAGGGCATGCGCTTCGAGGCCGGTCCACTCATGCACGGTCGTCACGTCGTTGCTCCCTTCCACGGCCATGGAAGCACGCAGAGGCACCAAGAGACTACGGAAGTGCAACGGAAGTGCGACAGCGGGTCGTATCCAGCCGGGCCTGGGCTGTCCATGCTCGAAGAGCAGGCCATCACCCCCCACCACCATAAGGACGGCTACCGTGTCGACACTCACCGAGCAGCACCCAGTGGACGGCCCCATCGTCTACGGATACCTGCGGCCGCGCCGCTCGACACCTGAGCGTTACGCCGCTCTCACGGTGACGCTGGCCCAATACTGCGACCAGCATGAACTGCAGCTCTGCGACATCTTCAAGGATCGCGAAGGCAAACCCGGTGACGACTCGGCGTTCACGGGACTGCTGGACGTCCTCACCTTGTCCAGCGCTTATGGAGTGGTCCTACCGACCGCCGGCCATCTGGGCGAGAAGCATCTCGCTGCCCGACGTAGAGAACAGATAGGCGCCATTGGAGTGCGCCTGTTCCTCGTTCGCGGCGCCTCCGCCGGGCGACTGCTGCAGCGCCACGTCCGCGCTCATGTGCTGTGCCGTTGCCGGACCGGCTGCCGCTGTCCGCACGATAACCACCTACCTGGCGGCCTGGCCGAGCCCGCCCTGCATCCTTTCCGATGTTCCATCCGGAGAACAACATGATCTTGACCAACGAGAGCGACACCCTCGCTGATCAGGTGGGGAGGGGATACGTGGAGAGCCTCCAGCGTCGCCTTCCCGACTGGTGGCTGATGTACTCGCCCTACGGCCGCTCCCTCGTCGCCTTCTACAGAGGCCCATGTGCCCAGGGCGGTATCAGAGTCGAGGCTGAGCACCCAGAGGAGTTGCTGCGCCTCATGGGCGACGCGATCCAGACGCAGTGGAAGACCCAGCCGGGTCTCACCCGCGACCTATCCACTGACGCTGCCCGGGAATCGCCTTCCGGCTCACAAAAGGGAACGGCCAGATGATCAGACAGGGCGTGGGCTGTCAGAGGTCCCCGTCCGCAGCCCGACACCCGCTGACGGAGCCCGTTCGCGGGTTACCGCTCGATCGCCCGCACCACCCATGCGCCGAATCGAGCACGGAGACAGCAGATGACACAGCCTGCCCGCCACGAGAGGCGAGCTGACGTCCACACGGCCGACACGTTCGAGTGGTCGCCGTACGTCGCCCACGGCGGCACTCTCCGGATCGCCTACACCTCATGCTGCGGCCGATTCGAGTTGGCGTCCGAGGGCGGCCAGTACTTCGTCCTCCGCCAAGCCGAGGAGGGCAGCTATGAGGAGGCCAGACGCGGCCTCTACCGCCAGGCCCTCGATGTCTACCTCGTGCTCGCCGCAGCACACCATTTCGACCATCTGCGCCGCCGACAAGGGCTAGAACCTGACGACTTCCTCGGCGCGGCTGCTCCCGGCCGAGCAGACCAGCAGCCAGCATCGACCGGTTGCCCATCACGACCAAGAGGAGGGGACCCCGCCTGTGACGACCGACAACGACGGCCAGAACGCCGCCCCGCTGCGTGACGCCATGACTACCGCCGTAGCGGCCCGATGCGAAGAGTGGGGATTCCCGCTCCCCGCGCCGGTCGAGGCCGCGATCCGTAAGGTCCCCAGGCACCTCTTCGCCCCCGAGGTGACGCCGGAGGCGGCGTACGCGCTGGACATCGTCGAAGTCAAACGCAGCCAACACGGCGCACTGATCTCCACCATGTCCGCTCCCGACATCCAGGCCATGCAGCTCGTGCAGGCCGACATCGGTCAGGGGATGCGCGTGCTGGAGGTCGGCTCAGGTGGTTACTTCGCATCCCTACTTTCGGAATTGGTCGGCCCGGCCGGTCAGGTCACGACCATGGACATCGACGCCGACGTGACGAGCCGGGCCCGCGCCTGCCTGGACGCCACCGGGTATCCGCAGGTGCAGGTCGTCACGGCCGACGCCGAACACGGTTGGAAGGACAACGCCCCCTACGACCGGATCATGGTCACTGTGGGCGCGTGGGACATCCCTCCTGCCTGGCGCGAGCAGCTTGCCAAGAGCGGCAGAATCGTCGTCCCGCTGAGGATGAAGGGCATCACCCGCTCTCTGGCTCTCGAACGCATCAATGATCACCTGGTCAGCCTTTCGCAGGGGGTCTGCGGCTTCGTCAAGATGCAGGGCGCGGGCGCCCACGACGAGCACGTTCGGCTCCTGAACGGTGACAAGGTCGGGCTGCGGTTCGATGACGGCAACCTTGCCGAACCGCGCACACTGGACGGCGTTCTCGCCAGCCGGCCCGCGGCGGCCTGGTCCGGGGTGACCGTGACTCGTGCCGAGCCGTTCCCCGACCTGCCCCTGTGGATGGCGACGGCGCTGCCCGGCTTCTGCAATATGACCGTGAACACCCCTGGTGGCGAAGACCCCGGCATCGTCTCCGAAGCGGGAGGCCGCTGGTTCCCCTTCGCGACAGCGCAGGACGACTCGTTCGCCTACCTGTCCATCCGGCCGACAGCCGGGGAGGGAATCGTCGAGTTCGGCGCACACGGCTATGGCCCACACGGCCGCGAAGTCGCCCGAGCCATCGTGGAGCATGTCCAGGTCTGGGACCGCGACTACCGCGGCGGGCCCGGCCCGAGCTTCGCGGTCTGGCCAGTCGATGCCCCGGCCGACGTGCCGCCCGCGGGCGGGGTCATCACGAAGCAGCACACTCGCATCACGATCTCCTGGCCGGATGCGGGCACGCCTCCGCACCGCCAGGTGGCATCACCCATCCCGTCACAGTGAGGAGAAAGGCCCATGCCCAGCTCCACGGCGACCGCTCATGACCCCGCCACCGACAACGCTGACGACCCGTTCCAGCTCGACATCACCTTCATCGAGAACACCCCGGCCACCGAAACAGTGCTGATGTGCAGCACAGGCGACAACTGCGGGAGCTCCTGCCCGAGCGCCTGCACCACCTCGTAGTCCAGGTCAGCCCGGCGGCGAGGGCCAGAGGAACCGAGCCTTCAGGCCCTCGCCCTCCTATCAGAACGGAGTGTGGGTGATGACGCGCTCACGGCACAGCCTGTATCGAGGTGCCGGCCAGGGGATGCTGCGCGCCGCGGCGAACCTCACCGGACCGAACCTGCCGCCCTGGCCTGGACCCGCAGCGCCGCTCGAACGCTGGCGTTCGTGGCTGGCCGCGGTGTGGGCTGATGACGCCTTTCAGCAGGCGGTGTCCGGCGCCAGCCCGGACCTGGCCCGCCGGGTCCAGGCGATCCTCGACGGGCACTCTCCGAAGGTACGCCGGGTGCGCCGGGCGGCGTTGGCCACCGCCCGGTACGCAATCAGGTACGCGCGCCGCTCGACGCCTTACGGCCTGTTCGCGGGCGTCGCACTGATCGAGTTCGGCGACGTGGCCGAGGTCCACTTCGGGGAGCGGCACCGGGCTGCCGCCCGGCCCGACCCGGTAGCTCTGGACGCGACGATCAGCGACTGGGAGGCGAACGCCGAGCGGATGGCCGACGTCGACGTATGTCTCAACAACCTGGCACGTCGACGGGGCGGGCGCGTCTACGTTCCCTCCGAGGGCGCCTCGGAATTCTCCCTCGCGGTCACGCCCGCAGTCGCGCTGGTGCTGGACGCGGCCCGATCACCCATCCGGTACTCGGCCCTTGCGGACAAGCTCGCCGCCGAATTTCCTGACACGGACGAGCGCCGCCGGGCCGGGCTGCTGGTGGAGCTTCTGCGGGTGCGGCTGCTGCGGTCGTCGCTGCGCGCGCCGGCCACCGTCGTCGATCCAGCCGACCCTCTGCCGGCCGCTCTGCGGGAGATCCAGAACAGAGCGGCGGCACCGGACCTGCGGCTGGACGCGACAGTGCGGCTCCCGCACACGGTAGTGACAGAGGCGGAAACCGCAGCGACGGTCCTGACCCGGCTCGCTATGTACCCGGCCGGGACCTCGGCATGGCGCCGCTACGCAGAACAGTTCGCCGACCGCTACGGCGAGAGCGCCGAGGTGCCGCTGGAGCTGGTGACCGATCCCGACAAGGGCTTGGGCTTTCCCCAGGGATTCAGCCAGGTCTTCGAGCCACCCCGGCCCATGACCCGACGAGACAGGCTCCTTCTTGAGATGGCCGGCACGGCGGCTGTCGAGGGCAGCCGATCGGTGGTCCTGTCCGCCGCGATGATCGAGCGGCTGGAGGCTGCCGCGGGCAAGCGTACGGTCGTCCCGCCCCATCTCGAACTGTGCGTGCAGGTCCAGGCCGACTCAACGCAGGCACTGGAGCGCGGGGACTTCCGTCTTCGGCTGTCTACCGTCTCCCGGGCGGCCGGCTCGATGACGGGCCGCTTCTGGCATCTGTTCCCCCAGACCGGCGCGGCGTGCGCCGGCCTTCCCACGGTCGAGCCCGACGCAGAGCTGGTCCAGCTGTCCTTCCACGCCGGCCGCGTCCAGGCCGACCTGCTCACCCGTGCCCCGCAGGTGTTCCCCCGGCTGGTCAGCGTCGGGGAGTTCCGGCACCGCGGAAAGGGAGTGCTGTTCCCGTCCGATCTGGCTGTCGGCATCCGCGATGGCCGCCTCTATCTGGCCGAGGCCGCCACAGGGAAGCATCTAGAGTTGCTTGCACCGACCGCGATCAACTTCCTGTGGAACAACTACACCCCTCCTCTGGCCCGGTTCCTCGCCGAGATCAGCCGGGCCGGAGTTCCGCAGGTGACGTGGTTCGATTGGGGCGCCGCATGGGCCCTTCCGTTCACTCCGGCGTTGCACTACCGGCGCTCGATCCTGGTGTCCGCACGATGGAAGCTGCAGGCTCGGGAACTGCCCTGCCGTACCGCGACGCTGGAGGAGTGGGCCGGACAACTTCACGCCTGGATGGACCGGGTCGGCGTGCCGGATCGTGTGCTTCTGACCGAGGACGACCAGCAGCTTTCCCTCGATCTACGCCAGGACATGCACTTGGACCTCCTGCGCACCCACCTTGTCGCCAGTCCGACCGGTGTGGCCGTCCTGCAGGAGGCACCGCCGTCGCATGCCGATGGCTGGATCGGCGGCCGGGCCCACGGTCTCGTCATCCCCCTGCAGGCACGCTCATGAAGGCGACGGCGACCGTACTCAGGACGCAGGATCTGTCCGAGGGGGCGCTCGGGGTGGCGCTGCTGCACATCGAGCGGGGTGACGTCGCATCCGCTCGAATGCAGCTTAGGCAGGCGGTCGCGGGCGGCGTCAGCGCCGGAGGCAACGCGTCGCTGTTCCATGGCGCCCCTGCGCTGGAGTTCGTGCTCGGCCGTGCCGGTCTCGCCGATCGGGCCGTGCGGGACGCGGTCGACCGTGTGGTGGTCGCCCGACTGGCCGCGGCGCATCGGCGGCAGGCTTCTGGGGCTCTTCCGCATCTTGCGGAGTTTGACCTCATCCGGGGGTTGACCGGGCTGGGCGCGCTGCTGTTGGCGCGTGACGGCGACTCACCGCTCCTGAAGGAGGTGCTGGCCTACCTGGTCTGCCTCTGCCAGCCGGTCCGCATGGAAGGCCGGAAGCTACCGGGCTGGTGGTCGGACCGTGGGCCCGCTGACGAGGAGCTGATCGGCGGACACGGCAACAACGGCGTCGCGCACGGCATCGCCGGCCCTTTGGCAGTGCTGTCCTTCGCCGTCCGGTGCGGTGTTCAGGTGCCGGGCCAGCATGACGCCATCGAGGTGTGCGTGCGCTGGCTGGACCGGTACGGATGCTGCTACTGGACCACTCGCGACCAGCTGTCTGCCCCTGAGCCGCCGAAGCCGCAGGTCGCGCGACCGTCATGGTGCTACGGCGAGCTCGGCATCGCTCGCGCCCAGCAACTGGCAGGGATCGCCCTGGGCGATCCGGCCCGCCGACTCGCGGCAGAGAACGCCGTTGTGGGTGCCCTCACCGATCGGGCCCGCCTTGGTCGGGTCACCGATGCCTCACTCTGCCATGGCTGGGCCGGCCTGCTGACCATTGCCCGCGCCGTCGCCTCCGACAGCGCCGCTCCGGGCCGATACTCGCCGCTCATCGAAGAGCTGAACAAGAGCCTGACTATTGACCTGGATCGGCTGTCCAAGCCGGGATTCATGGAAGGACGGGCGGGCGCGCAACTGGCGCTGGACGGCACGAACACCACGGGCTGGACCAGAGCGCTCCTGATCACCTGAACCTGCCAATCTCGCGATCCGATCACCCACTGACAAGGAGCGTCCCAACCATGGTCGTCGACGACGAGGACCTTCCGATCACCGCCGAGAAGGGTTGGTGGCATGCCAGCGTGTCGTTCCCAGGCGATGCCGGAGTGAGTCCGGAGGCTGCCCAGGCGCTGTCGTCCGCACTGCACGACCAGCGGTTCCACTTCCTGCGAAAGGCCGCGGGGCTGCGGCTGCGCACTGAACGTTCCGTGGCAGACCTGCTGGACGGACTCGTCGCCGACCAGTTGGCCAGCGGCTGGGTCGGCGGCATCTACGAGCCGGAGATCGAAGCGTTCGGCGGCCCAGAAGGCATGGATGTCGCCCACGACGTGTTCTGCGCGGACAGCCGTGCCGCACTGGCCGAAACGGGCGATCGCGGTGCCCGGGAACGCTGTGTGCTGCTGATCTCGACCATGAACCGGGCCGCCGGCCTCGACCCGTTCGAGATCGGCGACGTCTGGGCGAAGCTCGGCCTCCTACGGCCACCCGTCAGCCCGCCCACCGGCGTCGCGCGTGATGGTGCCGTTACGGCGATGCGGCGCCTGATGAACGCCGACGCCGCCCAACGACAGGACGCCGAGCCCGGCTGGACCGAGCGCGTCACCGCATTCCACGAGGCCGGACGCCAGCTGAGGCAACTGGCTACCGATGGGCGGCTGACACGCGGCCTGCGCGCTGTTCTAGCCCACCACGCGATCTTCGCCTTCAACCGCGCAGGAGTATCCGCCGACGAGCAGGCCGCAACCGCATGGCTGGGGTTCCAAGTCGCCTTCGCCAGCAGGGAGAACGCCCACCTGTCTACCCGCCCGTCCACGTCCCCGGTATTCAACGTCACTCGAATGGAGACCACCTTGACCCCTGCCACCGACTCCGCCGACCTGCGCGAAGCACTCGTGACCTATCTCATCGACGGTGGCCACCTGCGCACGCCCGAAACCATCGCCGCCTTCCGGAACACCGAACGCGACCGGTTCCTCCTCAGTGTCGACCCTCAGACCGCGTACGTCGACGACGCCGTGCCCATCAAGCACGACGAGACAGGCGAAATGATCTCCTGCATCTCCGCGCCCTCGATTGTCGCCACCCAGTTGGAGCAGCTGGGTGCCAGGCCCAGCCACAAGGTCCTGGAAGCCGGGGCCGCCACCGGCTACAACGCACGCCTGCTCGGAGAACTCGTTGCCCCCGGCGGCCACGTGTGGACCGTGGACGTCGACCAAGATCTCGTCGACCACGCCGCGAAGAACCTGGCGCAGACCGGCGCCTCGAACGTGTCTGTGGTGCTGGGTGACGGCGCCGCAGGGCTCCCCGAACACGCCCCCTTCGACCGGATCCAGTTCACCGTCGGAACCGGCGACATCCCCGAGCGGGTCCTTGAGCAACTCGCCCTCGACGGACGTCTGGTCATCCCGATGCGAATCCGCGGCAGCATCTCGCGATCCTTCGCCTTCGAACGCGATGGCCAAACCTGGAAGACCGTCTCGTGCGAGATGGCGACGTTCGTACCCCTGCGCAAAGGGATCTGCGACGATATCTACACCCTCGTGCCCATGGCCGGTGAGGGCAACGTCCGCCTGGAGACCTTCAGTGAGCAGAACGTTGACCGCGACGCTCTCCGTACCGTTCTGGACCAGCCGCAGGTCAAGGTCTACTCGGGCGTGAAGTTCCGTCAGGGAGACCCCTGGCAGTGGTTGTACCTGTACCTGGCGTGCGTGCTTCCGAACGGTCTGTCTCGCATGCCCGGGTCCCGCCCCGGATTCACCCCGCACTTCGGCTGGGGTTCCATGGCCGCGCTCGACGGTGACACCCTGGCCTACCTGACCGTGCGCGAAGGCGAGGACGAGCAGGGCAGGTTCTGGGAGATCGGCGTCATCGGCCACGGCCCGCACGCCGCCGAGCTCGCCGACCAGGTCTCCACCGAGATCGGTGAGTGGGACCGCGACTGGGGCAACAACGCCCCGGAGCCCAGCTTCCGCATGGCTGTAGGCGAGGCCCGCGACCAACTGGCGGCCGCCGATTCGCGCTTCGTCATCGACAAGACCTACAGCCGCCTCGTTGTCGACTGGCCGCGTAGGAGCTGAGCCGATGATCCCCGCGATAGCCGACCGTATCCCATTGGTCCGCCGACCCAAGGCACCTGGGCTCCCCCTGGCCGAACGCATCACCCAACTGACCGAGTTGACCGTCGCGCCCGCTGGTGCGAGCCACCGCGATCTGGTGACCCGCGCCAGCGGGGTCCTCAACTACGCCGCGTTGATCGCCTCCGACGTCGGGATGCCCGACTTGGCCGTGCAGTTGTGCTGGAGGCAGCACCAGATCTTCGCCGAAGCCGGCAACCTCACAGGGGACATCGCCGTGATGGCACTCATGCCGCTGGTGAACATTGCCCGGCAGCTGATCCGCGAAGGCGACGGCGCAGGCGCCTACGACCTGCTCAGGCGGCTGTACCACGCTGCCCAGCGGCGCGGTACAGCCGAAATCCGCAACCACAACGTCGATCTGTCGGTGTTGATCGGCACAGATGCGGACCACCGGAAGGTTTGCAAGGAGCTGTGGGTCGCCGTGCTTATCGACGGCGCCAGGGCCCTGGCGAGGGTCGGCCGCTGGACCGAAGCTGCCGAAACCATGGCCGCGCACCGCGGCGTCGGCAATCGTCTCCTCGACGGCCGCCAAATCCTGATCATGTCCCTGATGGAACGCGGCCTCGACCGGGAGGCTCGCGCAACGATCGAGTCCACCGCTCCTGCAGAACCGTGGGAGGACGCCATCGCGGCTCTCCTGCGCGTCTACTGCTGGCCAGTGACGTCACCGGTGCCACAGCCTGAGCTGGAGCTTGCGCTGCAGGAGGCACTCGTGCTGATGACCCCGCCTGACCCCGCTACCGCCGCGTTCCAGACCCGAGTCGGTCTGACCGCGCTCGACCTGGCCTATGACCGAACCAGCCCGTACATTCTCCTTGTGCAGGAGGCCATCGTCGACGTGGCCACCCTCGACGCCTACGCCGCTCGCGATGTCCTGAACCATCGCTTGGTGCGTTCACGTCTGACCGGTGGGCAACGACAGAGTCTCGACGAGCTTCTACTCGCGTCAGGGCTCGGTGCCGGGAGACTCTCATCTGTCCACATGCAGACTCTCACCGCGGCCGTGGACAAGGGCGAAGTGGCACTCCGCGAGCTTCTATGAGCCGGTCGCCAAAACCTTCGCGGCTCAATCCCACCACCGATGTCCTCCTAACGAGGGGCATCGAGACATTCCCTGCCAGCCAGACCCCGGACTGGCCGTCACTCCGGCGTTCGCAGTCGGCAAGAAGTCTGGCGAGGCCGGCAGGCCAGGTTGGCAAACCCCAAATGGCGTAGACGGTCACGGGTCCGACCTGATCACGTCGAAGTGAGGAGTTCCCGAACGCGCTCTGTCGCAGCATGATCAGCGCCATAGATGCGCTCAAGATCGGATAGCAGCGCCGCGAGGGTGCGTCGTGCCCGATCCAAGAAGCGCGCGCTTAGCTCCAGCTCGCCGATCTGGCGTCGGAGTTCCAGCGCTTGCGGGTCATCCTCCGCTGGGACGTCGGCCACCAGCGCCGTCATGAGATGCAGTGCCAGATCAGTGTTCCCGAGGTGAGCGTGGCAGGTGGCCTCCTGGAGCCGGTAGTGGAAGGCCTGGCCTGGCTCGCTGGATGCCGCCAGCTCGCGATATCCCTGGGCAGCTCGATAGTAATCACCTGCCGCCATATATGCCTCGGCCAACTGTTCCCGCAGTCCAGGCGCGTCGGGCGTACGGGCGAGGGCATCCTCCAGCATCGACGTCGCTTCGCTGTACCGGGACTCCCGAATCAGCGTCTGCGCTTCGCGGCGAGCACGCCGTGCATCTCCCTGACTGAAATCATCCCGGACTCCCCCCGATTTCGTCGCTGACATCGACGGGCCTGTGATCGTGGTTCGGCTCAGCGCGCGGGCGTACAGGAGCAAGGGACTCGCGAGGTGATCCGTCATGTCACCCAGCGGTTCGGTTCCGGAAAGGTACGGCGTGAGCCGCTCGTACACCTCGCGAACGCTGGCTGGCCTGTCGGCCGGGTCCTTCACCACCATCGCCATCAGCAGCTCATCCAGCCCACGTGGGATGTCGGGCCGGTGCCGTCCGGCCGGCATCGGGGACGTGGTGATGTGCTGCGTCTTCACGCTGTGATCGTTGGGACCGGTGAACAGCGGACGGCCGGTGGCCGCTTCGTAGAGTACGCACCCCAAGGCATAGATGTCGGCATGCACGGTGCCCCGCTTGCCTTCGACCTGCTCGGGAGACATGTATGCGGCAGTGCCGAGCTGCTGCCCGGTCTGGGTGAGCGTGGTCATGTCCGCGTCATGCATGAACGCCAAGCCGAAGTCCAGAACCCGGATCGAGCCGTCTCGGCAGAGCATGAGATTGGACGGTTTCAGATCCCGGTGCAGGATGTCTTGCTCATGAGCGGCCTCGAGGACGGTCGCGATCTGGGCGCCGATGGACGCCACCCAGCCGATGGAGAGCGGCGCGTGTTCGGCAATGACGTCGTGCAGGCCGTTACCTTCGATGAATTGCATGATCATGTAGTGGCTGCCGTTATCCGTCCCGAAGTCGTACAGCGCGGGAACGCCCGGGTGAGCCAAGCTGGAAAGCGCCTTGGCTTCCCGGGCGAACCTCTGATGCAGCTCCGCGTCCGGCAGAAGGACGAACTTGATCGCCACTCGCCGGGCGAGCACGATGTCGTCGGCTCCCCACACCTCGCCCATCCCGCCACGACCGAGTCGATACTGGTCAAGCCGATAACGACCGAGAAAGTGGGACACCATGCCTCCCGGGGGTCACTCCGGGATCAGACTCCCGTCGAGAAGCCCGTCAATCCCGGCAAGGACAAGATTATCGCTGATCTCCCGCAACGCTCTGGCCGTGTCCTCAAGCGCGAGAAGCTGAGCGAACGACTTTCCGTACCGGCGTTGTTCCTCGATCGACAGCCTGAGAAGTGACGCCCGCCGTGGGTCTCTCCTGACAGCCGAGCCATGACGGCTCCCCGTGGCGCCCTCGGCACGTAGACAACCAGCCAGAAAATAGGGGTCGAGACGCTCCGGATCCATTCGGAAAAGTAGCAGCTGCGATCCGAGCACGGCGCCTGCTTCGGTCATCACCCGGGGCAATGCGCCACTGGAAAGGAGCAGGGAGGCGATCACATCGCCCTCCTCAATACGGACAAGTCCTGGAGCATCGTGGGTGCGGCCAGTGGGTTCTCGGTTGAGCAGGAGGTCCTTCGCCGTGAGTACGGGAAGGTCACCGTCTTTCGGGAGTTTGAGCGGACCTTGCATGATGGTGACGACTCCTGCCCGGGCCAGCTCGCCGAGGTTGGTCATGGCAAGATCTCGGCGAGGTTCTGCCGCGATCCGAGGAAGCCTGAGTTGCTTCACCACTGATGACAGCTGATCACTCATCGCGAGGTACCCGGAGGTGGGTTCCTGCGTAACTACTCGATGGCTCGTCGTCAGATCGACCTCTTCGTCGAGAAGGTCGATGATCCGCACCACCCGGCTGTTCTCCGGCAGCTCTGCGTTCTCGTAGTAGGCCCGCCATGCCGCCTCGGCCATGGTTAGGTCCTCGCCCGCGTCGACCATCAACACGTCCGACGGCGGATCCTCTCCCTCGGCAGGTTTGCGAAACACCCACAGATCAGGGGAGCCGCTGGAGGCGGGAGCAGCACCGGGAAAGAGGCTGATGATGGCTCGCAATGTTCCGGCCCTAAGCAGATTTCCTCGTATTCGACGGCCAGGACGGCGATTGGCAGCCACACTCGGCATCATGATCACAACGAGCCCGCCCGGTCTTACATGCGCCAGGCAATGTTGCACCCATGCGAGTTCGGACTCACCGCGCGGCGGCAGGCCGAACTCCCAACGTGGGTCGCTGGTCAGCTCTTCATAGCCCCAGCCGCGTTCGTTGAACGGCGGGTTACAGACCACAGCGTCGAACTGAGCGCCGGCGAAGGCGTCGTCACGCAGGGAGTCGCCAGATGCGACCTGCGCCTCATAGCCGTGCAGGCGTAGCCGGACGCTGGTCAACCTTGCGGCGTTCTCATTCAACTCCTGGCCCGATACCCGGCTGCTATGGCTTTCCAGCAATAGGGTGCCAATTCCGCAGGCCGGATCGAGTACTGTGCCCCCCTCCGTGCCGCCGATGACGGTCATCAGCCTTGCCACCGCTGGTGGAGTGGCCAGCAGGCGCCGGGAATGGAGATCAACGTAACGCTCGCAGATCCCGTCGAACGCGGCGATAGGGCCCTCGGCTCGCCCGATCTCCTGAACCTCTCTGAGCAGGGCGTCGTCAAGCTTGGCGCTCTCCCCCAACAGAACCGCGCCGACCTCGGCCACTACCTCACCTAGCCGTAGATCGTCCGTGCTGCTTCGCAGTCGCTGCCAGAGCCGTTCCAGTGGCGACACCTCGACATATCGGCCGTGGTCGCGAAGCCACTGTTCCACTTCGCTGAGCGAGAAGGCAGGACTTGAGGCGGTGCCACCAACAGGTTGGGGAAAGTCGTCGAACCGCTTGCGCCAATTACTTACCGCAGCCCGGCCGACGTCGGCCATCCGCGCGATGTCAACGGCGTTGACCAGGACGTCGTCTTGCATCAAAGCCCCTCCTCCGGCAACCAAAGCTCATTTCCGGCATGGCGGAGCCGCTCGCGATAATCCTCATGTCCTGGCAGCGCCCGTTCTACGGCGTCCCAGAACTCACTCCCATGATCGGGCCGTTGTATATGTGCTAGCTCATGGACGAGCACGTAGTCGATCAGGCTGGGCGGTAGTTGCATGGTGGCCCAGTGGATGTTGACCTGCCCGTCCCGCGAACACGATCCCCATCGGTAACCGAGCGGCCGGACGCGCAGTCCGTTCACCTCAACACCGAGCCGGGTTGCCCAGGGGCGTATTCGTTTGGACAGCCAGGGGTGGCCAACCCGGCGATACCAACCGACAAGTTCCTTGGCGCTGCCTCCTCTGGGCAGTTCCAGACGCCCCCGAACGAGCCGTACCTCGCCCACGTCCACCAGTCGCAGGCGATAGGAGCGGCCCAGATAGCGGAATCCCTCGCCTGTGACAAACTCTTTCGCAGGTGGAGGGTCACCCAGCTCCCGCTTCTGTGCGAGCTTGCCGTACAGCCAGGGTCTCTTGGCCTCCACCACCTTGGTCAGCTCGGACTTGGACAGCTGGCGTGGGACGACCGCGGTAATCGAGGCGTCCCGTTCGACGGTCAGACGCACGCTTCTGCGCCGATCGCTCACCGAGACGGCGACCTCCAGGTCGCCGACTCGCAGGACTCCCGGTATTTCACTCACGGTCACCAGCATGCCAGGGTCATGCTTTGGGGATCGTCGCGTGGTTGTTCTTGACGGCGTCCCGGGCCTTGTCCGCCACCTTCTCCAGCTGGTGGACATCGCCCAGGTCAGCGGTCACGAGGATCTCGAAAATCTCGTCACGGAAGTCGGCGACGTCGGGACGCTTGTCCCAGAAGCCGTGCCGGTGGATGGTCCGACCGGCCAGCCGGATGATCTTTCGGGTGGCCTCAACGAACCGCCGGTCTTCCAGGTCCGCGTCGGAGGTGGCCAGTTCCTGCAGCAGGACGCCGTAGAGAGCGAATTCGGCGGGGCTGAACTCGTGGGGGTTGTCCCGCCGGTCCTCCACCACGTCGGCCAACAGATCTTTGAACGCCAGCAGCTGGGCGTCCCAGTCATCCTTGAGCTCCGTCAGGATCTGTTCCAGTCGCTCGCTCAGCCGCTGGTAGCGGGCCGGGTCCTGGCCGGCGTTGACGGTGATGTGATGCCGGATGGCGTTCTCCATCTCCGACGCCTTAGCCCGTGAGCCGCCGGTCATCGCCTCGACCTTTTCAGCGAAGTTCGTCGCGGTCAGCGCGATGGGCGGCAGCTGCTGCTCGATGCCGAGCGAGGTGATGTGCTCGTCGATGAGCAGCTTGATCTTCTGGCCGTACGCGCCGGGATCGAACTCGCCGCCGTCGATGCGGTAGCGCCGGTTCGCTGTGAACCTGATGACCGAGAAGTGCTTGGCGTCGGCCAGGTACGGCGTGGCCGCCGGGTCGGGCAGCACCGTGTTGACCGTCCGGGAGAAGCGGGCCAGCTCGACACCGAACCGGTCACGCAGTTGCGGATCGGCCAGCTCCTGCACGCAGCCTTCGACGTCGGTGTAGTCGCGGAACATCGTCCGGAGCCGCTGCCGGCGCGGCTCCAGCTTCCCGATCTCCGTCTTCAGGTCGCGCAGTGCGCCCGAGACGTCGTGGCTCTCGTCGGTTTCGAATTCCTCGTCGGCGTAGATACGCAGCGCCTCTACCAGGTTCTGGGCCACGCCGCGGTAGTCCACGACGTACCCGAAGGGCTTGTTCCCAGCAGTACGGTTCACCCGCGCCACGGCCTGGAGCAGGTCGTGCATCTCCAGCTTCCGGTCGAGGTACATCACCTGCTCAATCGGCGCGTCGAATCCCGTGAGCAGCATCGACTTCACGATGACGAAGGCGATGTCATTCTCCCCGAACGGCCGGGTGAAGCCCTCGATCCGGGTCTTCTGCTTGGCCTCGTCGGTCCACTCGGCGTAGCGGTCCTCATGTTCGGCGTCTCCCTTGGAGATCACCGGCACGAAGTCCATCCGCTTCAACAGGTCGAGCTGCTTGTGGGCCTTCACGAGCTGGGCCTGTCGCGGCTTCAGCTCCTCGATGTTCCGCGTGAGCAGGTGCTGTGGGAGCTTCTCGATGTCGCGGACCAGCTCATCGCGGGCTTCCATGAGCGCTTCCCGGTACCGTACGGTCGTCTCCCGGTCATGTGCGACCACCTGCGCCTTGAAGCCTTCGGGCAGCACCTTGTCCACGTAGTGCCGGAGCATGTGCTTGGCCTTGACGTCTACCAGCTTCCGCGCCGCCGACACATTGCCCTTGGTCGCCCAGCGGGACTGCAACTGCAGGCGTTCCTCGTCGGTCAGCTCCTCGAACTCCTCCTCGAAGAGCTCGTCCATGTCCTGGCCGTTCTGCAGCGCGCCCTTGACCTTGATGCCCTCGTAGAGGATCGGCACTATCACGCCGTCCTCTTCGGCCTCCCGGAGGCGGTAGGTGTCGATGAACGGCCCGAACAGCTCCACGCTGGTCTTCCGCTGTCCGCGCTTCTTCATGATCGGGGTGCCGGTGAAGCCGATCCGTGCAGCATAAGGCATGGCCTGGCGGAGGTTGGCACCCAGCGCGGCGGTGTGCGAGCGGTGCACCTCGTCGATCAGCACGACGATCGACTCGTCGGTGTTGATCTCGCCCAGCTCCATGCGGTCCGTGGGTTGACCGCTCTGGTTCTTCTGGATCATGACGAAGACCAGCCCGGGGCCCTTGCGACCGAGCAGGGTCCTGGCCCGTGCCGTGTTCTTGGCGACGTCCACCTTCTCGTTGCTCAGCGCCATCGTCTCGGTGAGCTGGTCCTGCAACTGGGTGCGGTCGGTGACCACCACGACCTTGTAGTGGGCCAACCCGTCCAGCGATCGCAGCCGCCGTACCAGGAAGGTCATGGTGAGGCTCTTGCCCGACCCCTGGGTGTGCCAGATGATGCCACCGCGATGCCCCGGCTCGCCCGTCAACAGTCTCTCGACCGCACGCTCAACCGCCCGGAACTGCTGGTACCGAGGGGCGGCCTTGATGGTGACGCCCTCGTCGGTGGTCATGAACGTGACGAAGTTGTGCACGATGTTCAGCAGGTTGTCCGGCTCCAGCACGCCGGCGACCAGGATCTCCTGCTTGCTCAGCTGCTCTTCCGCCTTGCCCAGCCGGTCGGCGAGCTGCTTCTTCGTCATCGGGTACGGGTCACGCCATGGCACGTAGTGTTCGAGCTTGGCGGTTAAAGTGCCGAGCCTGGCGTCCTCACCGCTCGTCGCGACCGTCAGCTGCACCGGCCGGAACAGCCCAGTACGGCTGTCGCGGTAGCGACGAAGCTGGGTCACGGCCTTATCCAGATTGCTCTCGGTGGTCTTCTTGCACTCGATGACGACCAGAGGGATGCCGTTCACGAAGAGCACGATGTCGGGGACGATCTGCTTGTGGCCGCCGGCGCCGGGGATGTCCACCCGGAACTGGTTGATCGCGGTGAACTCGTTGTTGCCCGGACGGTTCTTCCAGTCGATGTAATGCACGGTCCGGGATTTCCCGGTCGCCGGATCTTCGATCGGGATTCCGTTGATCAGCAGGTCGGTGACCTGCTTGTTGGCTTCCAGCAGGTTCGTCGTGGGGACCCGGGTGATGGCGTTGACCGCCTGGCTCACCTTGCGCTCGTCCAGCCAGGTGCCGTTGATCCGCTCGAGGGCGTCACGCAGCTTGTCTTCGAGGGTCGTCCCATCGAAGTTATCCCGCTCCGACATCCGCGGATTGAGCGGTATAACCGCTCCATGCTCGGCCCCCGCCCTATGCTCCCAGCCCATACCCTTGAGCTGTTCGATCAGCGGCTTCTCGACGAGTTGATATTCGTAGTCGGTCATCGGCCAGCCCTCTCGCTAAATCCGCCAGGAACGTCATCCCCAATAAATCGCCGCATCACCGGGACAGCTTGCTACTGCCTGGGCGGAGGTCAGAGGTCTTCCAGTACGGCTTCCGCCTGTGGAACCCGGACCCGCCCCGTCAGCAGGTCCTCCATCAGGCCTCGCTTGAAAATCTCCAATCGATTCTTTGATTGGATCTCATTCGTGATTCTCTCTAGATGAGACGAATATGATCTGATAATCCGTTCTTGATCTTGGACTGGCGGCATCGGAACCTGGAATGTATGCACATCGCGCTTGGTGATGTTCGGGTCCTTCCGGGTACTTGCGGCTATTTTTCGCCATTGTCTACGCTTCTGCTGCAGTGCTCGAAGGAGGAACTCTGGCAGCAATTCGCCGCTTGCCTCTAGCGCACATATGGCCTGATTAGTTGTGGCCGATACGCCAAGCAATGCGGTACGGCCAATTTGTTCCCACCCTCCATACATAGCGACCAGCACCGTTCCGGGCGGCAGAATTCTCAGTCTCAGGTCACGAACAGCCTCAAATGTAACCTTCTCGTCAGCATCGACGATAGTTCCCTCGTTCAAGTCGAGCGTCTTCACCCACGGAATACCTTTGGGCGCAAAATACCTCTCACCTTCAGCGCGCGATGGTGTTGTCCCTGAGGTGATTTTGCAGATTTCACCTAGACGTACAGTAGGCCATCTTTTCTCGCTAAAGAGATGCTCCAGAAGGTCTGTTCTTAGACTCAAGAGTTTGGCAACTAGGTCACTGGACACGTCGATGTAAGCATCTACGGTGTCGAGGATCTCCGCGATTCGACGCTGCTGGCCTATTGAAGGTAGATCGATTCTAAGATTTGCTACATCCGACTCGTTAACTGCGGGATAATTCGAGCCGACAGCCATAGCGTCAGTCTGGCGGAGGGCCGAAGAGCCTAGCATCCAATGGTAAATGAATCGTGGATGGGCGATGCCATCTTTAGCTCGGAGGACTGCGAATCCCGTGGATGCGACGAGCGCTTCGCCAGTTTCTTCTATATAGCCGTGAGACTGCTGCAGCGGTCTCACGGTGCCCAGTAGACAGTCATTCGGACGTACAAGGCGCTGAGCCCGTGAAGGAGCAGAAGTCCGCAGATGAGTTTCTAGGCTGTTCCAGAAAATTTGTCCGCGACTTACCGCAGAGAGATCAATGTAGCGAAAGCGGAATGATCCCGATGCGCTTAGACTGAGTGTCTCTGGATTAATGTCAACCACCTCTGAAAGAAGAGCCTTACGCATATCCCAACTCCTTCAGGTAAGCATTGAACCGAGCAGCAGCAGCGTCGCGCTGATCCTCGAGTTCGCATAGAGTCACCGCATACTTGTCCGCCCACATGCGGAACGCATCCTCGAACAGCAGACGGGCCACTACCATTCGAGAATCGAGGCGGGACGAGACCTGTAGCCGGAGCACGGCGAGAACGAGGTCACGGCGGCCGGATTCGTCCAGGGCGCCGGCAGCCATGCGGAGTCGGGGCAGGAAGTGGTCCTCCAGCGCGGCGACCTTCTTCCTGGCGGCGGCCGTGCGGGACTTGAGTGCTTTGAGCTCCACCTCGGAGAGCTGATCTTCGGCGGGCTCATCGGCTTCCTCGTCGTCCTCAGAGGGCTTAGCGGTGGCGGCCTTGAGCTGGGCGTTCAGCTCGGCGTAGGCGGTCTCGGCCTCTTCGAGTTCTGCCAGGTAGTCGGGGATCAGTGCGGGGACGACGCGGTGGTCGCGGGCCTTGCGTTTCTCGGAGGCAATCTTCTGCTTATCCCAGTACTCGACGTCTTCCTTGTCCAGTGCGAAGGCCGATTCGATGGTGGTGAGCCAGCCTTCCACCACGCCCTCGAACCCGTTCAGGCTGAGGGTCTTGATGACGTATTGGGCCTCGCCCCACCAGGCGGCCACGACGCCGGCCAGCTCGAACCGGTCGAGCATGTCCAGGGGCAGCAACTCGGTCACGAAGGAGTCGAGCAGCTCGGCGCGTACCTCCATCACCTTGCGCGTGCTGGGCAGCTCGACCAGGCGCTTGCTGTGGCGGCTCCACCACTCGTCGAAAGCCTCGCGCAACCGGGTCACAGCAGGTTCGGCGAGGGTGGGGAGGCGGGCGGCGGTGGCCTGCCAGCCCTCGGGGAGGAAGTCGAAGTAGTCGGCGTCGCGCTCGGTGAACAGCGTCACCGGGTCGATGCCGAACGCCCGGAACAACCCCGCCTTAGCCTCGACCTCGGACTTGGGTACGCCGCCGTGCAGGTGGGCGCGTACATCCTGCGGCTCGGGCGGCGGAGTGTTGTCGACGTAGCGGCGGATGTTGAGGTTGAAGTCATTTTCGCGGAGCTCTTCGACGTCGACCACCCGCGCGAACCCGGGGATGTCCTCATACGCCTCGTACGCCGCAACAATCTTTTCTGCGTGCTGTGGGTCGAGGTAGTTCTGAGCGCGGCCGGCGGTGAACTCGCGATCGGCGTTGATGAAGAGCACCTTGCCGCGCCGCTCGGCCGGTCGCGGGTCGGTGCCGCGCAGGACGAGGATGCAGGCGGGGATGCCGGTGCCGTAGAAGAGGTTGGGGGCCAGGCCGATGACCGCCTCCAGGCGGTCGTCCTCGATGATGCCCTCGCGGATGTCCTTCTCCTTGCCGCCACGGAACAGCACGCCGTGGGGCATGACGGTGGCCCCGATGCCGTCGGGGGTCAGCACCGCGAGGACGTGCTGGGCGAACATGAGGTCCGCCTTCTTCCCGGTCTCCGGGGCGTAGCCGTATTTGAAGCGTTCCTTGTGCTTCATGTCGGCTGAGGAGTAGTTGAGGGAGAAGGGCGGATTGGTGAGCACCCGGTCGAAACGCATCAGTTCGCCGCCCTTGAGGTGCCGGGGCTCGGCGAGGGTGTCGTCGTTCTCCAGCTGGGCGTTGAGGACGCCATGGAGGATCATGTTCATCTTCGACACCGCCCAGGTGCCGCCGTTGTACTCTTGGCCGGCCAGGGTCAGGTCGCGCGAGTCGAGGCCGTGCTCGTCGATGTACTCCTTGGCGTGGATGAGCATGCCGCCCGAGCCGGCGCACGGGTCGTAGACGGCCATGCCCGGCCTGGGCTTGACCAGGCGCACCATCATGCGGACGACACCACGCGGCGTGTAGAACTCGCCGCCCTTCTTACCGGCGGAGTCGGCGAACTGGGCGATCAGGTATTCGTAGGCCGCGCCGAGCAGATCGGGAAACTCGAAGTCCTCGTTGCGGAGCCGTACGCGGGAGAAGTGGTCGACGAGCTGCTGCAGGCGCTTGTCGGGGATAGTGGACTGGCCGACCTTGCGGGTGAAGTCGATGTGCTCCAGGACGCCTTCGAGGGCGGCGACGTTCTCTTCCTCCAGGGCGCCGAGCGCCTTGTTGAGCATGTCGCCGACGTTCTTCTTGCGCGACTCGTTCCTGATGTGGCTCCAGCGGGCTTCTGGGGGCACGTAGAACTTGTCACCGCGGTAGAAGCCGCGCACCTCAGCCAGCTGCTCGGCTTCCTCGCGGCTCTTGCCCTCAGCCATCCGCTTCTCGATGACCTCGCTGCGGACCACATCGAACTGGTCGGAGGCCCGCTTCAGGAACAGCATCCCGAAGATGTACTCCTTGAACTCCGAGGCGTCCATCTTGCCGCGGAGGATGTCGGCCGCGCCGAACAGGTGCCGCTCAAGCTGCGGCAACGTCAACTTCGCCACGTGGTGGCCTCTCTGGGTCGGTCGGTTCACGTGAGGGGTGCCAGGGCCAGTCTCCCAGTGACCGGGTGTCCGCGCAGTTCGTCCGACCTTCAGGTGCGGACGGTGTTTGTGGACCAGACGATAGAAGCCGTTCACCGTTTGCGTCAACACCCCCAAATTAACCTGTGTACTGGCATCACAGTCAGCTATGCTCCTCGAAAGACGTCCAGACTGCTGCCAGTGCCACGCCTAGTGACACAGGCCACAAAACCTGATAGATCGATTCGATATGCCGTCGTTGGACCGCTCCCAACGCCCGGCATCGACCGCTTCCCCCGGAGGTCACATGAGCACGGTCGATCGGAATGCGGTGATCGCTGAGGAACAGCAAGCCGTGGATCACATCTACGACTGCATCGTCCAGGGCCGAAAGGACATCGAAAGCTTCCGTTCGAGCAGCCTCGGGGATTGTCCGGACGCAGGATTGTCCTCTCATCCGGATCTTCCGAAGGAGTACGGACGACGTGAGGATCTCGGCCGCCATCCCCTCGTGATCGCCCGGGTCGACCTCCTTGACGACCCCGATGACAGGCTCACCTGGTACATCGGTCGCGCCACCGTACGAGACCGCCAGGGCGAGCTGGCGTTGGTGAAGTGGACGTCCAAGGCGGCGACCGCCTGGCGCCTGGCCACACCTGAAGATCCTGCGGATGTACGGCGACAGCGTCAGCTCCGCTGCGACGGCCCTAAGGTTCTCGACTACAGCGACACCGAGATCCAGGTGATCAACGCCAAAGGGGAAACCGTTCCGGCTCCGGTCATCGACGACGAGCCCGACCTGTTCCTCCTCGCCGACCTAGATCTAGCTCGCGACGGCGTCATGCGTGACATCGTCGAAACGATCCAGCGCCACCAGCTCCAGCTGGTCGCCGACGAACGAAAAGGTGTGCTCGTCATCCAGGGTGGTCCGGGCACCGGCAAGACCGCGGTCGGGCTGCACCGCGTCACCTGGTTGCTGGACAACGAGCACTTCACCCCCGACCAGGTGCTCGTCGTCGGCCCCCACAAGGCGTTTCTGCAGTACGTTCGGGACGTCCTGCCCCGGATGGGCAGCCGCGGTGTGGCGACCGTGGACATCACCGAGCTCTGGCTAGGTGACGTCCGGGGAGCCGATCCGGTCGCCACCCGCCTGGTCAAGTCGGACGACCGGATGGCCAGGGTGCTGCACAACGCGGTCGAGAACCTTATTCGAGAAGACCTCGCCGCCGAAGAGGGCTTCAACTTCCGTGGTGCGCGGCTGGAGATCGACAAAGTCGAGCTCGTCCGGCTGGCCTCGGCGGCTCGTGCGGCTAGGGGTTCTTACCAGGTGCGCCGCCGCCGCTTCATCGACACTGTCATCGACTGGCTGCTGACCCAGTACACCGAGGCGACTCGGGTCAAGCAGACCGACGCCCGGCTCCGTACCCAACTGGAGAAGGTCGCGGCCGTTTCCACGCTCATCAACCGCGTCTGGCCGTCGTCCAGCGCCGAGCAGATCTATCGGCAACTGCTCGCCGACAAGGACGGCCTCGCGGCCGCGGCCTTCGGCGTGCTCACCCTCGACGAGCAGGCCGCGCTTGTCCGCCCCCAGGCGAAACGAGTCGCGGACGAACCGTGGTCGGCCGAGGACCTCGTCTGCCTGGGAGAGCTCCGATGGCTCCTGACCGGGGATGACGAACGGCGCTACCACCACCTGGTCATCGACGAAGCCCAGGACCTGACCCCCATGCAGGCCAAGTCGCTGGCCCGCTGGTGCCCGTCCGGCTCGATGACGGTACTCGGCGACCTGGCGCAGAGCACGGGGATCCGCCAGTACGACGTCTGGGAGCGCCTGGCCGACATCATGGCCGGCACCGAAGGCTGGCACATCGCCGAACTCGGCATCGGCTACCGGGTGCCGGCCGACGTCATGACCTTCGCCGCGATGCTGGGAACGAAGATTTCGCCCTCCACGGTGATCCCGACCTCGGTCCGACCGTCGTCGCCGGGCACTTTGGAGATCGTCCCGGTCTCCCGACAGCGCATCCTCACCGAGACGGTCACGAGGGCCCAGCGGCTGGCCATCAAGGACGGCGACCAGGCGCGTTCCGTCGCGGTCCTGACTCCGGCGCAGGACGAGGTCCATGACGAACTCGCACAGCGGATCGCCGCTTCCCAGGAGGCGGCGTTGCCGGGGATGGGACAGAGAATCGCCGTCATGCCCGCGCACATGGCGAAGGGTCTGGAGTTCGACCACGTCGTGGTGGTAGAACCGCATCTGTTCGCCGAACAGAGTTCGACGGGGCTTCGGCAGCTTTATGTCGCTCTGACCCGGTGCACGCAGTCCCTGACGGTGCTCCATTCGTCCCCTCTGCCTGCCGAACTAGGCGGGCCTGTCAAGGTGCCTGTGAACGAGATCAAGAAGACTGACGCTGTCCCCTCGTCCCGGGATGAGCGGTTCGCCGACGGGGATGAGTTTCGAGCCTTCCTCAAGGAGCAGGCGGCTACCAGCCGGAAGCAACCGGCACACGCCCGTCTCAAGCACATGCTCGCGGCCGAGTTGTACGGCAACGAACGCGAGCCCCTGCTGGATACCGAATACGCCGACATCATCTGTGAGGACGAGCGCGGGCTCGGGTTCTACGTGATCTCAGCGCAGAGCGTCGACACCTACGCCGAGCTCCGCGCCATGGCACCTCGGCTCCTGGAAGCCGAATGGGCCAGCGGCAAACACAAGGAGATCGACCGCCTGTTCCTCGTCCTGCCCAAGGAGCCGCAGGACCTGTGGGCGCTCGAGATCATCAAGACGCTCTTCGATGTCTCAGTCATCTGGAAGACCGAAACGGGCTGGGCCGGCCCGTCGGTCAACGCTGCTCTGGGGCAGTGACGGGGGAACCTCCCGGCCGCGATGACGACTCCTCGCGCTGCAAGCGCTAGCGCCGGAACACCTACATATCATGCGGGGCATGACTGTAGGGCCCGATAGGGCCGCCCTCCAGAGGAGCCTGCGTCAGAGCCTGGCCTGGGCGCTGATACCGGTCTGCTGCTGCGGCGGGTTACCGATCCCATTCATGATTGGATATGCCGCTTACCGCCTCCGCAACACAACATTGTGGATCTTCGCCGCGGCGTACCTCGCGGTCGAGGGAGCGGTGTTCGCAGCCTCGTGGGCCCTTGAGAACGTACCGAAGGAGGATGCTCGCTGGACCCTCACGTCGATGATCTGGATGGGCACCTATCTCGGCGGTGCGGTGCACCTCTTCGTCCTGGCCAAGCGGGTCCTGCCGCAGAAGATCCCGCCTGCGCCGGCCGTTCCGAGAACCCGGTCAGGACCGGTGCCGCCAAGACGGTCATCCGGGCCGGCACAGGCGTGGGTGGGGCCGTACGCGCTCCTCTCGAAGATCGGCCAAGGGGCCAGGGCGAGGTCTACCTGGCTCGCTCTCCGGACGGCGAGCAGGTCGCCGTCAAGCTGTTGCATGCACGGGTGTCCTTCACTGAGCGAGACGGATTCCTCGCCGAAGCCAGCGCGGCCCGCCGGGTGCCGGGGTTCGCAACCGCGCGGGTGTTCGACGTGGGCGTCCACGACGGCAGGCCGTACATCGTAAGCGAGTACGTTCAGGGGCCCTCACTCGATCAGCTCATCCGTCGCGAGGGCCCGCGTTCTCCTGACAGCCTGGTTCGGCTCGCCATCGCTACGGCCGCTGCCCTCAACGGGATCCACCAGGCGGGCATCGTCCATCGCGACTTCAAGCCGGCCAACGTCCTGCTCGCTCCTGACGGCCCGCGGGTGATCGATTTCGGAATCGCACGTGCCGTCGAACGGCTGACCATATCGGGGGGCGCCAAGGGCACACCGGCCTTCATGTTGCCCGAGCAGGTCGAAGGCCGTCAGGCAAGTCCGGCCTCGGACATCTTCAGCTGGGGCTCAACCATGTACTTCGCGGCGACCGGCCGCCTGGCCTTCGACGGTCCGTCCGTCTGGGCCGTCGAGAACCAGATCATCAACTCCGACCCGGACCTTCGCATGGTTCCCCCGCCTCTTCGCGAGCTCGTCCACCAGGCCATGCGCAAGGCTCCGCATGAACGTCCATCGGCATCACAACTACTCCTACTGCTGTCACGATAGAAATACTTGCATACGCAGTTCACAGCCTCTACTCTTCTTGCACGAGAGGTGCAAGGGAGCTGTGATGCGTACTCTGCGAGCAGGACGAGCCATCCACTTACTGGACATCGAGAACCTGGCGGCGTCGCCGTCGCCCACCGCGACCGAGATCGCGCACACCATGTCGGACTACCTGCGACAGGTATCGGTCGGCCCTCTGGACCAGTTCGTCGTTGGGGTCAATCCGCGATCGCTGGCCGAGGTGGGCCGCGTGATCCACGGCGCTCAGATCCTCACCCGCTCCGGCCCGGACGGCGCCGATAGCGTGCTCGCCGAGATGGCCGTCGACGACCGGATCGACCTCCGGTTCGAGCGAGTGATCATCGGTTCCGGCGACGGCTACTTCGCCGACCTGGCCGTCTGGCTGAACGCGCACGACGTGCGGGTCACGGTGGTGTCCCGCACCGGCCTGCTCAGCTGGCGCCTCTACGTCGCGGTCCGCGACATCACTTACCTTGACGCGGCGCTTGCCGCCTGACTCCAGGGAATCCCCATGACCTACCAGCCCCCCATGCCACCTCCCGCGCGACGTGGGTTTTCCGGCCCGGCGGTCGCTTTGATCGCCGTTCTCGCGCTGGGTGCCGGTTGTGTTGGTGGCGTCGCCGTAGGAAGTATCGGCAGCACGCCGGCCACCGTCACGTCCCCCACCCGAACAGCCGCCGCGGAGGCGTTGCAGGACACCGGTCTTCCCCCCGCAGAGAAGGAGAAGAGCCGCCTGGTGAAGCTGCCCGACTTCAAGGGGCAGAACGCCGCGATCGCCCGCCAGTGGCTGGTGGACCGAGGCTGGAACGAGTTCAGGGACATCAAACTCGGCTCGCAGGACCGCTACGAGACCATGGTCCTCCTGCCGGAGAACTGGACGGTGACCAAGCAGTCCCATAAGGCAGGCAGCGAGGTTGCAGTGGGCACAACCATCGTGCTCACCTGCACGAAAGCGTCCTGACAGCCTCGCTCACCTTGCGCAGGCCCGCACGAAGGCAACGCAGACATGCCATTCGATCCAGGCGCTCGCCGCACACACAGCGCTGGACACAATACCCATAAGAAGCTGCGCACCTGGAGCAGTTACCCGATAAGTACGTATATCGCAGAACCGAATCAACGTGCCATCTGGAACATAAGTGACATGTAGGCACAACACTGATCACCGAGTCGAGCCAGTCACAGGAACAATGTTCTGTTCCTCCGGAAATTTCACGACACCTTAAGAGGCAAGTCAGACAAAAAGCCCTATACCTGCGCTGTGATGGTTTTTGAACCTGGCCGCCAGATATCCCGAGGTGTAAGTTCTAACAGCTTCACATCGATGACCCAAGGCGCTTAACCCGTGATAAATGATCAAATCCCTGCCAGGTGGCCCATTGGCACCCTTATGGACAGGCTCAGCCCAGAAGAACGAACGGAGCTACTGGCTCTCGCACCGTCGTCTCCTAAGCAGGCCGGCGAACCACTCATATACCAAGGAGATCGAGACAGGTCCGAGGTCTATCTACTGAGGTCCGTCCCAGGTCGGTCGCTCACGGCATGCGTGAAGGTGACGGCCTACCTGGAATCCGGTGGAGCGGCCATGTTGGGCATCCGTGTCAGCGGCGACGTAGTCGGTGAACTCGCAGCTCTGCGCAGAGAGCCAAGATCGGCCATGGTGACCACGTGCAGCCCGATGTTGGTCCACGCCATCCGCGCGCAGGCGTTCATCGACTTCCTTGATCGCCACCCGGCGGCATGGAACGCGCTGGCCAGGATGATCGCCGACCGGCTCGACTGGGCCAACCGGAGAAGAACCGACTTCGCTCAGTTCAGCGTGCCAGTAAGGGTCGCGAACGTGCTCGTGGAGCTCTCCAACCGACACGGAGTCGACAGGCCCGACGGACTGCGGGAGCTGGGAGTCGACCTTACCCATGAGGAGATCGCCAATCTCGTCGGTGCGAGAAAAGACGCTGTCTTCAAAGCCGTCCGACGTTTGAAGGAACTCAAACTGATCGATCCCAGCCAGCGCCGCAGGCTGGTCGTTGATCCAGTCGGTCTGGCGACTTTCCGCTGAAACGTACTGGTACGTCTTGAGGCGATGTGATCTTCGCCAGAATCTACCCCCGGCGACCTCTCCCATCGCCTTGATAGATCTTCCCCGCAACCACAAGGTGACGTGATGCTTGACTCTGATTTCAGCCGCCGCTTGATCATGGCGGTCGATGCGGAGGGATACGGCCGCGGCGACGACCTGCGGCACGACTCGATCCAGCTCGGCCTGGCCCAGATCATGGACCGTGGCGCACGAGAGGTCGGCCTGCGCCGCGAGACCTGGACCCGCCAGGAAGCCGGCGACGGCGAGGTCATCGTCTTCCCCGAAGGGGAACCAGAGCTCCGAGTCATCGATGACCTGGTCCGTCGCCTTCGCAAGGCCCTCCATGACCACAACCGCGAGCGCCGGGAGGATGCCCGCCTGCGCATTCGTATCTCCATCGGCCACGGGGTCGTAAAGCGGGGCGCCATGGGCTTCGTCGGACAAGTCGTGGTGACCACCTGCCGGCTGCTCGACGCGACGGCCGCCCGTACCGCCCTGAAGGTGAACCCCCGTGCCGATCTGGTGCTGATCCTCACCGATCGGCTCTACGAGGACGTTGTTCGCCAGCTCCACACCTCATACCGACCGGAGTCTTTCACCCGGCTGGAGGTGCCGACCAAGGAACGCACCGAGATCGCTTGGATGTGGATCCCCTCAGAAGACCTGCATGAGAAAGGAACCCTCGACATGGACAATCTGCCCGCTGTCGCTGACACCTTGTGGGCTTTGATCGCCGGTGGCGCCCTCGAGCGTCTCGGCGCCTACGGCACCGAGACCGGACTCGACGGCGCCCGGAGACTGATCGCGAAGATCAAAGAGTACCGGTCTCGGCAGGGCCGACCGGCCGACCCGGAGTCGCGCGACGATCTGCTGGAGACCCTGGAGAAGCTGGTGCGCGTCGACCCCGCTGCGGAGCAGTTCGCGCAGCAGTTCAACGCCGAGCAGATGACCGTCAACCTGATCACCGCCCCCATCTCCGGCGAGGAGATCAACTTTGGCATCCGAAACTGACGCGCCCGTCGACGGCGTCCTGATCGGCGAGGAAGCCACGCCGATCGATCTGACCGACCAAGCCGAGGTGGCGGACGCGAGCTTCGCGCAGGTCTCCCAGGTCCAGACCGTCATCAACCACATCCACGGCGATATCGGAGGGGCCTCCTTCGGCATCTCCGGCTCCCGCACCAAGTCCCGTCGCACGTCAGGACCCGTATCCGGACATGAGATGGAGGAGGCCCGCGCCCGCTATGCGCGTCACGAGAGCTACGAGGCCGCCACCCAGCAGTTGCGCAGGTGCAACATGGTTGCCCTCATCGGCACCGCCGGCACCGGCCGGCGGACAGCGGCACTCAACCTTCTCCATGACTTCGTCGGAGGACGTCGCGAGGTGGTGGTGGAACTGAGCCCGGCCTACACCTTGGAGAAGCTGGCTGCCCGCGAATACCGAAAGGCGCACGGCTACCTACTGTGTGACTGGCCCAAGGACGACGCCGACGGGGGGATCGCCGACTTTCACGTACGGGAGGTCAGGCGCCGTGTGCGCGACGCCGGGGCATATCTGGTGATCACAGCGACGGCTACTTCGCTGCCCGTAGGAGATCAGATCCCCTGGCAGCCGCCGTCGGCCCAAGATGTTCTGCTGGCCTATGAGGTGGCACCCGAGATCGCTTCGAAGGCGGCTGCCCACATCACCTCCGAACATGCCATGGCCGACGTGGTGGCATTGGCGCGTGACCTGGCCGCAGGGGCACCACTCGACAAGGCGCTCGGCAGGCTGGAGTCCGCCGGACGGCGTGACGTGGTTGCCTGGTTCGATGCCCCGCGTACGCGCGGGGAGCTCTTCGAGATGGCCGCCATGGCGTTCACCGCCGGTCTCCCGGAGGCCAGTTTCGAGTCGCTCCTCGCCCGGTTGGAGTCCATCGCCGGTATCGGCGTGGAGAAGGCGGATGCCGTCTCAGCGGATGATCCGATGCCGAGCCGACGCCTGCTCCGAGTGGCAGAGGGCTCGCTTTTCAGCCTGTCACCGGGGCGCAGGCTGGAGTTCAAAGTGGCAAATCACCGAACCCATGTCATGCGGGAGCTGTACCAACGACATGGCATGCGGTTGTGGGAGCCGGTCATCGAATGGCTACATGAGTGTGCCGCTCTCCGCGACAACCCGAGTGCACAGGCCGAGGTCGCCAGAGGCGTGGCAATTCTGGCCTCGGTCTCGGACTACTCGTACGTCGAGAGCACCTTTCTCACCCCATGGGCCCGTGGGAACGGCGTCATGCGCAGCCAGGCCACCGCCGCAATGGCCGTCTCGTGGTTGTGCCTGGACGAGACGACCCGTTCGGAGGTACTGCGCACCGTCAGCTCTTGGACGAGGGCGTCAGCCATGCGGCCCAAATTCACTGCCACTCTTGCTTGGTCCGGCGAGCTGGGCATCCGGTTTCCGCTGGAAGCGGTCCGGATGCTCTGGCTGCAGATCAGAACCAGCGAGAAGCCTGTGCGGCATGCTGAGATTGCGCTGGCCCGCCTGTTCGCGGCGCTGACCGAGGCCACCGGCAACGCTCTTCCGATGCTCGACTGGCTGGCGCGGCACATCAGCAATGACAAACGGATCGGCCGTGCGGTCGACCCGCTGATTCGGGCGATCCTGAGTATCCTCTCGGCCCGTGCCGACGGCGTCGGTATCCCCACAGTCACCGCTCATCTGCGCAGTCGCCCGGCTTCCGCTGTCCCCCTCGCCAAGCTCTGGTCGGCGGTCCTGGTCAAGCGCCCTCACCGCAGGGATGCATTGGCCGCCCTTTACGACGCCGTCTGCGCCTTCGATGAGCGCGACGAGAACGACCGCAGTCACGTTCGTGCCCTGTTCGCAGCGCTAGTGGAGGCGCTCCCAGCGAAGGAAAGGCCTCTACTGGCTCAAGATCTGCGGCGTTACGCCATCTCCCGCAACACCGACGAGAACCGGCTGGAAATTCTCCTGTCACTCCTCCGGGTCTTCCTGAGCCCGGCTGTTCTGTCCCTCGACACCATCGGAAAGCGTTCATGAGCTACCCCGTGATCAGCCAGATTCCCCTGGACCCTGTCGCCAAGCAGGGGTTCTTGAGCAAGCCCCGACGCCCGATCTCCAGTCTTCCTCGCCAGCTTCCGCATCAGCGGCTGGTGTTCGAGTACGACGGCACGTTCGTGCTGGGCGACCGGCGGCTGCGCGGCGACGAGCCGCACGTTCTGCACGCCGTCAGCGTAAGCGTCGTTGACGTGGCCAGAGATCATCCCGCCACGATCCAGGTGCCCATCAACTCCTCCGGCGCCCATGACTTCACCGTGGCAATTCAGTTCCGCTGCACGGTCGATGAACCGATCGAGGTGGTACGCGCCGGCCTCACCGACGTCACCGAGCATCTGATCACCTATATCCAGGGCTATCCGAAACTCTTCGAGCTCGGCCGTAGCAAGGGCCTGCATGAGGTCCACGAGTTGTGGACGATCGTGCACGCTCAGGTGAAGGCTTACACGACCGTGGTGCCGTGTGTGCTACCCGGCATGGCAGCCGAGTTCGCCGGCCTCAACGTGTACGCTCCCGACGAGATCGCTCAGGGACGGCGACGCTACGAGACCAGCCTGCACAACATTCAAGGCGAGCACGACCTCCGCGACGTCAAACGCAAGCTCGACCGTGACTTCGAGCTCGATGAGCAGGAGTTCCTGCACGCCAAGGGCCACAACGCGAACGACTTCACCAGGCAGGAGGCGGCTCTGGACCGCGATCATCAGATCACTGGAGCCACGAAGTTCAAGGATTTCCTCAGCAGCGGTCCTGGTGCTGCCGACGGCCTGTACGTCACCACTCGCGGTCTGAGTGATCAGCAGATCGCGGAACGCTATGCCGCCCTGGGCGACCGGGAATACAGCGCTATTCAGCGCAAAGTCCAGTTCGACTACGAGTTGCAGGTCGCTCAGGCCCGGGCCCGGGCTGAGGTCGTAAGGGCGGCGATCGCCCAAGGTCTGTTCAACGAGACAACCGGCAAGGAACTGCTCGCCACCTTCGACGAAGTCGAACCGGATGCGGAGCCGCAGGATCTCGAAGGACCCGCATACGAGGCGCGCGCCGAGGTAACAGCAGGCGACACCGACGACGGCTTCTTCCCGGAGGAGGACGTCCGTGGTTGACATTCTCCACGGATTGAAGGCGTCCGAGCTCCACGCACGGCACCCCCGGCGCCGCCGGGGGAAGCTCAGCCTCGGAATGTTCCTACGCCGGTTCACGGGAGTCGACGAAAGAATCCTGTCAAGTGTCCCGCAGGAACGCTCCCGCTACACCAGTCTCGGCGGACTCGTGGTCAGCACCGCACTCATAGCGGGCGCCTCCATGTTGGGCGCGCTGACACTGCTGTCGCAAGCGTCCCTGCTTTATCTGGTGCCGGCGGCGGTGCTGTGGGGTTTGATCATCGCCAATGTCGACAGATTTCTGATCACCAGTCTTCACGGTGACAACGACGGCTGGTCCCGCTGGGGCAATGTCCTGGTCCGGCTCGCTCTCGCCGTCGTCATCGGCGTCTTCATCGCCGAACCGCTAACTCTGAAGATCTTTCAGGAGCGGCTCGATCGGCAGATCATGATGGAACGTGGCCAGGCGATCAGCCTGACGGAGAGCCGGTACAAGCAGTGCAACCCTCTTCAAGGGCCGGCTCCCACGGGCGTCGACTGCACCAACTTTCTTCTCAACGGCGGCGACCAGGCACTCGCGGTCGAAGGCAACATGGCGCAGAGGCAGAGCATCCTCAAGGCCGCGGAGGATCGCCTGGCAGCGGACATGGAACAGCATGCTGAGTTGGTGAGCCGCCGCGACCGGGAGTGCTATGGCGTCAAGGTTCCCAACCGGACCACAGGCGTGCCCGGCGACGGGCCCGAGTGCAAAGCTCGAAAAAGTGATCTTGCGACCTTCCTCGCCAATCATGACATCCCCCAGCAGCAAAAAGAGGTGGGAAAGCTGCGGGCGGAGCTCGGCTCGCTCGCGGCAGATCGCGCCGGCGCGGAGAAGGAACGCGCGGCGGCACTCAGCAAGAAGATCAGCGAGCGCGTTGAAGACAAGGAACAGGAATATACCAATATCGGACTGCTTGACCGATGGGAGGCCTTGGGCACGGTCGCAGATCAGAGTGGCATGGTCAGCTTCGCCCACTGGCTGCTGCGCATCATCTTCGTCCTGCTCGATTGCATGCCGATCATCTCCAAGATGCTGAACGGCAAGACGGAGTACGACCGCCTACTCACTAAGGAGTTGCGCGCAGGCTCAGCCCGTCACGAGGCCGAACTGAACTTCACCACTCGGCAGACGACCGGCGCGTACGAGAACAGGCTGCGTGAAGAGGAGCGCCATCTGAAGGCCGAACGCAGTCGGATTGACCGTGAACAGCGTGTCGATGAGGCATCGAGAGACGACGAGATCGACCGCCTCGCCCGAGCCTTCATGGCCTCGATGCCTGCGCAACGATAGCGTCCAGCCAGCGCCGCGCACCTGCCTCGCTCGACATCCGCTTCTCGTCCTACTGCAGATGGAAATCTCCGAGCAGTTGAACATCGTCGCGTGTAACGCCGAGGCGGCACCGCAGTCGCCAGACGGTCCTCACCGAGGTATCAGTTCTGGCTTCGGCGCATCTATGAACCACAACCTGTGCGCGCTAGAACAGCAGTACTTGAAGGTTGATCGACTGGGGAGAACGCCCCTGACACTCCGTTACCTTGCCATTACCATGTTGCCAGCCTTCTCAACGAGGACGGGTGAGCATGAGCTTCCAAACTCCACTTTACAAGCTGGCCGACTACCTGAAGTGGACCACCAACGGGCGCATCCAGCTCCCAGACTTCCAACGCGGCTACAAATGGGACGACGAGCGCATCCGTCAACTCCTTGTTACGATCCTCCGTGGTCATCCGCTCGGTGTTGTCATGATGCTGAAGACGGGCAACGATCAGATCCGGTTCAAGCCCTGCCCGGTCGAAGGGGTCGCTCTCCCACCGAATACCGAGCCCGGGTTGCTGCTACTCGATGGCCAGCAGCGGCTCACCTCGCTAACGCAGGCCCTCACGGGCAACGGCGTCGTCCACACCAAGGACAGCCGAGGCAAGCTTATGGATCGCCGCTACTACGTGCACATGGCCACTGCGCTGCTAGGTGAAGAGCGCATCGACGAGGCCGTTGTGTCCATGCCTGGAGATGGAGTCCTGCGTAGCAACTTCGGCAAGGACATCGAGCTTGATCTGTCCGTTCCCGAACTTGAGCGTACGCACGGATACTTCCCCGTTCGACTCCTCTTCGGTGGGGCCGACACCGTCACATGGCTCTTCGCCTGCGAGGACAAGGACCAGGCCAGCCAGTTCCATGCCAAAGTCATCCAACCCTGCTCTACCTACAACATCCCCGCCATCGAGTTGGATGAGACGACCAGCAAAGCGGCCGTCGCCACCGTCTTCGAGCAGGTCAACACCGGCGGTCTGCCGCTGAACGTCTTCGAACTCCTCACCGCCACGTTTGCCGGCGACAAGAAGTACTTCGACGCCCACGGCACGGACTTCCGTCTCAACGATGACTGGCACACCACGCAGAAGGGCCTTGCCGCATATCCTGTCCTGGCAGCGGTCGAGAACACGGACTTCCTTCAAACAGTAAGTCTGCTCGCGACGCTGAACCGAGCGAGGAAGGACACATCCGGCCGACCGCCGGCCGTGTCGGCGCGGAAAGAGGACCTGCTCAAGCTCGCCCTTGACGACTACCTAGAGTGGGTGCAGCCGGTCCGTGACGCCTTCGTATGGACATCGACGTTCCTTGCCGATCTTCACATCTTCGACGTGAAGTTTCTCCCTTATCCGAAGCAGCTCGTTCCGCTCGCCGCGATCAAGGTCATCCTTGGCAATGACGCCGACCTGCATGGCGTACGTGCCAAGCTCGCTCAGTGGTTCTGGTGCGGCATCATCGGTGAACTGTACGGCTCCGCCAGTGAGACCCGGTTCGCCCGCGATGTCGAACAAGTCCCTGGCTGGGCGCGCGGCACCACGGCGGCGGCACCCCGTACTGTTGCAGACTGCACCTTCGCTTCCTCCCGGCTTCTCTCATTGAGGACTCGGAACGCGGCCGCCTACAAGGGGATCTACGCACTTGTCTTGGCGCACGGCGCCAAGGACTGGATGTACCACAAGGCATTCGACAAGATCCAATACGTTGATCTGGCCGTGGACATCCATCACATCTTCCCGTCCAAGTGGTGCCTCGACTACGGCATTGATCCGAGCCGACGGGAGAGCATCGTCAACAAGACCCCCCTTTCCGCCGAGACCAACCGCGCGATCGGAGGTGCGGCGCCATCCCTATACCTACCCAAGATCGAGAAAAAGGCAGCGATCGATGCTGCCCAGCTCGACGCACTCGTCGACACACACCTGGTGGATGCTGCACAGCTACGGGCGGACGACTTCGATGCGTTTTTCAACAAGCGCATGCAGGAGCTCATCGCCCTCATCGAGGAGGCGACTGGCAAGCCAGTGCAGCATGACCTCGATGAAGGCGACGGAACCGAAAGCCTGCAGCAGTTCGACCCCGAAGATGCCGCCGTAGTCCCCGACCTGGATGACCTCGAGGTTGAAGGGAAGCCCTAGCGAGCACGGCCTCACGGAAACGCTCGTAGGCGTAGATGAGGCGAACCTCAACCGCTCGGCCCTGTACGCGGGCGGGGCTGAACGAGCATCAACTAACGCGAATATGGTGGACGTGCCCGTTAATCGGGATGGACCATGTGCGACCGGTGGTGCTCGCCCCTCGGACACGCACTCTGGTACATGTTGGGCCTCGCTTCGACTGTGACAACCCTCCCCGAGGGGTCATAGACGAGGTGGAGGCCCATCTGTTTGTAGAGGTCGTTCCTGTCTAGAGGATCGGCCGTTTTGAGGATCTTGGGGAACTCGGCCATCGCCGGAATCATCTCCTTGATCTCCTTCTCTGTGATCTCACGCTTCCTGTTGATCGCCCGCAGGCGCCCTTCGGCCTGCATGCGTTCGGCCCGGGTTTCGCCCATCCACGTGCCGATCTCCCGCGGGTCGCCGCCCGCGTCCAGGGTCGCCCTGTAACGAGCCATCCGCTGATCGCAGTCGTCGATCGTCTTGCGTGCGGCTTCGATGGCGATGCGGTCCATCTCGTTGTTCTGGGCGTCCATGAGAGCCCGGACCGTCTCCTCCAGAGCTGCCGGGTCGAAGATCCGGCCGAGCCACGGATCCAGCTCCGCGAGGATGTGGTCCTCGCGGACGTAGACCGTACGCGGGTGCTCGATCTTGTTCGCCAAGGCGTACTCGACGGGAAACTTGCACCTGTAGTGGGCGCGGCCGTTGTTCCAGGTGCCTTCCATCCGCCGCTCGCACACGCCGCAGTGGAGCAGGTGGCGGAGAACGTAGGGGCGCGGGGTCCTTCGGGGTTTGCGCTGCCTCGCCGGCCGCCCGTTGGCCGACAGCAGCGCCTGGGCCTTCTCGAACGTCTCGGTGTCGATGAGCGGCTCGTGGACGACCGCCTCCGACCACACCCACTGCTCTTCGGCGTTCCACTTCAGCTTGGTCACATGTCCCTGGGTGACGTCGTTGACGTCCAGAAGCTCTTCCTGCTTGTGCTGCTTGTTCCAGACCTGGCGACCCGTGTAGCGCGGGTTCAGGAGGATCGCTCGAACCGCCGACTTGGACCAGGCGACACCCGAGCGGTGTCGATTGCGGGCCCTGTCGTAGGCGGACGGGCATGGGACGCCCTCCTTGGTCAGCCCTTCGGCGATCAGGTAGAGGCCCTGTCCCTGAACGAATTCCTCGAAGATCCTTGCCACGTAGGGAGCTGTCAGCAGGTCCGGCTCCAGGCGGTGGAGCCGCTTTCCGTCGGCGGCCTTGCTCGGGTTGGGATGAGGTCCCGCATCCATCAGGCGGTAACCGTACGGCGGGCGCCCGCCCAGGAAGCGTCCTTCGATCTTCGCCTGCGCTTCCATGGTGGTGCGGACGCGCATCTTGATGCGGTTGCGCTCCCCTTTGCTGATCCCGCCGAACATCAGCATGATCAGCTCGTGTGCTTCGTTGGTGGGGTCTATCGCCCCACCGACCTCGGGCACCCACAAGGGCACTCCGTAGTGGTTGAAGAGCTCGAAGGTGTTGCCGAACTGGTTACCGTAGAAGGCGCGTTGGGGCTCACCGACCACGACGGCGTCGAACCCGCGGTTCGGGTTTCGCAGCTCACCGAGCAGGTTCGCAGCCTGCGGCCTGCGTTGCGGCGGGATCGATCGGGACTTGTCGACGTCGAAGAACTCCGCGACGATCACTCCTCCACGAGGCTCGATCAGCGCTCGCGACCGCGACAGTTGCCAGTTCCTCGACGAGGTGGGGTCCTGGTTGTCCTCCGTGGACACCCGCCCCCAGAAGGCGAACGGGATCATTCAGTCTTCCTCGCTTTCTGCTGACGTCGTGTCAGCGTCGTTACATGTCAGGAGAATGCGCAGGAGCGCACGAGCTGCCCCGGCGGTCAGAGACGGGCTCGTCTCGGGTACCTCCACTCGCAGTTCGCGCCTGGGCCCAGTGCTTCCGCCTCCCGAGGGGACCCGTGTGGGCCCTGCAGGGTACGCCTCCGCGGTCGTTTCCGGAGGCCCTGAGCAGGCCCTTTGTGGCTGGTCAGACATCCTGGCCCTCCGCATCCGTGAGGCGGGTACGGGCCAGGTCGCAGTAGGCGGCGTTCAGTTCGATCCCGGCGAAGGTGCGGCCGAGTTGCCGGGCGGCTATGCCGGTGGTGCCGCTGCCCATGAAGGGGTCCAGGACCTTGCCGCCGGGGCGGCAGCCGGCGGCAATGGCCCGCAGCGGGATGTCGATCGGGAAGGCCGCGAAGTGTGCCGCCCGGAGCGGGCGGGTGGGGATCGACCACACGTCCCCGAGGTTCCGCCCGCCCGGGTGGCAGGCGGCGTGCCGCTCGCCCGTGGGCCGCATCGCCGCCCCGTGCCGCGGGCCTGCCGCGTCCTGGCCGTTTGTGCCGTACTTGCCGGGCGGCGGCCAGGGCGTGGTGATGCTGTTCGGCTTGGTGCCGCCCGAACGTGACCGTCTGGTGATCGGACGTTCGCCGGTGTAGGGCTGGCGGATCGGGTCCAGGTCGAAGCCGTAGTGCCGCTGTTTGACCAGCAGGAAGATCAGCTCGTACCGGTTGGACAGGCGGTCGCGGACGGACTGCGGCATCGCGTTCGGTTTGTGCCAGACGATGGCGTTGCGCAGGATCCAGCCGTCCTCTTGCAGGGCGAAGGCGACGCGCCAGGGCATGCCGATCAGGTTCTTCGGCGGTACCGACTGGCGGGCTTTCGGCCGTACGAGGGGTTGGCGCGGGTTGAAGGCCGCGCCGCGGGCGCAGCCGTCGGAGTTGGCGGCGTAGAGGTCGCCGAGGTTGAGCCAGCAGGTTCCCTCATCCGCCAGGACCCTGCGGGCTTCGGCGAAGGTGGAGCGCAGGGTCTCCACGTACGCCTCGATGGTGGGTTCCTGACCGTACTGGCCGTCGCAGTAGTGCCGCAGCCCCCAGTACGGAGGACTCGTCACGATGCAGTCCACCGATCCCGCGGGCATCTCGGAGAGCACCTGCCGGGCGTCGCCGTGGTAGACGGCGGCCCGGTCGCCGTGCCAGTACGGCTGTCTCAATACGGTCATCGGCAGCCCCCGACCGTCCGGGCCAGCCACAGCGCTTCGCTCGAGCGCGCACCGCCGAGGTAGGCGCCGACGACCATTCGCCGGTAGCCCTTGACCCGGGCCGCCCACCACGTCGCGCCCAGGAGCGCTCGTTCGACGCCCGGTGTGCCGTCGGTGGCCAGGCAGAGGATCTCCACCGTGGAGCCGTCGTCGTCCCGCCACGAGGTGGGCGGGCCGGCGAACACGGCGCCGACCAACGTCGCGTTGCCGTTACGGACGCCGAGAACGAATTCGGCGTCGGCGGGCGCGAGAAGGTGACGGTGAGTCCAGGCGGTGAAGGCCCGAGCGGTCTGAAGCCTGATCGGTGAAATAACCAGGCGCCGGGCTTCCGACTGAGCGGGATTGGTCAGTTTGCGGTTGTTGATGCTCGCGAAGATGTCATTCGACTTCTCCATCGCTGTTGTCGGGACACGGTTTCCGGATGCGCGCCTCCAGCACCGCGAACACGGTGTTGGTGGCGTGTGACCAGGCAAGCAGCGGGCTCAGAAGTCGCTCAGAAACAAGGGTGCACGACCGCTAACCCAGTCCTGATGGCACTTCTTCTGAGAAATTTCTGAGCTGATTCCCAACGCTTCTCTGAGTGGTTTCTGAGGGGCTGCGTAGACCGGTTTCGAGACCACGGGAGCTTTCTCGAATCGGAGCACGACATGAGCGCACATCGCCTCACCGAATCGCCCTTGGACACGGCGGAAACCTCGTTTCGACTGCTGAGCACCGGCCCCGGATGCCTGTCCTTGGACTGCACGGCGTTCGCGCCCGGCCTGCCTCGCGGGCCGATCGAGCTGCTGGAGTTGCGTGTGCTGCTCACCAGCCAGAACGTCACCCAGCAGGCCAGAGACGCCGTCTGGACGGAACTCATCACCCGGGCCCGGCAACCGCAATCAGCCTGGACGGTCGCCGCCGCCGGCATGGCGATGCCGGCTCTGCGCAGGACAGCCCTCTCCCTGACGCGCGAGCTGGCGTGTGGTGACCCTGTGGACGTCGACATCGCGATCCTGGCCGGGTTCCTGCGGGCCCTGCACCGCGTGGACACCGACCTGCCCCACATCCGGCGCCGTCTCTGCGAGGCGGCCCGCTGCTCGGGCGAGAGCGCTCGCCGCTACCTGCTGGCCAAGGCCGAGCGGCAGCGGCAGGACGGTGAGCCGCCGCCTGCTGGCCGCCCGTGGCACCACCCCGATCTGGTCCTCCTCGACGCGGTCGACGACGGGACGCTCAACGAGCTCGACGCCGAGCTGATCATGCTCACCCGGCTGCAGGACGTACCTCTGCGAGACGGCGGCCTGGTCCTCCGGCCGCAGAACCGGCACGACGCCTCGCAGGTCAGCAGGCTGTGGCTGCCGGAAACCGAACCCACCCTGCCTTCCCCCACCTCTTCCGCGCGGAGCCAGGAAACTCCGGATGCAGACACGGCAACCGAGCTGAAGGGAGACAGGGACACCATCCCTGGCTCCGCGCGGATCTCTCCCAACCACCCATCCGTCGCCGGACGGGCCAGGAGGCGGCACACGCGGCAACCCCGACGCGGCAAGCCCTGCCTGCGTGGCCTTGCCCTGTCGGTCGTTGCCGCAGCGGCAATCGCCGTGCTGCTGGTTGCCGTGGTGGCAACCGCAGCGCTGGCCGCCGCTCCGGCCGACCTGAACACGGTGTTCACCAACCTGCGGAACTGGCTGATCGGGCTGCTGGCCACACTTGCCACCCTCATGCTGACCGTCGGCGGGCTGCGCTACCTGATCGCCGGCGGCGACCCCGGGGAGATCCAGAAGGCCAAGGCAGCGCTCAAGGCAGCGGCGTTCGGATACGCGCTCGCGGTGCTGGCGCCGCTGTTCATGAGCGTGCTCAAGCGCATCGTGGGCGGTTGACCGCCATGCCGCGCCTCGCCACCACCGTTGCCGTCATTGCCGGATGTGTTGCCGCTATGACGGCAGCCCCTGCCGCCGCCAGCGCCCCTTCGCCGACGCCCTCGCCCGAGCCTTCCCCGCCGCTGTTGCCGCCGGGGGATCTCTCCATCGGCACACCCGGGTCGATGTTCGGCATCGGGGACTGGATCGCGGGCTGGATCAACTCGTGGTTCGCCAACCTGGTGACGCTGGCGGTCGAGCCGATGCTAAAGGTCCTGTCGATGACGCTGCTCGCCACGCCGGACGTGGCCGCCAGCCCCAGGGTGTACGACCTGTGGCAGGCGAGCGCTGTGATCGCCAACAGTGCGTTCGTGCTGCTGGCCACGATCGGCGCGATCGCGGCGATGGGGCACGAGACGGTCCAGACCCGGTACGCGGTCAAAGAGGTGCTGCCCCGGCTGCTGGTCGCCGTCCTGGCCACGAACACGAGCTTCACCATCTGCGGAAAGATCATCGAGCTGGCCAACGCGCTGTCACAGGCGCTGCTCGGTCAGGACTTCGACGGCCGGCGGGCATTGACGACGCTCCGCTTCATGATCGTTCCTCCGGCGCAGGACGAAAGCTTCTACATCCTGCTCGCGCTGGTCGCGGTCATCCTGCTGACCCTGCTGCTGATCACCTTCGTGATGCGCGCCGCGCTGGTACTGCTGCTCGTCGTGGCCGCGCCGCTGGCGCTCGCCTGCCTGGCGCTCCCGTACACCGATGGGCTGGCCCGGTTCTGGTGGCGGGCCTTCACCGGGCTGTTGACCGTTCAGGTGGCGCAGTCGCTGGCGCTGGTGATGACGGTACGGATCTTCTTCAACCAGGACGGGCGCCTGGTGCTCGGGCTCATACCGTCCGGCCAGCTCATCAACCTGGTCCTGGCCATCTGCATGTTGATCATCCTGGTCCGCATACCTCGCTGGGTCACGCGCCGGCTCTTCGCCCAGACGGCCGGGCGCGGCTCGACGATCACGCGGATCGTCAAGTACGCCCTCGCCTACAAGCTCACCTCACCCGTGCTGAACGCCCTGCACCTGGGCCGGGGAGCTCGCGCCTCTGCCGGCGCCCGGACAACCCATGGCATGCAGGGCAGGGTGCTGCCCCCACACCGTCCACCCGGTGGCGGCCCACCCGGTCCCGCCGGTCAGCGCGGACCGCAGCCGCCCTCCGGACCTCCATCCCAAGGCGGCCAGGGCAAACGCCCACCGGCCGGCACCCGCTCCCAGCGGAACACGACGGTGGCCACACCCTCGTCGTCCGCGCCGCCGGTCCGCGTCACGAACACCAGCGCTGGACCCCCACGCTGGCTGCAACAGCCGAGCTCGACCGGCCAGGGACCGTCCGAGCACCACCCTCCTTCCCGACCTCGGCCTCCGGTTCCGCCGGCCGTGTTCCTGCCGCCCGTCTACCCCGGCAACACCACGGCTCCGCGACGGCGTACTCCCCCTGATGCGGGAGGTGAGCGCAGGTGAGCTGGCCGACACGGATCCCCGCCGATGTGGAGCAGGACGACCGGATCGTCGGCGGGTTCACCGCCCGTCAGGTGGCCATTCTCGGCGGCACCGCAGCCCTGCTGTACGGCGTGTACTTGATCGCCGGCGAGCACATCGGGCTGCTGGTGTTCGCCGCCGGAGCCCTGCCGGTCGCGGTGGCGGGGCTGCTGCTGGCCGTCGGGCGACGTGACGGTGTACCGCTGGACCGTTATCTGCTGGCCGCGCTGCGCCACCTGTTCGCGCCGAAGGCTCTGACCTCCTCGCTCGACCAGACTTCGGCGGCTCCGAAGTGGGTGGCCGCTCGCACCGGTGCGCGCTCGGCGCCGCTGCGGCTGCCTGCTCACGGGGTGATCGGGGACGGGCTGATCGATCTCGGACCGGACGGCGTCGCCGCGGTGGCGGAAGTGTCCACAGTCAGCTTCGCGCTGCGCACGCCCGAGGAGCAGGACGCGCTCGTGGCGACGTTCGGGCGCTGGCTGAACTCGCTGTCCGGTCCGGCGCAGATCCTGCTGCGCGCCCAGCGGGTGGACCTCGCTCCGGCGATCAACCAGCTGGTGGAGGGCGCCGGTGATCTGGCTCATCCGGCGTTGACGGCCGCCGCGCACGAGCACGCCTCATTCCTGGCTGACCTGTCCGCCCGGCACGACCTGCTCCGCCGCCAGGTCCTGCTGATCGTGCGCGAGCCCTCCGACGGCGGGCAGGACGCGGCGGCGGCGCGTGCGCTGCGGCGGGTGGAGGAGGCCACGCGGCTCCTGCCGGGCTGCGGAATCACGGTCAGGCTGCTGAACGCCGAGGCCACGAGCACCGTACTGGCGTCCTGCTTCGACCCGGCCGCGCCGCCTCTGCCCCGCGATCAGCTCGCCGAGCCCAGCGCGGTCATCACGAAGGGAAAGCACCGGTGAAACTTCGACGTACACGGTCAAGTCGCACAGGGCTGGGGCCGGAGGCGGTGCTGGTCCGGCCGTCCCATCTGCGGGTGGGCGGTGGGTTGTGCGCGACGCTGGCCGTCAGCGGGTATCCGCGGGAGGTCCACTCCGGGTGGCTGGAGCCGCTGCTGACCTACCCCGGCCGTCTGGACGTCTCGCTCCACATCGATCCGGTGCCGTCCCTGGTCGCCGCTGATCGGCTGCGCAAGCAACTGGCCCGCCTGGAGTCCGGGCTGCGCAGCGACCAGCAGCACGGACGGCTCCTCGACCCGAGCGCGGAGGTGGCCGCCGAGGACGCCCAGGACCTCGCCTCGCGCATCGCGCGTGGGCAGGCCCGGCTGTTCCGGGTCTCGATCTACCTGACCGTCCACGCGACCAGCCAGAACGAACTGGACGAGGCGTGTGCCCAGGTGCGCGCGCTGGCCGCGTCCCTGCTCCTGGACGCCCGCCAGGTCGCCTTCCGCCAGTTGCAGGGCTGGGTGTCGTCGCTGCCGGTGGCCTTCGACAACCTGGGCGCCACCCGTACGTTCGACACCCCGGCCCTGGCCGCCGCGTTCCCGTTCACCAGCCCCGACCTCACCGCCGAGACGGGACCGACCGCGGTGCTGTACGGGGCGAACGCGGCCAGCGCCTCCCTGGTGACCTGGGACCGGTTCGCCCAGCCCAACCACAACTCGGCCATCATCGCCAGCAGCGGCGCCGGCAAGTCATATCTGGCCAAGCTGGAAGCACTCCGCTCGCTGTACACCGGGGTCGAGGTCGCGGTCATCGACCCGGAGGACGAGTACGCCCGGCTGTGCGAGGCGGTCGGCGGCGCCTACCTGCATCTGGGCGCGCCGGACGTCAGGCTCAACCCCTTCGACCTGCCCGCCGACCGACGAGACGCGCTGACCCGCAGGGTGCTGTTCCTGCACACCCTCGTCGCGGTCATGCTCGGCGAACCACTCGACAAGACCGGCAAGGCCGCGCTCGATCGGGCGATTCTCGCCACGTACAAGCAGGCCGGGATCACCTTCGATCCCGGCACCTGGGACCGTCCGGCACCGCTGATGCGCGATCTGGTAACCGCTCTTACCGAAGACGCGGACTTCCGGGCGGGCGAGATCGCCGCCGGGCTCGCGCCGTACGTGACGGGCAGCCACCGACGCCTCTTCGACGGGCCCACCACCACCCGTCCCGACTCCCACCTGATCGTGTTCTCCCTGCGAGACCTTCCCGAGGAGCTCAAGGCGGTCGGCACGCTGCTCACCCTGGACGCCGTCTGGCGGCGCGTGTCCAACCCGGACCAGCGGCGTCCCCGGCTGGTCGTGGTCGACGAGGCGTGGCTGCTCATGAAGGACCCCGAAGGAGCCAAGTTCCTGCTCCGGATGGCGAAGGCGGCCCGCAAACACTGGGCCGGGCTGTCGGTGGTCACCCAGGATGCCGCCGACCTGCTCGGCTCCCCCGTCGGACAGGCGATCATCGCCAACTCCGCCACCCAGATCCTGCTCCGGCAGGCACCGCAGGCTATCGACGCGGTGACCGACGCCTTCAACCTGTCCGCGGGTGAACGCCAGCTTCTGCTGTCCGCCGAACGCGGCACCGGCCTGCTGGCCGCCGACTCCGGCGCGTCCCGGGTCGCCTTCCACATCCTGGCCAGCGCCGGCGAACACCGCCTGGTCACCTCCTCCCCGCAGGAACTCGCCCAGTACGACGAGGAGGATCTGTGACCCTCCACGATCTCGACCCCGATGTCCTGCTGGACGTCGTCCTGACGTGGCTGCACGGGCACGGCACGCACCTTGCGATCCTGGTTCCAGCCAGCGTGTTCACGGTGAGTCTGGGCCGGTTCGTGCTCTTGCGGCTACGTCACCGCGCGGCGGTCCGAGGGGCGCGCTGCCTGGAGATCCTGGCTCCACCGGCCGCGGACCTGCCCGGAGCCGAGGCGTTGTGGGGCAACCTGCTCGGGCTGCTACGTCCGGCGTGGAAGCGTTTCCTGTTCGGCCAGCCGCACCTGACCTTCGAATACCACTTCAGTGCAGGTGGAGTGCGGATCCTCATGTGGGTCCCCGGCACCGTCCCCCAGCATCTGGTGGACCACGCGGTCGAAGCCGCCTGGCCCTCCGCGCGCACCACCGTGGTCGAAGCGGATCCGCCGGTGCCGCTGAGCGGGCGGACCACCGGCGGGCAGTTCGTGATCGCCCGCGAGGAACGGCTACCGATCCGCGACGACCACGACCACGATCCCCTCCGAGCCCTGCTGGGCGCCGGCGTGGGCATGCCCGCCTGGCAGCACGCCGCCGTACAGGTCCTGGCCCGTCCCGCCACCGGCGGGCGCCTGTCCCGTCCGGGTCTTCCCGTCGCGCTGGTGCGCGCCGCCCTCGACCTCGCCGTTCCCGACCGTTCCCGTACGCACCGCGAGTCCGATCACGCCGTACGGCTGGAGCACTACGCCGAAGCCCGCGCCATCCGCGACAAAGCCCTCCAGCCCCGCTACGAAGTGGCCATCCGCTACGCCGTCCAGGCAGACGACGGCGGCACGGCCTCGCTGCGCCGTCAAGCCATCCGCGGGCGGGCTCACGCGATCGCCGCCGCCTTCGCCCTGTACTCCGGCCACAACCGGCTCGAACGACGCCGACTGATCCGGCCAGGCCATGCACTGGCCGCCCGCCGCCTCGGGCGCGGCTTCCTGCTGTCGATCCCCGAACTGGCCGCGCTCGCGCACCTGCCGACCGACCCTGCCGTCCCCGGCCTGCAACGGGCCGGAGCCAACACCGTCGCCCCCACGCCGCAGGTCGCCCAGCACGGCAAGGTGCTCGGCACCGCCGACGCCGGCCACCAACGCCCGGTCGCGCTGCGCGTACCCGACTCCTGCCACCACACGCACATCCTCGGCCCGAACGGCACCGGCAAGAGCACCCTGCTCGCCCACATGATCCTGTCCGACATCCAGGCAAGGCGCGGCGTCGCCGTCATCGATGCCAAAGGCGACCTCGTCGCCGACCTCCTCGGCCTCATCCCTGAAGACGCCGGCAAGCGCATCGCGCTCATCGACCCCGACGACCCCCATTCCCGACCCGCGCTCAACGTCCTGGCAGGCCCGAACCCCGACACCCTCACCGACAACCTCGTCGGCATCTTCCACAAGATCTACGCCGACTCCTGGGGGCCACGCAGCGACGACATCATGCGCGGCTGCGCCCTCACCCTGTCACGCAGCGGCGGCACCCTCGCCGACATCCCCGCCCTGCTCACCGACCCCGCCTACCGCCACCAGCTCACCGCGCAAATGAACGACCCGTTCCTCGCCGGGTTCTGGACCTGGTACGAACGCCTGTCCGAGCAGGCCCAATCCCACGTCACCGCGCCCATCATGAACAAGCTCCGCGCGTTCCTGCTCCGCCCGTTCGTCCGCGACATCCTCGGCTCCGCCCGGTCCACCTTCAACGTCGGCGACGTCCTGGACGGCAAGATCCTGCTCGCCCGCCTGCCCAAAGGCGTACTCGGCGACGACACCGTCCGCCTGCTCGGCTCGCTCCTGCTCGCCCAGGTCTGGCAGGCCGCCTCCCACCGCGCCCGCCTCGGCCGCAGCCGCGCCCCTTCGGCCCTGTACGTCGACGAGACCCAGAACTTCCTCAACCTCCCCCGCGCCCTGTCCGACATGCTCGCCGAAGCCCGCGCCTACGGCCTGTCGATCGTGCTCGCCCACCAGCACCTGGCCCAGCTCCCCCGCGACCTCCACCAGGCCATCAGCTCGGACGCCCGCAACAAGATCTACTTCACTCTGTCTCCCGAAGACGCCCGCGACACCGAACACCACTTCAGCCCGTACCTCACTCGCCATGACCTGGCCAACCTCGGCGCCTACCAAGCCGCCGCCCGCCTCATCGTCCGCTCCGCGGAAACCCCGCCCTTCACCCTGCGCACCCATCCCCTCCCCACCCCCGACGCCGACCTCGCCCAACGCGTCCGGGCTGCCGCCGCCCGAGCACACGGCCGAACCCCGGGCCGTCCCGAAGCCCTGCCGCAGGACGACCCGCGGCAGCAGCCCAGCACAGGAGGAGACGTCCACGGATGAACGAGCACTACACGCCCGCCGTCATGGCCTCACTCGCCAGCCAGCTCACCAGCCGCGACCGGCACCTGCTCCGCCTGATCTGGACCCACAAGGTCCTGACCAGCCACCAGCTCGCCCGCATCGCCTTCAACGACCCGACTACCGCGCGCCACCGCCTGGTCAAACTGCACCACATCGGCGTCCTCGACCGCTTCCGCCCCAAACCGCCGACCGGCTCCGCTCCGTGGCACTACGTGCTCGGCGAAACCGGGGCCGTCGTCCTGGCCGCCGAAGACGGCACCGAACCAGCCGAGTTCGGCTACCGCCGCGACCGCGTCCTGTCCATCGCCTACAGCCAGCGCCTCGCCCACACCATCGGCACCAACGACGTCTTCGCCCACCTGCACGGCACCGCCCGCCGTACCAGCGGATGCCACCTGCACACCTGGTGGACGGAACGGCGCTGCGCCACCCAGTGGGGCACCCACGTCCGCCCCGACGCCTACGGCCGCTGGACCGAGAACGGCCACACCATCGACTTCTTCCTCGAATACGACACCGGCACCGAGACCATCGGCCGCGTCGTGGCCAAACTGGACGGCTACGCCGCCCTCACCGCCGCCACCGGCATCACCACACCCGTCCTGCTCCTGACCAGCTCCGCGCGCAGGGAAAACACCCTGCACGACCGCCTCCAGCTGCGGGCCATCCAGACCGGCGTGCCATGCGCCACCGCCGTCACCGGCCCCAGCCCACACGGTCCCGTCTGGTTCCCCCACGACGCCCGGAACCAGCGTCTACGCCTGGCAGAACTCACCAACCACTGGCCCCAACCAGGGGCGCGCGGTTGATCGCAGAAACCGGTCTGGCCCCGATCATCGCCGCAGCCGCCGGTCTGATGGGCGGCGTCGTCCTGCTCGCCGGACTCGCGGGAGGGGCCTACCTCACAGCCACCACAAGCACGCCGATGTGCGATCCGGGGCCGTGTGAACAATTCCCCGACGTGATTCGCATCGAAGGACTGGCCGGCGCCGAACGCGGGCTGATCGCCATGCAGGCCGCCCTGAGCATGCGCGGCGTCCCGTACTCCTGGGGCGGCGGTGGCCCCGACGGCCCCAGCTTCGGCATCCAACACGGAGCGCATATCCGGGGGTTCGACTGCTCCGGCCTGGCCGAATACGCCTGGGCCAAGGCTGGAGCCCGGATCGGCGGCCACACCGCCCCACAGTGGAACGCCGGCGCCCGCATCCCCAGAACCCAGATCCGCCCAGGAGACCTCATCTTCTTCGCCCGCGACCCCGCCCGTCCGGCCACGATCCACCACGTCGGCATCGCCGTCGACGCCGCCCGCATGGTGCACGCCCCTTCCACCGGCAGCACCGTACGCATCGACACCTGGGCAGGCGACCCCTACCGCGAACGAGAATTCATCGGCGTCGTACGGCCCGCCCTATGACCGGTACGACCAGCGCGGCGAGGGCCAAGCACCCGCCAGATGTCCCAGCTCCGGTTGGCGGTCGCCTGAGGAAGGGTCCGAGCCGATCCATGGCATGCCTCTGCGTGAAGCCGGACAGCCCCGGTGACAGGCGATAAGCTCACCGTGACCGTTTCAGTCTGCCTTCGAACAACAGATTCGAGTCGGTCGAGGGTCGGCTCCTCGGAGCCGGCCCTCACTCATCGGCCAGGCACCGCTGCAGCAGAACAAAGCCCGGCATGGTCTCCTCCGGCCTGACACCCACTTCGAACATCTCCGGCTCTTCAAAGACGGGCTCCCCGCTCGGGCGGCGTACGTACACCACTCGCCCGTAGTCCACGCCGTCTCCCCGATCGAAGCTCATCCACGTGATCGCCTCCTGCTCCCTTTCCCGCAAGGGATGGTTGGAGACGGCCCGCGTGGTGATCGTGTCAGGAGGCTCGAAGAGCCACACCTGCGGAACAGCCAGCACCCAGCGAACGGCGTCGATCTCCTGAGCCTTCTCTGCCGCCCTGGCCTCGAATGCCTCCGCCGTCTCGGTGTCACGCAGGTAGTCGTAATCACTCAGGACGAGCTTGGTCGCGCCCTGCATAGCGACGATCGCCGGACACTCCCGCGCCATGATGTTCTTCTCCATGCGCTCCACCGCGTCGAACAGCAGATGGGCAGTCGCCTCGTTCATGTCCCCTCCGGCCCTGCTCACTCATGGCACCCCTACTGAACCAGGGCGTTTCAGGGGGCGTTCACGAGTATGGCTGAGCTGTGTCGTCGTCAGGGTGACAGCGGTCAGCGTGGCGAGCAGCGCCCAGGCGGGCGCGAAGCTGCCGGTCAAATTCGTGAGCGAGCCGGGCACGAGTGGCGCCAGGATGACCGGCATCTGGTTGACGGCCATAGCCAGACTGGGGCGAATCCGGTGTGGTCCGGCGGCACCGATTCGGCGGTGTAGGGCGACTCGGGGACCTTATCAGCCGATGCCGAAGAAGCCGAGCCAGATGAAGAGCAGGCAGCGACGGGGATAGGCTGACAGGGGTTGTCAACACATCCAAGTGTTCTCCGGGTCACACATTGAATTGCAGCGCTTCGAGCGAAGGGCTGCACATTTCTTGGGCATGACCCAACCTCGTTACGCGGGGGAAGTACGGCGCTGCTACTCCGGGCGAGAAAAGCGCCATGGAGGGTGAGACGTAGGTGACCCGTCTCACCGCTCCTGGCTGACCGTGACGGGCTCATTGCTCGTGTTGACGACGGTCCGTTCGCCCAGCGGCTCCGTCAGTTTTAGCTCCACGTAATGAGCCCGTCCGACCATGTTGCTCATCTCCTCCTCCCAGGGCCAGCTACGGCGGCAGGAAGCATCCACTTCAACCCCGACGACGACATGAGAAGGCGATTCAGCCACCTCAGTGTCCGTCACCCGCTCGCACGGCCGACCGGTCTCGTCGGGCGCACCGAAGGTCAGCTCGACGGTCAACGTTCTACCGTCCGGCGACAGGGTCGCGACGCGTACGTCCTGCCACGTGGGCGCGGCACATCCTGTTGTGATCAAAGTTGTGCACGCGAGCGCGAGCATCAGGGGTCGAGAAGTCACCATGGAAGGAGAGAGCCTGCCTTACTTGCGCTTCAACACGTCGCCACCGTACGCCTCGCGGATGGTAGTGATATCAGTGAATGCCATCACGCAATCGCCGATCACAGGGCTGCTCCCTGCGGCCAGAACGCCCTTGGCCACCACCGATCCATCACTGCGGAAGGTGTAGACCGGCCCACCCGAGTCGCCGCCCTCCACACAGTCGCCTGATCGTTTCCCGACAACGATGTTGTCGGTCGTCCCACCGTCCGTCTTCCTCCAGGTGTCGGGGTTGTCGACCCGCCAGTTGCAGTGCTGGCCCGTTTCACGTCCGCCGACACAGTACAGGTCGTTGTGAGCGGAGCGCCGACTCCAACTGCTCTTCACGGGCCTTCTGGTCCGCGACGTTTCGTTCCCGGTGAAGATAGATGCGGTTGGTACCGCCACGGACGCGTCCGTAGTCACCAGCGCTGTGTCGCCCAGCCACTTGTTCTGGCCCGGGAGCGGCACGGTGCCCTTGCCGTACTCGTAGGTGGTGAGCACGCGTTGCCCGTAGAAGCGCGTGCCGTCGTTGCTGACCCGGACGGAGCTGTAGGCGGCTGGCATGCAATGTCCCGCGGTCACCAACCTCTTGCCCGCGGGGATCTTCCAGGCGAAGCCCATGGTGCATCGGTCACCGTATTCCGTCACGTACGCACCGCTGCCATTGATATAGCCATCGTTGTCGTTGGCGCGGCTGTCCGTGCCGGCCGTGAGCCGCATCGCGGTGGCGTTTGGATCCAGGTGGAGCACGATGGCGTTGGTGCCGTAACGCTGGGCCAGAGCCAGTCTCAGTCCGGAGGATACTGCGTTCGTCTTGATCAGGACCTGGTTGCGTTCTGCCCAGATCCGGGCCTCCACGAGATTGTCTGCTCCGGGAAGGTCCGCGTTGGTCAGGTTCATGATCTCACGCGCGACTGCCGTCTGGCGGGAGTAGCTTGCGGACACGTCCGGCACCTGCGGGATGAAAGTGTAGTCCTCCCCCGGGCCTATCACCCCCTCGGAGTCCTCGTCCGTGTCACCATCGGTGAAGTCGCCTGGAATGGTCCAGTCGACTCCTCCGAGATCGAGGTAAGCGGTACCTGAAAGGGGCGCGGAGCCGACGGCGTGCCCGTCAGCAGTGGCGGCGGGGACGATGACTTGGCCGCCGACCATGTCCACGTATGGCTGGGCCAGCACGTCGCCATTGGCCTCCGTCCGGTCGATCGCCGAGCTGAGCGCATGCGCTTGGGGCTCGGCAAGTTGCGGGATGTCATCGCCCCACGTTGCGGGGGCCTGGATGACCTCGACGCCGTCCGGGCCTGCTGGATAAAGGGTGGTGGCATCTCCGCCTGGCCCGAACGTCGCGGTCAGCTTGGGAGGGTCGTTGAAGTCGGTGTCCTCGGATGACGGGAAGACCCGGTAGTTAGTGCTGGCACGCTCAGTGGGCGACATCAGCACCACGCCATAGTTACCAGCGTCTCCCGCCCATTGACGGGCCATGGCGGTGATGTCCCAGTTCATCGACGTTGGGTCGCAGGATCCCCCAACGCTGCTTCTGTTGGTGACGGCGTTCTCGGTGGTGTTGGTCGGCTGCGCCTGCCATGTAACCGTGGCCGGGTCCCACCGGCTTGTGACACGGCGAACCTGGATGCCGTCCCCTACCGTGGAGCCGCAACTGGGACCATCGATATTGAGCAGCGAAAGGGTGACGTTGGAGATCTGCTGCCCGATGAGGGGAGCGGTGTTGAACTTGAGGTAGGCCCGTGAGGCGCTGCCGTCCGACTGAGTGCCCGCCAGAAGGGTGGAGCCGTCGCCGTTAGGCGTGTCGGGAAACACGCTCCAGACGTCCGCGTCGGCACTCGGGATGACGCTGAAGGCGGACTGCACGGTGATTGGATAGCTAGTGGCCGGATCTGCGGCATACTCCTTATCGGGCTTGATCACCAGCGTCTGGCGCCCGTTGGAGGTAACCACCGTAACGTCCACCGCGCCGAGCGTCTTCGTCGCTTTGCTGCTGCGCAGCGTCGGTTTCGAGGCGATCGCGATGTCCCTGCCGTCGCCATCGGTCACACGTACGCGGCCATCGGACGCCTCGCGTAGCTTCAAGCCATCGCCCTTCACAGGGATCTTGAGCTCGACAGCCTTTGAGGGGCGCTTACGCAGGACCACGTCATAGCGGAAGCCGGTGGCCAGTGCGGTGACCACGAGATCGGTACCCGGCCCGGCGGCATCAGCATAGGTGGCCCGACTGCCTTGCAGCGTCGGTTCCGGAAGCTTGTTGGGCCACGACAAACTGAGAGAGCGCTCAGGCGTGAGAGCGAGAACGGTTGAGGGCTCAGCGTTCCCGCCCGGCGGAAGTGTCAGGTCACCCTTTATGGCCTTGGGTCTGATGGCGGAATCCTGATGCGACAGGGAGGTGTCGATCCATGTCCAGGCGTTGTTCTTCTTGACGCGGACGGGCCTCGGCCAGATTTCCGTAGTGATGTGGCCGTCAGGGTATCGCCAGTAGCGTGTGGTTTCGGTGGCTGCCCCGAGAAGCTCGACTGGTCCACGCTGCGCAGAAAGGCTTGTCAGCGGGCTCGCTTGGGCGCTGGTTGCGATGGGGAAGATGGCGAGGGGTGTCATCAGGAGTCCGGCTAATACCGTGCGTAACGGGACCTTGCGCATGCAGCTCCGATCTGACGATGATCAGCAAAACAGCCTGAAAGTAACAGTAAAATTTCCCCACCTCAAGATGGTCTTTCGATCACGTTGAGTGACCTATCTGGGAGCGCCGGCCACGCTCACCATGTAGGACCTGAGATGCGCCGCTCCAGGATTCTGCCGTTCACCGGAGGAGGAGTTGCCGTGCCGAACAACTATCCGCTGGAGATCGCCGGCGATGGTCGGGCTGGTGCGCCCGTGACGGACGCCGAAGGAGTTGACCAAGGAAGTCCAGCCGTCCGCGCAGTCGATCCGTACCCGGGTGCGCCATCGCCAACGACCACCTCCTCGGCCAATGGCGCCGCACCCGGAAACCCTGAAAGGACGAGATCCCACCCGTTCCCGATGATCAGACGGGATCCCGTCAACTTCAGTCCAGCCGTCTCATGAACGGCCGAAAGTGCCGGGAAGGGCTTCAAAACTTCCAGAAGGTTCCGGCGTGGCGCTAGGCGCGGAGGCTGCTTGGCTGGGCGTAGGTACCGAGAGATCGCGCGCCGAATCCTACGGACGCTGGCCGACAGCCCGTATCGTGCCATCCGCGGGGGACCGGGTTCGCCGAATGCGGAGTGCACGCATTTCTGTGCTTCTCAGCCGTCTCTCTCTCGGCCGCGGCCTGCCACGCCGGGCACGAGCGGCACGCCCGCGTTCGCAGCCATCAGTTGTCCCCACCACCAGGTGTTCTCCTCTCGGCTGGCAGGCATCCCGCCCCGCGTAGCGAGGTCAGGAGCCGTACCAGGTCGGGTGTCATCAACCGGCGAATGTGAGCGGCCGGTTCAGAGCTGCGGACAGGGTGCGCAGAGTGTCGCGATCGAGATCGTCGATGCCTCCGGTCACCGCGCGCAGCATGTTGCGCTCCGCACGGTCGGCACCGCGTACGTGCTGCTCGTGGTGGGTGTAGGTGTTGACCGCCTGGACCACTCCCCAGGCCGTCCCCTGCCAGGGCGATACCCGAAGGTCGTGGTTCCAGAGTCTGGTCAGAGAGTCGCGTTTGTTCTCGGCCATGGTCCGGCTGCGTCCCGGTGAGGCGGGCATCGGGACGTGGGCGTCCAGGAAGGCATTCCACTGCCACCGGGTGACCGGGATCCGGCACAGGTCTGCGACGGCGCGTGAGAACTCGTCGGCCAGGGTGTAGACGATGTTCAGAGCCTGGCGTGCCTCGGTCAGCCGGAACTTCGAGTGCCGTGAGTGCTTGATCTTGATCTGCTGGCCGCGTTCGGCAAGCCCGGCGGCCATCGTGTTGTCGCACACGATGTTCGTGATGGCGCGTTTGAAGGTGGTGGACAGGGACCCGTCGAAGGACGTCGCCCCGAACAGGTGCGGGCGGAACTCCACCCCCTCAGGGGTGTGGATGTTGTCGGGCACTTCGACCGACACCCAGGCGACCGCGCCGCCCCTGAGCAGTCCGGCCGACCCGATCGACAGGTCCGCGTCCAGCAGGCGGGAGATGTTGCCGACGAGCCATTCCACGTACGGATGCGGCTCATAACCGTCGGAGAAAATCCCCATGACGTGGCCGTTGTCGCTGCGCAGGATCGCCTGCCGTCCGGGGACCTGGGCGAGCCCTCCGCGCGGATCCTCCACGTACACCGGGCTCGACAGCGCCTGCCAGCCGAACAGGCGCCGTTTGACGTCGTCGACCGGAATCGGGCCCGGGTAGTGGTTGGGTTCCTCTCCCTGCATGCTGGCCCGGTAGTGCCAGGCGCTGCCGCGTTTGTCGGTGTGGCCGATCAGCGTGTTGGTGTTCAGCCACTCCAGGGATTCACGGGACATGATGCGTTTCCTCTCTGACCAGGAGAAACGGAAAGGCACCGGCCGGAACCGGTGCCCGTCGGATGTGTCTTGGTGCGCTCAGGTGGCGCGCTGGTTGATCGCGTACGCGACGCGTTCGGCGAGCTCGCGGTCCGCGTTGCGGATCTCGATGCTGGTGGCGTGGTCGCGGACCTCGAAGACTCCGTACATGGACCCGAGTCGCCACCGGACGGCGGCTTCCTGCTCGGCAGCGGTGACGGCGTGCCCGGGCAGCAGAGCGAGCAGGGTCTCCACCAGATCGGTTCGCGCGGTGTGTTTGGCTGTTCTGGCCTGCTGCTGCTTGAGATCGCGTACGTACTTCGGCAGGAGCCGGCGGGTGATCTTCTTGGCAATATGCTTCGGCCTGCGCGTGGCCACCACGATGATCGAGTGACGCCGTAGGTCAGAGGACTCGACGGGGTAGAGCCCCGTGACCACGATCCACTCTGTCCGGCCCATCAGCTGGTGTACGGCCAGGCGCGCGCCGTCCGGTCCCATCAGGTACGGCGTCCCCCAGAGGGTCTCTGGGCTGTAGCCGTGCAGATGCCTGGCGATCTCGGGTACGAGGTCGTTCACGTCGCAGCCGTCCATCGGGAATCCTTTCGTTCCGGCACGTCAGGGCACGTTCGATTGATCGTGAAAAGGCTCGCCGCCGCGCCCTTTCCGGGGCACGGCGGCGGGTTGGTTGTGTGGGGTATCGCGTTGGGAAGGCGGCTCAGATCGCTGACAGGGCGATCACCAGCCCTCGGGGAGCAGTGGCCAGGCAGCGGAGGGTCGCTCTCGTACCTGCGCGATGATGTCGTCGGCCATCTGGCTCCAGTCCCGCCCTAGCACCTCGGATGGCGACAGACCCACCATGAGCGCCTCGACGAGCAGGAGCGCGAGCGTGTAGTGAGACGTGACCGACAGAGCCCGGTCGAGCGCGACGCTCGCCAGCGGCCCGTCGCCCCGGCACATCGCGGCGAACGCCAGCAGCGTCGCGGGAGCGGCGACGAACGCGGGCTGAACCTTGCGGACGACCTCGGTCCACAAGCGCACATGCGTCTCTGTGTCGTACTCCACCACATACGTCATCGCCATGTCGCGTACGGGCTTGGCGGTCAGGCACACGCCGAGCCAGGCCACCGTCTCGGCGTCAAGGTGTCCTCCAGCCTGGACCTGATCCAGCGCAGCCACGACCCGCTTCACGCCGTCGCCGAACCAGTCATCGCCCGGACTGCTCTCCTTCTTGGCCTGGGCGCAGACCTCCCGCGTGATCTTCTCTGCGCGGTCCTGATCGAGATTCTGGGGCGGCTCCAGGGTTGCAGCAAGGGCCGCCTTGTCGGGAAGCGCGCGCATCCCGGCCACCACGGCGGCAGCGGCGGGCACGCTACTGGAGGGATCGACCGGTACCCCCTCCGGAGGGCAGCACCTGACATCCGAGCACATGTAGGACCAGTAACGCCCCTCATCAACGCGTATCGCCTCACAGAGGGCGACCCCGTTCCCGGGCAGGGCTTCCATGGCGGCATCCATCATGGGAGTGACCTGCGGACCGGCTCCGTAGCCGACCAGCAGCGCATGGTGGAGACCGTTGCCCGCCAGCACGTTCGCCAGATGGCTCGTCCGCGCTGCCATCTCGGCAGGGTCCTGCGTCAGGTCCAGGCGTACGACGCCCTTCACCTTCGCGTCGTCGATACCCACCGCCACGAGACTCTGTGAGGGGTGGAAGCCGAGCAGGAACGGCACGGTGGCGACCACGTCGGCCAGCTTCTTGATCGTGACGGTGTTGGTGAGCTCGGATGCAGCGCTCATGGAAAAGCCTCCAGACATGAGAAATCCCGGCAGATGGCCGGGCGGATGGGACGTCAGCGCAGCGCGATGTGGACGCTGCCGCGCGCGCGTGAAGAGACGGGTAAGCGAGATTGCCGAGCATCTCGGACACGCTCGCGACGCTGCAATGTCGCGAAGTTGCTCTCACTTAAATACGGTTGACGAAACGGCTCAACCGTCCGCGCTCGATGATTTCCTTTCGCGTGGCGCCAAACAGAACGGCAGGCGTTTGCCCAGGAACCGTATGGCCGAGGAACACCGATCGTGCCGGGCGCACACCGGCGAATCTCCCCTCACTCAAATACGGCCACCGCGCCCGCCCAACCGTCCGCTACTCGACTCCTTTCGGGGAATTCTTCGCTCAGGGCACCACAGTTAGCAAGAGCATAAGAAAAGGGCGCCAGAATATCTCTGGCGCCCTTTTCTTATGCTCGACAGGTTACTCCTGCGTCATTTCGCCCTCGTACCTGAGCGTGTCCCTGGCATCGTCAATGCGCTCGGACAGTTCCTGCCACTCGGCCCGTGCGGTGTCACGCGTCCGGATCACAGCCCGGCGGGAACCGTAAGCACCGCCGTATCGTTCCTGAGCGACCTTGCCCAGAACCCCCGCCCGCCCCAGATCATCGGCTTGCCCCGCGATCTTCATCATCGCTCGCAGGGTCGGGAAGTCACCGCCATCTCCGAACGCCTGCCGGAAAATGACGGCACTGTTCTGAGCCAGGCAGAACGCCTCAGCCGCCCGTGTGGCACTCTCCACGTGCGGCACCGGTCGCATGAGCTGCGCGCCAGGCGTGGCGTCGACCTCGGTCGGAGGCACATCAACCCGGTAGCCGTTCCGCGCGGCGGCATCCCGGACGGCCCACCGGTGCAGCGTCGTACGCGAGACCGTCATCTCGCCCCCGTCGCGCCGGACGTAGACCCACGCGGGGGCATCCGTCGTGCTGTCGGGAGCCTTGCGGCACGACGTAGAGATGTCGCGAAGTTTCTGGGCGAAGAGCAGCACCGCATCTTGGGTGACGTCATCCGAAACGTCGTCCGTGCCGTACGGCGCGTGCCCCTGCTTGACGATCGTGGCGCTTCCGTCCATGCGCTTACGGGATCGCGTGGCGTCCACCGTGCGGCAGTAACCGCGCGCCAGCCGCTGGATTTCCGCCCAGTCCTCCGACGCCACCCGCGCCATATCCTCGGGCGCGAGGCTCTCCCCGGGAACGTTGGCCGGAACGCTCTTTCCAGAAGCTGCGTACGACATTTCTTGTCTCCGTTTCTGCTGCGCACTGTTGCGCGACCACCTTCGAACTCTTCAATTACATCTCGAAACGGAGCCCCGATCAACGACATCCGGCGATTCTTTACCATTATTCTTGGCACAATAAATGGCGATCCACCATCGCCGAGCAGAGGGGAATTCAACCAGAAATACCGGCGTTGACTTCAAGAGAGAGAATTAATCACTAGGCGAGGGAATATGATTCAAAGAATTGCTGAGTGATTCACCGCGTAGCCGGCGCCCCACCCGCCTTCTGAAGAGAAGGGCTACGTCCACATGAGTCGGGGCGGCGACTGGCTGGCCCTGCGCCCCTGTGGACTGGGGCTGTACCAACCTCCTGGGCAGCCACTCTCAAGCGGCCGCCCATTGGCCTACGACTGGTCATCCGAGTGGCCGAGTTATCGGCTCCTGGGCCAGTACCGACGTGTGTTCAGACCAGGCCTAGCCAGGCCGCGAAGCGCCGTAGGTCCTCGCTTGGCCGCGCTCCCGTGCTCGCCATCGTCTGCACAAGCTCCCGGACCATCGGATGGTTCCGCACCTGCTGCGGTGCGGCCGACCGAGCCCGCCGCAGCGCGTCGAACGCCTGCCCCCGATCGCCGTGGTAGTACCAACCACGGGCCACGTCGATCCAGTGATGCCCGGCACGCACCGGCGGCAGGTCCACCGGGAAAGCCTTGTACAGCGGCAACGCCCGCTCGATCGCCTTGGCCCCGTCCTCCAGTTCCACGGCCGCCGACACCGCGTGCAGCGCGACATTGGACGGCCTGAACTCCAGCCCGTAGTAGTTCGTGGAATCACCGGCCAGCGACTGCGCGGCCTGCCCGGCCAGCCGCAGATGCTCATCCGACAGGTCCGCGTCACCGGAGCGCGCCGCCAACACGGACGATCTCAGATGCAACGACCCGTACAGCGCCGCAGCGGCAGGCTCCATCCGCTCGGGGTCGTCGCCGAGGCCACGCCGCGTCTGCTCCATCAGCCGCAGCCCCTGCTCGTAGGCGGCGACCGCGAGCAGAGACACTCCACGCGACCAGCGCGTACGCGCGACCCGCAGTGGATCACGGCTCAGCTGCGCCTCACGCTCGATCCGCTCCAGCACGATGCCGCGCATGTCCTGGTATCCGAGCATGTGGGCGAGCGCGGACACGCCCCCGTACGCCTCGGCCATCAGCGCATGCAGGCGGGGATCGTCGCTGTGGTGGATGGCGATGGACAGCTCTTCCAGCAGGGAAGGCAGCATCTCCCCGAGCCGCAGGTAACGAGCCTGCCGGCCCAGTTGCGAAGCTTCCTCGACGTCCTTGCGAAGCTCCGCCAAGGACCGCGGCTCCGGCGCCTCCTCCGGCGGAAGATCCTGAGTGAGCAGGGCCCGACGCAACGGCTCGACGACGGCCTGGAGCCGCTGCCCCTGGCTCACGGGCTCCTGGTAGGGCTGACCGGTGATGCGTGGAACATCAACTTTCAAAGCCCGCGCCACCGCGCCAATGAAGGCTGGGCTGGCGGGCGCGTGCCCTGATTCCACCTTGGTGAGCAGGCTGTAGGAAACATGCGCGCGTGTGGCGAGGCCACGTTGGCTGTATCCGCGTAGCTTGCGCAGTCCGGCGACCCGGACTCCGATCGTCTCGGTCACGCCCACACCCGCTTTCAGACCCTTTGAAAGCTCGTCTCGGTCTTCAGTATGACTCTGTCTAGCGTGACACAGGCTGATTCCGGCGACCGAACAGTAGCGCTCGGTGACGATGCGGTCGCCATCGAACTCGAGCAGAAGTTCCCCGCGTGGCGTGTGTGGAGAAGCGACACCGGCCTCTGGTGGGCCGCGCGCCGCTCCTGCCCCATCGGCGCCGAACGGAACACCAGCCTGGCGTCCTATCTCCGCGCCACCACCGCCATGGGCCTCGTCGACCTCCTCACAGAGCAGGAGCAAAGCAAGTCGCCGTAACCAACGCCGGTACACGCAATGCGCCGCCGAGCAGGCTCCCCGGTGTGCCCCCTTGATCAGAAAGGCAGGTCCTCACCCATGCTGATGCGGGAGATCCACACATGAACGCGACCACCCTCGCGCACCGGCAACTGTCCGCGCTGCGACGCACGTACCCCGGCTGGGAGATCGTCCGCGGAAGAGACGGGTCCGGCTGCGAATGCTGGGAGGCACGGTTGCGGATCGCCACGACCGAACCCATGCGACAGGCCGGGGTGGCTGAGGTCATACGAGGGCCGGACGTCTACGCACTGTCGTCTGCCCTGGCCCGCCAGCAGTCGATCGTGCACCTCTTCCGCACCAGCTGGCCGACCAGTTCAACAACCGCACTACCACGCTCGCCCTCGATCAGGAGGTCATCATGACCGAGCACGACGAGACCGCCGCAGATCAGGACATCCTTCTGGCGGATCGCCCAGCGCTCTGTGCCCGTCTTGACGAGAAGAACGGCACCCTCGCAACCGACACAAACGCACGAGACCCTCGATGACTGATGACCGCACCCCATCGCTCTCGTCAGGTGTGGACCCGAACACGCCCAGCATCGCCCGGGTGTATGACTACTTCCTGGACGGCAAGGACAATTTCGCCGCAGACCGGGAGCTGGCCGAGCAGGTCATGAAAGTGGCTCCGAACGCTCGCACCACAGCACGTGCGAATCGAACCTTCCTGGTTCGGGCAACGGAAGCGGTCGTCGAAGCCGGCATCCGGCAATTCGTCGATCTGGGCACAGGCGTCCCCACGTCGCCGAACGTGCATGAGGTCGCGCAGCGGACCATCCCAGACGCTCGCGTGGCGTACGTCGATAACGATCCGATCGTGCTGGTCCATGCCCGCGCCCTGTTGGCCGGCATCAGGTCTGACGTGATCGCGATCGAGGCTGACCTGCGTGACCCGAAGAACATCCTGGACCACCCCGGCCTGCGTGCGCACATCGACCTCTCCCAGCCAACCGCGTTCCTCACGGTAGCCATGCTGCATCTGCTGACCGACGAGGACCGCCCGGAGAAGCTGGTGGAGGCAGTGCGCGACCGGATGGCGCCGGGCAGCTATCTGATCTTGTCCCATCTGTGGGACGACCCGGACGGTGTCGCGCGAGCAGGTGCCGAAGAGTACGCGCACCGCAAGGCCAGTGCTTCGGTCGTGCCGCGGACGACGGAGCAGATCCAGCGGTTCTTCGACGGCTTCGAGCTGATCCAGCATGGGCTGGTCTTTCTGGATCAGTGGCGGCCGACCGAAGGCATGATCAACGCGAGGGCTGACGACCGATTCGGCCTGTGCGCGGTGGGCCGGAAGCTGTGACCAGTCCTGAGGTTTCGAGCGCTTCCGAAGTACGACATCGACGTCGGCCAGACGCTGCCGTGGCCGCGCTACCCCAGCGCCCGTGCATGATCGTCTCCTCAAGCTTCCTCCGGGAGGTGTGTTCGGGTGAACAAGCAAGACGTAGCCGGGCACGCGCCCCTGCGCGCGGGCAACGATCCTGCACTTCTCGTATGGATGATCTGAATGACCCTCCCGGCGACGCGGTGCAGCCGCAGCACCGCCCAAAGGCACAGGCGGTGGCCCGTGTCGCACCCCCTGTCTCGCACCCCAGGGACGAGCCAGTTCCTCTCCCTGGGGTGCGAGACAGCCAACAGCATCTTCTCGACCCCTGGAGGTCACTGTGCGCGACCTTGCCGAACTGGACAAGCTGCCCCACGCCGTCCGCAGCCTCATCGTGCAAGCGCACACCGGAGCGATAGACCGGATTCAGCCCATCAGCACCTCCCGGCCAGGTCTCGCCCTGCACGTGCATGGCGCGCAGCAGGACGTGTTCCTCAGGGCCACCCCGCTGGCCAGCCCGGATCTGCCGCTCTACAAACGGGAGCGATCAGCGAGTCTGAGCCTGCCCCTGGACGCGCCGGCGCCCCGCCTGCTGTGGACCACGGCAGCCGACGGCTGGATGCTGCTGGCCTACGAGCTCATCAACGACAACGCCGACCACGTGTACCTGTCACCGGATCCGAAAGCGGTGGACGTGCCACTCGTCCTGGACACCGTGCAGCGGCTGGGCGAGATCCTCACCCCCTGCCCGGACGAGCGCGCCCGGTCTGTGGTCGATCTGGTCACCAGCATGTGGGCGACGGCCAATCGCATGCTCAGCAAGGCCCCGACCCGGTTGCGCGGGCGGGATCTGTTCATGTCCGCGCTTCAGCGGTTCGACCTGGACGCGCTGCAGGGCGACACGCTCCTGCACGGCAACCTCAGCCCGCGGCATCTGCGCATCAAAGACCAGCTCGTCTACGCGGTGGACTGGGGTCGTGCCAACCTGAAACCGCAGGCCAGGGGACTTGCCTGATCGTGGTTGGGTGTACTCGGGCTGGTGATGCGTGGGAATCATGATGAGTGATCGTCCGCCATCAGCGGATCAATGTTTCTCA
>NZ_JBDPMB010000035.1:0-70038 GCF_039871615.1 Nonomuraea sp. B10E15
ACCCACAGCGAAATCACCCGGTGACAGACGATCACCCGCCATGATCAGGCACCGTCACCTGCCCGAACACCGCCAAACGAGCTCAGGCAAGGGGCGTGACCTGCGATTTCAGGATGGAATTAGCCCACTGGTCGCACGCGTGTAAGGGCGCCGCCGGGGTGGATCTGGTGTTCCTCGCCCCCTATTTCGTCGAGGCGGGGCACAGCGTCGAGCACACCGAAGCGCTGCTGGCGGGCATCCCCGCGTGGAAAGAACTGCCTGCCGTTCAGGTGGCCGGACTGACCGCGCTGTGGACGCTGGTCCGGCTGCACCGGGCCGAGCACGGAGACGAGGTCCGCCGCCCAGAGGAGATGCGCCTGGCCCGTGTCGGGCGCACATGGCTGGCGCACCTGCTGACCAGGCTCTGACCAGGAGCCGACGATGCCGGCGCGGCAACCCGTACCAGTGCGGCCCCACCCGGGAAGGCTGTGCTGTGCCGCGCCCACGTGCGGGGTGTGCCCGGTGTCGTCGTCCCCGCCGCCCCGCACCTTCGGCGCAGGCCGGAGCCTCCGCAGCGGCTCCGGCCTGCGCCACCACCACCCAAGCCCAAGGAGATACCGATGTTGGCGCGCGAAGTTGAAGCCGCCGCTGACGAGTCAGCACGCAAAGACGTCCAGGAATTGGAGCAGACCGCCCGTGGATGGTTCCACGTGGAGTATTCCCTCCACGGACGAGCGTTCGTCGCCTACTACCGGGGCCACTGCCCTCCGGGCGGCATCATGTGCCGGGCCGCCGTCCGCAGCCAGCTCCTCATGCTGATGGACCGGGTGGCGCCGCCCGGCTGGCGCATACCGGACCTTCCACTGGTGTCCGCCCGGCCGAGCGCGCACCGTTCTACCCCGCGAAGGTAGCCAGCCATGACGAGGCGCCGTCTTCCCACGTCCGACGCAGGTGGCCAACGCGATCCAACACACGCCGCGGAATCCGCGGTGGAGCCCTCCAGCTTCGTGTGGGAGACGTACAACCCCACCGGCGGCACCCTCCGCATCAGCTACACGTCCTGCTGCGGAGCCTTCGAACTCGCCTCCGAGGGCGGCCACTTCTTCGTACTGCGCTCCACCGGCGACGGCGGCTACGAGGAGACCGGCCGCGGCCTCCACCGGCAGGCGATGGACCTCTACATCACTCTGGCCGAGCGTCACCGCGACGAGCATCTGCGCCGCGGGGAGAGGCCAGAGCCCGACACCTTCCTTCAGGACGAGGGTCAGCGCGGCTAACCGGCACTGCGAATGCGCCCGCAGCAATCATCGACCAGTTGCCCATCACAACCGACAAGAGGAGACCTGCCCGTGACCACCGACAACGACGTCCAGGACGCCGCCGAGCTACGTGACGCCATGGTGCGCGAACTGCGCGATCAGGGGGCCATCCGGTCCGAGGCCGTGGCGGCGGCCGTCGCCACGGTGCCGCGTCACGTGTTCACGCCGGGCGAGACGCTGCAAACCGCCTACGCCCCGGACCACGCGCCACTCGTCAAGGCCGGCCCCAACGGCGGCAGGCATCTCAGCGTCGTCTCCGCCGCCCATCTCCAAGCCACCATGTTGGAAGCGGCCGAGATCGAACCCGGCATGCGTGTCATCGAATACGGAAGCGGCGGCTACAACGCGGCCTTGGCGGCCGAGCTCGTCGGTAAGCGCGGACACGTCACCACAGTGGACATCGACCCCGACATCGTCGCTCGGGCCCGTACCTTCCTCGACGAAGCGGGCTACCACCACGTGAACGTGATGCTGGGCGATGCGGAGCAAGGCGTTCCCGGAGCCGACCCATTCGACAGAGTGATCGGCACGGCAGGATTCTGGGACATCCCACCCGCATGGCTGGAGCAGCTCGCCGACGACGGCCGGATCGTCGTCCCGCTCAGATTCAAAGGGACGACCCGCTGGATCGTCTTCGACCGTGGCAGGTCCGGCCTCGTCAGCCGCGCCTACGGGTTGTGCTCCTTCGTACCAGTCCAGGGGGCCGGCTCCCACACCGAGCGGACCATCACGATCGACAACGGCGTGATGGTGTGCCTCGACGACGAGAGCCTCAGCGTTGACGCGGAGGCGTTGCGCAGGGCGTTGCATCTGCCGAGGATCGAACGCTGGTCCGACGCCGTGTTCGACATGCCCGACGAGCAGATGCTGTTCCTGCTCACGAACGACCCGGACATGGCACTGCTGTATGCCGACCAGACGATCGTCGACCAGGAACTGCTCGCACCCTCGACACTCAAGGGCGTGCCCGTCCTGATCAGCGGCGACAGCTTCGCCTACCGGGCCGCACGACCGAACGCCGACATGAGCAGCGGATACGAGAGCGGCGTCTACGCCCACGGGCCGGCGGCCGAGAACCTCGCCGCCCGCTACGCGGAGCTGCTGCGCCGGTGGGCGGACAAGCACCACCGCCGCGGCGCCGCGTCCATCCGGTACATCCCCAAGCCCTCCGACCCGCCGGCCCCCTCCCCAGGAGTGGTGGCGAAGCGGCACGGGACCGTCGTCGTCACCTGGCCTTAGACCGCCGGGCTCCCAGGGGAGATCGGCCGATCTTCCCTGGCGAGCACCGGGGAATCCCGCCCACCCCAACAAAGGAGGAACCGTCATGACCACCCACGCTCCCGGAAGTACGGCAACGCTCGCACCGTCCGAACCGGAAGGCAAAGACACCGACGGCTGGGACGCCGACTGGCTCGCCGACCTGGACGTGTCCATCGTCGAGTCCGGTGTGGCCGCCGAACAACTCATCCGCATGACCGACGACGGATGCAACTCGACCTGCGGAACAGCGTGCGTCAGCTGCAAGTGAGCACCCAGATCCCCGTCACCTGATGACCCGAGCGCCCGGCCGGCGCGAGTCACCGTCCGGCCGGGCCACCCTCCAGCCACGAGAGCGGATCATGTACCGATACCTCGATGCCGCCGTGTTGCGGGCCCCCGCCTGGCCGCCACACCAGCAGGTCGCGTCATGGCCCGACCTGACCCACCAGGGCGCGAACAGCGCCTCATGGAGAACCTGGCTGGCACGTACGTGGCAGACGCCCGGTTTCGCGGCGGCCGTGGAGCAGGCCAGCCCGGATCTGGCACGGCGCGTATGCGAGATCTGCTCCGGAGAGCCGATCTCTGATCAGAGTGTGCGCCGCGCAGTGCTGTCCGTGATGCGCTACCTGCTGCGCGCCTCTGGCCGCGCGACACCGTTCGGCCTGTTCGCCGGGGTCGCTCCGGCTCGCATCAGCGCCGCAACCGATCTGCCTGCGGCGCGCATCGGGGACGCGCACCGTCCGACAGCCCGTGTCACAGCCGAATGGCTCGCCGCGGTCGTTCAGCAGCTTGAAGGCGAGACAGCGCTCCGGCGACGCTTGACCGTGGTCGCCAACAACCTCGCGTTCGAGCGGGACGGCCGCCTGGTGCTCGAACACCGCGCCAGCCCTGAAGCGGGTGGCGCCCCAGGGCATGTGAGCGTGCGCGCCACCGCCCCCGTACGGGTAGCGCTCCGGCTGGCGCGTGTTCCGCTCCCGGTCGCGGATCTGACGGACGGGCTGTCGGCCGCCTTCACCCGAACTCCCGAGAGCACGATCGACACGCTCGTGGCCGAGCTGGTGGCGCAACGCCTCCTGCTCACCAGCCTGCGCCCACCCATGACGGCCTGCGATCCGCTCCGGTGCCTCCTGCGTGAGCTGGACGCGGTGAACGCGGACGAGATCGGCGAGGTGGCCGACGTCGTCAAATGTCTGCGCGATGTCACTGACGAGCTCGACCGTGTATCCTCCGCTGCGGCGGCCGATCATCGGGCGCGTGCGGTGGCCGCGATGGCAGCCATCCACCGCACCAAGCGCCCGCCGCTCGCGGTCGATCTGCGCCTGGACGCGCAGGTGACAGTTCCAGCCGCTGTGGCGGCAGAGGCCGCCATGGCGGCGACCGCGCTCGTCCGCCTTGCCCTCCGCCCTGCCCTCAGCACGGGCTGGATGACCTGGCATCAACGGTTCCTGGACCGCTACGGGCTGCGCGCCCTGGTCCCACTCCGAGACGTGGTCGACGCCACCATCGGGCTCGGCTACCCGGCCGGTTACGACGACGGCGACCGCGTACCCGAAGAGGCGTTGACGGACGGCGACCGCAAGCTGCTGGCGCTCGCGCACAACGCCGCGATGCGCCGCCAGCACGAGATCCTGCTCGACGACACCATGATTGCCGACCTCGGCGGGGTGGCCCCCGACGCGCCGGTTCAACCCTCCTCGGACCTGACCATGCGGATCGACGCACCCAGCCCCACCGCGTTGGCCGAGGGCCGGTTCACGCTCACCATCGTCGGGGCGTCACGCGCCGCGGGAACCATCACCGGCCGGTTCCTCGACATGTTCGATGACGAGCATCGGCAGCGGATGAGCACCCTGTACGCGGGCGTGCCCACGAGCACCCGGGACGCGCTCGCCGTCCAGGTGTCGGCGCCCGCCCCGTACATCGGCACCGACAACGTCGCCCGCGCCCCCCGAGTGCTGCCGCAGGTGTTACCGGTCGGCGACCATCCCGGCGGCGCGCACGTGCTCGCGCTGGATGACCTCGCTGTCACCGCCGACCTGCACGGCATCTACCTGGTGTCACTGTCGCGTCGCCGCACCGTCGAGCCGGTGATTCTCAACGCGGTCAACCTGATCCAGCACACGCACCCGCTGGTGCGGTTCATCCTCGAAGCGCCACACGCCCTCCAGGCCCCGTGCACAGGCTTCGATTGGGGCCCCGCATCCGCGCTGCCGTTCGTCCCCGCGCTGCGCTACCGGCGCACGATCATCTCCCCCGCCCGGTGGCGGCTCACCGCAGCCGACCTGCCCGCGCCTTCGGCCGACTGGAGAGAATGGGACAACGCCTTGACCGCCTGGCGGGAGATGGTGGCGCTGCCGGAAACGGTCAGTCTCGGGGGCGGCGACCAGCATCTGCAGCTCGACCTCTGCGAGCCTGCGCACCGCGCCCTGTTGCGCGCCCAGGTCGACCGCACCGGCACGGCGGTGCTGCGCGTCGCCTCCGACGCGAACGCGGCAGGGTGGATCGGCGGGCGCGCCCACGAGGTCGTGATCCCTCTCGCCGCGACCGGCCAGCCTGCCGAACCGCCCCGGCTCCCGAACGAGGTGACCTTCCGCGACCACGGTCTCCTACCGGGTCAGAATGGGCGGCTGTCGCTCAAGCTGTACTGCCACCCCGACCGGCACGACGCCATCCTCATCCGCCACCTTCCACGCCTGGTGGAAACGCTCAGCAGCGAAGCGCGGTGGTGGTTCCTGCGCTACCACGACCCCGACCACCATCTCCGTATCCGCCTCGCCGTGCCTGACCACACGTCCGCCGACGCTGCTGCCGAGGTCACCGCGTGGAGCGCGCAGGTGCGCCAGGCCGGGCTGACGTCGCGCGTGCAGTGGGACACCTACTTCCCGGAGACCGCCCGCTTCGGCGGCGACTCCGCCATGAACGCGGCCGAGGCCTACTTCGCCGCCGACTCGGCCACTGTCGTCGCCCAACTGACCGCGATCATTGCTCGGAAAGGGCCCCACCTGCACGCCCTGACCGCCGCCAGCCTGCTCGACATCGCCTCCGCCTTCCTCGGCGACCACGTAACGGCGATGCGATGGCTGATCAGCCATGCCCAAGCCGACGCTTCCGCGCCCGACCGCGCTATCTACGACCAGGCCGTACGCCTGGCCCGACCCGACGATCACCGGGCCCTGGCCGCCTGTCCGGAAGGCGAGCAGATCGTCTCCTGGTGGGCGCGCCGCCGGAAGACACTCGCCTCCTACCGCCGCGCACTCGAGGAGGCGGGCACGATTCCCCCGGCTGCCGTGCTGCCCGATCTGCTGCACCTGCACCACGTCCGCATGGCCGGCACGTCGCCGGCCAGCGAGCGGGCGTGCCTGCACCTGGCCCGCGCCGCCGCCTTGAGCTGGACCGCACGTCCCAAGAGGAGCAGGTCATGAACAAGTCACACAGAACCGCTCTCGCCGTAGCCGATGTCATTGCCACGTCGCTGGCCGATCCGCAGCCGTGGACCGCCCAGCCGCCAGGCGACGGCCTGGTCTGGCCGCAGTCGTTGTGGGCGGGAGCGGCGGGGATCGCCCTGCTGCACATCGAGCGTGCCCGCTCCGGGCACGGTGACCCAGAGATCGCGCACGCCTGGCTTGAAGTGGCCGCCTCCGGCGCGCTGACGAAGGCGGCGAACGCGAACCTGTTCTTCGGCGCTCCCGCGCTGGCCTTCACCATGTACACGGCCGCGGGCACCACAGGCCGCTACCAGCGAGCGCTGGAGCGCCTGGACGACGCGGTCACGTCGATAACCCGCATCCGCCTGACCGCAGCGCACACGCGCATCGTCCGCAGCGAGCAACCCGAAATGAAGGAGTTCGACCTGGTTCGCGGGCTGGCCGGCCTGGGCGCCTACCACCTCAGCCGCCACTCGGACCACCCGATCACAGCCGACGTGCTGTCCTACCTGGTGCGCCTGACCGAGCCACTGCACGCAGGCGGCGAGCTGCCCCCATGGTGGACGACCGTCGCGCCCAATGGGGAGCCCAGCTCGGACTACCCACACGGGCATGGCAACCTGGGCATGTCCCACGGCATCTGCTCGGCGCTGGCTCTGCTGTCCCTGGCTGTGATCCGCAACGTCGGCGTGGCCGGCGCGAAAGAGGCGATCGAACGCATCTGCGTCTGGACCGACACCTGGCGACAGCAGGACAACGCAGCCGCGTGGTGGCCCGGTGTGATCACCATCGAACAGGTACGCGAGCAACGCACCGACCCCTCGCAGCGCCCCCGGCCGTCGTGGTGCTACGGGATCAGCGGCACGGCTCGCGCCCACCAGCTGGCCGGCCTGGCGCTCGCCGACGAGAGGCGGCAGAAGGCCGCCGAAGAGGCGATGCTCGCCACCCTGCGCGATCCCGCCCAACTTGATCGCCTCCCGGAGATCGGCCTGTGCCATGGCACGGCTGGACTGCTCCACTCCGCTTGGCGGATGGCCTCCGACGCCCGCACTCCCCAGCTCGGCGACGAACTCCCGCACGTAGCCGCCCGGCTCGCCGCGCAACTCGCCCGCCCCGCAACGCTGGAACTTCTCGACGGCGCCGCCGGGGCCGCGCTCGCGCTGCACTCCTTCGCCACCGGCACCGTGGTGTCGGGCTGGGACACTTTCCTGCTCTTGGGCTGACTTGGAGTCGACCGCATGGACGCTCGCCCGTGGCGGCAAGTCAACGTCACCTTCCACGATTGGGCTGAAGCCGAACACAACGCCGTGACCCATCTCGCCCCGCTGCTTGCTGGGGCCGAAGACGAACGACTCATCACCGCATGGTTCTTCATGCGCAAACCGCCCTGCTGGCGCATCCGCTACTTCCCTACCTGCGATCAGACGCAGACGCACCTACAGGGTCAGCTGGACAACCTCATCCGGCAAGGTCACATCAACACCGCGACCGAGGTCATCTACGAGGCCGAACCGCACGCCTTCGGCGGTGCCGACGCCATGACGTGCGCCCATGACCTGTTCCACCTCGACAGCCGACACCTGCTCGCCTACTTCGCCAGCCATCCAGGCGTGAAGCACCGCCGCGAACTGTCGATCCTGCTGTGCACCACCTTGCTGCGCTCAGCAGGGCTGGACTGGTACGAGCAGGGCGACGTGTGGGCGCGGGTAGCCGACCACCGCGACCTCCCCGACCCTCTCTCCCCAGAGCGGCGACAGGCGCTGGAGGTCGACCTGCGGCGGCTGATCAGCGTGGACACCCGGCCTCTGATGCGCAGCCGGGAACTCCTCACCTTCGCCGACCAGTGGTCAGCCGCTTACGAGACAACCGGCCGTGAACTGGCTGCTCTGTCCGCCAAGGGGCTATTACGCCGCGGCCTGCGTGCCGTCCTCGCCCACCACATCATCTTCGCGTGGAACCGGCTCGGCATGCCCTACGCCAGCCAGGCCGTACTAGCCCACACCACCAGAGACGTCGTTTTCGGACGCGCACCGAGTCCGAGGACTCAAGGAGCAGAAGACATGACCCCCTCGCTGCAGCAGGTCGCGCAACGCTTCCCCCTGATCGCGCGACCCCGCCCGGCGTGCCTGCCCCTCAGGACACGCATCGCCGAGCTACGCACCCTCAGCGATGAGGCCGCCCACGGCACGGAGGCCGGCCACCTCACCCTCGCTGCCGAGACGCTGAACAAGTCGGCGCTGATCGCCAGCGACTGCGGTGTCTCCGCTCTTGCCCGTTCCCTGTGCTGGCGACACTTCTCCGCCTACCTGCCCGCATGGCCGCTGGACGCATCCCGGGCACGCTCGGCTCTGGAGCCGCTCGTCAACCTCGCCCGGCTGGCCATCCGCGAGCACGATGGCGCCCGCGGCTACCTCCTGCTGTACGACCTCTTCCACGCCGTCAGCAGCGCGGGCACAGCCGACATCGACGGCCGCCATATCCCGTTCGACGGCCTCACCCGAACCGACGCCGAACTCCACACGGTCCGCACGTGGCTGTGGGGTGTCTTCCTGAACGAGGGCATCCGGGCGCTCATCAGCGCGGACCAGTGGGACCAGGCGGTCGCCCACGCACAGCGCTACCGCGGCGTCGGCCGAAGGCTCCTGGACGGCCGGCAGGCCACCATCATCGCTCACTGCCTCGCCGGAGACACCGACACTGCCATGGGGCTTGTCGCAGACAGCGCACCCGAGCAGCCGTGGGAACACGCGGTCGCAGGGTGCCTGGACGCGCTATGTAACCGTGCGTCCGGACGCTCGCCCGGCGAAACGCTCGCCGCAGTTCGACGCCGTTATTTGGAACTCGACCGGGCGCCGGGGCTGCTGGTCTTCCGAACGCGCCTCGGCCTGACCCTTTTCGATCTGGCCGCCGATATCGATGGGCCTTCGGCCGACCACTTGTTCTCCTCCCTGATCGGCAACGTCCTCGCCTCTGGGGACGGATACGCCGCTCGGGAAGTCCTCGCACATGCTGGGCACCCGGCGTTGCCCTCCGTCGCTGAGGAGGCACTGATCGCCGCCGTGCACGCCGCCGGGCTCGGGGCTGGGACGATCCCTGACCCGGCGATGGCCGATCTCCTCGCCGCCGTGGAACGGTGCGAGAAGGCACTAGGACAGAGCCTACCCGCATCCCGTCCGTAGCCGTTGCCCACGAGGGGACCCGAACGTCAGCTATGACCGTAATAAGACGCGCATCGCCCTCCCCCTCCATCTTCGCCAGGAGACCTTGGCCCCGGTGTCCTCCTCTTCCGGGGTTCATGGCAACAGCTCATCCATGTACGACGACATGTCCGCCGGCCCGATCGGCGCGTCCTCCGTCGTGGGCACGTTGGCCCACACGGTCTTCCATCCGCGAGCATCCAGGCGTACGCCCCACTGCTGCGCCAGTTGTTCGACGAGACGCAGGCCCCGTCCATGACAATCGCCATCATCGGGATTACGAGGGCGAGGAAGGGTTGTGCCCCCTTCATCGGTCACCTCGATACGGGCCAGGCCCTCGCCGATCGCGATCACGTCGGCGGTGACCAGACCTCCAGGCCATCCCGACCGGCTGTGGACCACCGCGTTCGTCACCAACTCGCTCGTCACGAGCTGGGCGCCGTCGACGCACTGGTGGTGCGCAGCTGTGAGCGCGTCTCCCACGAAACGCCGGAGCAGCGGCACTGAGCGGGCCATCCCCGGCAGCACCATTTCGCCGAGGAATTCGCCATTCACCGGACCGACCGGGTACGCGCGACAGGCCCGACTGAATAGCTGTACTGTTGTTCTCGATTTACCCCGAATGTCCACTTTGTTTCCACGGCCCGACCTTTCGTCTGCGGCGCTGTGCAACCTTGCGCCCGGACACGTCGCGTCAATCGGTGCACCATGTAGACGCACAGGTTACTGTTAATTACGCAAAGTCATCATGCAGTTACACTGTTCATCCTGTCAATGCACAGTGCAGATTCGGAGTGATTCAAGCAATGAGATAGTGATGTCGATTGACGGTCTGGCACACTGCCCCCATGCCACCGCCCCACAGCCCTACCGTGAGACTCCGACGTCTCGCGCGCGAACTACGCAAAACGCGCGAAGAAAGAGGATTGACGCCCGAAGCTGCCGCCGCCCAACTCGGATGGAGCCGCAGCAAGGTCAGTCGCATCGAAACAGGCCGGACGATGGCAAGCCCCAAAGATGTCGCCTCCGTCTGCGACCTCTACGGCGTAGGGTTCGACGTCCGAGCCGGACTGATCCAACTGGCGAAGGACGTCCGGCAACGCGGCTGGTGGACGGCCTACGCCGACGTCTTCACCGGCTCCTACATCGGCCTCGAAGACGAGGCCCACCTGATCCGCCAGTGGGAGGCACAACTCGTCCCCGGACTCCTCCAGACGGAGGACTACGCCCGAACGGTGATCAGCACTCTCCGCCCCGGCGATGACGTGCAACGCCGGGTCATGGCCCGCATGGCGCGACGCACCCTGCTCAGCAGACCCAATGCCCCCGAACTGTGCGCGATACTCGACGAAGCCGTCCTACGCCGCCCGGTCGGCGGCCCGCAAGTGATGTACGAGCAACTCGAAGCACTCCTGATCGCCAGCCGGCGCCCCAACGTCACGATCCACGTCCTCCCTTACGAAGCAGGGGCCCACGCCGGATTGGAAGGAACCTTCACCCTGCTCAGCTTCGCCGAGGAGATCGACCCCGACGTGGCCTACGTGGAAGGCACCGCAGGCGACATATACGTCGAAAGCACAGAGCAGGTCGACCGCTGTAAGCTCATCTTCGAACGCATCCAAAAGGCCGCACTGCCCTCAGACGACTCCCTCCAGATGATCAACGAGATCAAGGAAGCCCTCTGCCATGGTTGATCTTTCGCAGGCTATCTGGGTCAAAAGCAGCCGCAGCGGCGGCGGAAACAACTGCGTCGAAGTAGCACGCAACCTCCCCGGCATCATCGCCGTCCGCGACAGCAAGAACCCACATGGGCCAGCGCTAATTTTTACGGACTCCGAGTGGGCAGCTTTCCTGGCAGGGGTGAAAGACGGAGAGTTCGATAACGCCTAACGCGCTGGCGCTACGCGCAACGTTTAGCTTCGACACCTGTAACGTGCTTTGGGTTCCGGCGTGCCCAAAAACATGGAGACGCCAGCCCGACTATGAAAACGCAGCCGAAGCGGCATATCTACGATCTTAAGCAGATAGCGGTTGGCGGCCAGTGGCTCCTGGACGACAACCGGACGTCAAGCACGACCAGGCTCGAGTCGGCTGATAGTTTCTTCTTCTCGCGCAGCAGGTCATGGATCGTCTTGTCGGGGCCGTCATCACGCCACCTGCTGAAGTAGTAGTACGTCGCGCTCTTGGGCGGCAACCCTCGTGGCCGCTGACCGACCGGTACTTGCGGCCTTCCGCGCCGCGGGTACCGGCTCGATCAACGCCCACCTCCACTCAAATCACAGCGCTTCACAGCGCACGCCGTCACCCAGACAGTCCCTCAGCACGGATACGCGGAGCGGTGGCTGCCGGAAGCGTTGTGACGGTCCCATGACCTGCGAAATCGGTTGATGCGAAGCGATGCGGGATAGGTGTGTGCCATGTCCGAATCCCAGCCACGGATCCGAAACGAGATGATCGTGGGGATGCTGGCCGCTCCCGGCCTCACGGCCGAGCTCGCACGCAATCTGTCCCGCAATCTGACGGTACGGCTGGGTGAGCGATTCCCCGGTTACTGCTGGCGGGTCGAGCTGGAAACGGCGGTGCAGGCTGGTCCGGTGGGAAGCGGCGAGGACGTGGTTCGGATGACCCGGAACGGCTGCTCCACGAGGCATGGCTGCTGGCGATCTGCCTGACCGATCTGCCCGTGCACGTGGGGCGGAGACCGGTCACCGCGCATGTCAGCGTCTCGCTCAGAGTCGGCGTGGTGTCGGTGCCCGCCCTCGGGCCGGTGGACGTCGAGGAGCGCTTGGAGGAGACGGTGCTGCGCATCGTCGAAGGAGTGCTCGACGAGCAGGTGACCCGCGACGGTGCGCACTCCGCCGACATTGACCGGAACCTGCGGATGCGCCAGCGACTGGAGAAGCTCACCTCACCCGTCGGGCGGCCGGACGAGCCGGAACAAGGCACCTTCCGGCTCGTCACCGCGGCGACCCGGGGCAACATCCGGCTGCTCGCCGGTATGGTCCGGGCCAACCAACCCTGGAAGCTGGTGATCGGGCTGTCGCGAGCTCTGGTGGCCGCACTGGGGACGGGCGCCTTGGTGCTCACCTCTCCCGGCATTTGGCGAATCGCCGACGGGATGGGAGCAGGCAGGCTCACGCTTCTGACGGTGGGCTCGCTGCTGGCCATCGGTTTCACCCTCGTTCTGGTTCACCGGCTGTGGGAGAACGGTCCCGACGGCAGCCGAGGCAAAGAGGTCCGCGAGCAGGTGATGCTGTTCAATATGGCCACCGTAATCACGGTCACGATCGGGATTCTCACGCTGTATCTGGCGCAGTTTCTGATCGTCTTGCTTGCAGGGCTGGCACTGATCACACCCGATGTCCTGGAGAGCGAGCTCAAGCATCCGGTCGGCCCGGCCGACTACATGCTGCTGTCGTGGCTCGCCGCCTCCATGGCAGTCGTTGGTGGCGCGCTCGGCGCGGCCCTGGAAAACGAGGACGTCGTACGTGCCGCCGCCTACGGCTACCACCCTGAGGAGCCGACCGAGGCCGGTCATCACGAAGACCGAGAGCAGGCGTGAGCTCGCCCTCCGGGACAGCGAACCCGAGGAGAACCGCCACGTCGAAACCGTCGGAGGTGATGCCTGCCCGGGGCGAGGTGGAGCACGAGCTCGACGCCAGGCAGGCGATGAGGGCGCAGTCGTCGTCCTGGAGGTCCTCTTGGCGGAGGGCGAGCAAGAGCAAAGCGGCCTGTGCTCGGTCTGGTTCGAGGCGCAGGAAGGCGATCAGGTCCAATATCTCGGCATGATAGATCTTGGCCGGGTCGCCGGCTGGAAGGCCGAGGTGGCCGTGGCCTCCAGGGAGATCAGCCGTGCGTGCGGTCCCAGACGAGTGGCGCGAGCGCGAGGGCAGCAGGAGGGAGACCGAGGAACTCCCCGCGCACACGGAATCTCAGCGCGGGTGAAAAGCCGGACCCACTGAGAACTGGCTCAGCAGGCTCGCCGCTGTCGGGGATCAGCTGCAAGTGTGTGCCTGAGCTGGGCAGATGATGGACGGCACCGGACCGGGCCGGGAGATTCACGGGTCCCTGTCCGAGGGTATTGGTCACCGTGTACGACGGTCGCAGCACACACAGCACGATGCCAGGTACAGATCATGAACGACCCGACGGACAGATCAGGCGCGCCCGGGCCTTCATCTTCGGCCGAGGCCGTGGCACACGAGGTCGCCCGCAGGCCGGGGAACAGCAGGCTGCTCGCGATGCTGGTCGCTGCCGAGCATGGGATTCTCTACCTGGTGTCGTTCGCGCTGCTGGCTCTTGGCGTCGGCATTCTCGCTCTGATGACCCTCACGATCGTCCAAGGAGGGGCATCTGGCGCTGAGAAAATCATTATCATCCTGGAAGAGCTACTCCTGGTGCTGATTGTGCTGGAGATCTTCGTGACGGTGCAGACCCACCTGGGGGGCGGCCGCCTACAGCTGGAACCGTTCATCATCGTCGGCATCATCGCGATCATCCGGCACATCTTGTCGGTGGTCGTCCGGTTGACCATCCCGGTGAACCCGGCAGAGAGCCGCCAGCAGCTCACGGAGCTTGCCATCTACGCAGGGAGCGCCTTCATACTGGTCGCGGCGTTGGCGCTGGCGCGATGGTCGCGGCGGCGGTCCACCCTGTCCGCTGTCGGGCGCGACGACTCCAGCGCTTCTGAATGAGAACTGTCCGATCCTCGCCGTCAGCTTTCCTCCTTCCGTACCTGGTCCGGCCGCTTGTCCGGGCGAAGACCGCGCCAGCTCGGATGCCGCAGACGGCCGTCTGCAGTCCACTCCGTGTACTGCACCTCGCCCACCAGGGCGGGATCGACCCAGCGCGCGTCGCGCGCGTGCGGGCGCGGCAGCTCCTCGTCGAACGGGCTGTCCGGCCGCTCGTACGGCGCCAGTCGGGCGACGAGATCCCGCAGCATGTCGTCCGTGAAGCCCGTGCCTACATGCCCCACGTAGACCAGCCGTCCCGCGTCGTCGTACACGCCCAGGAGCAGCGATCCGATCGTGTCGGCGCGTCTGCCCTCGCCTGGTCTCCAACCCCCCACGATCACCTCCTGGGTGCGAAAGTTCTTCACCTTCACCCAGTCGCGGCTGCGCCGTCCCGGCAAGTAAGCCGATGCCAACCGCTTGGCGACCACGCCTTCCAGCAGGCGTTCGCGGCTCCGCCGGAATGCCGCGGCCCCGTCGCCGACGCTGTGGGACGGGACGTTCCAGCGTTCTCCCGCCGCCACGGTCGCCGATAGCAGTTCTCTGCGTTCCGCGTACGGCAGGTCGATGGTAGGGGAGTCGTCCACATGCAGAACATCGAAGATCAGATAGGAAACCGGAGTCGACCGAGCCAATGCCGCGACTCTGCTCGGATCCCGCTGGTGGATGCGCGGTTGTAGCGCGGTGAAGCTCGGCACGCCCCGGTGGTCGAGTGCGACGATCTCCCCGTCGAGCACGGCGCTGCCGCGTACGGCGGTCGGGAGCGGTCGGAGCTCCGGATAGGCGGCCGTGACGTCGAGGCCGTTGCGTGAGACCAGCCGGAGCGCGGCGCCATCGACGTAGCCGAGCGCCCGTGCACCGTCCCATTTCATCTCGTAGCCGAACAGCTGGTCCTGTGCCGACGGCGGTAGCTGCCCAAGCCGCGCCAGCATCGGTGAGTACTTCGGAAGGTCCCCCATGAGGAGGTCGTACCCAAGTGCGGAACGCATCTGTGACAACCGAGGCCGGGTGAGATACGCGGACTGAGCCGGTCTCACTTCTCCGGCGGGCCGTACTTGCCAGGGGAGAACTCCTGTGCCCGTCCCTCGCGGACTGCCTGGCGCAGGGCGGCGCGGAATCGGCCGGGTCCCCACGTACGGCCGCGGACGCGCTCGGCGAGCGTGTCGCGATCCGCGGGGCCGTGGTGCTCCAGCGCGTGAGCCACCTCGTCGATCTCCCGATCCAGTGCTTCCTCGGCTATGGCGGCGTGCCGGCTGGCCGTCCCACTGGTGCCGATCGCGCCTGGCGACGACAGCCTGGTCCCGGGACCTGGGCGGAAGCGTCGGGCCCCTGCGCTCTCCAGCGTCCTCCGTCGCTTGCTGCGCGAGCGGGCCCGCTCCCTGCGCTCCGCCGCCTCGCGCCTGCTCTCCATGCTCAGGCCATACTCGTTCTCGGCCCGGAGCAGGGACTCGCGCTCGGCGGGCTCCATCTCTTCTTCCTCCGCCGTCAGCGGGCGGGCGATGTTCTCCAGCGACTGCTGCTCGGCCCGGACGCCGAACAACAACTCGGCGATGCCGCCGGTGGCCATGGCCACCGCTCCGATGAAGAACCCGACCGCCACCAGGCTCACGTTGCCACTGTGGATGAACTGGCCGAACAGGGCCGGCCCGGTGACGCCGCCGATGGCGGTGCCGATCGCGAAGAACAGGGCGATGGCCAGGGCCCTGGTTTCCATCGGGAAGACCTCGCTCACTGTGAGATAGGCGGAGCTCGCACCCGCCGAGGCCACGAAGAAGGTCAGCGCGATCAGGGTCATGAACGAGCCTGTGGTCAGCGCCTTGTTCATGAGCAGCACGGCGATCAGGGCGGTCAGGGCGGCGGAGACCAGATAGGTGCCGGCGATCATCGGAATGCGGCCGACGGTGTCGAACCAGCGCCCCATGACAAGGGGACCGAGGAAGTTGCCAAGTGCGAAAATGGCCATGAAGTACGGGACGTTGCCGGACGTCACGCCGAAGAAGCCGTTCAGCAACGTCCCGAGATCGAACGTGACGGCGTTGTACAGGAACGCCTGGCCGACGAAGAGAGCCATGCCGAGGATCATCCGGCGCGGATAGCGCTCCATGGCCACCCGGGTGATCTCGCGGAAGGGAATTGCCTTCCGCTGCCGGACGGTGATCGCGGAGCCGGGCGGCGGGAGCTCCTGACCGGTCTCCGCGCGGACCTCCGCCTCGATCCGGTTCACGATCCGTTCGGCCTCCTCGGTGTGCCCGTGGATGAACAGCCAGCGCGGACTCTCCGGGAGATGTCGGCGGGTAACCATGATCGCGAACCCGATGACGCCGCCAATGGCGAAGGCCAGCCGCCAGCCGAGGCTCGGCGAGAACAGCGGGCTGAGGAAGGCGAGCGCGGCGACGCTGCCGATGGCGGCGCCCACCCAGTAGCTGCCGTTGATGGCGAGGTCCACCCGGCCGCGGTTGCGCGCCGGGATGAGCTCGTCGATGGCGGAGTTGATTGCGGCGTACTCCCCGCCGATGCCCATCCCGGTCAGGAAGCGCAGGAGGAACAGGTACCAGGGCTGGACGGCGAAGGCGGTGGCCACAGTGGCGGCCATGTAAAGCCCGAGCGTGACCACGAACATCTTCTTGCGGCCGAGGCGGTCGGTCAGCTGGCCGAACAGGAGAGCCCCGATGCACGCTCCGGCGACGTAGATGGCCGCCGCGGTGCCGATGTCGGCGGTGTTCACGGCGATGCCGCTGCCACGTTCGGTCATGCGGGAGGCGACCGCGCCGACGATCGTCACCTCCAGTCCGTCAAGGATCCACACGGTTCCGAGCCCGAGGACGACCTTCCAGTGGAATCCGGCCCAGGGCATGCGGTCGAGGCGGGCGGGGATATCGGTTCGAACGGTGCCAAGCCGCGATGTGGTCATGGTCAGAACTCCTTCACGTAACACCGACGAATGGCGGGGCGGCGAAGCCCTGGCCGTTCTGCGCTGTACGGTGGGCTACATGCTTCGCTGTCGGGTTCTCGGGCATCGCTTCCGGTTCACCAGCGAACGGGAGACGATGAGCTGGCAGTGCCAGCGAGGCTGCGAGGCAGGCGGCGCCAAACGGTACGCCTCCGTCGAGGATGCCCGCCGCTACGCCCAGGCCTTCGACAAAGAGGACCGGGACGATCTCGGCAGGCGAGCCCCCCTGGTGGGACTCCTGCCGCTCCGGCTCATCCGCGCCCTGCGTCAACGGCGAAAGAGTGACCGCTAGGGCAGCACCGAAGCCAGGTCCTTCGGCATGCTGGATTTCACGTCCTCCCACTCGCCGTCGGTGATGTGCTTTCTGAGCGCCTGCAACACCGTCTTGACGAGATCTTCCGTACTCTCCTGGAGTTCGAAGTCCACCCCACTCGACACACGGTCGAGGAACTCCTCGCGGTCGAGCTTCACGGAACCGCGCCCGGGCGCCAGCCGTCGTAATAGAGACCCCGGATCAGCAGTGGCAGCTGGGCGGCGAGGTGCGCGCTCTCCTCGACCGACAGCCGGTCGCGCAGCGCGTGAAGCACCGCCCGGAGGGCGGCGTAGGACCGGTTCCGGTGCTCAGCAGACCAACCGTGCGCCTCTTCGATCTCCCGCAGGACCCGGTTTGTCTTGTCCACCGTCCGGTTGAACGGCGCATAACCGGTCTCCGCCATCTCGCCCACCCCTTCCGTTCTCTTGCGGCACTACAACCATGGCTCCAGCCGTCCCCGACCACATCCCCAAGACATGTAGTGCACCGAGCGTGAAAGATCTTGACAGGCATGAGATTGGCCGCTCCGGCGCAGGAAAGGGCTCGGTGAAGGGGACGAGATGCGGGGACGCGAACGGGAATGGCGCCAGGTTGAGGGGTTGCTTGGCACCCTGCGACAAGGCGGGACCGGCACGCTACTAGTAGACGGTGAACCCGGGGCGGGCAAGAGCAGGCTGTTGCACGAAGCCACCGACGCCGCTGCCCACCACGGCATCGGGGTGATCCGCGGCAGCGTGGAGGAACTCGGCGAACTCGTTTCGTGCGGTTTCCTGCTGGAGGCCCTCGGCCTCCCGTTCGAGGCAGCGTCCGCCGACTCACCGGCGCACCTGCTGGACCGCCTGACGAAGGGCTTCGAAGAGCGGACCGGAGCGCCGGTGCTGGCCGTGTTCGACGACCTGCACCGGGCCGAACCGGCGACGCTGAAGACCATTCAGGTCCTACATGATCGGCTGACGACCTGGCCCGTCGGCTGGTTGCTGAGCGGCTCGACCGCTGACAACGACGGCCGGGCCGCCTGCCTGTTCGGCCTCCTGAAGCGGAAAGGCGCCGCGCGGGTGACGCTCGCGCCGCTCGCGCCGAAAGCCGTCGCGGAGCTGGCAGCGGACATGCTCGGGAGGCCACCCGATCCGACGACGCGCGCGCTGGTGGCCGGTGCCGGGGGCAATCCACTGCTGACCATCGAATTGCTTGCCGGCCTGCGCGACGAAGGCCGCCTCGACGCGTCCTGTGGTCCCATGTCACGTGCCCATTTGCCCGCCAGGCTGCGAACGGTGGTGCGACGCTGGACCGATGCCCTGGGCGGGGAGGCCAGAAGCCTGGTGGAGACGGTCGCCGTGCTGGGCGGGCCGCTGCCGATCGAGCAGGCAGCGTCGTTGCTCGGCACCACACCGGCCGCGTTGCTGTCTACCATCGAGGAAGCCACGGCGGCGGGCATTCTCGACGTCACCAGGCGTGGGATCGCCTTCCGCTACGGGCTGGTCGGGGCCGTCACCGCCACGTGGATACCTCCGCCAGTACGGGATGCCTTGCTGAGCCAGTCCGCCGCTCTCACACACCTGGAACCGGCGGACGCCCGTTTCACCGCTTCGGCCGCTGTCGTCCACGCGGCGGTCACCGGTGGGCGGCTGGAGGAGGCCGAGAGCATGGTCCAGGAACGTCTCGCCGACAATCGCTCCGCTCAGAGCGTGGCGGAACTACGATGCCTGCTGTCGGACATCATGTACCGGACCGGCAGGGGCGACGAGGCGATCCACGAGGCCGACAGCGTGCTGGCCCTCCCTACGCGTTGGCAGCACGTGCGCGACCGTGCGGCCGCCGTGAGGCTGTATGCCATGACGCGCCTGCGTGACGACTACGCACGGGCGTACGCAAGTGAGATCATCGACGGCGAATCCGGGCACGGTCCGGCAGTCACGGTCGCCGCGCTGACCGCCCTCGCCACGATAGAACGGGACGAGGGCAGGCTCGCGAACGCCGTGGCCCTGGCCGAGGACGCCTGCCGGCTGGCCGGCAAGGACCGGCCGGACGAACGCCGCTATGAGCCCTGTCTCACCGTCGCGGGGATGCTCATCGATGTGCGCCGCCTCGACGAGGCGCGGGCGAAGCTCCAGCAGGCACGCATGGACATACTCGCTCACGACCATCTGGCCTGGGCGGCGGGCGTCGCGGCATTGGAGGCTCGCGCCGAGTTCGCCGCAGGCCGGTTCGACGGTGCGGTCTCCGAAGGGAGGAGAGCCCTGAGCCTCGCCGCCGTCCACCACATGCCGCTGGCCGCCGAGGTGGCCAGCGGCATGCTGGCCGCCGTCGCTCTCCGGCGGGGCGACCTGCGAGAAGCGACGCGACGTGTCGTGGCCCCCGCTGAGGGATCGAGCGAAGCGCGTGCGCGGCACGCCCTGCTGGCAGCCCAGGTCGCCGAGGCACGCGACGGCCCCCGGAGCGCGATGACCTTGCTCACGGATCCCTCCGGCCCGCTCCAGCAGCCGTCTTCGCTGCTCGCCATGGATCCGACGGTGAGTGCGTGGATGGTCCGGATCGCCGTGGGTGCGGGAGACCGTGCAACGGCCGAGTCGATCGTCAGCATGGCGGAGTCCCTCAGCCGCGCCAACTGGGGATTCCCGATGTTGGCCGCGTCCGCCGCGCACGCCCGGGGCCTGCTCGATGGAGATCGCGAGGCTCTCACCCTGGCTGCCGAGCACATCGAGGACATATGGGCGCGGGCCTCGGCCGAGGAGGACCTTGGCGTGCTGCTGAAGGCCGCTGGGGAGCAGCAGGAGGCGGTCACCAGCTTCGATCAGGCCTTGACGATCTACCATGACATCGGATCCTTCAGGGACGCGGCACGCGTCCGTCGTAGGCTGCGTGGCATGGGAGTGCGCCGCCGCCACTGGCACAACACTCCGCGGCCCGCCTCCGGCTGGGACAGCCTCACGGAGACCGAGGACGCCGTCGCGCTGCTCGCCGTCGACGGATGGACCAACCGGCAAATCGCCGAGCAAATGTTCCTCAGCGTCCATACGGTCGCGTTCCATTTGCGGCATGTCTACCGCAAGCTGACCATCGGCTCCCGCGTCGAGCTCATACGTCTCGCGGTGGTGCAGGGACGTGTCGGCCCCGACGGGTCGCACGATGAGAGGGAAACTGAGCCGCCGAAACTACACCCATGGGGGATGTGACCGCCCAGTGCGAGGACAAGGGTCAGAACTGTAAGTACTGAACCCGAACCCCCATCCCAGGAGGGGGGACCGATGGCACGGCTGGCAATGCGCCGCAGGGGCGGCGAAGCATACCCGATGCGCGAGTTCGAGGACGTCTACGACCGGCTGGGGCAGCTGATGAGCGCAGCCTTGGGAGAGTTCGCCGAGGACGGGCCCACAGGCGTGTGGACTCCCACGGCCGACATCTCGGAGACCGAGGACTCGTACGTCGTGGAGGTCGACGTCCCCGGCGTGAAGAAGGACCAGATAGACGTCCAGCTCTCCGAGCGCGAACTGATCGTCACCGGGCAGATCGAGAAGCACGAGAGTCAGCGGCGGCACCGCGAGACGCGCAGGACCGGCAGGTTCGAGCTGCGCACGCTGCTCCCGGGGGAGGTGGACGCCGAACGAGTCGAGGCGCGTCTGTCCGACGGCGTGCTGTCCATCACCGTTCCGAAGGCGGCGGCTGCCAAGCCCCGGCACATCGAGGTGACCGCCTGAGGCGGGAGAGGAGGAGTCATGTCCGTCACGCCAGCCGGTCCCCTTACTGCCAACAGGCAACTGCTCGCCAGTTATCCCACGTATCAGGAGGCACAGAAGACCGTCGACTACCTGTCGGATCACGGCTTCCCTGTGCATGGAACGCTGATCGTGGGCGTGGGGCTACGCTCGGTGGAGCACGTCCTCGCGCGCATGACGTACCTCCGCGCGGCCGGCTGGGGCGCGCTGAGCGGAGCCTGGTTCGGCCTCCTCATCGGCCTGTTCTTCGGGATCTTCGCGACCACGGCAGCGTCCATGGTCGCCCTGGTCCTGTGGGGACTACTGGGCGGCGCGGGCGCCGGAGCGATCTTCGGCCTGATCGCGCACGCAGCACACGGCGGCCGAAGGGACTTCGTCTCCGAGGCCAGCCTGGTGGCGGACAAGTACGAGGTCCTCGTCGACTCCGAGCACGCGGCCAGGGCCCATGAGCTTCTCGGGAAGGCGAACGAGCAATGGCGAAGGCAGTAGGCATCGATCTCGGAACCACGAACTCGGTGATCGCCGCCACGGAGGACGGTCACCCCACGGTGCTCCCCAACACGGAGGGCTCGCGCACGACCCCGTCCGTGGTGGCGTTCACCACCGAGGGTGAGCGCCTGGTGGGTCAGCTCGCGCGGCGCCAGGCGATACTGAACCCGAAGGGAACGATCTACTCATCCAAACGTTTCATCGGCCGTCGCTACGACGAGGTCGAGAGCGAGATCCACGCTGTGTCGTTCGACGTCGTCGAAGGGCCGCAGGGAGCCGTCCGCTTCCAGGTCGGCGACAAGCAGTATGCGCCGGAGGAGGTCTCGGCGCTGGTCCTGCGCAAGCTGGCCGCCGACGCGGCGAAGTACCTCGGCGAAAAAGTGACCGAGGCGGTCATCACCGTGCCGGCGTACTTCAACGATGCCCAGCGCCAGGCCACCAAGGACGCGGGGCGCATCGCCGGCCTCGAGGTCCTGCGGATCATCAATGAGCCGACCGCCGCCGCCCTGGCGTACGGGCTCGACAAGAAGGCCAACGAGACCGTGCTGGTCTTCGACCTGGGCGGCGGTACGTTCGACGTCAGCATCCTGGACATCGGCGAGGGGGTCGTCGAGGTCCGCGCCACCTCCGGCGACGGGCATCTCGGCGGCGATGACTTCGACCGCAGGATCGTCGATCATCTTGCTGACGATTTCCAGCGAGAGCAGGGCATCGACCTGCGCAAGGACCCGCAGGCGCTGCAGCGCCTCTTCGAGGCGGCTGAGAAGGCCAAGGTCGAACTGTCGTCGGTGACCCAGACCACGGTCAGCCTGCCGTTCATCACGGCGGACGCCTCCGGGCCCAAGCACCTCAACACCACGCTCATGCGGTCCACCTTCGAGAAGATCACCACCGACCTCGTCGAACGCTGTATCCATCCCGTCGAGCAGGCGATGGAGGACGCCAAGCTCAGACCCGCGGACATCGACGAGGTCATCCTCGTCGGCGGATCCACCCGAATCCCTGCCGTTCAGAACCTCGTCCGCAGGCTCACCGGCGGCAAGGACCCCAACATGACGGTGAATCCGGACGAGGTGGTCGCCATCGGAGCGGCGATCCAGGCGAGCATCATCAAGGGCGAGGTGCAGGACGTCGTGCTGCTCGACGTCACGCCGCTCTCACTCGGTGTCGAGACCCTCGGCGGGCTCATGACCAAGGTCATCGAGCGCAACACCACCATCCCGGCCCGCCGGACCGAGACGTTCTCTACGGCTGAGGACAACCAGAGCGCCGTGGACATCGTGGTCCTGCAGGGTGAGCGGGAGCGCGCCGCCGACAACCGGGTGCTCGGGCGCTTCCGGCTGGAGAACATCCGGCCCGCGCCGCGAGGAGTGCCGCAGATCGAGGTCACCTTCGACGTCGACGCCAACGGCATACTCAACGTTTCCGCCCGGGACAAGGACACCGGGGCTGAGCAGCGGATCACCATCAGCGAGAGCTCCAACCTGGACAAGTCGGAGATCGAGCGGATGGTGACGGACGCCGAGCAGCACCGTGACGAAGACACCAGGCTCCGGGAGACCATCGACGCGCGCAACGAGCTGGACTCGGTCGCCTACCAGGTGGAGCGGCAGCTACAAGAGCTCGGGGACGCCGTACCCGTGCACGAGAAAGCACGTGCGGAGCAGCTCGTCGAGGAGGCCCGCCAGGCGATCAAGGAAGAGGCGCCGACTGACCGGCTGCGGTCGCTCAGCGGCGAGCTCCAGCAGGTGTACCACGGACTCGGCGCCGCTGGTGGTCGGCCGGAGACGTCTGGGGTGCCTCCCCAGGGCCGGACGGAAAGCGCCCCGGGCGCCGGCGACGACGTGATCGACGCGGAGTTCACCACCTCGGAGCCCGATTGACATGAACGAGAACGTGCCCGAGGTTCAGGAGGAGCCCCGCGAGGAGAGCACCGCCGCGTCCGCGGAGACGGACGCCAAAGTCGCGGAGCTGGAGGACCGGTGGCTGCGCGCCGTCGCGGACTTGGACAACCTCCGCAAGCGGATCGCCCGCGACAACGAGCGGCTGCGGGCCGAGGAACGCGCCAGGGTCGCCGCCGCGTGGCTACCCGTCCTGGACAACCTCGAGCTCGCGCTGAGCCATGCGTGCCGCGACGACGACGCGAAGGCGGTGCTCGACGGTGTACGAGCGGTGCGCGACCAGGCCGTCGCCGTCCTGTCCAACCTGGGCTACCCACGACAGGACGAGACGGGCGTCAGCTTCGACCCGGCCCGCCACGAGGCGGTGGCGGCCGTCGAACGCACCGATGTCGAGCCTGGCAAGGTCGTGGAAGTGCTGCGGCCCGGCTATGGCGAGGGCGAGCGGCAACTGCGGCCCGCAAGAGTCACCGTCGCGAAGAAGGCCGAATGATGGCCGCGCAGCGGGACTTCTACGAGGTGCTCGGCGTGGACAGGAACGCCGACACCGACGAGATCCAGCGCGCCTACCGCAAGCTCGTGCGTGCCTACCATCCGGACGTCAATAAGGATCCAGGAGCCGAGGACAGGTTCAAGGAGATCTCCGAGGCCTACGCCGTGCTCTCCGATCCCGAGACGCGCCGCCGCTACGACGCGTTCGGGCACGACTTCCGTCAGGTGCCGCCCGACGTGGACCCGGCGGAGTACGCTCGCGCCCGCCAGGGTGCCGGCGCCCGGACGGGGACCGGCGGCGCATGGCGGTCGGCGCGGGGCGATGACGTCGGCTTCGGCGCGGGCATCGACCTGGACGACCTGCTCGGCGGCATGTTCGGTGGCAGGCGGCGCTGGGGTCCTGTGCCCGGTGCCGACCAGGAGGCGCAGCTCACACTGACCGTCGAGGAGGCCTACCGAGGCGGCCGTCGCCAGATCACACTGCCCGGTGGCAGGCGGCTGGACGTCACGATCCCACCGGGGGTCACGAACGGGCAGCGCATCAGGCTTGCCGGGCAGGGCGGGCGAGGAAGCGACGGAGCGCCGGCGGGCGATCTCCACCTGATCGTGCAGATCGCCGACCATCCCCGATATCGCGTGGAGGGCCGCGACATCCACACCACCCTGCCGCTCGCCCCCTGGGAGGCGGCACTGGGCGCCATGGTGCCCATCGACACACCAGGCGGCGAGGCGAAGCTGAAAGTGCCCCCGGGCACGTCCAGCGGTCGTCGCCTGCGCTTGAAAGGCCGCGGCATGCGCAACCCGAGCGGCCCCCCGGGCGACTTCTTCGCCGAAGTCCGGATCATGGTGCCGCCCACGCTCACCGACGCGGAGCGACGCCTGTTCGAACAACTCGCTGCCGCATCGCGGTTCGACCCGAGGAGGCGCTCATGATCTACGCCATGGTACGCCCGGCCCGGCTCGACCTCGATTCCTACGCGCGAGCCACGGGGCTGCATCCGGAGATCGTCCGCCGGCTGGTGACGCTCGGACTGCTGGAGCCGGACAGGGACGCGGGAGGGGAGCTGCGCTTCGCCCCCTCCCAGGTCAGGGCGGCCGCCCGCATCCAGCGGCTACACCAGGGTTTGTGTATCAACTACGCCGCGATCGGCGTGGTGATCGACCTCCTCGACCGGATCGAAGAGCTCGAGACCGCCCTGCGCGGCCCTTTGCCACGACACTAGGGGGACGGGAATGGACCCGAACAGGATGACGCAGAAGACGCAGGAGGCCCTGCACGACGCCCAGACCAAGGCGCTGCGGCACGGTCACACCGAGGTCGACGGGGAACATCTCCTGCTGGCCCTGCTCGACCAGTCCGAAGGGCTGGCGCCCCGGCTGTTGCAACAGGCAGGTGCCGACACGCAACGTCTCGGCGCCGATCTGGAGGCGGAGCTGGCGCGCCGGCCCAAGGTCAGCGGCCCAGGCACCGCGCCCGGCCAGGTCTTCCTCACCCAGCGCCTGGCCCGCTTGCTCGACGCCGCGGACCGGGAGGCGGGCCGGCTCAAGGATGAGTACGTTTCGGTCGAGCACCTGCTGTTGGCCCTGATCGAGGAGGGCTCCGCGACTGCGGCAGGGCGGCTGCTGCACGGCCAGGGTGTGACCAGGGACCGGTTCCTGCAGGCGCTCACCGCCGTCCGAGGCAACCAGCGGGTCACCTCGGCCATGCCCGAGGTCGCCTACGAGGCGCTGGAGAAGTATGGGCGCGATCTGGTCGCGGACGCCCGCGCCGACAAGCTCGATCCTGTGATCGGCCGCGACACGGAGATCCGCCGCGTGATCCAGATCCTGTCCCGCAAGACGAAGAACAACCCCGTGCTGATCGGCGACCCCGGCGTCGGCAAGACGGCCGTGGTCGAAGGGCTCGCCCAGCGGATCACCCGTGGCGACGTCCCAGAGGGGCTGCGCGACAAAAGCATCTTCAGCCTGGACATGGGCGCGCTCGTCGCGGGAGCCAAGTACCGCGGGGAGTTCGAGGAACGCCTCAAGGCCGTGCTGAACGAGGTGAAAGCGGCTGAGGGTCGGATCCTGCTGTTCGTCGACGAGCTTCACACGGTGGTAGGTGCCGGGGCGACCGAGGGCGCCATGGACGCGGGCAACATGCTCAAACCGATGCTCGCGCGCGGCGAGTTGCACATGATCGGCGCGACCACGGTGCAGGAGTATCGCCAGCACATCGAGAAGGACGCCGCCCTGGAACGCCGGTTCCAGCCGGTACTGATCGACGAGCCCTCGGTAGAGGACGCTGTATCGATCCTGCGCGGCCTGCGTGAGCGGCTGGAGGTCTTCCACGGCGTGAAGATCCAGGACAGCGCGCTCGTCGCCGCGGTGACGCTGAGCCACCGTTACATCGCCGACCGGTTCCTGCCGGACAAGGCCATCGATCTGGTCGATGAGGCCTGCGCGATGATCCGCACCGAGATCGACTCCATGCCGGCCGAGCTCGACGCGCTCACCAGGAAGGTGATGCGGCTGGAGATCGAGGAGGCCGCGCTGGCCAAGGAGGACGACCCCGCGAGCCGGTCCCGCCTGGAAGAGCTACGCAAGGAGCTCAACGCCTCGCGTGCCGAGGCCGAGGCGATGCGGGCGCAGTGGGAGGCCGAGCGGTCGGCCCTGCGCAAGGTGCAGAGCCTGCGGCAGGAGCTGGAGAGCGTGCGGCGGGAGGCCGAACAGGCCGAACGTGCTTACGACCTCAACCGTGCCGCTGAGCTGCGCCACGGCCGGCTCCCCGAACTGGAACGCCGGCTTCGCGCCGAGGAGGAGCGGCTCGGCACCCGGCAGAACGGCCACCGGCTGCTGCGCGAGGTCGTCACGGAGGACGAGATCGCGTCCATCGTCTCCCGCTGGACCGGCATCCCCGTGACCCGGCTGCAGGAGGCGGAGCGGGACAAACTGCTGAAGCTCGATCAAATTCTGCAAGAACGTGTCATCGGACAGGTGGAGGCCGTGCGGCTGGTGGCCGACGCCGTCATCCGCGCTCGCTCCGGCGTCAAGGATCCTCGGCGCCCCATCGGATCGTTCCTGTTCCTCGGACCCACCGGGGTCGGCAAGACCGAACTCGCGAAGTCCCTCGCGGCGGCCCTGTTCGACACCGAGGACAACATGGTGCGCATCGACATGAGCGAGTACCAGGAACGCCACACGGTCAGCCGGCTCGTCGGTGCTCCTCCGGGTTATGTCGGTTATGAGGAAGGCGGTCAGCTCACGGAGGCGGTGCGGCGCAAGCCGTACTCGGTGGTGCTGTTCGACGAGATCGAGAAGGCCCACGCGGACGTGTTCAACACGCTGCTGCAGGTCATGGACGACGGGCGGCTGACCGACGCGCAGGGCCGCACGGTCGATTTCCGCAACACCGTGGTCATCATGACCTCCAACATCGGCTCCCAGCATCTGCTGGACGGGGTCACCGCCGACGGGGAGATCAAGCCCCAGGCACGCGAGAGCGTGATGGGGGAGCTGCGCATGCACTTCCGGCCCGAATTCCTCAACCGGGTCGATGACATCGTGCTGTTCAAACCGCTGACCGAGGCCGAGATCGAGCGCATCGTGGACCTGATGTTCACCGACATCAAGAACCGCCTGGCCAGCCGCCGGCTCACCCTTGAGGTCACCGAGGACGCACGCAGGCTCATCGCCAACCAGGGCTACGACCCCGTCTACGGTGCCCGGCCACTGCGCCGGTTCATCGCCCGCGAGGTGGAGACCAGGATCGGACGCGCCCTGCTGGCCGGCGACGTGCCCGACGGATCGACCATCACGGTCGGCGCCGACAAGGGCGAGCTGAACGTCACCTTCTATCCGCCCAGGACCTGACATGCACACCGTGAACTGCGCCAACTGCGGCAGACCCAACAGGGTCCCGGACGCCGCCTCGGGCAGGCCCCTGTGCGGGGTCTGCCACCGGCCGCTGCCGTGGATCGCCAACGCTGACGACAGCACTTTCGCCGAGGTCACCGAACGCGCCGACCTTCCCGTCCTCGTCGACTTCTGGGCGCAGTGGTGCGCGCCGTGCCGGACGGTCACCCCGGCACTCGAACAGCTCGCCCGCGAGATGGCGGGACAGCTCAAACTCGTCAAAGTCGACGTGGACGGCTCTCCGGCCCTCTCCCGCCGATACACGATCACGGCCGTCCCGACACTCATGGTGCTGCACGAGGGCCGCGTCGTGGCGCAACGCGCAGGCGCGTCACCGGCGCCGCAGTTGCGCGAGTGGGTCGAAGACGCAGTGCGAGCTCCGTCATGACAGAGCACTCCGGCGTGGAAACACCGGACCTGTGCGGGGCCTATCCCCGGCTGGACGAGGGGCAGATCGCCGAGTTGTCCCTGCACGGCGAGCGGCGGTCCGTGTCGCCTGGCGACATCCTCTACCGGGAAGGCGAGCCTATCCCCGAGTTCATCGTGATCCTGCGGGGCAAGGTGGCCATGGTCGAGGGGGAGGGTGCGAAACAGCGGACGATCGCAGTCCACGGCCCTGGGCGTTTCCTCGGCGAGCTCGGCCTCCTCACCGGCCAGGCCGGATTCGTCACTGCGGTCGTGCGGGAGCCCGGCGAGGTGCTCGCCGTACCGGCGGACGAGGTGCGGACACTCGTGGCGGGCGACCCGGCGCTCGGTGACCTCATCCTGCGGTCCTACCTGACCCGCCGCGCCCTGCTGATCGGCCTGGACGCCGGTTTCCGCATCATCGGCTCCCGATACTCACCCGATGCCCGGCGGCTGCACGAATTCGCCGCACGCAACAGGATCCCTCACCGGTGGATCGACCTGGAGGAGGACGAAGCCGCGGACGTGCTCCTGCGCGAGTTGCGCATCTCCCCGCACGATACCCCGGTGGTGATCTGGCACGGCGACCAGGTACTCCGCAACCCGACCCCGGCCGAACTGGCGAAGACCATCGGCCTCCCCGCCCCTACGTCTAACGACGCCGTATGCGATGTGATCGTCGTAGGCGCGGGACCCGCAGGCTTGACCGCCGGTGTGTACGCAGCCTCTGACGGCCTGACAACCGTCGTGCTCGATGCCGTAGCTGCGGGCGGCCAGGCGGGCACCTCGTCCCGCATTGAGAACTATCTCGGCTTTCCCACCGGCATCTCGGGCGCCGAGCTCGCCGAGCGTGCCGTCATCCAGGCAGGCAAGTTCGGCGCCCGCCTGACCGTCCCCGCCGAGGTGAGCAGCCTGGAACCGCGTGAGGGCCACTACGGCATCATCGTGGAGGGCGAGTGCGCCGTGAAGGCCCACGCCGTGATCATCGCCACCGGCGCCCGCTATCGGAAGCTCGACGTTCCCCACCTGGAGAGATTCGAAGGGTCCGGCGTCTACTACGCGGCGACACCGTTTGAGATGCGCATGTGCCGACGATCGCCCGTGGTCATCGTCGGCGGCGGGAACTCCGCCGGACAGGCAGCGCTTTACCTGGCCAGGGACGCCTCCTCGGTATGCATGCTCGTGCGCGGCGGCAACGTACGCGCGAGCATGTCCCGCTACCTCGCCGACGAGATCGACCGAGCTCCCAGCATCGAAATCATGTACTACACCGAGGTACGCGAACTACTCGGAGATCGCACACTACGGGCCGTCCGCGCGCAGAACACGCGAACAGGAGAACTCCTGGAGATCCAGACCAGCGCGCTGTTCACCTTCATCGGAGCCGACCCGCACACTGCATGGCTCAAGGGAACTCTCCCGCTGGACGACCGCGGCTTCGTCGTCACGGGCCAGGGCACGTCGCCCGTGGGCGCCCTCCTCCCCCTGGAAACCGGGCACCTGGGCGTATTCGCCGTCGGCGACGTTCGCAGCGGCTCCGTCAAACGAGTCGCCTCTGCGGTCGGTGAAGGCGCAATGGCGGTCCGCATGGTGCACGAGAGATTCACTGCCACAGGGAATCAACAGGAAAGACGGTGATCCACATGCCCGTGATCGCAGTTTCCAGGTTCGAGCACTTCTTTCGCGCCGCCGCGGGACTCGACGTGGACAAGGCCGACCTCAAGCGCTACAGCGACTTCGTCAACCGCAAACTGTACGACATGCTCATCGTCGCCGAGGTCGCCGCGAAGTCGAACCGGCGCGACATCATCCAGCCCTGGGACCTGCCCATCACCAAAGGACTGCAGGAGAACATGCACGACTTCCGTGACCTGGACGAGGAACTGGACCTGGCATCGATCCTGGAGGAGCTCGCGGCGCTGCCTCCGCTGGATCTGTCGCTCAGCGAAGAAGCCGAGGTTCGGCTGCCGGCCGTGGCGGGTGGCCTCTCTGTGGCGCTCGCCAGGGCTATCAGAGCCATAGTTCCTGATCGGAAGAACCCGGCGAGCAAGGAGTGGACACGCACCATCCGTGTCTTCGACCTGCTGCTCTGACGGGATTCGGCGGGTTGCTGGTGCCTTTGCTCGCCACGCGATCGGATCGCGGCTGCTCCGCACAGGTAGGCCTGGCCCACCCCACGGGGAGGATGGGCTCGAGCGTGATGAGTAGGAGGTGTGTTCGAGAAAGGAGGACGCCATGCGTCACAACGGTCTGCGTACCGCGGCGCTGCTCGGCGCCCTGTCTGCGCTGATCATCCTGGTGGGGTGGTGGCTCGGCGGCAGCACCGGAATCCAGATCGCCGTCCTGGTCGCGCTCGTCAGCAACGGCGTCGCCTACTTCTTCTCCGACAAGATCGCACTGTCGGCGATGCATGCACAGCCTGTCGGCCCCGGTGACTGGCCCGCGCTGCACCAGACGGTCCGCGAACTGTCGGAGGAGGCGCGCCAGCCCATGCCCCGGCTGTACGTTTCGCCGATCCTGCAGCCGAACGCGTTCGCCACCGGGCGCAATCCGCGTCATGCCGCGGTCTGCGTGACTCATGGGATCACCCAGTTGCTGAGCGAACGCGAGCTGCGTGCGGTCCTCGGGCACGAACTGTCGCACGTCTACAACCGCGACATCCTGATCTCCTCCGTTGCGGGAGCTCTGGCCACGATGGTCACCTATCTGGCATACATGGCCGGGTTCTTTGGCGGGGGAGACGATGACGAGGGTCCCAGCTTCCTCGGGGCCCTCCTGATGATGGTCCTCGGGCCGGTGGCGGCCGCGATGGTTCAGATGGCCATCTCCCGGGCGCGGGAGTATCAGGCCGACGAGTCCGGTGCCCGGCTGACCCGTGACCCGATCGGGCTGGCCAGCGCGCTACGGAAGATCGATGCGGGCACCCGGCAACTGCCGTTGCCGGAGACCGGCCGGCTCTCCTCGACCTCGCATCTCATGATCGCCAACCCGTTCCGTGGCGGGGGCATCGGGAGGCTCTTCTCCACCCACCCACCGATCGCCGACCGGATCGCACGGTTGGAGGCCATGGCCGGTTACCGCCGCTGATCTGGCTGCGCTCGGGGCCGACGGGTAATTTCCCGGTGTCGGAAGGGCGAGAGCGAGGTCAGCGACGGCGAGCGTGCGCTGGACTCGCACGTCAAAAGGGGTGGCGTCGGCCCGTCCTATGACACTCTGGTGCAGGTGAGGGCAGCGTGGGAGCGTCGCGGACGGCGGATACTTTCCTTGCGACGGGTTTTGATGTGCGTCCTGCTCGGTGCCGTGGCCGGCGGGGGCGTCGCGCTCATCGGCGCCCCTGAACTGTTCTTCTTCGTCACTTGGGATGTGGCTGTTTCCCTCGTCCTGGCGTGGGCGTGGCTGATCAGCTGGTCGCAGGACCACGAGGGGACCAAGCGCATCGCCGAACAGGAAGGTGGGACGCACACCACCGACACGGGCATCCTGATCGCTGCGGTGGCCAGTCTCGCGGCTGTCGTGGCGGCCCTCCTCCGCCCGGGCAGCGATCAGGACCCTGTTGCCGCAATCGCGGTGATCTTGAGTTTGGTGACCGTGGTCCTGTCCTGGACTTTGACGAACACCGTTTTCGCCCTCAAGTACGCACGCTTGTACTATGTCGAAGTTGAGGGAGGCATCGACTTCCGGCAGGAGCAGCCGCCGAGCTATAGCGACTTCGCCTACACGGCGTTCACCGTGGGGATGGCTTACGGAGTATCGGACAATGTGCTGGCCAGCACCCGCATCCGGAAAGTCGCCTTCGGGCACGCCCTGCTTTCCTACCTTTTCGGCACCGTCGTTATCGCGGTGTCGGTCGGTCTCCTCGCCGATCTGGGGCAGCGATGAGCCCGTGTCGATGCCTGACGATCTCGAACAGGTCACCCTGGAGCGTCGAGACAGCACTGGACGAGGCTGGTCGACAGCACCAGCGAACGGTCCCGCATACGCCCAGGTAGTACGAGGCGCGGTTCCTGCGTCCCTCGGGTTCAACGGACACTGGGCATGCTTTGGGCCTCCGAGGGGGTGGCACGGGGCAGGGAGATGGTCATGAGACGAAGAACCCGCGTCGTGATCGTGGGAGCCGGTTTCGCCGGGCTGGCCGCGGCGCGAACGCTGGCCAAGGCAGGTGCGCTGGTCACGCTGATCGACCACAACCCGTACTCGACCTTCCAGCCCTTGCTCTACCAGGTGGCTACGGCCGGGATGAGCATGTCCGACGTGTCATACCCCGTCAGGACCTACGCCGCCAAGTGGCCGAACGTGCGCGCCCGTCGGGGTGCGCTGAGCACGGTGCTGCCCGAGAAACGGCGTGTGGAGTTTGATGACGGAAGCACGCTGGACTACGACTTTCTCGTGCTGGCCACCGGTGTGACCACCAACTGGTACAACGTGCCGGGCGCGCCGGAGAACGCACAGCCGCTTTATTCGCTCAACGACGCGGCAGCGTTGCGGCGGCGGCTCCAGCACTGTCTGGAGGACGCGGTGGCGGGTCGGCGCGACAGCGTCCACGTCGTGGTGGTGGGCGGGGGCTCGACCGGGGTCGAGATCGCCGGGACGCTGGCCGAGCTGCGGCGGCGCACGCTGCCACCGACGCATCCCGAGATTCGTCCCGACCAGACGAGTGTGACGTTGGTGGAGCGCTTTGACTTCGTGCTGGCGCCGTACAAGCCGCAGCTGCGAAATGCGGCGGCGGCCGCGCTGCGCAAGCGAGGGGTGCGGCTGCGGCTGGGGGCCACAGTGGCGTCGGTGGAACCGGATGCGGTGGGGATCGTCGATGGGACGCACGTGCCGAGCGACGTGACCGTGTGGGCGCTCGGCGTGACTGCGCCCGCCTATGTGGCGGAATGGGGGCTGCCGCAGACCAAGGGCGGCAGGATCAGGGTTACCGAGGCTTTGAGCGTGCCGGAGCATCCCGAGATCTTCGTGGCCGGAGACCTGGCCGGGCCGCCCAAGCCGATGCCCCAGCTCGCTCAGCCGGCGATCCAGATGGGGGAGCACGTGGGCAAGCAGATCCTGGCGGCGGCTCAGGGGCTGCCGCTGCGACCGTTCGCATACCGGGACCCGGGGATCATGGCGACCGTGGGCCGGGCCGAGGCCGTGTTGCAGTTGTCCAACGGATTGACCATGCGTGGGTGGCCAGCGTGGCTGATATGGATCTTCATCCATGTGGCGTACCTGCTGGGCGGGCGCAACCGGATCACCGTGCTGGTCAACTTCTTCTGGCGATACGCCGGGCCGCGCCACGCCGCCACCAGCGTCAGCCAGTGAGCGCCGCCGGCAGAGCGGCCAGGTCACCAGCTTGGAGACCCCGTGGGCTGGGCATCGACAGGCTCGCCCCGGGCGACCACACGCACTGCCGACGACCTGCCCGGTCTACCACCCGGTCTGGGCTTGACCGTGGTGGGAACCATGGACCGACTGGTGGTGCCGGGATCATCACGGGCGGTCGCCGGTTCTGCGCGACGGAGGGCTCGGTCATGACGATAACGCTTTGCGACCGAACGTGTGTGATCCGACACATATAGGGAATAACATGGAAGCCTTGGACCTTGCGCGCTGGCAGTTCGGGATCACCACGGTGTACCACTTCCTGTTCGTGCCCGTCACGATAGGGATGTCGCTCCTGGTAGCGATCCTGAACACGGCCTGGGTGCGCACCGGCAAGCCCGCCTATCTTCGAGCCACGAAGTTCTGGGGCACGCTCTTCCTGATCAACTTCGCCATGGGAGTGGTGACGGGAATTGTGCAGGAGTTCCAGTTCGGCATGAACTGGAGCTCCTATTCCCGGTTCGTCGGCGATGTCTTCGGCGCCCCACTCGCGCTTGAGGCGTTGCTCGCTTTCTTCCTGGAGTCGACGTTCCTGGGTCTGTGGATCTTCGGCTGGGACCGGTTGCCCAAGGCGGTGCATCTCGCGTGCATCTGGATTGTCGCGATCGGCACGATGGTGTCCGCCTACTTCATCCTGGCCGCCAACTCCTTCATGCAGTGGCCGGTGGGATTCAAGCTCAACGGGCGGGCCGAGCTCGTCGACTTCGGGCAAGTGCTGACCAACAAGGTCCTGCTGGCCACCTTCCCGCACACCGTCCTGGGCTGCTGGCTGGCCGGCGGGGTGATCCTCATGGCCATCTCCTCCTGGCATCTGGCCAGAAAGAGGGATCTGGACGTGTTCCGTCCATCCCTGCGGCTGGGCGCGCTCGCGGTGCTGGTGGGCGCTCTCGGCACCCTCGTCTCCGGCGACATCCTCGGCAAGATCATGACCGAGACCCAGCCGATGAAGATGGCCGCCGCGGAGGCGCTCTACGAGACTCGGCAGCCCGCGCCGTTCTCCCTGTTCACCATCGGAACGCTCGACGGCACCAAGCCGATCTACTCGCTGGAGATCCCGGGCCTGCTGTCACAACTGGCCACCGGTTCCTTCGACGGCAAGGTCGAGGGCATCAACGACATCCAGGCGGCGTACGAGCGCAGGTTCGGCCCCGGAGACTACCGTCCCTACATCCCCGTCGCCTACTGGGGCTTCCGGCTCATGATCGGGTTCGGCATGCTTGCCGCGCTGGTGGCCTTCGTCTTGCTCTGGCTGACCCGAGGAGGGCGCGTCCGGGGCAGGGGCTGGATCTGGAGAGCCGCCGTCTGGTCCGTCGTGCTGCCCTTCCTCGCGCACAGCTTCGGGTGGATCTTCACCGAGATGGCCAGGCAGCCATGGATCGTCTTCGGCCAGATGAAGACCGCCACCGGCGTCTCGCCCAGCGTCGGAGCGGGCACCGTGCTCATCTCGCTCATCGCCTTGACCCTCTTGTATGGAGCGTTGGCCGTGGTGGAGGTCGGCCTCATGATCAAGTACGGCAGAGCCGCTCCTCCGCCCGCCGACGGCCCAGAACCAAGCGGCGGCGACGAGACGTCGTTCGCCTACTAGGAGAGGGAATGGGCCAGTGGAGCTCACCGACGTCTGGTTCGTGGCGATCACCATCCTGTGGATCGGCTATTTCGTTCTCGAAGGGTTCGACTTCGGCGTCGGCATGCTGCTGCCCGTCGTGGCCAGGAACAAGAGGGAACGCGGGACCATGATCGAGACGATCGGCCCCGTGTGGGACGGTAACGAGGTGTGGCTGATCACCGCGGGAGGCGCCACGTTCGCCGCGTTTCCCGAGTGGTACGCCTCGCTGTTCAGCGGGTTCTACCTGCCACTGCTGCTGATCCTGCTGGCGTTGATCGTACGCGGGGTGGCCTTCGAGTATCGCGGCAAGCGGGATTCGACAGCGTGGCGACGGCGGTGGGACGTGGGCATCGTGGCGGGCTCGTTCGTGCCCGCGCTGCTGTGGGGGGTCGCGTTCGCGAACATCGTGCGGGGCGTGCCGCTTGACGACCGTCACGAGTACGTCGGCACGTTGGGGGACCTGCTCAACCCCTACGCGCTGGTCGGCGGACTGACGACGCTGACGCTGTTCGCCACGCACGGCGCCGTGTTCCTGGCGTTGAAGACCACCGGGGAACTCAGCCGGCGTGCGGCCGCGGTCGCGCACCGCGCGGGCGTGGCCGCAGCCGTGCTGTTGGCAGTCTTCCTGGTATGGACGCAGGTCGAGGGCGGCAAGCTCGGCACGGTGATCCTGGTCGCCTTCGCCGTCCTCTCCTTCGCCTCAGCGCTCGGCGCCCTGGCCAAAGATCGTCAAGGCTGGGCGTTCCTGCTGTCGGCTGTCGCCGTCGGCGTGACCGTGATCACTTTGTTCGCGGTTCTCTATCCCAACGTCCTGCCGTCGACGATCGACCCGGCCCACAGCCTGAACGTCGAGAACGCCGCAGCGACGCCGAAGACGCTCGGCATCATGACCTGGGTTGCAGTGATCTTCCTGCCGCTGGTGCTGCTCTACCAGAGCTGGACGTACTGGGTCTTCCGCCGCAGGATCAGCGCCGGCTGAGTTCAGGCAGACTTCCGCTGTGGCCGCCGCCCGACATCGCGTGGCTTGCAGGTCAGCGCACTACGCGCGGGCGGCTTCGACGGCTTCGGGATAGCCTGCCGTTTGTCGTGTTAGGCCAGGACGCTAGAGCACCCGGTCAGAGTGTTGTCGGCAGGATCGGGCGACCCGGCACACCGGGGTCGGCGGCGAAGAGGCCCGCCTCCAGCTGCTCGGCGCGGTTTACGTCCCTCGCCGAGGTGGTGTGATCGCAGGGTCGGTCCACGCCTCGCCGAGCGAGCGTAATCGAAGTCGGCCAGCAGCAGCTCGCGTTCGGGCCGCCACCACGTAGCCTCCCGACACGCGCGGCCGTACGACGACGGCGACCTTTGCCACACGGCGGTGGCGTACGTTGCCGTCGGGTCGAGCATCAGCAAGTCGCCGGCCAGTATGTCGACCCACAGCAACCCGCCCCACCGGCCAGACCAGCCGGGCCCCTCCCCATGCTCAGCGACGGGGTCGGTCACGGTGTACGAGGCGATGGTCATGCCGATCTCCTTGACGAGTCTCACGGGGTACGGGGGCCGCTCATACTGCCCGACGCCACCGCGAAGTCCACCATGGAGATCGGCGACCTGCCCCGTGCATCGGCCAAGGGGGCAAGGGTGCGGTTGGCTGCGGGATGGCGGCACGGTAAGACAGCAACGAGGCGCCCGGGTCTTCGAAGGCCTGGTGAGGGCAAAATGCTGCTCGGGAACGGAGCGCCCGCTACCCGACAAGGGCAGCCTCACGGTAGGAGGTAAAAGACGACCCGGAAGCCGCCAGGCGGGGCGCCACGGCTGGGGGTGCGGGGATGGCATTTTCCGCCGCGAGGCGATGGCTGCACCGGTGGATTGACCGAGTTCCGGGCTCGGGTCGATGGCGGCGGCGTGGGCTACGCCGCTGGGTGCGGCGCGAGAGGCAGTTGCTGATGCCGACGGTGACGGTCACCGTCGGCTGCCTGGTGGCTTGGTGGATCTCCACCGAACTGATCGGCTCACCTCAGCCGGTGCTCGCTCCCACCGGCGTGTTGCTGTCGGTGACGGCGACCGCCTACAGCACCGTGGTCCAGGCCATCCAGCAGACCATCGCGGTGCTGGTCGGACTGGCGGCTGCCATCGGCTTCGTGCAGGTGTTCGGCGCCAACGCCGCCACCATGGTCGTCCTGGTCGCGGTCGCGCTGGTGGTCAGCAGAACCGTCGGCATACCCTGGCAGAACACACAGGCGCCCATCACCGCCCTTCTCGTATTCACTCTGGGCCGCGAGTACGGCATGGCGCGGCTGCTCGACATTGTCATCGGCGCGGTCGTCGGAGCCACGCTCATACTGATGATCCCGCCCCGTCACGTGGGCCGGGCCGCCAAGGACATGGCCGACTTGGCCGATGATCTCGCAGACCTTTGCTCCGACCTGGCGGAAGGCGTCAGGCAGTCCTGGACCGCGCACCAGGCGCAGAAATGGCTGGCCCGCGCCAGGCGCCTGTCCATCAGGCTGCGTTCGGCCCACGAGAGCGCCGAACGAGCCAATGAGTCCCTGCGTTTCACCCTACGTCGGGCGCGAACCCGCCGGCGCCTGCGCCGCATCATGCAGGCTGTCCTATGCCTGGAGCACGCCTGCCATCAACTGCGCGGCGTCGCCCGTGCCCTTGCCGACCTGGCTGCCGGGGTTCTCGGCCTGCCAGGACAGCGCGAGACCGGCAATTTTCCCCAGGTCTTCGCCGACCTGCTGGATGTGATCGGGAAGGCCTACGCCTGTTTCGAGCACCTGCTGGTCGCCCCTGGCAGCGGCGAGGACCTGGTCCACCTGCGCGCCACCATAGCGGAAGGCGAGCGTCTCGAACGCGCTGCCCGCAAGCAGATGGCAGAGATCGATCCGCGTTCACCTCTCTGGACGTTGTACGGCGCGCTGCTCCACGACTGCGTCCAGCTGCGACATGAGGTCGATCCCGACGACGGGCCACATCGTGAGGCCATCCCCCCACGCGCCCGTGAACAAGCGGCCCGGCTAACGTCACGTCGGCGACGCTAACCTTCTGCCGTCCAGCAGGCGCAACACGGGTCTCGTGCGACATGTGGTGGCGCTGATCCACGAACCGCAAACGAGCTCGGGTCGTCCCACCCCGTCACGCTAGGGACGAGGTCCCCAGTCGTCACACCTAGACCTCGTGGTGTCCCGCGCCGGCGGGACACCGCGGCCGGACTGAGCGGGTCAGCCCATTTCCTCGAGCTTGCGGCCCTTGGTCTCCCTGATCCATCTGGCGACGAAGAGGAACGACAGCAGCGCCATGACGGCGTACCCGGCGTAGGTGAGCGGAAGATTCCACTCCGCGAGCGCCGGGAACGAGACCGAGATCAGCCAGTTGGCGAGCCACTGGGCCGCGGCGGCGACGCCCAGGGCGGCGGCGCGGATGCGGTTGGGGAACATCTCGCCGAGCAGCACCCAGACCACCACGCCCCACGACAGTGCGAAGAACAGCACGAACGTGTTGGCGGAGACGAGCGCGATCAGCCCCTGCGGGTCCGGCAGCGTAACCCTGCCGTCGGTCATCCTGGCCGCGCTGAACGCCCACGCCGTGGTGGCCAGCGCGATCGTCATCCCCACCGAGCCGATCATGAGCAGTGGCTTGCGGCCGATCTTGTCCACCAGCGCCATCGCGATCAGCGTGCCGATGATATTGATGATCGAGCTGGAGAAGCTGATCAGCAGGGACTCGCTCTGGTTGATGCCGACCGACTGCCACAGTACGGTCGAGTAGTAGAAGATCACGTTGATGCCGACGAACTGCTGGAAGGCCGACAGAGCGATGCCGATCCAGACGATCGGCAGCAGCCCGAGCGCCGGGCCGCGCAGGTCCTTCATCCCCGGCACGCGTTCGGTGCGCACCACGTGCTGGATCTCCGCGATACGCTCGTCGAGGTCCACGTCTTCACCCTCGATCTCGGTGAGCACCTCGCGCACCTGGCGAACGCGGCCCGACATGATCAGATAGCGGGGCGATTCGGGGAGTTTCAGAGCGAGCAGCAGATACAGCAAGGCTGGGATCGCGCAGGCACCCAGCATCCACTGCCAGGCCTGCAGCGGCCCCAGGTGGTTGTTGACGTTGCCGCCGGCGATGCTGGCGATCACGTAGTTGACGAGCTGCGAGACGGCGATGCCAAGCACGATGGCCAGCTGCTGGAACGAGCCCAGCCGGCCGCGGTAGGCGGGCGGCGCCACCTCGGCGATGTACGCGGGTGCGAGCATCGACGCCATGCCAATCGCGAAGCCCGCGATCACCCGCCAGAAGCCGAGATCCCAGACCGTGAACGGCAGCATCTGCCCGATCGAGCTGATCATGAACAGCAGCGCCGCCACCTGCATGGACCTCGTACGCCCCAGCTGGTCGGCCAGCCTTCCGCCCGTCCAGGCGCCCGCGGCCGACCCCAGCAGCGCGATCGCCACCACGACCCCGGTCTCGACCGGTCCCACCCGGAAGTGGTTCTGGATACCGACGACCGCGCCGTTGACGACGGCGCTGTCGTACCCGAACAGAAATCCGCCGACCGCCGCGGCCGCCGCGATGAACACGACATGTCCCAGGCGCTCTTGACGAGCCCGGTTAATGATCATGAAAGTTCCCCCTTGATGGGACATACCCCGAGGTCACTCTCGGTAGCCGACTTGGGATGTTCCGCTACGTGGTGAGGTGGATGGATGATGATCGCTATGGCGGCGGCCCACACCTGCTCCAAGCACAGGGCTGAGATGCCGATCACATCCGGCACCTCGTCCTGGCAGCGGGCGGACGCGTCAGGGGTGTGCCGGCGACAGGTCAGGCGGGATGATCGGCCAGCGCGAGGGCAGTGAGTACGACTGCCGAACAGTAACGGCCACGACAGCGAATACGGGAAAGGCGGGGCTGCCGGTGCTGGTACATGGGAGCACGCCCCGGTGGTCGGTCAGCTCGGTGTTCGTACCGACCGAGACAGATCTTCGACGCGAGGAGCCCACACGATGAGCGCGGTGCTCGGGCTGCTGGCTGTCTTCGTCCTCACCGCAGCCACCGGCTACTTCGTCGCCCAGGAATTCGCCTACGTCAGCGTCGACCGCCTGACGCTGTCCACCCAGGCCGCCGCCGGCGACAAGAAGGCGGCCAAGGCCATCGAGGTGATGGAGCGGCTGTCGTTCATGCTGTCCGGCGCGCAGCTCGGCATCACCGTCACCGCCCTGGTGGTTGGCTTCATCGCCCGGCCTGCGCTGGCCGAGCTGATCGCCCCCGCGTTGACTGGGCTGGGCATGCCCGAAGGCATGGTCGGCGCCGTCGCCCTGGCGATCGGCTTCGCCCTGGCCACGATCATCCAGATGGTGCTCGGCGAGCTGGCCCCCAAGAACCTCGCCCTGGCCAAGCCCGAACCACTCGCCCGTGCCCTGGCCGGCTCCACTCTCATCTACCTGACCGTCGCCGGGCCGATCATCAAGCTGTTCGACACCGCGGCCAACAAGCTCTTGCGCAGCGTGGGCATCGAGCCGGTCGAAGAACTGCACCACGGCGCCACCTTGGAGGAGCTAGGCCAGATCATCGGCGAGTCCGAGGCACATGGTCACCTTCCCGGCAGTCAGGCCGACGTTCTGGAGCGCGCCCTGAACTTCTCCGACCACACCGCCGAGGAGGTCATGGTGCCGCGCGTCGAGGTCGTAGCCATCAGCGCCACAGCCACCGTGGCCGACCTGGACGAGCTCATCGCCGGCCACGGCCACACCCACTACCCGGTGCTCGGCGCCACCCTCGACGACGTGATCGGCCTGGTGAGCCTGCGCGAGGCCGCTGCCGTCCCACCGGACAAGGCCGCCGAGACCCGCGTCGCGGACATCGCCCACGACGTGCTCATCGTTCCGTTCTCCCTGCCGCTGCCCGACCTGGCGCGCCAGCTGCACGAGCGCGGCGAGGAGGTGGCGTGCGTGGTCGACGAGCACGGCGGCCTGGCCGGACTGCTCACCTGGGAGGACGTGGCCGAGGAGCTGGTGGGCGAGATCGCCGACGAAAACGACGTCGAGGAACCTTCCGCGGTACGCCGGGATGGCGGCTGGGAGTTGGACGCCGGGCTGCGCATCGACGAGATCGCCCTGGAAACCAACCTCAACCTGCCCGATGAAGACGAGTACGACACCCTGGCCGGGCTCATTTTGCACCGGCTCGGACGCTTCGCCGCCCCTGGCGACACGATCACCGTGGATCTGCCCGCCACGCTGGACGACGAGGCGCCTACACACGCCCGCATCGAGGTGCTGACCCTCAACCGGCACGTGCCCGAACGCGTCCGCCTGACCCCCTACCGCGACAACACCCGGGAGCAGCCGTGAACCTGTCGACCGGCCTGATCCTGACCCTGCTCCTGCTGGTGGGCAACGGCTTCTTCGTGGCCGCCGAGTTCGCCCTGGTCGCCGCCAAACGCCACCGCCTGGAAAGGGCCGCCGCTGGCGGTAGCCGGGCCGCCTTCGCCGCGCTGGCCGGGATCAAGGAGCTATCGCTGATGCTGGCTGGCGCGCAGCTCGGCATCACACTGTGCTCGCTCGGCCTCGGCGTGGTCTCTGAGCCGCTGATCGCCGGCACACTCACCCCGCTCTTCCACACCATCGGCCTGCACGAGGCCGTCGCACACACACTCGCCTTCGTCATCGCGCTGGCGCTGGTGACGTTCCTGCACATGGTGCTCGGCGAGATGGCACCCAAATCCTGGGCGATCGCCCACCCCGAACGCTCGGCTACTCTCCTGGCGCTGCCGTTCCGCGGCTTCACCCTGCTGGTCCGGCCCCTGATCCGCGCGCTGAACTGTATGACCAACGGCCTGCTGCGCCTGGTCAAGGTCCGGCCCAGGGAGGAGGGCGCCAACCCGCGCACCCCCGCCCAGCTCCAACACCTGGTGGAGGAGTCACGCCGGCTCGGCCTCATCGAGGCCGACGACCACGCCGTGCTCACCCAAGCCCTCCAAGCACCGAACGCCCCCATCACCCCCCTGATCACCCCGGCCGAGCAGGTCGTCACCGTACCCGTTTCCGCCACCCCGCAGCAGGTCGTCGACGCCTGCCTGCACGCCCAACGCTCCCGCCTGATCGCCGGTCCCCTCACCGACCCCGCAGGCGTCGTGCACGTGCGAGACGCCTACCTGGCGCGCCGCCGCGGCGCCACCGTGACCGCCGCCCAGCTCGCCCACCCACTGCCCGCCTTGACCCACGACACCTCGATCGCCCAGGCGGTCTCCTGGCTGCGGGCAGCCCACAGCCAACTCGCCCTCGTCCACGCCGCAGACGGCACCCCAGCCGAACCCACCGGTCTTGTCGGGCGCGCCAACGACAGCTCCGCCAGGGGTGCAGTCGTAGGCATCGTCAGTCTCGACGACCTACTGACCACGCTTCTCGTGCCCGCCTGACCACCAACCGCCTACAAGCTGTCATCACCAGGCCAGCAGCAGTTCGTGAACGTTGAGCGTCCACACCAGCAGCCATAGCGCGAGCCAGTGGATAAATATCACGTAATGATCAGCTGACTGGGCCGTCAGCGGCCGGAGGACGGCGGCTACCCTGATCCGGCAACCATAGGTAGTGGATCGGCTTCTCTAAGTGAGGATTCTGGTAGGTGCGGGTCGGTATCTCAAGATCACGGCAAGTCATGCCGGTGGCGGCGCTGATCGTCACCGCAGTAGGCGGCGTCGCCGGCTGCCAGTCCGGCGAGCAGCACCCGGGCCCGACCCTTGCAGCCAAGCACTCGGCTGCTCCAACCACGCCGACTCCCAGCCCCACCACGGACAAGGAAGCCGTCATGGCCGTGTACCGCGAGGTGTACCGAGCTGGACCGCTTGCCGAACGCGCCCAGCCCGAGGCGCGCAGGGCTATTCTCAAGCCAGTCGCGACCCAGCCCCTTCTCGGCACGATGTTGAAGGGCATCGCCGCACTGCGCGCCGAGGGCCGGGTCACCTGGGGGCAGCCCGACTTCCATATCTTCGAAGTCGACATCCGAGATGACGGGGCTCTGCTGCGCGACTGCCAGGACGCTCGGAAAGCCGGCCAAGCGGACGACCGAACGGGGAAGCGCCTCACCCATGGCATGCCCCACACCTACATGGTCGCCGCCCTCACCAAGGAGGCGGACGGCGTGTGGCGGGTCGCGAAGATGACGCAGCTGACCGAGCCATGTTCTCCAACCTCATGACCCTTGTCGTCGTCGGCGAACTCATGGGCCTGCCTGTCACGCACGACGACGGAGATGGTGTCGGCGTGGCAACGCAGCCTTTCAACTACACCATCTGGGCTCAGGACAAGCCCCGCAAAGCACCTGCCGCTCGCGCCGGCAAGCCGAAGGTCGCCTGCTCCTACCAGCGATGGTGGTACGCGCACGGTCTCCAGAAGGTGGGCCGCGAGTACGCCGACCCCGACAGGCCCCTCAGCACCGAGCCGGTGAAGAAGGGTGCCTGGTACGAGGTCAAATGCTCCAACGGGTCCCGGAAGATTGTCTGGATCGCGAACAAGCGTGCCCCTGCCGTCATCGCCGAGCAGCTCGCCCATCGGGCGTACAAGCGCATCCCGATCGCGCCGCCGCAGGTGCTCACGGCTCCGCCACGCGGACGGGACGGGCTGGTGGGACTCCCGCACTGGTTCTACCTGGCCAAGGGACAGTGGACGGCCAAGACCAAGCGGCTACGTACCGGCGGAGTCTGGGCCGAAGCCACGGCGAGGCCGCAGCGGATGACCATCGACACGGGCGAGGGCCACACCATCACCTGCAACGGCCCGGGAACCGCCTACGACCCCAGCCGGCCCGCGGCGCGCCAGAGCTCCACCTGCTCGTACCGCTTCCAGCGTCCGGCGAACGCACGCCGCGTGACCGTGTCGGTCACCTGGGGTGGCACGTGGCGCGGTTCCGGCGGTGCGGGTGGCGCGCTGCCGGCGATCACCAGGTCGGTCACGTTCCCGGTACGCATCGTCGAGGCGCAGGCGCTGGTCACGAAGGGATAGAGGTTGATGCTGCTTCAGCGGCTCTCGCCGCCCAGGGAGACGGGCCAGCTGCGTCCGTTGCCGACCCGGCGCAGCCCGATGATGCTCGTGGTCGGCGTCGCCTTGACCGCGCTGGGGGCGTTGGGGGCCTGGCAGGTGTACGGCGTCGCCAGCCAGCGGGTGCCAGTGCTGGTCATGGCACGTGATGTGCCGGTCGGCCAGCAGATCCAAGCGCAGGACCTGCGCACGGTCGCGCTCGGCGTGGACGCGGCGGTCCAGTCCGTCGACGCGACAGGGAAGAGCACCCTGATCGGAAAGCGCGCCGCGGTGAACCTGAAGGCGGGCAGCCTGCTCTCCCCCGCCCACGTGACCGAGACCTTGGTGCCGGGGCCGGGTGAGGTCGTGGTGCCGGTGGCGCTGAAGCCCAGCAGACTGCCGGCCCGAGGAATCCAGCCCGGTGACCGCGTCGTGGCCACTGCGGTGTCCTCGGGCGAGGCAGGCCGTGGGCTGGCGCAGGACCATCAGGCCAGGGTGGATCGGGTGGGCCAGCCGGACGCCGACGGGCTGATCGTGGTCGATCTGATCGTCCCGGCCGCAGCCGGTACGGCGCTGGCCCGCCACGCGGCCGAGGGCACCGTCGCGATCGTGCTGCAGTCGCGGGCCGGGTGAGCGCGCTTATGCTGATCGTCCTGTGTTCTGGCGGGCACAGCCCCGGCGTGACGACGGCCGGGCTGGCGCTGACCCTCGCCTGGCCGCGTACCGTGCTGTTCGCCGAGTGCGACCCGGCGGGTGGGAGCGTCCTGTCGGGGTTCCTGGTCGGCCAGCTGCAGGATCGCGGGCTGGGCGAGTGGGCGGTGCAGTTGCGGCGCGGCGCCGACGCGACGGCCACGCTGGCCGAACAGGTGCTGCAGCTCAACGGTCCGGACAGCCGCCGGATCCTGCCGGGTCTGGCGAGCCCTTCCCAGGTGTCGGCGGTCCAGCCGCTGTGGCGGGACATCGCCGAGACCTTCGCCACCATGTCCGGGGATGTGATCGTCGACCTCGGGCGCATCGGCGGGGCGGAGACACCTGTTCCCCTGCTGGCCGCCGCGGATCATGTCCTCGTCGTCGCCCGGCCGACGCTGCGGGACCTGTCCGCGCTCGCTCCCCGCCTCGCCACGATCACGGCAGCGCGGGGCCACCGGCCCAGCCCGCGCGTCCTGCTGACCGGCGACGGACCCTACGGGCGCAGGGAGGTGGCCAAGACGCTGGACATCGACGTCGTGGGCCACCTTCCGCGTGATCCGAAGGCGGCGGCGGTCCTGACGCACGGCACGGGCAGCGAGCGTCACCTGTCGCGATCCCTGCTTCTGCGGGCAGCGCGGTCGCTGGGAACCAAGCTGGGCGAGCAGGTGCCGGCATCGTGAGCTTCGACGTGCAACGAGCCGTACGGGAGCTCGTGCCGCAGGTGACCGAGGCGCTCGACAACGCAACGGTCACCGGTGACGAGGCCGTCCGGGAGTACGCGCGGGCGGTCATCATCGACCTGGTCCGCGAGTACACCGATGGCAGGACCCTCGCCGGCAGGAGCGCGCCCACCCTGTCGGAGGAGCGGCTGCTGGCCGAGGCCGTACACAACGAGATCTTCGCATTGGGACGGCTGCAACCGTTCGTCGACGACCCCGACGTGGAGAACATCGACGTCAACGGCTGCGACCAGGTGTGGATCACCTACTCCGACGGCCGCAAGGTACTCGGCCCGGCCATCGCCGACAGCGACGAAGAACTCGTGGGCAATGTCCGCCGCTGGGCCGCCTACCAGGGCCAGACCGCTCGGGACTTCTCCATCGCGCGTCCGCGCCTGCACCTGTCGGTCGGGCGAACCCGGATCGCCGCGATCATGGGCGTCACGCCGCGCCCGTGCCTGTCGATCCGCAGGCACGGCATGCTCCACGCCGACCTGGACGACCTCATGGCGTCCGACACCCTGGACAAGGGCTGCCGGGCCTTCCTGGCCGCCGCCGTACGCGCCCACAAGGACATCGTGATCACCGGCGGGATGGGCGACGGCAAGACCACCTTCGCCCGCGCCCTGGCGGCCGAGATCGACCCGGACGAGCGGATCGCGACCGTCGAGAAGGAGTACGAGCTCTTCCTCCACGCCCAGCCCGACCGGCACCGCGACGTGCTCGCGCTGGAGGCCCGCGAGGGCAACACCGAGGGCTTCGGCGCGATCACCCTGCACCAGCTGATCGAGGACGCCCTGCGCTTCAACGCCCGCCGCATCATCGTCGGCGAGGTCCGCGGGGACGAGCTGGTCCCGATGCTGGAGGCGATGAACACCGGCGGCGCCGGCTCCATCTGCACCATGCACGCCGACTCCGCCGACCAGGTGTTCTCGCGGATGCTGATCCTCGCCGGCTCGGGCGGCCTGTCGATCGCGCCGGAGACGCTGTTCCGTACCATCGGCATGGCCGTGGACTTCGTCGTCCACCTGCGGCACGAGCTCCGCCACGACCCCGGGGGCCTGGTGAACCGCCGCTACGTCGCCGAGATCCACGAGGTCCTGCCACCGGCCGACGGGCTGGAGCCGGCGGTCAACCGCGTCTACGTCCCCGGCCGGGACGGACGGGCGGTGCCCAACACCATCCCGCAGTGCATGGACGAGCTGGTCGCGGCCGGGTTCGACGCCAGCCTGTTCGCGGGAGGGTGGGCGTGACCGGCTGGCTGGCCGCGCTCGCCGGAGCGGCGCTGGTCGCCGGGCCGCTGCTGGCCGCCGCCGGGTTCCTCCGAGTTCCGGTACGTCCGCCGCGCCCGCCGCGACGCCGGATCCCCCACTCCGCGCTCATGCCGTCGGTGTACGGGTTGGGCGCGTTCTGCCTGACGTGGTGGCTGACCGGCTGGCCGGTCGCCGCCGCCGGGGCCGCGGCCGGCGCGGTGGCCCTGCCGCGCATGCTGACCAGCCGCGACACCGTCCAGCGGATCGAACGGCTCGAAGCGCTGGAGGCCTGGATCCGCCACCTGGCCGACGTACTCGGCGGCAGCGCGGGCATCGAAGAAGCGCTGCGTTCCAGCGCCGACCACCCACCCGCGCCGATCGCCGCCGAGGTACGGGCCCTGGCCCGGCGGCTCACCTACCGCACCCCTACCGAGCAGGCGCTGAGGGCGTTCGCCGACGATCTGGCCGACCCGACCGGCGACATGATCGCCGCCGCGCTGATCCTGGCCTGCCGGGCTCGCGGGCAAGGGCTGCGCGAGGTGTTGCAACGCCTGGCCCGTACCGTCGCCAAGGACGTCGCCGCCCGCCGGGAGATCAACGCCGAACGCGCCACCCACCGCGTCACCGCCCGCTGGGTCGTCGGCGCGCTCCTCGGCTACACGACCTTCGCCCTGCTCAACACCACCTACGTGGCACCGTTCAGCACGGTCGGCGGGCAGCTGGTGCTCGCGATCGTGATCGGTCTGTACGCGGGCGCGTTCACCTGGCTGCACCGCCTGGCCAGAGCGCCGAAGGGGCACCGTTTCCTCACAGGGGAGCGTACATGATCGAGATTGTGCTGGCCTGCGGCGCGGTCGGCGGCCTCGGAGCCGCTCTCGCCCTGTCCGCCGCTTTCCCGGCCCCTCCGGCGCTCGCCCCCGCGATGGAACGCCTGCGGCCGGGCGCACGGGCCGAACCCGCCCAGGACTGGAAATCACGGCTGGTCACGAGACTGTCCGGGACGATGATCGGCGCGCGGGTTCCGCACGCGGATCTGGTTCTGCTCGGCAAGATGCCCCACGACTACCTCGCCCAGAAGGCGTTGATGATCGCCTTGGGGGCGGCCGGTCCGTTCGTGTTCTGGGCGTGGTGCGCGCTGCTCGAGGTCGTCCTGCCCTGGCCCGTCTCCTGGGCGGCGTGCCTGGCGTTCGGCGTCGCCGTGTTCTTCGCCCCTGACGCCGCCATCCGCGGCCAGGCCGCCGAGGCACGCGCGGCGTTCCGGCAGGCCATCGTCGCCTACCTCGACCTGGTCGCGCTCGCCCGCGCCGCAGGGGCAGGACCGGCCGAGGCGCTGGAGTCCGCGGCGAAGGTCGGCCACGGGTGGACCTTCCAGCGGCTGGCCCAGGCTCTCGACCCTGGACGGAGAGGCACCGGCAGCGCGTGGGACGAACTCACCCGGCTGTCCAAGGAGGTCGACGTCCCGGAGCTGGCGGACATGGCCGCCATCGCCCAGCTCGCCGGCACCCGAGGAGCGAGCATCCTCGACACCCTGATGGCCAAGGCCCAGTCCCTGCGAGAGGCAGACCTGTCGGCCGAGGTTTCCAAGGCCCGATCCCGTACCGAGACCATGACCGTCCCGATGGCCCTGTCGGTCCTCGGGTTCCTGCTGCTGCTCGGCTATCCCGCCTTCGCGCGGATGACCGGCGGCTGACCGCTCTCCAGGAGGTATCCGACCGATGATCCGTAACCGCGCGCTCGCGATCGCCGTACGGCTGGAGCTGCTGATCAACCGCTGTGCCGTACGACGCGGCCTGGACCCCGAGCGCGGCGCGTCGACCGTGGAATGGGTGATCATCGCGGCCGTGGTCTTCCTGCTGGCCATCACCGTCGGCACGAAGATCACCTCTGTCGTCAACGAACAGCTCGCCAAGATCAAATGAGTGAACGCGAGCGCGGATCGGCGACGCTGGAGGCCGCCCTGGTCTATCCGGCGGTGCTCCTGCTCGTCATGCTCACCATGAACACCGCGCTGTGGTTCCACGCCAGAACCCTCGCCATGGCCGCCGCCCAGGAAGGACTACGCGCCGGCCGCGCCCACGGCTCCACCCTGTCGGCAGGCCAGGCGAGCGCCGAACGCTTCATCCGCCAGGCCGGCGGCTCCTTCCTCACCCACCCCGACGTCGCCATCACCCGCGACACCGACACCCTCGAAGTGTCGGTCAGCGGCCAGGCCATCAGCCTGGTCCCCCTGCTCACGCTCCCCGTGACACAGGTCGCCCGCGCCCCCATCGAGAAATGGACCACCGGATGACCCACGAGCGCGGGTCCATCGCCCTGGAGATGGCGATCATCGCACCGGCACTGATCGCGCTGCTGGTGATGGTCATCGGGCTCGGCCGCGTCTCCTTCGCCCACAGCGCCATCGAAGCCGCCGCCCGGGACGCCGCCCGCCAGGCCTCCATCGCCCGCGACCCGGCCACCGCCCGATCAGCCGCCTTGAGCAGCGCCCGGGCGGCGCTCGCCCGCGAAGGGCTGGCCTGCACGCCGTCGGTGACCGTGAACACCACCGGCCTGTCCGCCCCGCTCGGCAGGCCCGCGACCGTGGTCGCCCAGGTCTCCTGCGAGGTGCAGCTGGCCGACCTCACCGTACCGGGAATCCCCGGCACCAAGAACCTCACCAGCAGCTTCACCAGCCCGATCGACCCCTACCGAGCCCGCGGAATCCAGTCGTGAACGGCGAGCGAGGTTCGGTCACGGTGTTCACCGCGGTGATCGCGTTCGCCCTGCTGCTGTGCGCGGGCCTCATGGTGGACGGCGGCGCCAAGATCCGCGCCTACCGGGAGGCGTACGCCGCCTCCGAGGAAGCCGCCCGCACCGGAGCCGTACAGCTGGACACCGCACGCGCCTACGCCAGCGGCCAGTTCGAGACCGACCCCGCCCGAGCTTCCGCCGCGGCTCGCGCCTACCTGTCCGCAGCCGGCCACACCGGCGCCGTCTCCACGACCGGCAACCAGGTCCGGGTCACCGTCACCGTGTCCCGGCCCACCTTTCTGCTCTCCCTGATCGGCATCGACACCGTTACCGCCACAGCCTCCGCCGCCGCGCGGATGTTCCACGGCATCGAGTCGGGTCGGGAGCAGGCGAGGTGATGATGTCTGACGGTAGGGCCCAGGGCCTTTCTTCCGCCGGTTTCCCGGACGGCTGTGCTGTCCCTGGTGACCGTGGCCAGGTCACTCCTTCTCCTGCTCCCGCCACCTCGAACTGGGCGTGCGGTTCTCCCGCACCCAGCTCACCGACGCCGTTCACCGAAGGCATGCGGTCTGTCCCGCCAGGGCTTGTTGGCTCTGGGCGCCACGACGATTCCAGACATGTTGATCAGGCCGCACCGGTCGGGCGATCGGTAGGCGATCACGCTCAGGCCGAAGTGCCTGCCGCGTTTATGTCGCTTGCCGATGAAGATCGCCAGCCGGTCGGTCACGTAGTCCCTGATCTTGTCGAAACGGAGGCTGGAGTGGCCGTACTTGAAGTACATGAGCCAGCCGCGCAAGAACTCGTTCAGATCCCGCACCACCGCTTCAACGCTCAGCAACAGCCGGGACCGGGCGGTAAGTTCCCGAATCCGATCTCGCGCCCGCTGCATCGCTCTGTCGCTAGGCCAGCGTGCGAGGAAATAGACCCGTTTGGCACCGCGCAGCCCCTTCGCCCGCACCATCTTGTGATGGAAGCCGAGGAAATCGAAACCTTCCTCCCCCTCCCACAAGCCGACGATGCGGGTCTTGGCCTCCTTCAGCTCCAAGCCGAGGTCGGCCAGCAACTCCCGAAGCCGCGCGAGGGCGTCTTCGGCCTGCTGCCGGGACCTGCACATCACCACCAGATCATCGGCGAACCGGACGATCACACCATGCTCGCGCACGTCCCACACCCGATCGATCCGGTGCAGGTAGACATTGCAGAGCAACGGCGAAATCGGACCGCCCTGAGCGGCCCCGGTCACCTCCCGGCGGACCTGCCCGTCCTGCATCACCCCTGCCCGCAGAACCTGCCGCAGGAGCTTCAAGACGCTCTGGTCCACCACCCGTTCCTCGATCGCTCGCATCAACTTCTCGTGCGGAATCGCCGAGAAACAGTTGGCGATGTCCGCCTCGACCACCCACCGGCGGCCCCTCCAAGCCTCATCGATGACGACTTGGAGAGCATCATGCGTACTGCGCTTCGGGCGGAACCCGAAACTGCACGGCAGAAAGTCCGCCTCGAAGACCGGCTCCAGCACGATCTTCAACGCGGCCTGCACAATCCGGTCCCGAACCGTCGAGATCGCCAGCGGCCGGTACTCGTTCTTCATGCCCGGCTTGGGGATCATCACCCCACGCGCAGGTGCAGGACGATACCGCTGCCCTCGCAATTCGGTGGCCAGCTCATCGAGCAGGCGCTGGACGCCGCCGTTGTTGGCGCGCACCGCGACCCATCCGCGCCACAGGACGTCCCTGCGACAGACCTTGTCCATGAGCGCGTGGAACCGTCGTCCGGGATCGGCCTTGGCCGTCCGGTAGAGCGTGTGCTGCAGGGCACGCACCTTGTCCCGGGGAACTCCCGGGCTGGCGGGACTAGCCGATCTCCCGGCACTCACCAAGCACCTCCAACTACCTCATCACGCATCGACGAAGCAGGGGCCTTTCCCTCACCGCCGGTTATGTTGTCCGGTCGGCTCAAGCGGTACTACGGCCCCCTCCGACTCCCTTCCGGCCGGCTTCCATTTCCCGAGTTCATCGGTTATAGGTCGCCACACTCCGATGACACTCTCCGCAGGTCATCGGGCCGGGGAGGGTCTCTCCAGTTCCCGCCGTCACTATCTGCACGTTCCGAGCCCCTTACGCCGGGGGATCCATCACGGCTGCACCTTCAGGATCTTCACCGCTTCCATGGCCTTCGCCCTCCTTGCCCGGGCTCGGCATCCCCACGTCCCACCCTCACAGGCAGGTGACTTAACGACGCGGCAGGCTTCACTTCACGTTACGGACCGCACAGTTGCACACCCCCGAACCGGGGTGCTCGACGCTGGGCTTCGACCCCGCCCGTTTCCAGACGAGACCGCCAGCCTGCTACCGGGCTCCCTGACGACTACCCGGACCGGACTTCCACCGGCAAGCGACGACGAGCTTCCGCAACCGATCGTCAACCACTCATTCGATCAACCACCAATCACTACTGGACGCACACAAGGACAACCATGACGATGTACGGGCTGCGTCATCCACTACTCGCCAGAACCGCCGCCGGCACGGCACTCATCGCCCTGCTGGCCGGGATCCCCGCCATCCTGCTGATCTTCTTCTGGCCTGTCGACCTGCCCACGCTCGATGACCTGGCCACGCCAGGCGAGCCCGTCGTCATCAAGACCCTGCTGCTGGCCACCGTGTGGACCTGCTGGGCGCTGTTCGCCCTCGCGGTGACGGTGGAGCTGGTGGGCACGGTCCGTGCCCGGCGCAACCACGTACGCCTGCCGTTCCAACGACTGGCCGCGTACCTGATCACCACCATCACCGTCGCCGCGACCGCCCCCATCGCCGCGCCCCGCGCCCTGATCCCAGCCGCGGTCGCCGCCACCTCCACGGAACTGCCCGAACACGCGGCAACCGCTGAACCGGCCGGCAGCGTCGCCGAGAAGCCCTACGTCACCTACGTCGTGCAGCAGCGGGACACCCTGTGGACCATCGCCGACAAGCAGCTCGGCGACCCGATGCGCTACCGCGACATCATCGCCCTGAACCAGGGCCGCACCATGGACGACGGCCGCCCCTTCACCCGCGGTGAGTGGCTCGAACCTGGCAGCACCCTGCGCCTGCCCGCCGACGCCAGAAGGCCCGAGCGCGCACGGACGCATACCGTCGCTTCCGGCGAGACGCTGTGGGACATCTCCAAGCAGCATCTCGGCAAAGGCAGCCGCTACAAGAAGATCTTCAAGCTCAACAAGGGACGCCCACAGCCTGGAGGGCTGCGGCTGACCGACCCCGACGTACTGGAACCAGGATGGCGTCTCGTCCTACCCAAGCAGGGGGCCGACGCCCGAAGAGCGAAGCCGGTCCTGCGCCGTACCCTCCCCCGGCCCGCCACCAAACCACATCACCATGCCCCCACGAACGAGCCGCCGCACTTCTGGGCCTCCTCGTCGCGTCTCATCACCGAGCCGGAGCCCCGCCAGCCCACCCGCGGCGAAACCGCGCCTACCACCGAGGCCTTCTCGCCACGCCCTCTGGCCGCACCCGCCATGCCCAACGCGGAAGCAGCCTCTTCCGAGGTGGTCATCCCTCCCCAGGGCGGGATGATGGCGCTCTCCTTCGCCGCCGGCATCGCCGTCGCACTCGCCGCCACCCGGCTCCACCGCAGACGCCGCCTGACCACTCCTGCCATCGACGAGCCCATCAGCGTCCCCGCCCCCGAACCCCAGCCTTCAGCCGTACGGGCGCTGGAACAGGCGTACCGAAGCACCCGACCAGAATTGGCACCACCAGCCGATCTTGACCTGGTCAGCTCAGCCTTCGAGATAGACCCACCCGTCACGCTCAAAGCCGGAACCCGCGACGACAAGCCCGTACACCTGCCCCTGTCAGGGCTGAACCTGGCCCTCACCGGCCCAGGAGCCTACGACTGCGTCCGAGCCATCGTCCTCGACCTGCTCACCCAGGCCGACGCCTACCGCGCCAGCGTCCTCATCCCCGCCCAGGACGCCGAACGCTGGTTCGGCGACACCATCACCACCCTGGCCGCCCACCTGCCTGAACTCCAGCTGACCGCCACCCTCGACGAAGCCCTCACCCACCTCGAAGAACAACTCGTCGGCCGCCGCGGCCTCCTCCAGGACTACGAGGCCGACGACATCCACCAGCTCCGCCAAACCGAACCTGGCGAACCCCTGCCCGCGCTGCTACTGGCCGCGTCCTGCCCCGACGGCCACCCGTACCTCGACAACCTTCTGACCATGGCGTCCAGCCTCGGAGTCGGCGCCGTACTGACCGGCCACGCCCCATCAGGAACCACCTGCGAGCTCAACCAGAACCACCGCGTCACCGAAGCAATCGGTCCCATGGCCGCAGATCTCCGCGGCTCCACGCTCTTCCACCTACCGCCAGAGGCGGCAACCTCGCTGCTTCACACGCTCGCCACCGGCAACGGCATGCCCGTCGAACACTCCGAACACCCCGCCGACCTCCCCGTCCCCGAGCCGGCCACCACACCGCAGCCGGTACGATTCACGCTCCTCGGCGAACCCGCCATCCACGTACACGGCACCCCCGTGGACCTGTCCCGACGAACCAAGGCACTCGAACTTCTCGTCCTCCTCGCCCTCCACCCCAAAGGACTGGGCCGCGAACAGATCTGCGACCACCTCTGGCCCGACCTCGAGGAAACCCTGGCCGGCTACCGCTTCCACGCCGCCCTCAAGGACCTGCGCACCGCCCTGCGCGACGCCTGCCCTCCGGACGACAAGAAGGCTCACTTCATCGAACGCAGCGGCAAGACCTACCGCATCGGACCCCAGCACATCCACATCGACCTGTGGACCTTCCACCAGGCACTCGCCGACGCCCGCACCGCCAACAGCGAGCACGCGAAACTCGTGGCTCTCGAAACCGCCGCAGCCCTATGCCACGGACAACTCGGCCAGGGCCTGCGATACGACTGGCTCGACCAGGACCACCGCTGGCCACTCACCATCGCCAGCGTCAAAGCCTTCCTCCAGCTCGGCACCCTCCACGAACGCGCAGGCCACAACGAACGAGCCCTGGAGATCTACGACCAAGCCTGCGCCCTCGACCCCGACATGGAGAGCGCCACCCGCTCCGCCATCCGCCTCCTCATCGATCTCGGCCGCACCGACGAAGCCCGCCAACGCGCCCGCCACCTCGACGCCCGCCTTAACACCCTCGGCGTCGACCCCTCCCCCAAGACCCAGGCCGTCCTACAACGGCTACACACACCACGCGCGTAAGGACCTGGTCAGCCGCTCCAACGCCGGGGGCGCGCGACAGCAGCGACACCCAATAGCCAGCGACACGTCCCCCTCCCGCACATCCACCGTGCAATTGCCACTGTTGCGATGACTTTAGGGGTGGTGAGCCCTGGCCTTGATGGCAGGGGAGGAATATACGCGCTTCACTGGAACCTAAACGTAGAGACAATCAAGTCGACATCTTTGAGATACGTCGCAGGGATGTCCACTGCTTCGATCAGAAGTTTCTTGTCGAGGGCCCACCAACTGTAGGCCGTGTACGATACTTGTCCATTGCAACGCAGCAGAAACTTCCTGTACTGAGCTTCAACGTTTCCCATCTTGCGCAGTTCCCGCTCCGCGAGAGACCCGTCTGCCGATTCGCCGTCGTCGCAGGAGAAACGTTCTCGACCGTCATCAAGATTCAGATCGCCGATCTCGAACCAAGGGTATATCGTGACCGACCGGTAGCAATTTTCCTGGCTCCTCGGGGTCACACACATAGTTCCTCCTGAGGCGCCTCCGTAGACGAAGGTCTTCCAGCGTACCGGCAGAATGAAAGAGTGCCCTGTTCCAACCTCCACCCTCCGACCCGGCGTAGGCGAGGCGCTTTCCCGCTGTGGAGTCTCTGCGATAAAAGCAGGTGAGGACTTCCTTGTCCTTGCCTGTGGGGTTCCCTAACCCTGTCGCGGTGTGTGACCTGCGGTGTCACAGTCGGCTGGCAGCGGTCATGCTGACTGCCGGTACTCGCTGATCAGTCCGCCCAAAACCCTCCGCCGTCGTATCCTCGCCGCCGTCATGTCGGTCATTGCGGCCGTTGCGAAAGGGCTGTCGTCGCAGTCTGGTGGCCGCAGATTCCGGGCTCGGTGCGGACGATGCTGGTTGTAGTGCGCGACGTACTCCTCCAGGACTGCGTGCAGGTGGCGGGACCCGGCGATCAGCATTCGGTCGGTGACTTCGGCCCGCACGGTGCGGATCCAGCGTTCGGCATAGGCGTTCGCCCTCGGGCTCCGCGGCGGGATCTTCACCACCGTGATCCCGGCAGCGGCAAGCACTGCGTCGAACGCCACGGTGAACTGCCCCGCCCGGTCGCGCACCAGGAAACCGAACTCGGCAGCCCGATCGCCCAAATCCATCAGCAGATTCCGTGCCTGCTGTACCGTCCAGGCTCCATCCGGGTGCGCGGTCACGCCCAGGACATGGACGTGGCGGGTGTTCACCTCCATCACGAAGAACACATAGACCCTGCGCAAGGTCACCGCGCAGTCGACGTGGAAGATTCGCACGCCAGCATGGTCGAGGCCTGCATGCTCAGGAACTGCCGCCACGTGGACCGGTTGCGTTGCGGCGCAGGCGGGATCCGCAACCTTTTCAGCACCCGCCGCACCGTGGACGCCCCAACCCGGATGCCCAGACCTAGCAACTCACCCTGAATCCGCCGGTAACCCCAGCCCGGATTCTCCCGCGCCATCCGCTCGATCAGCACCACGAGCCGCGCATCGACCGTCGGTCGGCCACCGCGATGAGGATAGGTCCACCGCCAGCGGACCAGCCGACAATGCCAGCGCAACAGCGTCTCCGGGGTCACCAGCCGACTCATCCTCGCCGGTCTGGGCAGCAGCCGCGCCAAGGCGGCGATCACCGCCCGATCCGCCCAGTCCAGCCTGGGCCGGGGATTCTGGCGCCGCAACACCGCGACCTCCTGGCGCAGCACCAGCAGCTCGGCGTCCTTGGACGCCGCCGACCGCGCCAGCAGCGCCATCCACCCGGTCAAGCGGACGAACGTCACATACAGCATCCGTACCGTCACAAGCACCCGATCCTGCCAGCACAGCAACCACCACGGCTGACATACCGGCAGGTCAGACACCTATGCCCCGTTTTGGAACCCAACAGGCAGGATCGCCCGAGCGCAGCACACGGCCGCGCAGGATCGTGCACCGGAGCGCGTAGTAGGGCGACTCGTGTTCCCACCGTTGGTGATACAACGCCACCAGCGTGGCGGCTGGATGACGGCGGGCATCGGTCAGCGTCGTGACCAGCCGGTAGGACGCGTCGAAGACCGTGCCGTCCGCGCAGGTGACGGTGATGTTCGCATCCACGATCCGCACTCTGACCGATCCGATCGCCGACAGGTAGGAGCCATCGGCCAGACGCGATAGGACCGGGACGCGACGGTTGCTCCGCAGCCGGCCCACCACCTGGGCGCCGGTGCCGGTCACCGGGGCCAGAAGTCATTGCCGTCGAAACCCTTGTCCCACAGCACCAGCATGTCCGGGGTCAAAAGGTGCAGCAGCCGCTGCGCGTACTCGGTCTCACCCACAGCGGTGGGGCCGAACACCGCGCCGACCAGTGCCCGGGTGCCGGTCTCCACCAGGGTCATCAGCTCCAGCTGGGGATAGCCGCCATGCGCCAGCCGGTCGAGCCAGACACGATTCTGGTCGGTATCGGGGACCTTCAGCGAGCTGCACCCGTCGAAGGAGACCGTCCGGTAGCGACCGAACCGCACCCCGGGCGTCACCGGCCACGCCAGCGGCCCGGACACCACCTCGAACAATGCCCGCATCGGCGCATCCCCCACCCGGCGGCGCAGGTCACGCAGTGCCTTCGCGGTCGGTCTGACAGCGGGCCGCCCGGCCAGGGACGCGGTCATCTTGGCCCAGACCAACTGATAGCCGACCTCCGGGAACAGGCACATCGCGAGCAGAAAATAGACCCCGACCCTCAAGGGAAGCTTCCGGAGGCGGTGCTGCACGCGCACCCGCCCTGTTTCCTCGAGCACCGCATCCACCAGCTCGAACGGTACGACCTGCGTGAGCTCTCCCAGATGCCCGGGCCCGAACACCCCCGCCGCCACCCGCACCACGCGGGAAATGACAGACTGATCCCGCAACGGGACTCCACTCTTCAGATGATCTTCGCCGACATCCGATCTACAGGAGTCCCGTTGCCCGTCTCAGCCGTTTGACAAGAGCCGAATCCCCTTAACTACCTGGCCTTGGGGGAAGGCCCCTGTCGCTGTCGTACTAGCGGTCGCTGACGAGCTCATCCAGGTACACGACGTGGTGCGAGAGCAGGAAGTGCAAGGCGCCCAGCACCCGAGTCAACACACGTTCGGGGTTGGTCGAGTGGGACGATTCCCGCTCCGCTGGGGCGTTGGCGGCGGCAGTACCCGCCAGCAGCTCGCATGTGGCCCAGAGGTCGGAGAGCCGGCACCACTGCCACAGTCGGTACAGGTCGTGCGGAAGCTGCACCACGGGCTGGTCGGAATAGCCGAGACCGAAACTGTACGGCCGCTCCGCGGTGTTACCGAAGCCGACCATCAAAGGGCACAGTCGGTGCCGGCGCGCGAACGCAACGGCATCCGCTCTTCCCGGGAACGCCTTGGCGAGAGCGCCTCGCTCGAGAAGCCCATCGATCAGCCGGGCAGGGCTGCGATGACCGTCGGCCCGGGCCTGCTCCTCAAGCATCTTTCGAGTCCACGGCCGGCTCTTGGCGCCGGCCGCTGGGCCATGGGCCAGCCGCCAGATCGCGGCCTCCTCGCCAGACAGCCTGACCGACCGATGAGCGACCCGCATTCGGTGACCACCTAGATCGACCTCCACGCGAAGGGGACGAGGGTGGGGCATGCCCATGGGATCGATGGAACTTGGGAACGTGGGCTCGTACTCGCGCTCGAGGTACGCGTGGGGACTCGGGCGTACTCGATACGCGGCACCCATGTCGTGGCCTACCGGGAAGATCAGTGCCACCTCGTCCCGGCTCAGTTCGGTCATGTCGACAAGGGTAAGCGTCAGGAGGCGCTTTCAGCTCGTCGCGCAACATCGAGGTACGCGGCCGAGTTCGCGGTGAACAAGTGCAGCGACCTGACCAAGCGCGTAAGCACGCGCTGCGGGTCGGTGTGGTCGCGATCCGCTCCGCCTGCTGCGACCTCGACGTCGGCGTAGGCCTGGCAGGCCTGCCATAGGTTGTCATCGCCGTTTGCCCATTCCCAGAGGCCGAACAGATCGCGCCTGACCCGCAGCACCGGCTGCTCGCCGAACCCGATGCCAAACAGCCACGGTTCGTACCTCGAGTTCCCGAGACCGAGCATCAGCGGGTGCAACTGGTAGGCGAGGGCGAACCGATAGGCCGCCTTTCGACCAGGAACCATCTCGGCGATCAGGCCGGTGGTGACCAACCCGTCCACGATCGCCGCAGGGTCGGTGACACCGAGCCGGCTCGCCTCCCGCTCCGCCACTCCGCGGGTCCACCTGCGCCGATCGAGTTCGCCCTTCCTGCCCCGCGCCAACATCCACACGTGGAACTGTTGGCGAGTCAGCTGGACCAGGTCGCTGTCCCGCCGGATGAAGTGTGATCGGCCCTGGCCGGACCCCGGCACACTGATCTCCCCCATGTAGTGGCCGATCGGAAAGATGAGCGGCTGCCTGAATCCGACGTGCATGTACACATGCCATATTAAGACCTAAAGGGTTGTCAACGGCCGACTACCCATCCAAATGTCGCCGCCTCCCCGGTGGCGGACGGGATGCAGACAGGTGATCTCAGAGCGGCAAGATTCGACACCTCGCCTTCTATCGGAGGCTCCACGCCTGTTTCAGGCGAGGTGCGCTATCTCCCCGCTTATGCCGTTCACGACAGCCGACGACATCTTCGTCCAGTTCAAGTCACTGAGATCACCTGATTGACGATGTCTGGACCATTGGAAAGGGATCGCACCTTTGCAGGTCAGACGGGCGAGTAGCCGTACGCGATTACGCCGTAGGCCGCGGCGGGGCCCAGCGCTGCGGCGAGGGCGATGACGGTGCCCCGCACGAGCCGCTGGTCCAGGGTCAACCTCCAGCCGTATATCAGGGCCACGAATCCAGCACCCCATAGAGCGAACGCCGCGACTGCCAAGAGCGTGGCGCCCCCGGTACTCATCTCCTGAATCCTGTCGCAGGGGCCAGCGTGGTCGGGGGGCGTGCAGTAGTCGGTCTCACCGCGATACCAGGGCGTCATCGCGACCATCATCAGCGTGGGGAGCAGGCCAATAACGAAAACCACGCTTGTGAACGCTCGGTCGACAATCGTTCCCCAGCGCGAGAACTGCTTCTCTGACATGTATACCGCCTTCACCGGCCGCCGCAAGTCACCTGCCCTCACACAACGTCGCCGCCAGTTATGAGTTGCGTGCCCTGGACGGCGTCGGCCACTTTCCCCAGATGGAATCGCCGGAGCTGGTCATCGGTGAGGTCCTGCGCTGGGCAAAAGAGGCCCACCGAGGTGCCCGTCAGGCCTGCACGTCACCGTACCGCTGCTCGTGGTGCATCTGGCTGGCGAAGCGCTGCTGCTCGGCCAGCGCCCGACCGGCCAACCTGGTGCGCGCCGGACTGACCGGCGGGCAGGGATAGCCCCGGTCGACAATGACCCGGTAGAGGTCGGGCTCCGGGCCCACGTGGTACGTGTCCAGGTAGTACCCCAGTCCCTCCTGCCAGATCCAGGTGCCGTCGGTACGCGTGTCCGCGGGCACCACGCTTCCCGTGCCGGGATCGAACATGTCGTGCACCAAGCCGGCCACCGCCTGGAGCACCGTGCCACTGGCCAGATACTCGCGATTCGCTGCTTCTCCTCCGGGTCCGTGATCCGGGGACGCTCATCGGAGAGCACCGGTCGGCCCTGCCTGTCGAAGTCGTCCACCAGAGCCGCGAAACGGAAGCCGCCGATCCGGCCGGGCGGCTCGACAGACCCCGGCCTCCCAGCACCGGCCTCGGCAGCCCTCGGCTCGGCCGCCGCCGACGGTCGCGCCCTCCCAGCCGACCCCGCCATGATCCGCTCCAGCAACTGAAGGATCTTCGGAAAGAGATGGCGGGGAAGTTGCAACTCCGTGTCGCTGTCCGGGTTGATCACGATACCCAGGTCGTCGCTGACCCACTGCCGGATCAACTCGGAGAACGGCCGGGACAAGGCGTTGCGTGGGTCGACGTCCGGACCCGCCACGGCTTTCGTCCGGTCATGAGAGGTGTACACCCGTACCAGCCGCCGGCCACCTCGCCCGGTCACGAGCAACTGCCGATCGGCGCCTGTGACCGGCAGCCAGACGGTCATGCCGAGCAGTTCCGCGATGCAGTTGGTGTAGTCATCGGCAAGTCGCGCCAGCACCTACCCGACCTCGGCCGGAGTCACCTCCAAGGCCTCATTCGCCTTGTCGGCCACGTTCGGGCCCGTCGTGCCGCCGTTCAGCCGGCTCAGATCCTCTCGCGGCAGGTTCAGTGCATCCAGAACCATCGCCAATCGGTCCCGTTCCCGTGCCGTCACGGGAACCTGGTACGCGCGGAGCATGCTCACCATGCTCTCGGCCAGGTGCTCCCACTCCTTCTCATCCCGGAGTCCCGTCAGCCAGTCCAGGGTCCTCTCCGGGAGTCTGTCCGCGTACGTCTCCGGAAGTGCGCTGACCCGCTCAACCATCTCTTGCTCGGTCAGACTCGGGATCAACGGCAGGCTGTCGGCCCGGTCCCTCAGCACCCTCAGTTGTCTCGCCAGGTACCCCCTGGGATCCGGCGCCTGTGCGAACGTCTCCCGAAACCGGCCGAACTCCGCCAACTCCCTGCTGGTTATCGGCGCCTGACGCTGCCGGAGCAGGCCCACCAGCGTCTGAAGCGCTATCAGCCATTCCCCCACGTCAAGGAAGCGGTCGAGATCCTCGAGATCCTCCCGCGTCAGCCGATCCCCGAACCGGGCCGGCAGGGCTGACATCCGGAGACAGACCTCGTCCTCACTGAGCACCATCGTCTTGTCTGTCCTCCCTCATCCGCGACTACGAACGGCTACCCGACCACCACGCCGCGACGGTCCAGTGGGCAATGATCATCGTGAGACTCGCCGGCAGGCCCGACACCACGTCACCGCGCGATCCATGCCAACCGCGCCATCGACCGCCTGACCCCTTACTTAAACCGACCCGCATCCGGACGATCTCTTGGCCGCCAAGCGAACCAGCCGAAACGGCAGTGCATGACGCGCCGCCCGTCATAGCAGGCCGAAAATGGCGATGGCGGCGAAGACACCGGCGGCCAGCAAGATCAGCGCAAGCTCGGCGCGGATAACCCAGCTGCCGAAGCTCATGGGAGGGAGCGGCTCGTCGGACCCGACGGGCAGCAGCCCCGCCTGTATGGCCAGTTGCGTCATCCGTTGGACCTTCAGGTCCAGCTCCGATTGAGCGGGTTCGGGGGCGGGCGGATCGGGCCGCCTGCGACGGGTAGGCAGGACCGCGGCCACACCACACCCGACCAGGGCGAGTACGCCGATCCCGGTGACGGTCAGCAACGTCAAGTTCATGACTGTCTCGAAGATCGGTGGGCGCCCGTACACCCCGCCACCGAAGGCCCTCGCCTCGCCCCTGAACTCCATCTCGCCGGGGGACGAGTCGTCGATGTCGGAGGCCACGGCGTGCAGCGTTCCGGCGTGGCTCTCCCGGTCGACCATCCAAGTGGTGCCGTCGCACGTGCCGGAACTGGAACTGGAGGTGCCCCTGACGATGGTCAAGATTTCGCAGGAGCTCGGCAGTTCAACGGTAACGGGTGTGCCGAACGTGTAGGCAACACCCCAGCCCACCGGGGTGTCCCTGGCGATCCCGAACCCGAGGAAGAGTCCGATCGCGATTCCGATGAGAATCAGGTTGCGACGGGCCAGTATCTTCAGATCTGCCCAGTCCTTTCTCCTCTGCATAGCCGCCCCTCTTCGCGTTGTATGCACGCCAAAACAATAGATGCCCTATCCGGGAGCATGGTTGCCGCGCGACCTGTATGGATAGGGTTTCGATACCCGCAGGGCAGACCATGTGCCACCCCCTTCTACCCTCTCGGGCCTTTATAGGTATATTCAAGCTCGAGGTGCTCGATGCAGTACGTTCCGCTGAAGGTGTGACTGATCCTCGCGGTTCCCTTGACCCCCACAGGGAGGGTGAGGCGGGCGTTTCCACTGATCGAGCCGGTATAATTGGAAGCGCCCTCCCGCCCGGCACGGGGCGTCAGAGTAAGCAGCGCATTATTCCTGATGGCGGTTTCGACCGTCACGTCGATTGCTGCCCGCCAAGGCGTTTCGCAGACATAGGTCCCCGCCTTGTCCGGGTCCCCCTTGTTGATCAGAGCAACGAAATTGCGCATCCTTGCGAAAGCGGCGTCCCGACTTCCTGGCTGCGCAGAAGGCTCGCGGTGAATTTCTTGTACACACCAATTCTCTCCCCTGTTGCGTAGACTTACCAGAAGGGGTTCCGGTTGTGAGTCGATGGTTGCCCTCGCCAGTATGTCCGCGGTCGTGGAATTCTGAGTTTGGACTTGATCCACAATGAATCCTCGGGCGCGGAGCCTGCCTTCGGCGACCTGCCGGGTCATGCCACTGGATTCGCTGCACAGCAACACAAGGGCACGGTCGGATCGCTGGTTGTTGATCGCGTTGGCGAAGGCATGGGAGGCCTGGATGGGATCGCTTGCCATTGGCGTGAAGGACGGACTCGGGGATGGTTGCTCGTTGCGGGTGGCCCCCAGGGGAAGGAGCAGCAGCAGGCCGGTGACCACGGCAAGCACCCCGAATGCGCCGAGGAGTCCGAAAGCGCGGTAGTGGGTCTTGGTGGTGCGCGGCGCCGCCGTGATGGGGGGCACAGGTTTCGAGAGCGCCACCGGGGCCTTTGCCGTAGGTGGCTGGGGGTTCCGGGGCGCTGGCGTGATGGGCAGATGGTCGGGTAGCTGCTGGTCAGTGCGTGCGACGAGCTCTGCTACCGCTTGGTCGTCCAACTCGAGCTCCAGCACGAAGCTCCGCCCCAGGCTGAGCAGCGGGGTCAGCGGGTCGGAGACCTTGGCCTCCGGCAAGGGGCCACCGAGCAGGCCACGTAGTAGGGCGTCCAGCAGTTGCAGGTCCGTCCCGGTCTGCTGGTGGAGTCGGCGAGTGAATTCCGTGATGCGGACGTCGGTGTCGTCGAGGAAGATCCGATACGCCAGCTCCCCCGCCACGAGTGCGGCCAACGTGCCGGTTCGGATGGAGTCGGCCGGGGGCTCGTACGCGCGGCCGCAGAGCACATCAGCGATCACGCAGCCACTCAATCCACACACGCTCCTGGATCCTCTTGTTCATCATGTTGTTGAACTCGTCCTGGGCATTGGGCATTCTCCCCAATCTGTCGGCCCAATTATTGAACCAGCGCGGACCGCCCTTGGCTGAGACCCAATGAACGAAACGTATGGCGACTTCCGCTATTGGTCCAATCGGCTGCCATTTCGACGGCAAGGCTTCCGTCGACCTCATGGCAATCTCCGCCTTGTTTCCGACCTCGTCGTTTCGACCGAATTTTACAACGAGCTCAGGCGGTATACTCCTGAGCTTGCGCCAAAACGACGTGAGCATACGCCCGGGCCGTTTTATTGTGTCTCTATTCAGGCGGTAATAGATGCTAAGGAAAGGTGCGAAATAGAAAGCCGTCAAGACGGTTGCAATTGCCAGGCTTCCCCAGAAGGATGCCTGTCCGCAGTCGCCGGATCCGCCGGGTCCGTAGGTGATGGAGGCGTGGCAGTGGGCCCAGGCCGGGGTGGGGGAGGTAAGCAGCCACACCAGGGTGAGAAGGGCGAGCGTCCATAGCCGTTTCATGGCGCTGCCTCCGCCGGCGTGTTGATCCGTGCACGCAGCGCTTGGACGTGCCGGCGGAGCGCGCCTGGACTGGTCGCAGGTACGCGGCCGACCTCCCGTGCCAGACGGAAGCGCTCGTGTGCCAGGTCGAGTTGTAGCTGCTGAAGGTGGCCGACGGCGGGGTAGGCCCGCCAGCCGAGAGCACGTGCACACAGCAGACGGTGCACTCGTCGCAGCTTGGGATGGGCGAGGACGGTGGCTTCGGCCTCGGTGACGGCTATCTGGCCGGCCCGGACCTCGGCGGTGAGACCTGCGCGCAGTTCGGCCCGTTCTCGCCTTGCGGCCAGGATCAGCGTGATGGTGAGTGCCAGAAGGAAGGGGCCGGAGAGGATCAGGAAGTTGAGGGGGTGGCCGAGCAGTGTCGCGAGGACCGCGTCGTCGAAGGCGGCCGGCTGTCGATGGGTAGTGGACGTCCAGTTCCACAGGAAGTGACCGGTGATCGCCAGCCCGAGCCCGCCTGCAGCGATCGCGAGCCTTTTGATGGTGTGCCGTTGCCGGTAGGCCAGCGCGATGGCCGCGCCGGTGAGTCCGGTGTAGAGCACGTGCCCGAAGGTGATGCCGGATATCCACTGGCGGACCCAGACCTGGGTCATCGCTGCGTTGAAGTTGTACATAGCGTAGCGGCTGGTTTCCATAAAGTTGAATCCGGTACCGACCATGGCGCCGAGGACGAATCCGTGCACCGGGTTGTCGTAGCGGTGGCGCAGGTGGGCGAAGAGGACGAGCACGCCGAGTCCTTTGGCGAGTTCTTCCCAGATCGGGGCCGAAAGCACGATGCCGGGCCCTTGGGTGACATCTGGACGCCGTGACCAGTACGCGATTCCAATGTGGAGAATCGCGAGCAGTTGGTGCCCGGCGGTGAACGCGAAGGTGCCACCCCAGACGACGGCTGCCAGGCAGTAGCGCAGCGGAATCCGCCGGTAGCGCTGCACGCGGTAGAGGACGGCGATGGCCAGCGCCAGCCCGGGCATGGCCATGAGCACCCCGCCGAGCGCGTTGGGAACCAGAATGAAGCCAACTGGGATGGTGGCCATACCGGTACCCAGCAGCAGTGCGGCGCAGTTCCGCACCTGCTGCCAGCGAGCGGGCAGCGGGAGTTTCCACACCAGCAAACCGATTGGTACACCGGCGGCGAGCCCGGCAAGATAGGCCCAGCCGAACAGCGCGGGGGTGGGCATGCGCCGAGCGGGATAGTCCCCGAGCGCACCGGGGTAGTGCCAGATCGGCAGTGGCAGGACGGCGAGAATGGCTGCCAGCGCCGAGGCCGCAGTGACCCCGAGGATGATCCCCGCCTGCAGTTTGTTCGTCTTCATACCGGGCATCGTTCGTCGATCGCCTTGTTGAGGCGCTGGACATTGGTCATAGGTGGAAGGGGCGGCAGTGCAGGGCCGGATGAACCCACGCCGTCGAGCGCTTTCGCCATGGTCGTGAAGTCGTTGGCCACTCCTTCCATCGCCGCCCGCAGCTGTTCGTCCTCGATGGACCGAGATTCCTGACGCAGCCGATCGGCGCGAGCGCTGAGCCGCTGTGACTTGGTGTGCGGATCGAGGCCGCGATCGTGGACCACCGCGCGCATGTCAGCCTGCGATTGAGACCAGATGGTCCGTAGCGAATCGCAGTTCTCCGCCATGGCTCCGGACTGTGCGAAACAGCCGCCAGCCGCGAGTACGAGTATGAGTATGAGTAGGCATAGCAACCGCATAAATTCCCGCTATCCGTGTGTGGGCGCGATGGCTTCCTTTGCTCAACTGCGCACTATCCGTTCTCATCACCTCAGCCGTACGAGGCTGATGCCGCATTCTTGGAGGGGGTGGCGTCCGGCCGCAGAAAGCGCTCGCCGGGAGTTTAGGTGTGCGTATATGGTTGCGCCATGACTGAACGAGATGGGACGATGGCGGATCAGGCCATTCCGAGAATGGCCTGATCATCCTGTGATCAGATCATTCGTGTCCTCGCCCTACGGCACTCCCAATCCCCCGGGCAGGGCACTTTCCTGCCGCGGAAACCTCCGTCAGTCTGGGGCAAGCCGGTACACGGCCGGTATACGAACCGGCACGGAGCGGGTACCGAGGTTCGGGCAGGACGCGATCGGACGCTGGAGGGCGGATGGCGGACATGGCGGCGGAGCCGCGATTCGGCGTGCTCGGGCCGGTGGCAGTGTGGAGGGACGGCGAACGGATCGAGGTGAGGCCGCCCAAGCGGGCGGGAGTGCTGGGGGCGCTGCTGATCCGGGCCGGGCAGGTCGTCCCTTCCTGTGAGCTGGCCGCGGCGGTGTGGGAAGGGGAGCCGCCCCCCAGCGCGGCCAAGAACCTCCAGACCTATGTGCATGGCCTGCGCCGCCTGCTCGGTGACCCCGGGCGGATCGTCCGCGTCGGCGAGGGGTATCGGCTCGTGGTCCGGTTCGGGGAACTGGACGCCGACCGGTTCGCGGCGTTCACCCGTGCCGCGCAAGTAGCCAGGAACCCGGGTGACGCCGCCGGGCTGACACGGCGTGCGCTGGCCCTGTGGCGCGGGGACGAGGCCTTCGGCGGGGCGCCCGGCACGGTGCCGATCCGCGCGGAGGCCGAGCGGCTGGAGGCGGAGCGGCTCGCGCTGCTGGCCACCTGGGCGGACGCGGAACTGGCTTCCGGGCGCGCGGTGGACACCGTCCCGGAGCTGACCCGGTTCACCACCGCCTACCCGCTGTGCGAGGACCTGTGGGCGCGGCTGATACGGGCGCTGCATGGCTGCGGACGGCGGGCGGACGCGCTGCGTGCCTTCGACCGGGCACGTGTCACGCTGCTGGCCGAACTGGGCGCCGAACCCGGTTCCGAACTGCGGCGGCTGCGCGAGGAGGTCATATCGGTCCGGCAGGTGCCGCGTCACCGCGATCCGGGGGACACGGCCCATGAGCGGGTCGAGAGCCTGGTCGCCACCGTGTCGGCCATGCTAGTACCGCTGCGGGTGACGGCCGCCGAGGAGGGATTCTGGGCGCATACCACGGGGCGGCGGGCGGGAGATGTGCTGGTCGCGCGCATCACCGGTGCCGCGCACCAGGTGCGGCGGGAACCCAGCGCGATCACGTCCGGGGACCAGGAACTGCTGAAGGTCGTGCTGAACCGCGCCGCCCGTCCGCTCGTGGTAGCGCAGGACGGCCGGTGCTGCAGCGTCCCGCCGGGCCATCTCGTCGCCTGCGACACCACCCGGCCGTACAAGATCGACGCGCCCGGCGACTGCGATGTGTCGGTAGTGGCCGTGCCCCGCGGCGTCCTCCCCGCGGAGGCGCCGGCCGATCGAACCGCCCTTCCGCTACCGGCCGGACGCGGTATCGCCGCTATGGCCACGGCGTGCGTGACCCGCGCGTCCGAACACCTCGACGGCCTGCCGGACGAGGCTCGCCGCCACCTAGGCGACGGCCTTGCCTCCCTTCTGATGGCGACGCTGACCGGTACGATCCCCGAACGGGTTGAGACCCGGAGCAGTCTCGCCAACCGGATCATCGCCTACACACTGGCCAACCTGGACGATCCGGCGCTGTGCGCGGCGGTGGTGGCCCGGCGCCATGGGATCTCCGTCCGCCACCTGCACCGTCTCTTCGCCGGGCGGGACCGCCCCTTCGCGGCGTGGGTCAGACAAGAACGCTTGCAGCGCATCCGCCGTGACCTGCAAGATCCGACGCAGGCCGGAATCCCGGCGGCTGAGATCGCGTCCCGCTGGGGCCTGCGGGACCCAGCTCACCTGGGCCGGGTCCTCAAAGCAGAATTCGGGCTGACCGCCGCGGAAATCCGGAGCTCGGCCCGCTGACCCTCCCATCGGCACATCCGGATGGCACAATCCGGCGAGCGCCAATGCATCCAATGGCGACCCCACCGGCGGCCCGTTATCGGGATGCCGCAAGGATGGCGTTCCGCTCAGGCCGAGACGACGCTGGCGCGGACACACCTATTCGGTATCTCCAAGCGGATGCACCAGTTCCCATGCCGACCTCTGCTGCACACATTCCGTGTGGCCGCCCGGTAACCGACTGCTCGCGGCGCGACACCGTGGACCTCGGCATCTTCTTCTCAAGCAGTCCCACCATCCTTGAAAGCAATCCCGGCGTCCTTGAAATGAGCATGGGCCGGGATGGGCGACCACGGGTGCTCTGGACACACAGGTCCGTAGACAAATACCTCGAGGCTCCGTACGAGACCGATTCGTTCCTGTTCACATGCCTCGACACTCACTGCGGCGCGTAGCCAGGGTTGGCCACCGGTTCCGTGATCGACCTATGAGGCTATTTGGGGCAGCTACAACGTCAACAATTACAGCAACCCGAAAGGTCGGAAGGTGCGCACTAACTTGAGCCAAGTCGGGCGAGAACCAGCTCGTACGGCGTCGTCGCGTTCCTGAACCCATAATCGGGTGATGGAGGGCTCTATGCCGACTACCTGCACGAAGAGTACGGCGATCTCGACTGTGACTACGTGTTCGTCAACCTCTGGGCCGCACCCTATGGCCGCCCGCTGGCCTATCGGGCCGTCTACGATCTGGTCCTGCGGTTGCGCCGCCGCACCGGCCTCGACTTCGACCCGCATTGGTATCGCCACACGATGGCCACGCCCCTACCACTTAACCGCGACGTTCCGCAGGAAGTCGTCCGCCGCATCCTCGATCACGATTCGCCGCAGATGACCGGGCACTACGCCGGCTGCACGACACCACCGTTCGGCGGCACTGGGAAGCCGCCCGCAAGGTCAACATCGCCCGGGCAAGCCGTCACCTGTTCTACCGCTTTGGTAGGGCCGCCGCTAAACTCTTAGCCGAGCTCCCCCGCAAGACCTGCGCGCTTGATCCAGCGTCCCCAACGAGGACTCCGAGAGAACCGCTCCGCGATGACCTTCCCCGACGGCAGCGCTCCATCGGGACATCGATTCTCCTGAACCCATTGCCAGACAGAACGGTGAAAAGCAGCCATTTCGCTGTCTCGGCGACGAGCGTGGCGCGAAGGCAGAACGACATCACCAGCGTCGTCTGGCTCGGGTTCAGAGACCTCTTGCACTTCAGCCGATGGCCCCTCCTCCTGGCTCTCTCTAGCGTCCGAGTTCGCCGAGAGCCGACGGACCTGAGACATCAACAGCTCATAGCTGCCGATCAGAGCGGCGCTCGGCCAGGCGGCGATGATCCGGCCGATCAGGCTGGGCTCGGCGATCGCGATGTTGGCGCCGAGGCTGGCAAGACTGCCAACCACAAGAAGGGTCCAGGCCAGCATGCCACCGCGGGAACCGTACCGATTGGCCAGGAGAATGGACATCGAGGCGACGACGATCGTACCGTCGACGGCGAGCGGGATCAGCACCGCCGCCAAGTGATCCTCACCATGACGCAGGCACAGTTCATGCATATGGCGAAAGGAGACGACCGCCGCGATCACCGCCAAGAGCGCGACGCCACCGATGGTCGTCCGCTGGATACGGCGCACCGCGCGAATACCGGAATCCACCGCTCAGCCCTCCCCACCAGGAAGAACGAGTCGGGCGGACGCCGTGAACGGCATGTACGTATCGAGTGTGTCCCCCCTCGGACACGCACCGAACGCACATGTGGGGGTTCCGGATTGATCCGGGCCTCCACATACTGGGCTAATTCCATCCTGAAATCGCAGGTCACGCCCCTTGCCTGAGCTCGTTTGGCGGTGTTCGGGCAGGTGACGGTGCCTGATCATGGCGGGTGATCGTCTGTCACCGGGTGATTTCGCTGTGGGT
>NZ_JBDPMB010000036.1:0-63994 GCF_039871615.1 Nonomuraea sp. B10E15
CCCAACCCATAGTCGTGATACATCACCCCCGCGAACACACCCGTCCGACTCCCCCGCAACCCCACCGGATCAATCCCCGCCCGCTCAACCGCCTCCCACGACGCCTCCAGCAACAACCGCTGCTGCGCATCCATCGCCAACGCCTCACGCGGCGAGATCCCGAAAAACCCCGGATCGAACTCAGCCGCGTCATACAGGAAGCCACCCTGGCGGGTGTAGGTCTTCCCCGGCGTGCCGGGCTCCGGCCCGTACACTCCTTCGACGTCCCAGCCGCGGTCGGCGGGGAAGTCTCCGATGGCGTCCTGAGCCTGTGCGACCAGCGCCCACAGATCCTCCGGCGACAGCACGCCGCCGGGGTAGCGACAGGCCATTCCCACGATCGCGATCGGCTCGTCGACCGCGGTGGCCGCCACGACGGCCTGCGCCGACTGCCCGCCGAACAGTTCGTCCGCCAGGAACTCCGCCACCGTCTCAGCGGTCGGGTAGTCGAAGATGAGCGTGGCCGGAAGCGGCAGCCCGGTGGCCGCCGTGAGCTGGTTGCGGAACTCGACGGCCGTCAGGGAGTCGAAGCCGAGCTCCTGGAACTGGCGTTGCCGGTCGATCGCCGACCCGTCCGCGAAGCCGAGGACCGTGGCCGCGGTGCCGCGTACGAGGTCCGAGAGCGCCGCCAGGCGTTCTGCCGGGCTCAGCGCGGCCAGGCGCTGCGCGAGCCCGCCGGACGAACCCGCGCGGCGCACCGCAGCGCGGCTGCCGGCCCGGGTCTGGACGAACCGTGCGGGGATCAGCGCGGCCCTGCCCGAGGACACGGCGGTGTCGAAGAGGGCCAGCCCGTCGTCGATGGACAGCGGCTTCACCCCCGCGCGCTCCATGCGGCGCAGGTCGGACTCGTCGAGCTCACCTGCCATGCCGCCGGTCGCCCACAACCCCCAGGCCAGCGAGGTCGCCGGCAGGCCGTGCACCTGACGGTGGTGGGCCAGGGCGTCCAGGTAGGCGTTGGCGGCGGCGTAGTTGGCCTGGCCCGCGCTGCCGAGCACCCCGGCCAGCGAGGAGAAGAGCACGAACGCTTTCAGGTCGAGGTGCCGGGTGAGCTCGTGCAGGTGGTGGGCGGCGTCGGCCTTGGGCCTCAACACCCCGTCCATGCGCTCGGGAGTGAGAGAGGCGATGACGCCGTCGTCCAGGACGCCGGCCGTGTGCACCACCCCAGCCAGCCCGTCCACGCCCTCCAGCAGCCGGGCGAGCGCGTCACGGTCGGCCACGTCGCAGGCCGCCACGTCCACCTCGGCACCCAGTTCGGACAGCTCCGCAGCCAGGTCGGCCGCGCCAGGCGCGTCCAGCCCGCGCCTGCTGACCAGCAGCAGCCGCCTGACCTCGTGCTCGGCCACCAGGTGACGCGCCACCAGCGCGCCGAGCCCGGCCGTGCCACCTGTGACCAGCACCGTGCCGTCGGGGCCGAACACCGGCGCACGATCGGCCAGCTCCGCGACCCGGCCCACACGCGGCACCAGCAGCCGGCCATCCCGCACCGCGACCTGCGGCTCGCCGGTCGCGAGCGCGTGACCGACCGTCTCGGCGTCCAGCCGCTCGGTGTCGGCGTCCAGCAGCACGAACCGGCCGGGCTGTTCGGACTGCGCGGCCCGTACCAGGCCCCACACGGGTGCCAGGCTCAGGTCCACGTCCTCGTCCGCCTGCACGGCCACCCCGCCACGGGTGACGACGACCAGCTGCGACGATGCCAGGCGCTCGTCGGCGAGCCACTCCTGCACCAGGGCCAGCGCCGCGCGGGTCGTGGCGTGCAGGTCCGCGCCCGCGCAGCGGGCCACGACCGCGTCCGGGACGTCCGCCGCGTCGATGGAGGCCAGATCCGGGTGGATCTCTGCCCCGGTGCCCAGGTCGTCGGTCCCCAGCACGACCCACCGGGCCGCGTCCTGCTCGGCGGCGGCCGGGGCCGCGGACCACTCGAGCTGGTGCAGCAGGCCCTGGCTTTCAGCCACGCTGAGCTCGGCCGCCGACACGGGCCTCAGGGTGAGGGCGTCGATCTCGGCCACCGGGGCGCCGGTCTCGTCCGCGATGCTCAACCTGACGCTGGTCTCGGAGGAGCCGCGGGTGACCTTGACCCGCAGGCCGGTCGCACCCGCCGCGTGCAACGACACGCCGCTCCAGGCGAACGGCAGATACGGCCGCCCTTCCGCCCCCGGCACCAGACCACCCAACGCCGCGGCGTGCAGCGACGCGTCCAGCAACGCCGGATGCAACCCGAACCGTCCCGCATCAGCGTGCCCCTGCTCGGGCAGGGCGATCTCGGCGAACACCGCGTCCTGCTGCTGCCAGGCAGCCACCAACCCCTGGAACAACGGCCCATACTCCAGACCGATCGCCGCCATGTCGTCATACAGGTGCCCGACATCAACCGGCCGGGCACCCGCCGGCGGCCACTGCGCCAGCCCGAGCAGCGGCTGCTCCGTCTGTCCGGCCAGGATGCCCTGCCCGTGCTGGACCCACTCGCCCGCGCCGGCGTTGCGGGAGTGGATGCTCACCTGGCGGCCACCCGACTCATCGCATGGCCCGGCCACCAACTGGACGTGTACTCCGCCGTCGGCCGGCACCAGAAGGGGCGCCTGGAGGGTCAGTTCGAGCAGGTGCGGGGAGTCCAGTTCCTGGCCGACGCGGAGCGCCAGCTCCACCAGCGCCGCGCCCGGCACCACCACCCGGCCGTTGACCTGGTGATCGGCCAGCCACGGCTGCGCGGCGAGCGACAACCGGCCCGTGAAGGTGTGGGTGTCGGAGTCCGGTGCGGAAATGGCGGCACGAAGCATGGGATGGTCGATGGCGCCCAGTCCGGCGGCGTCCACATCACCGGAGTCAGGGCTGACCGGCACCCAGAACCGCTCGTGCTGGAAGGCATAGGTCGGCAGGTCCACGAACCGGCCCGAAGCGAGGACCGCTTCCCAGTCCACGCCGACGCCCTCGACGTGCAGCCGCCCCAAAGCCTCGACCAGCGCCCGGACCTCGTCCCGATCCTTACGCACAGCCGGCACGAACACCGCATCCACGCTCTGCTGCGCCAACCCCGTCAGCACCCCATCCGGACCCACCTCCAAGAAATGAGCCGCCCCGCAAGCCGTCACCCCATCCGCGAACCGCACCGCACCACGCACGTGCTCGACCCAGTACGACGGGTCGGTCAGCTGACCAGGCTCAGCCAGACGACCCGTCACGTTCGAAACAATCGGCAGGCCCGGCTCGTGGAAGCCGATCCCGCTGATCGCCTCGGCGAAGTCGGCCAGTATCGGCTCCATCAACGGCGAATGGAACGCATGCGACACCCGCAACCGGCGCGTCCTCGCCTCCACCTGGCCCTCGATCTCCGCGATCGCCGCCTCGTCACCGGACACCACCACCGCAGCAGGACCGTTCACCGCCGCGATCCCCACCCGGTCCTCACGACCAGCCAAGAGCGGCAGGACCTCGACCTCCGGGGCAGCCACCGCCAGCATCGCCCCACCAGAAGGCAACGCCTGCATCAACCGCGCACGAGCCGCCACCAACGTGCAGGCATCCTCCAACGAGAACACCCCCGCCACATAAGCAGCAGCAATCTCCCCGATCGAATGCCCCACCAACACATCCGCCCGCACACCCAACGAAGCCAGCAACCTGTACAGCGCCACCTCGAAAGCGAACAACGCAGGCTGCGTCATCCCGGTTTCGTTGAGCACACCGTCCGGGTCGGCGAACATCACCTCACGCAGCGAATGCGGCAACAACGAATCAAACCAGGCGCAGATCTCCTCCAACGCCTCCGCGAACACCGGGAACGCCTCGATGAGGGAAGCCCCCATCCCGACCCGCTGACTGCCCTGACCCGCGAACAACAACGCCAGCTTCCCGCCAGAACCGCTACCCGAGATCGCAGCAGAGGGATCGTCAGCCAGCGCCCGCAACCCCGCCACCAACTCGTCCCGATCGCCGCCCACGACGACCGCACGCTGCTCCAGCACCGCCCGGCCCGTCGCCAGCGACCACGCCACATCCGACACCGACACCGGCACCGGCACCGGCACCGGCACCGGCACCGACGACCGCGACTCCACCCACGACGCGAGCCGACCGGCCTGCGCCCGCAACGCCCGCACATCCTTCGCCGACACCAGCCACGGCACCACCGGCGCCTGTCCCACCGGCTCAGGCTCCGGCTCCGCGACCGGGCCCTGCTCGATGATCACGTGAGCGTTCGTGCCACTGATGCCGAACGACGAGACGGCGGCGCGGCGTGGCCGGTCTGCCCGGTCCCACGGGCGGGCCTCGGTCAGCAGCTCGACCGCGCCGGCCGTCCAGTCCACGTGCGGCGACGGCTCGCCCACGTGAAGCGTCTGGGGCAGCATGCCGTTGCGCAGCGCCATGACCATCTTGATCACACCGCCCACACCGGCGGCGGCCTGCGTGTGACCGATGTTCGACTTCACCGACCCGAGCCAGAGCGGCTCCTGCCGATCCTGCCCATACGTGGCGATGAGCGCCTGCGCCTCGATCGGGTCACCGAGCTTCGTGCCGGTGCCGTGTGCCTCGACCGCGTCGACGTCCGCCGCCGACAGCCCTGCGTTGGCCAGGGCCTGCCGGATCACCCGCTGCTGCGAGGGCCCGTTCGGGGCGGTCAGGCCGTTGCTGGCGCCGTCCTGGTTGACCGCGCTGCCCCGCACCACGGCGAGCACCTGGTGCCCGTTACGTTCCGCGTCGGACAGCCGCTCCACCAGGAGCATGCCGACGCCCTCGCCCCAGCCGGTGCCGTCGGCGTCGGCGGAGAACGCCTTGCACCGGCCGTCGGGGGACAGGCCGCGCTGCCGCGAGAACTCCACGAAGGTGCCGGGCGTGGCCATCACCGTCACGCCGCCGGCCAGCGCCAGATCGCACTCGCCCGACCGCAACGCCTGGACTGCCAGGTGCAGGGCCACCAGCGAGGAGGAGCAGGCCGTGTCGACCGTGACGGCGGGGCCTTCCAGGCCCAGGCTGTAGGACACCCGGCCGGAGGCGATGCTGCCCGAGCTGCCCGTGCCGATGAGCCCTTCGAGCTCGCCCGGCACGGCCGACAGCTGGGGCGCGTAGTCGTGGTACATGACTCCGGCGAACACGCCGGTCCGGCTGCCGCGCAACCGGGTCGGGCTGATCCCGGCCCGCTCGATGGCCTCCCACGACGTCTCCAACAGCAGCCGCTGCTGCGGGTCCATGGCGAGGGCCTCACGCGGCGAGATCTCGAAGAACCCCGGGTCGAACTGGGCGGCGTCGTAGAGGAACCCGCCGTGCCGCGCGTACGAGGTGCCGCGGCTGTCGGGGTCGGGGTTGTAGAGCTTGTCCAGGTCCCAGCCACGGTCGGAGGGGAACTCCCCCACCCCGTCGCGGGCCTGCGCCACCAGCTCCCACAGATCCTCCGGCGACAGCACACCACCCGGATAGCGACACGCCATCCCCACGATCGCGATCGGCTCGTCGACCACCTTCGTGGCGGTCACGGCGGCCTGGGCGGCCTGCCCACCGGCCAGCTCGCCGGCCAGGAACTGTGCCACGGCCTCGGCCGTCGGGCAGTCGAAGACGAGGGTGGCCGGCAGGCGCAGCCCGGTGGCCGCGTTCAGCTGGTTGCGGAACTCGACGGCCGTGAGGGAGTCGAAGCCGAGCTCCTGGAACCGTTTGGCCGGCTCGACCGCCTCCGCGCCGTCGAAGCCGAGCACGGTCGCCGCATGGGTGCGGACCAGTTGGAGGAGGTCGGTCGGGTTCGTGCCCACCGTGCTCGTCCTGCGCGCGGGCACGCGGACCAACCCGTGCAGGAGCGCGGGCAGCGTACCCGCCTGTGCCTGGGCCTGGAGAGCCGGGATGCTCAGCACGGCCGGGACCAGGACGGGGTGTTGTGCGCGTACTGCGACGTCGAACAGGGCGAGCCCGTCGGCGACGGGCATGGGCATGATGCCGCCGCGTTCGAGGCGGCGCAGGTCGGACGCGTCGAGCTCGCCCGCCATGCCGCCGGTCGCCCACAGACCCCAGGCCAGCGAGGTGGCCGGAAGCCCTTGGGCCTGCCGCAGCTGGGCGAGCGCGTCCAGCGAGGTGTTGGCGGCGGCGTAGTTGCCCTGGCCGGCGCTGCCGAGCACCCCGGAGATGGAGGAGAACAGCACGAACGCCTTCAGATCGAGGTGCTGCGTGAGTTCGTGCAGGTGCCAGGCGGCGTCGGTTTTGGGCTTGAGCACGGCGTCCAGGCGCTCGGGGGTGAGGGCGGCGATGACGCCGTCGTCCAGGACGCCGGCCGTGTGCACCACGCCCGCCAGCTCGTCCACGCCCTCCAGCAGCCGGGCGAGCGCGTCGCGGTCGGCCACGTCGCACGCGGCCACGTCCACCTCGGCACCCAGTTCGGACAGCTCCGCGGCCAGGTCGGCCGCGCCAGGCGCGTCCGCCCCGCGCCTGCTGACCAGCAACAGGTCTCGGACGCCGTGCTCGGTGACCAGATGGCGCGCCACCAGCGCACCCAGCCCACCCGTGCCACCGGTGACCAGCACCGTGCCGTCGGGTCCGAACACCGGGTCGCGATCGGCCGGATCGGCGACCCGGCTCACACGCGGCACCAGCAGCTGACCGTCCCGCACCGCGACCTGCGACTCGCCGGTCGCCAGCGCCTGGGTCACCACTTCCGCGGCGTCGGTGTCCGCGTCCAGGTCCAGCAGCACGAACCGGTCCGGCTGCTCGGACTGCGCAGCCCGCACCAGGCCCCACGCCGCCGCCTGCGCCGGGTTCGGGACATCGTCCTGTCCCACCGCGAAGGCTCCGCGCGTGACGACGACCAGCCGCCGCCCCGGCTCGTCGGCGGCGCCGAACTCCTGCAGCGCGGCCAGCACGTCGTGCGTGGCCCGCCTGGTCGTGTCCGGGGCCGGCGTCTCGGACACCGGCACGTCGAAGATCTCGTACGGCGGCTCGGACCGAGCGGCGCGGCCGGCGGGCCGTACCCAGCCGACCGTGAACAGGCTGTCGTGACGGGCCGTCTCCTGTACGGCGGCGCTCGGGCGGAGCGTCACCGAGCCGACCTCCATGACGGGCGCCCCGGCGGTGTCGGCCATGGTCAGGACGACCACACCGTCGTTACCCGTGGGCGCGATCCTGACCCGCAGGACCGTCGCGCCATCCGCGTGCAGCGTCACCTGGTTCCAGGAGAACGGGACGTACGGCCGTCCTGGCTCGGCCCGCGGCAGCAGACCGGCCATGGGAATGGCGTGGAGGGACGCGTCCAGGAGCGCCGGGTGCAGCCCGAAGCGCCGGGCCTCGGCCTGGGCCGTCTCCGGCAGGGCGAGTTCGGCGTAGACGGCGCCGTCCCGCTGCCAGACGTTCTGGAGGCACCGGAAGGTGTCGCCGTACTCCATGCCGGTCGCGGCCAGGTCGTCATAGACGCCGCCCGTGTCGACGGGCTGAGCGCCGGGAGGCGGCCACTGCGCGAGGTCGAGGCCCGGCTCGGGGACGGCCTGGGTGAGCACGCCCTGGGCGTTCTGCCGCCAGTCGGTGCTCTCCTCCGCCCTGGAGTAGATGGTCACCTGGCGGCTGCCCGATTCGCCGGGCTCTGTCACCACCACCTGGAGATGCAGGCTCCCCCGCTCCGGCAGGACCATCGGCGCCTGGAGAGTGAGCTCGTCGAGCATCGAGCAGCCGGTCTCGTCGCCGGCCCGTACGGCGAGCTCCACCTGCGCCGTCCCCGGCACGATCACCTGGCCGGCCACCACGTGATCGGCCAGCCACGGCTGTTCCGCCAGCGACAGGCGGCCGATGAGCGTGAGGGTGCCCGTTCCGGGGGCGGGCACGGTGGCGGTCAGCAGCGGGTGGTTCACGGCCGCCAGCCCGCCGCCCGAGGCGACGTCGCCGGTGGCGTAACCGGCGTCGAGCCAGTACCGGCGGCGCTGGAACGCGTAGGTGGGCAGGTCGACGAATCGGGTGGGGACGCCGGCGAAGTAGGCGTCCCAGTCCACGGTGACGCCTTCGACGTGCAGCCGCCCCAGCGCTTCAACCAGCGCCCGGACCTCGTCCCGGTCCTTACGCACAGCCGGCACGAACACCGCATCCACGCTCTGCTGCGCCAACCCCGTCAGCACCCCATCCGGACCCACCTCCAGGAAATGAGCCGCCCCGCAAGCCGTCACCCCATCCGCGAACCGCACCGCACCACGCACGTGCTCGACCCAGTACGACGGGTCGGTCAGCTGACCAGGCTCAGCCAGACGACCCGTCACGTTCGAAACAATCGGGATCACCGGCTCGTGGAAAGTGATGTCGCTGATCGCCTCCGCGAACTCGGCCAGCATCGGCTCCATCAACGGCGAATGGAACGCATGCGACACCCGCAACCGGCGCGTCCGCACCAGCGCCTGGCCCTCGATCTCCGCGATCGCCGCCTCGTCACCGGACACCACCACCGCAGCAGGACCGTTCACCGCCGCGATCCCCACCCGGTCCTCACGACCAGCCAAGAGCGGCAGGACCTCGACCTCCGGGGCAGCCACCGCCAGCATCGCCCCACCAGAAGGCAACGCCTGCATCAACCGCGCACGAGCCGCCACCAACGTGCAGGCATCCTCCAACGAGAACACCCCCGCCACATGAGCAGCAGCAATCTCCCCGATCGAATGCCCCACCAACACATCCGCCCGCACACCCAACGAAGCCAGCAACCTGTACAGCGCCACCTCAAAGGCGAACAACGCAGGCTGCGTCATCCCGGTTTCGTTGAGCACACCGTCCGGGTCGGCGAACATCACCTCACGCAGCGAATGCGGCAACAACGCCTCGAACCGAGCGCAGATCTCCTCCAACGCCTCCGCAAACACCGGGAAGTGCTCAACCAGCACAGACCCCATCCCGACCCGCTGGCTACCCTGACCCGCGAACAACAACGCCAGCTTCCCGCCGGAACCACTCCCGGCGATCACTCCCGCTGTGTCCTCGGCCAGCGCCCGCAACCCGGCCACCAGCTCGTCCCGATCAGCACCCACGACCACCGCGCGCTGCTCCAGCATGGACCGCGCGGAGATCAGCGCCTTACCGGCGACGGCGGGTTCGACGTCGTTCGCCGAAGCCCAGGCGGCGAGCCTGCCCGCCTGTTCGTGCAGCGCGCCGGCGTCGTTGGCCGAGACCAACCACGGCACGGCGGGCAGGACGGGAGCGTCGGCGGGCTCGGGAACGGCCGGGCCCTGCTCGACGATCACATGGGCGTTGGTGCCGCTGACGCCGAACGACGAGACGCCGGCGCGGCGCGGACGGTCGAGCTCGTCCCACGGGCGGGCCTCGGTCAGCAGCTCCACCGCACCCGCCGACCAGTCCACATGCGGAGAAGGCTCGTCGGCGTGCAGCGTCTGGGGCAGCACCCCGTGCCGCATGGCCATCACCATTTTGATGATCCCGCCCACACCGGCGGCGGCCTGCGTGTGACCGATGTTCGACTTCAGCGACCCGAGCCAGAGCGGCTGCTCGCGGTCCTGCCCGTACGTGGCCAGAATGGCCTGCGCCTCGATCGGGTCACCGAGCTTCGTACCGGTGCCGTGCGCCTCGACCGCGTCCACGTCAGCCACCGACAGGCCGGCGTTGGCCAGCGCCTGCCGGATCACGCGTTCCTGGGAGGGCCCGTTCGGGGCGGTCAGGCCGTTGCTGGCGCCGTCCTGGTTGATCGCGGTCCCGCGTACGACGGCGAGGATGTGGTGCCCGTTGCGCTGGGCGTCCGACAGCCGCTCCACCAGGAGCATGCCCGCGCCCTCACCCCAGCCGGTGCCGTCGGCGTCGGCGGAGAACGCCCTGCACCGGCCGTCGGCCGACAGGCCGCGCTGCCGGGAGAACTCCACGAAGACGTTGGGCGTGGCCATCACCGTCACGCCGCCGGCGAGGGCGAGGTCGCATTCGCCCGACCGCAGGGACTGCGCCGCCAGGTGCAGCGCCACCAGCGACGACGAGCAGGCCGTGTCCACGGTCACCGCCGGCCCTTCGAGGCCGAACGTGTACGCGACCCGGCCGGAGGCGATGCTGCCCGCGCTGCCGTTGAGCACGAACCCCTCGAATCCGTCCGGCGCCTGCGGCAGGCGGGTGCCGTAGTCGTGGTACATCACGCCGGCGAACACGCCGGTGCGGCTGCCCCGCATGGCCTTCGGGCTGATCCCGGCCCGCTCGATCGCCTCCCACGACGTCTCCAGCAGCAACCGCTGCTGCGGGTCCATCGCGGTCGCCTCGCGTGGCGAGATGCCGAAGAGCCCGGGGTCGAACCGGTCGGCGTCGTGCAGGAAACCGCCCTCACGGGCGTAGCTGGTGCCGTGGTGGCCGGGGTCGGGATCGTACAGGCTCTCCAGGTCCCAGCCACGGTTGTCGGGGAAGGTGGTGATCGCGTCGCCCGCCTGGGTGAGCAGCCGCCAGAGGTCCTCGGGGGAGGCCACGCCGCCGGGATAGCGGCAGGCCATGCCGACGATCGCGATGGGCTCGTCGGCGGGCGCGGTCCGCACGGCTGCCTGCTCGGCCCTGGAGGCGCCGCTGAGCTCCGCGTACAGGTGCTCGGCCAGCTCGCCGGGGGTGGGGAAGTTGAACAACAGGGTGGCGGGCAGTCGCAGGCCGGTGGCGGTGTTGAGCCGGTTGCGCAGCTCGACGGAGCTCAGCGAGTCGAAGCCGAGGTCCTTGAACGCGGTGCCGGTGTCCACCGTGTCGGCGTTGGCGTGGCCGAGCACGTGCGCGACGTTCGTCCGGATGAGGGACAGCAGCGCGCCCCTGTCGGCCCGCGCGCTCGCGGACCTGGGCGCGGCCGTCTTCCGCGCCGGCGCCTTGACCAGGGCGCGGAAGACGGCGGGGATCTCGTCCTGGCGGCGCAGCGCGGCCGTGTCCAGGCGAGCCACGATCTGCACGGGCTTGTCGAGGGCGATCGCCGCGTCGAACAGGGACATGCCCTCCGCCACGGGGAGCGGCGCGAGCCCGACCCTGCTGAGCCGCGCCACGTCGAGCTGGCTGAGCGCGCCGGCCATGCCGTTGTCGGACTCCCACAGCCCCCACTGGAGGGAGACGGCCGGCAGTCCCCGGGCCCGGCGGTGCAGGGCCAGGGCGTCCAGGTACGCGTTGGCGGCCGCGTAGTTGGCCTGCCCCGCGCTGCCGACGGTGGCGGCGACCGACGAGTACAACACGAAGAACGACAGGTCGAGGTCCTGGGTGAGCTCGTGCAGGTGCCAGGCCGCGTCCGCCTTCGGCCCGAAGACCCGGTCGACGTGGTCGGGCGTCAGCGAGGTCACGGCGCCGTCGGCCACGATCCCGGCCAGGTGCACGACGCCCGTCAGGGGATGTTCGGCGGGGATGCCCGCCAGCAGGGCGGCGAGCTCGTCGCGGTCCGCCACGTCGCAGGCGGCCACGGTGACCTGCGCGCCGAGCTCTGTCAGCTCGCTCACCAGGTCGCCGGCGCCGGGCGCCGCGGGACCGCGCCGGCCGGCCAGCAGCAGGTGGCGTACGCCGTGCTCGGTGACCAGCCGCCGCGCGGCCAGCGCGCCAAGATCTCCTGTGCCGCCGGTCAGCAGCACCGTTCCACCCGCCGCCGCACCCGGACGCTCGGTCGCGGGCGGGCTCGTCACGGGGACGATGCGGGGCACGTGGATCTGCCCCTGCCGCAGGGCGGTCTGCGGCTCGCCGGACGCGCAGGCACGCAGCATCGCGTCCGCCGAATCGGGGTGCTCGTCGGTGTCGACGATGACGAAGCGGCCGGCGTGCTCGGACTGGGCTGAGCGCACCAGCCCCCAGACGGGCGCGGTGGACAGGTCCGGCGCCTCGCCTTCCGTCACGCTCACCGCGCCGATGGTCACCAGCGCCAGCCGGGACCGCGCGAACCGCTCCTCGGCCAGCCACTCCTGGAGGAGCGCGAGCACCTCGTACGTCCTGTCGCGGCCGTCGCCGGACCCGACCGGCGCCAGGACCAGGTCGGGGACCTCCTGGTCAGATCCGACCGCATCGCCCAGTGACGACAGGTCGTCGAGCATCAGCACCCGCTCCGGCACCGGCCCGGCGGCGGTCGAGGTCACCCAGTCCAGCGTGTACGGGATGCTCCCGGCCCGCAGGGCGGTCGTGACAGGCCGGACCACCAGCGAGTCCACCGTGAGGATGGGCGCGCCGGTGTGGTCCGCGACGCTCAGCGCCAGCTCGCCCGGCCCCTTCACCGTCGTACGGACACGTGCCGCCGTCCCGCCCGCCGCGTGCGGGGAGACGCCGGACCAGGCGAAGGGCAGGTAGGGCTGGCCCGGCTCGGTACGCGGCAGCAGGTCACCCAGCGTGATGGAGTGCAGCACGGCGTCGAGCAGCGCCGGGTGGAAACCGAATCGCTCCGCGCCCGCCTGTGCCTGCTCGGGCAGCACGATCTCGGCGTAGACCGTGCCGTCGTGCTGCCAGGCGCCCGCCAGTCCCTGGAACGCGTCGCCGTACTCCAGGCCCGTCACCGCGAAGTCGTCGTAGAGGGCGCCGACGTCGATGGGCCGCGCGCCGGGCGGCGGCCACTGCGCGAGATCGAAAGCGGGCTCAGCGGCGACCGGGCCGAGGGTTCCCTGGGCGTGCCGCTGCCATGCGGGGTCGCCTTCCGTACGGGAGTACACGGCGACGCCGCGCCGCCCCCCGTCATCCGGCCCGTCGATGACCACCTGGAGTTGTACGGAGTGCTCGTACGTGATGACGAGCGGAGCCTGGATGGCCAGCTCGGAGAGCGTCTCGCAGTCCTCGGTCTCCGCGGCGGCCCGCAACACGATCTCAAGGAAGGCGGTGCCGGGCAGGATGACCGTGCCGTTGACCACGTGGTCGGCGAGCCAGGGCAGCGCGGCCAGCGAGAGCCGCCCGGTGAGGGTGATGGAGTCGGAGTCGGGCGCGGGCACGGCGGCGCTGAGGATCGGATGCTCCACCGCGCTCAGCCCGGCGGCCGTCACGTCACCGACCGACCTGCCCGACTCCAGCCAGAACCGCTCATGCTGGAACGCGTACGTCGGCAGATCGACCAGCCGGCCCGGGGCCAGCGCCGCCGTCCAATCCACAGCAACGCCCTCGACGTGCAGCCGCCCCAAAGCCTCGACCAGCGCCCGGACCTCGTCCCGGTCCTTACGCACAGCCGGCACGAACACCGCATCCACGCTCTGCTGCGCCAACCCCGTCAGCACCCCATCCGGACCCACCTCCAGGAAATGAGCCGCCCCGCAAGCCGTCACCCCATCCGCGAACCGCACCGCACCACGCACGTGCTCGACCCAGTACGACGGGTCGGTCAGCTGACCAGGCTCGGCCAGACGACCCGTCACGTTCGAGACGACCGGGATCACCGGCTCGTGGAAAGTGATCCCGCTGATCGCCTCCGCGAACTCGGCCAGCATCGGCTCCATCAACGGCGAATGGAACGCATGCGACACCCGCAACCGGCGCGTCCGCACCAGCGCCTGGCCCTCGATCTCCGCGATGGCCGCCTCGTCACCGGACACCACCACCGCAGCCGGACCGTTCACCGCCGCGATGCCGGCGCGGTCCTCGTACCCGTCGAGCAGCGGCAGGACGTCCGCCTCCGGGGCAGCCACCGCCAGCATCGCCCCACCGGAAGGCAGCGCCTGCATCAACCGCGCACGAGCAGCCACCAACGTGCAGGCATCCTCCAACGAGAACACCCCCGCCACATGAGCAGCAGCAATCTCCCCGATCGAATGCCCCACCAGCACATCCGCCCGCACACCCAACGAAGCCAGCAACCTGTACAGCGCCACCTCAAAGGCGAACAACGCAGGCTGCGTCATCCCCGTCTCGCTCAACACACCCTCGGGATCGGAGAACATCACCTCACGCAGCGAATGCGGCAACAACGGCTCAAACCAGGCGCAGATCTCCTCCAACGCCTCCGCGAACACCGGGAACGCCTCGATGAGGGAAGCCCCCATCCCGACCCGCTGGCTACCCTGACCCGCGAACAACAACGCCAGCTTCCCGCCAGAACCGCTACCCGAGATCGCAGCAGAGGGATCGTCAGCCAGCGCCCGCAACCCCGCCACCAACTCGTCCCGATCGCCGCCCACCACGACCGCACGCTGCTCCAGCACCGCCCGGCCCGTCGCCAGCGACCACGCCACATCCGGCACCGGCACCGACGACCGCGACTCCACCCACGACGCGAGCCGACCGGCCTGCGCCCGCAACGCCCGCACATCCTTCGCCGACACCAGCCACGGCACCACCGGCAGCCGCCGGTCCTCGTGGACGGTCTCGCCGACGGGATCGCCCTGCTCGATGATCACGTGAGCGTTCGTGCCGCTCACGCCGAAGGAGGAGACGGCGGCGCGTCGGGGGCGGTCTGCCTGGTCCCACGGGCGGGCCTCGGTCAGCAGCTCGACCGCGCCGGCCGTCCAGTCCACGTGCGGAGAAGGCTCGCCCACGTGAAGCGTCTGGGGCAGCACCCCGTGCCGCATGGCCATCACCATCTTGATGACCCCCGCGACGCCGGCGGCGGCCTGGGCGTGCCCGAGGTTGGACTTCAGCGAGCCCAGCCAGAGCGGCTGGTCCTGCCGCTCCTGGCCGTAGGTGGCGATGAGCGCCTGAGCCTCGATCGGGTCGCCGAGCTTCGTGCCGGTGCCGTGCGCCTCGACCGCGTCGACGTCCGCCGCCGACAGGCCCGCGTTGGCCAGCGCCTGCCGGATCACCCGCTGCTGCGACGGGCCGTTGGGGGCGGCCAGGCCGTTGCTGGCGCCGTCCTGGTTGATCGCGCTGCCCCGGATGACCGCGAGGACCTGGTGGCCGTTGCGGCGCGCGTCGGACAGCCGCTCGACGAGCAGCACGCCGACACCCTCGCTCCAGCCGGTGCCGTCGGCGTCGGCGGAGAACGCCTTGCACCGGCCGTCAGGGGACAGGCCGCGCTGCCGCGAGAACTCCACGAACGTGCCCGGCGAGGCCATCACCATCGCGCCGCCGGCCATCGCCAGGTCGCACTCGCCCGACCGCAGGGCCTGCGCCGCCAGGTGCAGCGCCACCAGCGACGACGAGCACGCGGTGTCCACGGTCACCGCCGGGCCCTCGAACCCCAGCGTGTACGACACCCGCCCGGAGGCGACGCTGGCCAGGCCGCCGGTGAGGAGATAACCCTCCACGTGGTCGGCGCCCTCGTACCGGCGGGGGCCGTACTCCATGGGCGCGATGCCGGTGAACACCCCGGTCTGGCTGCCGCGCAGCGTGGCGGGGTCGATGCCGGCGTCTTCGAGGGCCTCCCACGAGGCCTCCAGCAACAACCGCTGCTGCGGATCCATCGCCAGCGCCTCGCGCGGCGAGATGCCGAAGAACGCCGCGTCGAAGTCGGCGGCGTCGTAGAGGAAGCCGCCGTGCCGGGTGTAGGTGGTGCCGCGCTTGCCGGGGTCGGGGTCGAAGAGCCGGTCCAGGTCCCATCCGCGGTCGGTCGGGAACTCGCCCACCGCGTCGCGGGCCTGCGCCACCAGCTCCCACAGGTCCTCGGGCGAGCGCACGCCGCCGGGGTAGCGGCAGGCCATGCCGACGATCGCGATCGGCTCGTCGTGCCCGGTCGTGCGGACCGCCGTGGCGGCGGTGGCGGAGCCGCCGAGCAGCTCGGTGCGCAGGTGCTCGGTCAACGCCTGCGGCGACGGGTAGTCGAACAGCAGGGAGCTGGGCAGGTGCAGGCCTGTGGCGGTGTTGAGCCGGTTGCGCAGCTCGACGGCGGTCAGCGAGTCGAAGCCCGCCTCCTTGAACGCGCCCGTGGCGCTGATGACGTTCGGCGTCACGTGCCCGAGCACCAGGGCCGCCTGGCCGCGTACGAGGTCGAGCAGCGTGCGTTCCTGCTCCTCGGGGCTCTGCCCGCGCAGGGCCTGCGCCAGCGGCACCTCGTCCGGCCCGCCGGCCGCGCGGCGCTCGATCGGCTTGCGCAACATCGCGCGCAGCATGACCGGGGCGGGGTCGGCGACGCCCGCCAGGCTGAGGCGGGCGGGCACCGTCGTGACGGCGTTCCCGGCGAGCGCGGAGTCGAGGAGTTCCAGCGCCTTGCCCTGCGGCATCGGGGCGACGCCGAGCCTGGCCCACCGGGCGAGGTCGGCGGTGGCGAGCGTGCCGGCCATGCCGCCGGCGGAGTTGTCCCACAGTCCCCAGGCCAGGGCGGTCGCGGGCAGGTCCAGCGCGCGGCGGTGCCGGGCGAGGGCGTCGAGGAAGGCGTTGGCGGCGGCGTAGTTGGCCTGGCCGGCGCTGCCGACGGTGGCGGCGACCGACGAGAACAGCACGAACGCGGACAGGTCGCGGTCGCGGGTCAGCTCGTGCAGGAGCCAGGCCGTCTCGGCCTTGGTACGCCACACGGTGTCGAGCCGTTCAGGGGTCAGCGCGGGCACGACGCCGTCGTCGAGGACGCCGGCGATGTGCACGACGCCGGTCAGGCTCTCGCAGGAGCCGACGAGCCCGGCCAGCGCGTCCCTGTCGGTGACGTCGCAGGCGACCAGCTCGGCGTGCGCGCCGAGCTCGGCCAGCTCGGCGGCCAGCGCCACCGCGCCGGACGACCGCGGGTCGCGGGTGACGAGCACGAGGTTCCGTACGCCGTGCGTGGCGACGAGATGCCGGGTCACGGTACGGCCCAGCGCGCCGGTGCCGCCGGTGACCAGCACCGTGCCGTCGGGGTTCCAGGGCGAGTCGCCCGCCGGCCGGTCCCGGCGGGCCAGTCTCGGAACGTGGATCGTGCCGGCTCTGATCGCCAGCTGGGGCTCGTCGTAGGCGAGCGCGGCGGCGACGATGCCGTCGGCGGCCCTTACAGTGGCGCTGTCGGTGGGGCCGTCGGTGGCGCTGTCGATGGGCCCGTCGAGGTCGAGGAGAACGAACCGGTCCGGGTACTCGGTCTGGACCGACCGGACCAGCCCCCACACGGCCGTGGCGGCGAGGTCGGGGGTGTCGCCGGTCGCGCCCTCGGTGACGATCACGAGGCGGCCGGACGCGGACCGGTTCCCGCTGAGCCGCTCCTGGACGGCGGCCAGCACGCGCAGTACGGCAGCGCGGGCGCGGGCGGGCTCGTCACCGTCGTCGGCGGGGCTCTCCCAGGGCAACAGCACGTCGCCGGACCCGGCCGCGGGCCCAGCGGCGGGCCCAGGAGCAGGCGCGGCTCCGGCGGCGGGCACCGGGACCCAGTCGACCTCGAACAGCCCGACGTGCTCGGTGGGCCGTTCGGCGGGGCCGGGCGCCTCCAGCCAGTACCGCTGCCGCTGGAAGGCGTAGGTGGGCAGGTCGACGTGGAGCGCGGGGGTGGCGCCGAAGTAGGCGTCCCAGTCGACGGTGACGCCGCTGGCGTGGAGCCGTCCGAGGGCCTGGACGAAGGTGCCGGCCTCCTCGCGGTCCCTGCGCGCGGCGGGGATGAAGACACCGTCGGCGAGCGCCTGCTGGGCCATGCCGGTGAGGATGCCGTCGGGCCCGACCTCCAGGAGGACGGCCGCGTCGGCGGCGGCCACGCCGTCGGCGAACCGCACCGCCACGCGCACGTGCTCGACCCAGTACGACGGGTCGGTCAGCTGGCCGGGCTCGGCCAGACGACCCGTCACGTTCGAGACGACCGGAATCACCGGCTCGTGGAAGCCGATTCCGCTGATCGCCTCCGCGAACTCGGCCAGCATCGGCTCCATCAACGGCGAATGGAACGCATGCGACACCCGCAACCGGCGCGTCCGCACCTGCGCGCGGCTCTCGATCTCCGCGATCGCCGCCTCGTCACCGGACACCACCACCGCCGCCGGACCGTTCACCGCCGCGATGCCGGCGCGGTCCTCGTACCCGTCGAGCAGCGGCAGGACGTCCGCCTCCGGGGCGGCGACGGCCAGCATCGCGCCGTCCTTGGGGAGCGCGTCCATGAGCCGGGCCCGCGTGGCGATCAGCGTGCAGGCGTCGGCGAGGGAGAAGACCCCGGCCACGTGGGCGGCGGCGATCTCGCCCACCGAGTGGCCGATCAGCACGTCCGGCCGCACGCCGAACGACTCCAGCAGCCGGTACAGCGCCACCTCGAAGGCGAACAGGGCGGGCTGCGTCATCCCGGTCTCGTTCAGCACACCGCCGGGGTCGGTGAACATGACCTCGCGCAGCGGGTACGGCAGCTGCGGATCGAGGAGGGCGCACGCCTCCTCCAGCGCCTCGGCGAACACGGGGAACGTCTCGGCGAGCTCGCGGCCCATGCCAGGCCGCTGGCTGCCCTGCCCGGTGAAGAGCAGGGCGAGCCGGCCGGCCTGGCCGCTGCCGGTGAGCACGCCGGGCGCGTCGGAGCCGCCGGCCAGCGCCCGCAGGCCGGCCAGCAGGTCGTCGCGCTCGCTGCCGACGATCACCGCCCGGTGGTCGAGTGCGGCCCGTCCGCCGGCCAGAGCGGCGCCGGCGGCGGTGACCGGGATGTCGGGCGTCGCCCAGGCGGCGAGCCGTCCGGCCTGCCCGGCCAGCGCCTCGGGGGTCTTGGCGGACAGGATCCAGGGCACCGCGGGGAGGTCGAACTCCTCGTCGGGGGCGGGTACGACCGGGTCGCCCTGCTCGATGATCACGTGGGCGTTGGTGCCGCTGATGCCGAAGGAGGAGACGGCGGCGCGGCGCGGGCGGTCGAGCTCGTCCCACGGGCGGGCCTCGGTCAGCAACTCCACCGCACCCGCCGACCAGTCCACATGCGGCGACGGCTCATCCACATGCAGCGTCTTCGGCAACGTGCCGTGCCGCAGCGCCATCACCATCTTGATCACACCGCCCACACCCGCAGCCGCCTGCGCATGACCGATGTTCGACTTCAACGACCCCAACCACAACGGCCGATCCCGATCCTGACCATAAGCAGCGATCAGCGCCTGCGCCTCGATCGGATCACCCAGCGACGTCCCCGTCCCATGCGCCTCCACCACATCCACCTCAGCCGCCGACAACCCCGCATTCGCCAACGCCTGCCGGATCACCCGCTGCTGCGACGGACCGTTCGGCGCCGTCAACCCGTTACTCGCACCGTCCTGATTGATCGCCGAACCACGCACCACCGCCAGCACCCGATGACCGAGCCGCCGCGCATCCGACAACCGCTCCACCAGCAACATCCCGACACCCTCAGCCCACCCCGTGCCATCAGCACCAGCCGAGAACGCCTTACAACGACCATCAGGCGACAGACCCCGCTGCCGCGAGAACTCCACGAACATGCCCGGTGAGGCCATCACGGTGGCGCCGCCGGCCAGGGCCAGGTCGCACTCGCCGGTCCGCAGCGACTGCGCGGCCAGGTGCAGGGCGACCAGGGACGAGGAGCACGCGGTGTCCACGGTCACCGCCGGGCCCTCGAACCCGAACGTGAAGGCGACCCGCCCGGAGATGACGCTGGCCGTGGTGCCGGTCAGCACGTACCCTTCGGCGCTGCCGGTGGCCTCGTGCAGGCGCGGCCCGTAGTCCTGCGCCGTGGCGCCGGCGAACACGCCGGTCCTGCTGCCCCGCAACCCCGCCGGATCGATCCCGGCCCGCTCCATCGCCTCCCACGAAGCCTCCAGCAACAACCGCTGCTGCGGATCCATCGCCAACGCCTCACGCGGCGAGATCCCGAAGAACGCCGGATCGAACTCCCCCGCCTCGTACAGGAACCCGCCGTGCCGCGCATACGTGGTCCCGTGACTGTCCGGATCGGGGTCGTACAGCGCCGCCAGATCCCAGCCCCGGTCCACGGGGAACTCCCCGATCGTGTCCTGCTCGCGGATCACGACGTTCCACAGGTCGTCAGGGGAGCTCACGCCGCCGGGGAAACGGCAGGCCATGCCGACGATCGCGATCGGCTCGTCCGCCACGGGCCTGGCGGCCACCACGGCCTGGGTGACGTGCTCGCCGGCCAGTTCGGCGCGCAGGAAGCCGGCCAGCGCCTGCGGCGACGGGTAGTCGAACAGCAGCGAGCTGGGCAGCTGGAGCCCGGTGGCGGTGTTGAGCCGGTTCCGCAGCTCGACGGCGCTGAAGGAGTCGAAGCCGAGCGCCTTGAAGGCGGTGCCGGTGTCCACGGTCGCGGCGTTGGCGTGGCCGAGGACGAGCGCGATGCAGGTGCGTACGAGCTCGAGGATCGCCTGCTCCTGCTCGGCCTCCGGCAGGCCGCGCAGCCGGTCGGCGAGCGACTGCGTCTCCTCTCCCGAGGCGGACGGCTCCGGAGCCGCGTGCGGGGGCGGGGGCGGCGCGGAGCCGTCCGCCTCGGGAAGCCAGTGGTAGGTGCGCTGGAAGGCGTAGGTGGGCAGCGGGACGCGGCGCGCGCCCGGCAGCACGGCGTCCCAGTCGAGCGTGGCGCCCCTGACCTGCAGCCCGGCCAGCGCCAGCGCGGCGCTGCGGCATTCCGCCCCAGGATCGCGCAGTGTGGCGACGAACTGCGTGTACGGGCTGGCGGGCAGGCAGTGCTGCCCCATGGCGGCCAGCACCGACCCGGGCCCCACCTCGACGAACGTGGTGACGCCCGTGTCGGCCAGGGCGCGGATGCCGTCGCAGAACCGTACGGCCTCGCGGACGTGCCACACCCAGTGTCCCGGCGAGCACAGGTCCTCGGCGGACGCGACGGCCCCGGTGAGATTGGAGACGATGGGGATGGCCGGCTCGCGGTAGGTGAGCGACTCGGCCACCTCCCTGAACTCCGCCAGCATCGGGTCCATCAGCGGGGAGTGGAAGGCGTGGCTGACCCGCAGGCGGTGGGTCTTGCGGCCGCGGCCGCGGAACTCCTCGGCGATCTCCATGACGCGGCTCTCCGAGCCGGAGACCACGGTGGAGTCCGGGCCGTTGATCGCGGCGATGCTGACCGTGGTGTCCAGGAAGGGCAGCACCTCCTCCTCGGTGGCCTGCACGGCGACCATCGCGCCGCCGGCCGGGAGGTTCTGCATCAGCCTGCCGCGCGCCGCGACCAGGGCGCAGGCGTCGGCCAGCGACAACACGCCGGCGACGTGGGCGGCCGAGATCTCGCCGATGGAGTGGCCGATGAGCCGGGCGGGGCGCACGCCCCAGTGCTCGTACAGGCGGGTGAGGGCGACCTCGAAGGCGAAGAGCGCGGGCTGGGCGAACCCGGTCTGGTCGAGCAGGCCGGCCTCATGGGAGCCCTCGTCGGCGAACATCACGTCGAGGAGCGGACGGTCGAGCGTGCCGTCGAAGCAGGAGGCGATCTCGTCGAGCGCACGTGCGAAGACCGGGTGCGCCGCGTACAGCTCGCGGCCCATGCCGGGCCGCTGGCTGCCCTGCCCCGAGTAGAGGAAGGCGATGTCGCCGGTGCTCGGCCGGCCGGTCACGATCCCGGCGGCCGGCTCGCCCTTGGCCAGCCGGTCCAGCACTCCGGCCAGCACGTCGGCCGGCACGTCGGCCGGCGCTGACGGCTCGTCCACGACGAGCGCCGCCCGCCGGTCGAAGGCCGTACGGGTCGTGGCCAGCGAGTACGCCAGGTCGGCGAGGCCGGCACCCGGCTCGTCGAGCAGTCCGTCGAGCAGGTGGTCACGCAGCCGGCCCGCCTGGGCGCGCAGCGCGGCCTCGCTCTGCCCAGCCACCGGCACGACCACCGGCACGGCCACCGGCATGGCCACCGGCCCTACCTGCGACCCGTCGGACGGCCGGTCCGCCCGCCCGTCCGACGGCGCGTCCAGCGACACGGCCAGCGGCTTGTCCTGGTGCGTGGAGGCGGCGGCGGGGGCCGCCTGCGGGGGTTCGGCGAGCACCACGTGGCAGTTGGCGCCGCCCATGCCGAAGGAGCTGACGCCGGCCACCAGCGGCGCGTCCTCGCGCGGCCACGCGGACGTCTCGGTGTTGACGCGCAGGTTGAGCTCGTCGAACGGGATCTGCGGGTTGGGCGTCTCGAAGTTCAGCGACGGCGGCAGCGTGCGGTGCCTGATGGCCAGCACCGTCTTCAGCAGGCCGACGATGCCCGCAGCGCCTTCGAGGTGGCCGACGTTGGTCTTGGCGGAGCCGACGACCAGCGGCGTGCCGGAGTCCTTGGCGGTGCCGATGGCCGCGCCGAGCGCGCGGGCCTCGATCGGGTCGCCGACGCGGGTCCCCGTGCCGTGCAGCTCGACGAACTGCACGTCGGCGGCCTCCACGCCGGCCCGCCCGCAGGCCAGCCGGATGACCTCCTCCTGGGCGCGCTGGTCGGGCACGGTGAGCCCGTCGCCGCCCCCGTCGTTGTTGATGGCGCTGCCGGCGATCACGCAGTACACCCGGTCGCCGTCGGCGAGCGCGCGGGCCAGCGGCTTCAGCACGACGACGCCGCCGCCCTCGCCGCGGACGTAGCCGTTGGCGCGGGCGTCGAAGGTGAAGCACCTGCCGTCGGGTGACAGGGCGCCGAACCGCAGCGCGGCGAGCGTGCTGTCGGCGGTCAGGTTGAGGTTCACGCCGCCGACGATGGCCAGGCCGGTCTCGCCGTTGCGCAGGCTCTCGCACGCCAGGTGCACGGCGGTCAGCGAGGCCGACTGCGCGGAGTCGACGGTCATGCTGGGCCCGTTGAGCCCCAGCGTGTACGAGATGCGGTTGGCGAGCAGGGCCCGGCTGATGCCGGTGAGGCTGTGCCGGGTCAGCGCCGCGCGCCCGTTGCCCTGGAGCAGCTGGGCGTAGTCGCCGGCCATGGCGCCGATGAAGACGGAGGCGGCGCTGTCGCGCAGGCTCGCCGGGACGATGCCGGCGTCTTCGAGCGCCTCCCAGCTCAGTTCCATGAGCAGCCGCTGCTGCGGGTCGATCATCTCGGCTTCGTTCGGGGAGACGCCGAAGAAGTCGGCGTCGAATTCCGCTATCCCGTCGATGAAGCCGCCGCGCAGGGAACTCGTCTCCGGCGCGTTCCACCGCCCGCTGGGCACGTCGGTGATCGCGTCGCGGCCGTCGCGCAGCAGCCGCCAGAAGGATCGCGGGTCCGGAGCCTGGGGGAGCCGGCACGAAATTCCGACGATCGCCACCGCGTCGTCGGAAAAACTACGAGAGGAGAGTTCGTAGGACATTGAACCAATCCAAATTCCGACGGAGCGGGAACAGGGCGGGGAAACGCTCTTGCGTGGTCAGCTGACGACGTCGTACTTGCCGAATCCGGTGGCCACGGTCACCGGCTCACGAAAGAGGTCGAGCGGAGCTTGGGGGTTGAAGGCGCCGGAGTGCGCGTACGCGTCGAGCGTGCCGTCGGGGCGCAGGCCGAGCAGGTCGGGCCGCCCGTCGAGGTCGATGTCCGTGAGCGTCATGATGCGCATGTCCTGCCAGCCGCGGGCGACGGTGTACCACGTGCCCTCGGCCGTCGTGCCCGGCTTGCCGGCGAACTCGAACAGGTCCATGTCGCCGTTGGCGCGGCGGACCAGGAGGTCGGGCGTGCCGTTGCCGGTGAAGTCGGCCATCGCGACGGGGAAGTCGTCGACGTCGACGTCGACGAGCCGCACCGGCTCCTTGTCGTAGGTGTCGTTCCTGACGACGCCCTGGTCGCGGTGCGGGAAGAGGTCGATGTTGCCGGCGTTCTTGCCCCGGCCGAACGTGTCGTCGGTGCCGGTGCCCGTCACGTCGGCGAAGCCGATGGTCTCCCATTCGCGGCCGTCGTCGCGCTTGCTGGACACGCGGAGCGGTTCGGCGAACGGGCCGATCTCGCCGGGCCCGCCGAGGTTGCGCAGCAGGAAGAAACCGAATTCGCCGTTCTCGCCGGGATTGATGTCGTATTCGCTGGTGCTGAAAGCGCATATGTCGGCGCGTCCGTCGCCGGACGCGTCCACGGCGCGGACGAAGAAGAAACGCCACCAGCCGAATCCGTCCCCGATCCTCACCGGCGCGCGGAACGTATCGGTCCCGTTGAACTCACCGCTGTGCGGGTGAACGAAGAGCTCGCCGGTTTCCGTGTCACGTACCAGCAGATCCGGCAGCCCGTCGCCCCGAAAGGACCGGCACTGACCGTTCGCGAAATTCGGCGCCATTGTTTAACGCTCCTCCCCGCCAGGATTTCCCGGTCAAGCGACATCAGTATTTGCGAGGCGGGATAAGGCGGGTAACCCCTAGCAGCCCACTAAATCGGCCGGTCGGCCCCAGTGCGGGAGGGCGCGGGCATGCCGCGGACCCGGCGCGCGGGGTGGCGCGCCGGGTGCCGGGTGAGGCGGCTCAGGCGAGGCGGGAGCGGGAGCGGCTCAGGCGACGCGGGAATGGACGCGGCTCAGGCGTCGCGGGAGCGGAACAGGGCGAACGCCGCGATCAGCAGCACGGCGGTGAAGGCGGCCATCACCCCGAACCCCGGCCACGGGAGCATGCGCTCGGCGTTCTGCACGGTGGTGGTGATCTGCAGGCCGGCCTGGATGGGCCAGTACGTCTGCACCCAGGCGCCGACCCCGTCGGGCAGCAGCCTGGGCCCGATGATCGGGATGATGAAGTTGACCGCGACCAGCACGGTCGTGGCGCTCATGGTGGAGCGCAGCAGGCCGCCCAGCGCCACGCCCGACAGGCCGACCAGCACCCAGAGGAGCCCCATGCCGACGACGGCGCGCAGGACGCCCGGCTCGCCGAGGGAGGCGGTGGGGGCGCCGCCGGAGCCGAGCACGGCCTGCCCGAGGAAGAACGAGCCGAAGCTGGACACCCAGCCCATCAGCAGGGCGATCAGCGCGAACGTGGCCACCTTGGCGCCCAGCAGCCGGCCGCGCCGCGGCACCACGGTCGTGCTGGTGCGGATCAGGCCCGTGGCGTATTCGTGGGTCACCACGAGCACGCCCAGCGCTCCCACGGTGATCTGGGCGAACAGGAACCCGCCGTACATGCTGATGTAGGCGGGGTCGAACACCGCCCTGGTGGCCTCGGAGGCGGCCTGGTAGTTCTCGCTGGCGCCGTTGGCGGTCAGGGCGCCGGGGAACACCATGAGCGCGACGGCGGTCAGCATGGTGGGGATGTTGGACGGGATCGTCCGGAACTTGGTCCATTCGGAGCGGACGGTGTCCGCGAACGCCACGCTCATGCCACACTCGCCTGGAACTCGATGCTGTCACGGGTCAGATCCATGTACGCCTGTTCCAGGGAACGTTGCGGCGTCAGCTCCGTCAGCACCACCTTGGCGTCGAGCGCGGCCTTGCCGACTTCCCTGGCCTCCAGGCCGGTGACGATGAGCGCCCCGTCGGCGCCGGGGAGCACGGTGCCGCCGGCCTCGGTCAGCTTGGCGGCGAGCCGCTCCTGGTCGTCGGCGCGTACGAGCACGTTGGAGCCCTGCCGGATGAACTCGGCGATCCCGATGTCGGCGATCAGCTTTCCCTTGCCGATGACGATGAGGTGGTCGGCGGTCTGCGCCATCTCGCTCATCAGGTGGCTGGAGACGAGGACGGTGCGGCCCTCGGCGGCCAGTCCGCGCATCAGCTCGCGGATCCACTTGATGCCCTCGGGGTCGAGCCCGTTGACGGGTTCGTCGAATAACAGCACCTTCGGGTCTCCGAGCAGCGCCACCGCGATGCCGAGCCGCTGCCCCATGCCCAGCGAGAAGCCTCCAGCGCGCTTGCGCGCCACCGACTCCAGCCCGACCACCTGCAGGACCTCGTCCACGCGCTTGGCGGGGATCCCGTTGGTCTGGGCGATGCAGAGCAGGTGGTTGCGTGCCGTGCGCCGGGGGTGCACGGCACGGGCGTCGAGCAGGGCGCCCACCTCGCGCATCGGCCGGGGCAGGCCGACGTAGGCGCGCCCGTTGACCGTCACGCTCCCGGCATGGGGACGGTCGAGGCCGAGGATCGCCCGCATGGTGGTCGATTTGCCCGCCCCGTTGGGTCCGAGAAAACCGGTGACCCGCCCAGGATGGACATTGAATGACAAACCATCCACTGCCGTCTTATTGCCATAACGCTTGGTCAAATCGGTTATTTCGATCATTTTTCCAGTCCCTTCACAGACGGGAGATGGAGCGCTGCTTCCACACCATCAGTCAAGATCTTTGCACTCGACCCGTCTATAGGGTGCCCCTTCCGATAAAGGAACCGCCAGGGCATTAAGCATGGGACGGAACTTCAACCGGGTCTCCTCAAGCTCCGCGTCCGGGTCGGAACCCGCCACGATCCCGCACCCCGCGTACAACGTGGCGGTGCCCTCCTCCAGGTGGGCCGAGCGGATGGCCACCGCGAAGTCGCCCTCCTGGTCGTCGTTCATCCACCCGACAGGGCCGGCGTACCAACCGCGGTCGAAGGGCTCGGCCTCGCCCAGCCACTCGAGCGCCGCGCGCCGCGGCTGCCCGCCGACGGCGGGCGTCGGGTGCAGCCGCTCGACGAGGTCGAGCACGCTGGCCGACTCCGGGTCGGCTACCTCGCCGACGATGCGGGTGTGCAGGTGCCGCAGGTTGGGCAGGTCGAGCACGTGCGGCTCGTCCGGCACCGTGACAGTGCCGCAGACCTGCTCGAACGCGCGCCGCAACGTCGCGGTGACGATCTTCTGCTCGCGCCGGGACTTGTCGTCCTCCAGCAGGGCCGCGCGCAGGCACGCGTCCTCCGCCGGGGTCGCGCCGCGGGGCATGGACGCCGCCAGGCTCATCGACTCGGCCCGCCCGCCGCGCAGGCTGACCAGCCGCTCCGGCGTCGCGCCGACAAAAGCCTGCCCGTACGCCGCCACGGCGAACGCGGTGCTGCCCGGCTGCGTGTCGAGCAGCGTCCCCATGACCGAGGGCAGGTCGTAGCCGCAGGGCGAGGTGACCCGCAACTGCCGGGCCAGCACCGCCTTGTCGAACCGGCCGCGCCGGATCTGCTCGACGGTGTGCGCGACCAGCGCCTTCCACTCCGACGCCGACGGGACCTCGATCATGTTCGTGCCCGCGAGCTGCGGGCTGGGGCATGGCCGCACCCCGGCGGAGCCGAGCAGGGCGGCGGCGTCCGCGGCCGTCCGCGCGGGACCGTCGGCCGTGGTGCCTCGCGGGTCGACGCACACGCTGAGCGCCAGCGTGGCCCTGCCGTCCCGGTCCTGCGTGATCAGCACGCGCGGCACCCACATCAGGGCCTCCGGCAACGAACCGGGACGCGGCGCGAAGGCGAAGCCGCCGACCAGCGCAGGAACGCCACGCGCTCCGGGACCGTCGGCCACGGCTGTCCTGGCCGCCTTCTCCCAGCCGCGCCGGATGCCGGCGAACCTGTCGCGGCCGAAATGCGTGAAGTCCGTGGCGCTGCCCATGGCGATGACGCTGGTTTCGGGCGACACCCAGACGAAGGTGCGCGTGGACCGCTCGAACAGCGGTCTGAGCAGCCCGGCCGGATCGAAGGGGCCGATGTCCTGGCGCCAGATCGCCAGGGCGGGGCACGCGTTGTTGCGCGCCTCGATGGTCGCTTTGGCGTGCACTTCCCGGAAACCCTGCAGGTCGATGTCTACGACGTGCATCGGCGATCGTCCTCTGCGTGCGTGGGGTCAGTGGAACATGCCGGCGAGCGTCTTCTTACTGACCTTGCCGAGCGGGGTGAGCGGGAGTCGGGGAACGATCTCCAGGCGGTCGGGGAACTTGAAGGCCGCGACACCGCGGTCGCGCAGGAAGGCGGCGAGCTCCGCCAGCGTCGGCGCCGTGCCGCGAGGCACCACGCAGGCGCAGGTCCGCTCGCCGAGCACCTCGTCAGGCAGGCCGACCAGGGCGACCTCCCTGACACCTGGATGGGCGAGCAGGTGGTTCTCCACCTCCTCGGCCGCGATCTTCTCCGCCCCCCTGTTGATCTGGTCCTTGACGCGTCCTTCGAAGATCACATGCCCGGTCGGCAGCAGCCGTACCAGGTCTCCGGTCCGGTAGAAGCCGTCTGCGGTGAACGTCCTGGCGTTGTGCTCGGGTGCCCGGTAGTACCCCCGCACCGTGTACGGGCCGCGCGCCAGGAGCCGGCCCACCTCGCCGGGAGCGACGTCGCTGTCGTCCTCGTCCACGACCCGGACCTCGTCCGCCGGGGAGACGGGCAGCCCCTGGCTGACGAGGACCACGTCCTGCGGGTCGTCCCACCGGTGGAACCCGCACAACCCCTCGGCCATGCCGAAGGCCTGCTGGAGCCGGCAGCCCAGCGCGGGCTCCACCCGGCGGGCCATCTCGGGCTGGAGCTTCGTCCCGCCGATCGTGACCCGCCGCAGGCTGGACAGGTCGTACTCGTCCCACTCCGCCGCCTCCATCCACAGCAGCGCCGCGCCAGGGATCAGCCCGGTCTCGGTCACTCTTTCCCGTTCGATGAGCGGGAAAGCCTCGTCCGGGCTGGGGCCCGGGGCCAGCACGAGGGTCCCGGCCGCGTGGAAGGTGGCCAGCAGCCCGTGGGTCAGCGGCCAGTTGTGGCTCAGCGGCAGGCTCACCAGGTGAACGGTCTCCTCGCCGTAGTCGCACGCCTCGGCCACCGCGCGCCCGCTGTACGACCATTCCTGGTGGGCGCGCGGCACCAGCTTGGGAACGCCGGTCGTCCCGCCCGACAGCAGGAAGAGCGCCACGCCGGCGGGGTCGGGCCTGGGCAGGTCGACCGGATCGCCGTCCAGGGGAAGCGCGGCGAAGTCCCCCGGATCCCCCGCGACCAGCACGTGCTTGAGCGTGGGCACCCGCGCCGTCACCTCGGCGGCCAGCCCTCGGTAGTCGAAGCCGACGTGCACGTCGGGAATGACGTACGCCACCGCGTCGGTGAACTCGCAGAAGTACGTGATCTCGCTGCTGCGGTGGGCCGGCAGCGCCAGGACCGGCTGGGCGCCGATCCTGAACAGCGCGAACATCAGCGTGACCAGCTCCGGGATGTTCGGCAGCTGCACGACCACGCGGTCGTCGGCGCCGATGCCGATCCGGTGCAGGCCGGCCGCCATCCGGTCGGTCCTGGCGTCCAGCTCGGCATAGCTCCACCGCTCCCCGCCCGCCACGAGGGCGGTCCTGCCGGGGTACGAGCGGGCCAGCCCGCGCAGGAGCTCGCCCAGCGTCTCGTCGCGCCAGTAGCCGGCCGAACGGTACCGCTCGGCGAACTCCTCAGGCCAGGGGGTGCATCCATCCAGCACGTGTCCGTCCTTTCCTCGGCGGGGGCCTCGCGGGCCGACCGCGATCTCAGCCGGGATGGCTCAGCTCATGGCCTCGGCGAGCAGGTGCTCGGCCAGCTCGGCCGGGGTCGGGTAGTCGTAGATCGCGTCGGCCGCCACCTCGATGCCGGTCAGCTCGACGAGCCGGTTGCGCAGCTCCACCGCGGCCATCGAGGAGAAGCCGAGCTCGAAGAACTCCGCGTCCTGCTCGACCGCGTCGGGCATGGGCAGCTGCAGGATCGCCGCCGCCTCGCCGCGCACCACGCCGAGCACGATGTCCCGGTGCTCCTCGGCCGGACTGCCGGACAGCAGCCGGCGGAAGGCCGCCGCGTCGTCGACGGCCTCGCCGGAGCCGTCATCCTCCCCGGCCGCCTGCGGGATCTCCTCCAGCAGCCGGACGTGGCCGGACGCGTTGAGCGCGGCCCAGTCGGTGTCGGCGAGCACGAGCGTCCTGTCGCCCTGGTGCAGCGCGTGGCGGATGGCCGACGCCGCGTCCCCGGGCTCCTTCAGCCCGGCGGCCACGGCCAGCGCGGGCTGTCCCGCGGCCAGCCGCTCGTCCGCCAGCGCGGCGAAGAACTCGTACGCCTCGGCGCCGTCCCCGCCCCAGGCGGCCCGCGCGGGGGCCAGCATGACGAAGATTCCCACGCCGGCGGCTCTGGCCGGCTCGTCCAGCACGCGAGCCGCCTCCGCCGTCGTGCACACGACCGCCGACACCCCTCCGGCGCCCGCATGCCCGTTCACCGCGCCGGTCGGGTTCAGGACACCCGCGGCCGCGGCGAGGCCGGTCATGCCCGGCTCCCCCGGAGGGCCGGCGGCCGGTCCGGTGAGGACGGTCACGCCCGGCTCGCCTTCGAGGCCGGCGGCCGGTTCGGTGAGGACGACCCGTTCCGCGCCGTTGCGGGCGGCCCATCTGGCCAGTTCCGTGGCGGTCTCGTCGAGGTGGCCCGCCAGCAGGACCGTGCCGCCGGGCCGCCACTCGCGACCGACCGGGGTGCCGCGCGGCGGCGCGGGCCGCAGCCTGCGGGCGAAGACCCCGCCGGAGCGTACGGCCACCTCGGCCTCGCCCGTCAGCCCGGACAGGACCCCGCACAACCGGCGGATGGCCTGGTCGTCGAGCCTGACCGGCAGATCGATCAGCCCGCCGCGCCGCAGCAGCCCCTCGCCGGCCGCGCTCCGGAGGCCGCCCCAGTCCGCGGCCGTCTCGGGTCCGGCCACGCGGTCGGACGGCACCACCTGGATCGCGCCGCGGGTGAGGAACCAGACCGGCGCCGAACCCTCGGGGACCGCCGGAGCCCGCACGCCGTCCGGCAGCAGGCACACGATGCCCGCCACGCCACCGTCGGAGGTACCAGGCAGCACGACGGTGTCAGCCGCGCCTCCGCCGGAAGAGCCGGGCGTCTGGGGCAGCACCACCGTGTCCGCCCCGTGGGCGGCCAGCCCCGCTGCCAGTGCCTCCACCGGTGCGGCGTCGTCCCCCACCACCAGCCAGGTACCGGAGAGCGCGGGGGCGGGCAGGTCCGTGAGGGGGCGCCAGCCGAGCTGGTAACGCACGTCCCCGTGGCCGGCGCCGTCCTGGCCGCGCAGCCGGGCCAGCGCGGGCAGCAGGTCGGCGACCGTGGCGCCGCTCTCCAGGCCGAGCACCGCGAGCAGGCCGTCGAGGTCGTCGCGGCCGACGGCGTCCCAGAGCCCCTGGTCGGGCCGTACGTCCTCCTCCTGGCGAGGAGGGTCGGGCCAGTACCGCTGGCGCTGGAAGGGGTAGGTGGGCAGCGGCACGGCCCGCCCTGAGCCGATCACGGCGGCCCAGTCGACGCCGACCCCGTGCGTGTACGCCTGGGCCAGGGCCTCGATCAGGGTGCCGGTCTCGGCCCGGTCGCGGCGCAGCGCCGGAGCGGCCACCCCGGTCCAGCCGTCCAGGCAGTCCTTCACCATGGCGGACAGCACCGCGTCGGGGCCGAGCTCGATGAAGGTGGACACGCCCTGGTCGCGCAGGGTCCGTACGCCGTCGCAGAAGCGCACGGCCTGGCGCAGGTGGCGGGCCCAGTACTCCGGCGAGGTCAGCTCCTCGACGGTGGCGAGCTCGCCGGTGACGTTGGAGACGACGGGGATCTCCGGCGGCTGGAAGGCCAGCCCGCGGGCGACGTTCACGAACTCCTCGATCGCCGGCTCCATCAGCGGCGAGTGGAACGCGTGGCTGACGGTCAGCCGCCTGGTCTTGCAGCCGCGCGAGGCCAGCCGCTCGGCCAGCTCCAGCACGCTCGCCTCGTCGCCGGACAGGACCAGCGACGAGGGGCCGTTGACGGAGGCGATGCCGACGCGCTCCTCGTGCCCGGCCAGCAGCGGCAGCACGTCCTCCTCGGTCGCGCCGCGCACCGAGACCATGGCGCCGCCGGGCGGCAGCGCCTGCATGAGGCCGCCCCTGGCGGCCACGAGCGTGACCGCGTCGTCCAGCGACAACACGCCGGCGACGTGCGCGGCGGCGATCTCGCCGATCGAGTGTCCGGCCAGGAAGTCGGGCCGCACGCCCCACGCCTCCAGGCAGCGGAACAGGGCGACCTCGACGGCGAACAGCGCGGCCTGGGTGTACCGGGTCTGGGCGAGCAGGTCGGCGTCGCCGGTGATGACCTCGCGCAGGGGCCGGTCGAGGTGCCGGTCGAAGCGGGCGCAGACCTCGTCGAAGGCCGCGGCGTACTCGGGGTAGGCCGCGTACAGCTCCTCTCCCATGCCCGGCCGCTGGCTGCCCTGGCCGGTGAAGAGGTACGCCGTCCGTCCACGGGCGGCCGAGCCGGTGATCACGTTGTCGGCGGGAGTGCCGGCGAGCGCGGACTCCAGCCCGGCGACGAGCTCGTCGCGGGTGGCGCCCAGGACGACCGTCCGCCGCTTGAACGAGGCCCGCGTCGTGGCCAGCGACCAGGCGACGTCCGCGGCCCGCCGGTCGGCGCCCAGGTGGTCGCGGAGCCTGCGGGCCTGCGCCTTCAGCGCCTCCGCGCTCTTGGCCGACAACACCCACGGGATGACCGGGCGCGGGGTCTCCTCGGCCTCGGCGGGTTCGTCCCGCTCCGGGGCCTGCTCGATGATGACGTGGGCGTTGGTGCCGCTGATGCCGAACGAGGAGACGCCCGCGCGGCGCGGCCTGCCCGTCTCCGGCCACGGGACGGCCTCGGTGAGCACCTTGACCGCGCCCGCGTCCCACGCGACGTGGGTGGTGGGCTCGTCCACGTGCAGCGTCCGCGGCAGCACGCCGTGCCGCATGGCCATCACCATCTTGATGATGCCCGCGACGCCGGCCGCGGCCTGGGTGTGGCCGAGGTTCGACTTCACCGAGCCGAGCCAGAGCGGCCGGTCCTCCGGGCGGTCCTGACCGTACGTCGCGACGACGGCCTGCGCCTCGATCGGGTCGCCCAGCGTGGTGCCGGTGCCGTGGCCCTCGACGGCGTCGACGTCGGCGGTGGTCAGCCGCGCGTCGGCCAGCGCCTCCTCGATGAGCCGCTGCTGCGAAGGGCCGTTGGGCGCGGTCAGGCCGTAGCTGGCGCCGTCCTGGTTGATCGCGGTGCCGCGCACCACGGCCAGGATCGGGTGGCCGTTGCGCCGGGCGTCCGAGAGCCGCTCGACCAGCAGCAGGCCCACGCCCTCCGCCCAGCCGGTGCCGTCGGCGCCCGTGGCGAACGACTTGCAGCGGCCGTCGGGGGCGAGGCCGCGCTGGCGGCTGAAGTCGACGAACACGCTGGGCGTGGAGAGCACGGTGACGCCGCCGGCCAGGGCGAGCGAGCACTCGCCGCGCCGCAGCGCCTGGATCGCCATGTGCAGGGCCACCAGCGACGACGAGCAGGCCGTGTCGATGGTGACCGACGGGCCCTCGAAGCCGAAGGTGTACGACACGCGGCCGGAGGCGACGCCCGCCGAGATGCCGGTGCCGACCAGGCCCTCCAGGTCGCTCGTCGGGTTCTGCAGGTGGAAGCCGTAGTCGTGGTACATCAGGCCGACGTACACGCCGGTCCGGCTGCCGCGCAGCGTGCCCGGGTCGATGCCGGCGTTCTCCATCGCCTCCCACGAGCCCTCGAGCAGCAGCCGCTGCTGGGGATCCATGGCCACGGCCTCGCGCGGCGAGATGCTGAAGAACGCCGGGTCGAACGTGGTGGCGTCGTAGACGAAGCCCCCCTCGCGGGTGTACGTGGTGCCCGGGTGCTCCGGGTCCGGGTGGTAGAGCTCGTCCAGGTTCCAGTTGCGGTCGGCGGGGAACATCGACATCGCGTCGCCGCCCTCGGCCACCAGGTTCCACAACCCGTCCGGGTCGGTGACGCCGCCGGGCAGCCGGCAGCTCATGCCGACGATGACGATCGGCTCCTCCTCGCCGGACTGCGTCCTGGCCGAGGCGGCCGACCGTGGCCCGTCGAGCAGCCGGGTCCGCAGATATTCGACCAGGCCGGCGGGTGTCGGGTAGTCGAAGACGAGGGTGGCGGGCAGCCGCAGGCCGGTGGCCGCGTTCATGCGGTTGCGGAATTCGACGGCGGTCAGCGAGTCGAACCCGGCCTCGTTGAACGGGCGGTCCTGCTCGACGGCGCTGGGGTCCCGGTAGCCGAGAACGGTCGCCACCTGGCCGAGCACGAGGTCGAGCAGCACCCTGGCGTGCTCGGACTCCGGCATGCGGGCCAGGCGCTCGCGCAGCTCCGACGCGGCGGCCGGGTCGTTGCCCACCACCCGCCGCTTCGACGTGGGGACCAGTTCCTGCAGGATCGTGGGGAGCGCCCCGAACTGGGCCGCCATCCGCAGCGCGGCGAACTCCAGCCGGATCGGCACCAGCGCCGCCCGGTCCGCGGCGCAGGCGGCGTCCAGCAGCGCGAGCCCGTCGGCGGTGGACAGCGGCGCGACCCCGGTGCGGGCCAGCCGCGCCCTGTCGGTCTCGCTGAGCGTCCCGGTGAGCCCGCTGTCCTGCTCCCACAGGCCCCACGCCAACGACAGCGCGGGCAGGCCGAGCCTTCCGCGCCGCTCGGCGAGGGCGTCGACGAACGCGTTGGCCGCCGCGTAGTTGCCCTGGCCCGGCCCGCCGAAGACGCCGGCCGCCGAGGAGAACAGCACGAACGCGGTCAGCGGCAGGTCCTCGGTCAGCTCGTGCAGGTTCAGCACGGCGTCGGCCTTGGCCCGCAGCACGGTGTCGATCCGCTCGGGCGTCAGCGCGGACAGCACGCCGTCGTCCAGGGCGCCGGCGGTGTGCACGACGCCGGTCAGCGGATGCTCGGTGGGGATGCCGGCCAGCACGTCCGCCAGCGCCTGCCGGTCGGAGGCGTCGCAGGAGGTGACGGTGACGTCGGCGCCGAGCGCGGTCAGCTCCGACATCAACTCGGCCGCGCCTTCCGCGGCGGGGCCGCGGCGGCTGATCAGCAGCAGATGGCGGACGCCGTGCTCGCTCACCAGGTGGCGGGCGACGATCCCGCCGAGGGTGCCGGTGCCGCCGGTGATCAGTACGGTCCCGTCGGGGTCCCACGAGGCGGCGGCCGGTCGCGTGTCCACGGGTGCCTCGGAGCCCGCCCCTGCTTCCGCGGGTGCGTTGGCACGCTGCCGGGACAGTCGCGGCACCAGGGCCTCGCCCCCGGCGAGCGCGATCTGGGGTTCGCCGGACGCGACCGCGGCGGGCAGCGCCTGCCACGACTCGTCCGTGCCGTCGAGGTCGAGCAGGACGAAACGGCCCGGGTTCTCCGACTGCGCCGAACGGATCAGCCCCCACACCGCGGCGACCGGCAGGTCGCCGCCCTGAGCCATCGTGCCCTGGGTGACGATGACGAGGGGCACGTCGGCGTACCGCTCCTCGGCGAGCCACGCCTGGGCTGCGGCCAGCACCTCGCCGGTCGCGTTGCGGGCTCCCGCCGCCGGATCGGCTCCGGGGTCGGGAGCGCACACCAGGAACGCCAGGTGCGGCGTGGCGCCGTCCGGGTCGAGGGCGCTCACCTGGGCTCCCGCCGCTTCGAGCGCGGCCGTGAGCCGGGTGCCGTCGCCGCCGACGATCGCGTACCGGGCGCCGTCGTGCCCGGTGACCGGGCCGGCGGCCGGGCCTGCGGGCACCCAGTCGAGGGCGAACAGGGCGTCGCGCAGCGGGTCGGTGGCGGCCTTGAGGTCGGCGGCGGCCATCGCGCGGACGACCAGCGAGTCCACGGAGGCGACGGGCGCGCCGGTGGCGTCGGCGACCTCGATCCGCACCGCGTTGGCGCCCTCGGGCGCGAGCCGGACCCGCAGCGTGGCGGCTCCGGTGGCGGCCAGGCGCACGCCGGTCCAGGCGAACGGCAGCACGGGCCCGCCGGTGGCCTGGGCGGGGAAGAAGTCGCCCACGGCGAGCGGCTGCAGCGCCGCGTCGAGCAGCGCCGGGTGCAGCCCGAAGCCGCCGGCCTCGGTGCCTTCCGGCAGGGCGACCTCGGCGAACAGCTCCCGGTCGCGCCGCCACACGGCCCGCACGCCGCGGAAGGCGGGGCCGTAGTCGACGCCGATGCCCGACAGCAGCTCGTACACGCCGTCGGCGCCGACGGCGGTCGCTCCGGCGGGCGGCCACGACGCCTCTGCGAAGGCGGCCGCCCCGGTGTCCCTGGCGAGGAAGCCGGTGGCGTGCCGGGTCCACGGCTCGTCGTCGAGCCTGGAGTGAATGGTCAGCGCCCGCCGCCCGTCCTCGTCGGGCGCGCCGACGGCCACCTGCACCTGGACGCCGCCGCGCTCGGGCAGGACCAGCGGGGCCTGCAGGGTCAGCTCCTCCAGCAGGTCGCAGCCGGCCTCGTCGCCGGCCCTGACGGCCAGCTCCACGAAGGCGGTGCCGGGCAGCAGCACCTGCCCGCTGACCATGTGGTCGGCCAGCCACGGGTGGGTCTTCAGCGACAGCCGGCCGGTGAGCAGCACGCCTTCGCCGTCGGCCAGCGACACGGTGGCCGCCAGCAGGGGGTGCCCGGCCTGGCCCATGCCGAGCTGGGTGAGGTCGGCGTTCGACTGGATGTTCTTCGGCCAGTACGGCTCCCGCTCGAAGGCGTAGGTGGGCAGGTCGACCCGGCGAGGACGCGCGGGGGCGTAGGCCTGGGCCCAGTCGACGTCCACGCCGCGCACCCACAACTCGGCCGCGCTGGACCACAACCGGCGCAGGCCGCCGTCGTCGCGGCGCAGCGTGCCGACGGACACCGCCTCGACGCCCGACTCCTCCAGCGTCTCCCGCATGCCGATCTGCAACACGGGATGCGCACTGGCCTCCACGAAGAACCGGTGACCCGCCTCCGCCAGAGCACTCACCGCCGGAGCGAACCACACCGTCTGCCGCAAATTCTCATACCAGTACGCGGCATCGACCTCGGTTCCGGCCAACCACCCCCGCCGCACCGTCGAATACCACGCCACCCCCGCCTCACGCGGCCTCACCGGAGCCAGCAACCGCGCCAGCTCCTCCTCAATGGACGCAACGTGCGCCGAATGCGAGGCATAATCCACCTCGATCCGCCTGGCCCGCACCCCCTGCCCCTCGCAATGAGCCAGCACCTCATCGATCGCATCCACATCACCGGACACCACCGTCGAAGCAGGACCATTCACAGCAGCAACCGACAACCGGCCGTCCCAACGCGCCAGCAGCTCACCCACCTCACCCGAGCCGAGCGGCACCGACGCCATACCACCACGCCCAGCCAGAGCCACGATCGCCTGACTACGCAACGCCACCACCCGAGCGCCGTCCTCCAACGACAACGCCCCCGCCACCACCGCAGCCGCGATCTCCCCCTGCGAATGCCCGACCACCGCCGCCGGAACCACACCGACAGACCGCCACACCTCCGCAAGCGACACCATCACCGCCCACAACACCGGCTGCACCACATCCACCCGGTCAAAACCCGGCTGGCCGTCCTCACCCCGCAACACACCCGTCAACGACCAATCCACAAACCGAGCCAGCACCGCCTCACACTCAGCCATCCGCGCCGCGAACACCGGCGAACACTCCAGCAACTCCACACCCATACCGAGCCACTGCGACCCCTGGCCAGGGAACACGAACACCGACTTGCCACCACCACCGGCGACACCCTGCACCACGTCGGGCACCGGCACGCCGTCCGCCAGGCCGTCCAGACCGGCCAGCAGCTCGTCCTGGCCGGCGCCCACCACCACCGCGCGGTGGTCGAAGGCCGTCCGGCCCGTCAGCAGCGACCAGCCGACGTCGGCGGGGCTCTCGCCGGGACGGGAGCGCGTCCACGCGGACAGCCGCCCGGCCTGCCGCCGCAGGCTCTCCGCGCCGCGCCCCGACAGCAGCCAGGGGACCGCGGGAGGCTCCTGGCGCGGCCCGTCCTCGGCCGGCGGCGCGGCGGCCGGCGGGGCCGGCGCCTCCTCGATGATCACGTGCGCGTTGGTGCCGCTCATGCCGAACGACGACACGCCGGCCCTGCGCGGCTCCGCCCCGGCGGGCCACGGGCGGGCGTCCGTCAGGAGCTCCACCGCGCCCTTCGACCAGTCGATGTGCTCCGAGCGCTCCTCCGCGTGCAGGGTCGCGGGCAGCACGCCGTTGCGCAGCGCCATCACCATCTTGATGACGCCCGCGGCGCCGGCGGCGGCCTGCGCGTGGCCGATGTTGGTCTTCACCGACCCGAGCCAGAGCGGGCGCTCCTCCGGCCGGTCCTGGCCGTAGGTGGCGATGAGCGCCTGCGCCTCGATCGGGTCGCCCAGCTCGGTGCCCGTGCCGTGCGCCTCCACGGCGTCCACCTGGACGGGCGCGAGCCTCGCGTCGGCGAGCGCGGCGCGGATGACCCGCTGCTGCGACGGGCCGTTCGGGGCCGTGAGCCCGTTGCTGGCGCCGTCCTGGTTGATCGCCGAGCCGCGGACGACGGCCAGCACCGGGTGGCCGTTGCGGCGGGCGTCCGACAGGCGCTCGACCAGGAGGACGCCCGCGCCCTCGGCGAGCGCCATGCCGTCCGCGGCGGCGGCGAACGCCTTGGAGCGGCCGTCCCTGGCCAGCGCGCGCACCCGGCTGAAGCCGATGAACGTGCCGGGCGACGACAGCACGGTGACCGCTCCGGCCAGCGCCAGGGAGCAGTCGCCGTTGCGCAGCGCCCGTACCGCCAGGTGCAGCGCCACCAGCGACGACGAGCAGGCCGTGTCGATCGTGACGGCCGGCCCCTCCAGGCCCAGCGTGTACGAGATGCGGCCCGACACCACGCTGGTGGCGACGCCGGTCATCAGGTAACCCTGCAGCTCGGGCGGCGCCTGCGTCATCAGCGTGAGGAACTCGGAGCTGTTGGCCCCCACGAACACGCCGGTCCTGCTGCCGTGCAGGGCCGCCGGGTCGATGCCGGCCCGCTCGATCGCCTCCCACGACGTCTCCAGCAGCAGCCGCTGCTGCGGGTCCATCGCCTGCGCCTCGCGCGGGGAGATGCCGAAGAACGCCGGGTCGAACGCCGTGACGTCCTTCACGAAGCCGCCCTCGCGGACGTACGAGGTGCCGAACGCGTCAGGGTCGGGGTTGTACATCGACTCCAGGTCCCAGCCGCGGTCGTCGGGCAGCCCGGAGATGGCGTCGGTCCCGCCTGACACGATCCGCCACAGGTCCTCGGGGCTCTCGATCTCCCCGGGGTAGCGGCATCCGATGCCGACGATGGCGATCGGCTCGTGGTCCTTGTCCTCGGCCGCCTGCAGCCGCTTCTTGCTGTCGTGGAGCTCGGTCGTCACCCGCTTGAGATATTCGACGAGCTGTTCCTCTGTCGCCATGCTGTTGCCTTCCTAGCCGTCGGTGACGCCTGCTCAGGAGAGTCCGAGTTCGCTGTCGATGAAGTTGATGATCTCGTCGGCGGTCGCCGAGCTGAGCTGGCCCGCCACGTCCTCGGCGGCGGTGTCGGCCTCGTGGTGCCGTTCCTTCCACGAGAAGGCCAGCTGTTCGAGCCGGGAGGTGATCTCCCCTGCGGTGGCGCAGCCGGCCGCCATGACGGCCAGCCTGGCCTCGATCCGGTCGAGCTCCGCCAGGATCTGCTGCTCGGCGCTGTGGGCCGGCGGCGCCAGCTCCTCCAGCAGGTGCCCGGCGAGCGCGGCGGAGTTCGGGTAGTCGAACACCAGCGAGGCCGGCAGCCGCAACCCGGTGACCGTCTTCAGGCGGTTGCGCAGCTCCACGGCCGTCAGCGAGTCGAACCCGATCTCCTTGAACGCCCGCGCCGGTTCGACCGCCTCGGGCCCGGGGAAGCCGAGCACCGCGGCGACGTGGCCGCGTACCAGGTCGAGCAGCATCGGCAGCCGGTCGTCGTCGGGAAGGGCGGCCAGCCGGTCGGTGAGCGAGTCGGCCTGCGGCGCCTCGGCCGCCACCACCGCGCGGCGGGTGGCGATGCGGACCAGGCCGCGGAACATCGGGTGCCCGAAGCCCTTGGCCGCTCCCGCGCGCAGGACGGCGAGGTCGAGGTTGATCGGTACGAGCGCCGCCTCGTCCACGCCCAGTGCCCGGTCGAGCAGCTCCAGGCCCTGGTCGACGCCGAGTGCTCCCATGCCGGACCGGCTGAGCCTGCCCAGGTCGGCCTCGTCGAGGTGCCCGGTCATGCCGCTGCCGCTCTGCGGCGTCCACAGGCCCCAGGCCAGGGACGTCGCGGCCAGGCCGCGGGCCCGGCGGTGCTGGGCGAGCGCGTCCAGGAACGTGTTCGCCGCCGCGTAGTTGCCCTGCCCCGGGCTGCCGAGCACGCCGGCCGCGCCCGAGTACAGGACGAACTGGGCCAGGTCGAGGTGCTCGGTCAGCTCGTGCAGGTTCACGGCCGCGTCCACCTTCGGGCGCAGCACGGCCGCGACCCGTTCCGGGGTGAGCGACGAGATCATGCCGTCGTCGAGCACTCCCGCCGTGCTGACGACCCCGGTGAGCGGGTGCTCGGCGGGGATCGCCGCGAGCAGTCCGGCCAGGGCGTCGCGGTCGGCGGCGTCGCAGGCGACGATCCGTACGGCGGCGCCCAGCCCGGTCAGCTCCTCCTCCAGCGCCGCCGCGCCGTCGGCGGCGGGGCCACGCCGGCCGGCCAGCACCAGGTGCCGGACGCCGTGCTCGGTGACCAGGCGCCGGGCGGCCATGGCGCCGAGCGCGCCGGTCCCGCCGGTGACGAGCACGGTGCCGTCGGGGTCGAACGCGGGCGGCGCGGTCAGCACGACCTTGCCGATGTGGCGGGCCTGGGCGACGTGCCGGAACGCCTCGGGGGCGCGGCGCACGTCCCAGGTCCGCAGCGGCGGCAGGCGGAGCGCGCCGCGCTCGAACAGCTCGGCGATCTCCGCCAGGATCTCGCCGGTCCTGGACGGGTCGAGCAGGGTGAGGTCGAAGTTCTGGTAACGAACTCCGGGCAGGCCGTCGGGGTCGCGCACGTCCGTCTTGCCCATCTCGATGAAGCGCCCGCCGGGCCGCAGCAGGCCGAGCGAGGCGTCCACGAACTCTCCGGCGAGGGAGTTGAGCACGACGTCCACGCCCGCCTCGAAGGTCCGCGCGAACTCCAGCGTCCTGGAGGAGGCGATGCGCTCCGCCGGGACTCCCAGCTCGCGTACCGCGGGCCACTTGGGCTCGCTCGCGGTGCCGTACACCTCGGCGCCCAGGTGGTGGGCGAGCTGCACCGCGGCCATGCCGACACCGCCGGCGGCGGCGTGCACGAGCAGCGACTCGCCGGCCCTGAGACCGGCCAGGTCCACCAGGGCGTGGTAGGCGGTGACGAAGGCGATCGGCACGGACGCGGCCTGCGCGTACGACCAGTCGCCGGGGATGCGGGCGAGCATCCGGTGGTCGGCGACCGCCTGCTGGGCGAACCCGTCGATGATGCCCATCACCCGGTCTCCCGGCGCGAACGCGGTGACGTCGTCCGCCACTTCGATGACGACGCCGGCGCCCTCGCCGCCCATGGGCGCGTCGCCCGGGTACATGTCCAGGGCGATCAGCACGTCGCGGAAGTTCAGCCCCATGGCCTGGGTGCTGATGCGCACCTGGCCGGGGGCGAGCGGCGCGACGGGCGCGGGCATCAGGTCGAGGTCGTCGACCGTGCCGCGGCTGGTCACGTCCAGCCGCCAGTTCGCCGCCCCGGCGGGCGGGACGAGCGCGCCGCCGCTGCCCGGACGGCCCAGGCGGGGCGCGTACGCGGTGCCCTTCCTGATCGCGAGCTGGGTCTCCCCCGTCGCGAGCGCGGCGGGCAGCGCACGGTACGACTCCGGGTCGCGGTCGAGGTCGGCGATGACGACCCGTTCGGGGGTCTCCGACTGCGCGGACCTGACCAGGCCCCAGACCGCGGCGTTGACCAGGTCCGCCACCTCGTCGTCCGCGGTGGCGCCGACCGCGCCGTGGGTGATGAGGACGAGCCTGGACGCCGGGTGGTCCTCGTCGGCCAGCCACGTCCGCAGCAGGTCGAGCACGTGGCAGGTCCGGTCGTGCACCGCCGCCGCCAGTTCGCCGCCGTGCCCGCCCTCCAGCGGTACGGCCACCCAGTCGGGCACCTGCCCGCCGGCGATCAGGTCGGCCACGGTCCCGGTGGCAGTGAACTCGGCCACGGACCCGGTGGCAGTCAGATCCGCCACGGACCCGGTGGCAGTGAACTCAGCCACGGACCCGGTGGCAGTCAGATCCGCCACGGACCCGGTGGCAGCCAGATCCGCCACGGACCCGGTGGCAGTCAGGTCGGTGAGGGTGTCGGGCGCCTGCGGGGCGGCACCCGGCACCGCCAGGGCCGACGGGTCGCCGACGACCGCCCACCGCTGCTCCCCCGCGGGTTCGCCGGTGGGGACGGGCGCCCATTCGAGGGTGTAGAGCGCGTCGTCGTCCGCGACTCGCGCCGGCGTGCCGAGTTCGGCGGGCAGGGGGCGCAGGATCAGCGAGTCCACGTCGGCGACGGGGACGCCGGTGGTGTCGGTGACGGCCAGCGCCACGCGGTCGGCGTCGCGGGGCGTGAGCCGTACGCGGATCGACGCGGCGCCCGTCGCGTGCAGCCGCACGCCGGTCCAGGCGAACGGCATGCGCGGCCCGTCCTCCGCGGTGGCCGCGTTGAGCGCGACGGCGTGCAGGGCGGCGTCGAGCAGCGCGGGGTGCAGCCCGAACCCGCCGGTGCCGGTGTCGTCCGGCAGGGCGACCTCGGCGAACAGCTCCTCGTCGCGCCGCCAGACGGCCTTGAGCCCCTGGAAGATCGGTCCGTAGCCCAGGCCGACCTCGCCGAGCCAGCCGTACATGCCGTCCAGCGGGAGCGGCTGCGCGCCCTCGGGCGGCCATGCGGCCGTCTCCTGCGCGGGCGGTGGCGCGGTCACCGGGGCGAGCACGCCGGTGGCGTGGCAGGTCCACGGGTCGTCGGCGGTCCCGCCGTCGGGCCGGCTGTGCACGGTGAGCTGCCGCCGCCCGTCCTCACCGGCGGCGCCCACGGCCAGCTGCAGCTGGACGGCGCCGCGTTCGGGGACGATGAGGGGCGCCTGGATGGTCAGCTCTTCGAGGAGGCCGCAGCCGGCCTCGTCGCCTGCCCGGATGGCCAGGTCGACGAATGCCGTGCCGGGCAGCAGCACCTGCCCGTTGACCTTGTGGTCGGCCAGCCACGGGTGGGTCCTGAGCGACAACCTTCCGGTGAGCAGCACTCCGTCGGCGTCGGCCAGCGAGACGGCCGCGCCGAGGAGGGGGTGTCCGGCGGCGCCGAGCCCGGCCGCGCCGACGTCGCCCGCGACGACGGTGCGCTCCTCCAGCCAGAAGTGCTGGTGTTGGAAGGCGTAGGTGGGCAGGTCGATGATCCGCGGGCCGGACTCGGCGTAGGTTTGCGGCCAGTCGACGTCGACGCCGCGTACCCACAACTCGGCCGCACTCGACCACACCCGGGCAAGACCACCATCATCACGCCGCAACGTGCCACACACCACCACCTCCCCGCCCGCACGCTCAACCGTCTCCTGCACCGCCATCGTCAACACCGGATGCGCGCTGACCTCAACAAAAACCCCGAAGCCCTGCTCCGCCAGCGCACCCACCGACGGCTCCAACCACACCGTCCGCCGCAGGTTCTCATACCAGTACGAGGCATCCACCTCGCCCCCGGACAACCACTCCCGCCGCACCGTCGAGTACCACGCCACGTCGGCCTCACGGGGCGTCACCGGAGCCAGCAACCGGGCCAGCTCCCCCTCGATGGCCTCCACATGCGCCGAATGCGAGGCATAATCCACCTCGATCCGCCTGGCCCGCACCCCCTCCGCCTCGCAATGCGCCAGCAGCTCGTCGATCGCGTCCACATCACCCGACACCACCGTCGAAGCGGGACCGTTCACCGCCGCAACCGACAGCCGGCCCTCCCAGCGGGACAGCAGCTCACCCACCTCCGCGGAGCCGAGCGCCACCGACGCCATGCCGCCGCGCCCGGCCAGCGCCACGATCGCCTGGCTACGCAACGCCACCACCCGAGCGCCGTCCTCCAGCGACAACGCACCCGCCACCACCGCCGCGGCGATCTCCCCCTGCGAATGCCCGATCACCGCAGCCGGAACAACCCCGAGCGACCGCCACACCTCCGCCAAAGAGACCATCACCGCCCACAACACCGGCTGCACCACATCCACCCGGTCAAGACCAGGCTGGCCGTCCTCGCCACGCAACACACCCGTCAACGACCAGTCCACGAACGGAGCCAGCGCCGCCTCACACTCGGCCATCCGCGCCCCGAACACCGGCGAGGCGTCCAGCAACTCCACACCCATCCCCAGCCACTGCGACCCCTGGCCAGGGAAGACGAACACCGACTTACCACCACCACCGGCGACGCCCTGCACCACACTCGAGACGGCACCATCGGCCAGCTCACGCAGCCCGGCTATCAGCTCATCCCGATCAGCGCCCACCACCACCGCACGGTGATCGAACACCGACCGCGAAACCACCAGCGAATGCGCCACATCCACCGGCCGCGCACCAGCGCCCGCACCGGCCACCGCATCAGCCAACCGGCCCGCCTGAGCCCGCAACGCCTCCGCACTACGACCCGACACCACCCACGGCACCACCGGCACCCCATCCACCGGCTCACTCACCGGCCCACTCACCGGCCCACTCACCGGCTCAGGTTCCTGCTCCGTGGCGGGCCCCTGCTCGATGATCACGTGGGCGTTGGTGCCGCTGATCCCGAACGACGAGACGGCCGCGCGGCGGGCGTGCCCGTTCTGCTGCCACGGCTGCGGCTCGGTCAGGAGCTCGACCGCGCCGGCCGACCAGTCCACGTGCGGCGACGGCTCATCCACGTGCAACGTCTTCGGCAACACCCCATGACGCAGCGCCATCACCATCTTGATCACACCAGCCACACCCGCAGCCGCCTGCGTATGACCGATGTTCGACTTCACCGACCCCAACCACAACGGCTCCCGCCGGTCCTGCCCATACGTCGCGATAACCGCCTGCGCCTCGATCGGATCACCCAACGTCGTCCCCGTGCCATGCGCCTCCACCACATCCACCTCAGCCGCCGACAGACCGGAATTCGCCAACGCCTGCCGAATCACCCGCTGCTGAGACGGACCATTCGGCGCCGTCAGACCATTACTCGCACCGTCCTGATTCACCGCACTGCCCCGCACCACGGCGAGCACCCGATGCCCCAGCCGCTCGGCATCCGACAGTCGCTCCACCAGCAACATCCCGACGCCTTCCGACAGGCCGAAGCCGTCCGCCGCGCCGGCGAAGGACTTGCACCTGCCGTCCCTGGCGAGCGCGCCCTGCAGGCTGAACCCGATGAACCCGACGGGGCTGCACATCACCGTCACGCCACCGGCCAGCGCGAGGTCGCAGTCGCCGTTCCGCAGCGCCTGCACGGCCAGGTGCAGCGCCACCAGCGACGACGAGCAGGCGGTGTCGACCGTCACGGCCGGACCTTCGAGGCCCAGCGTGTAGGCGACCCGTCCGGACACGATGCTGCTGAGCGTGCCGGTGACGAGGTGCCCCACCGATTCCAGCGGGATCTGGTCGGAGTTGCGGCCGTACTCCTCGTAGGCGGCGCCCACGAACACGCCGGTACGGGTGCCGCGCAGCGAGGCGGGGGCGATCCTGCCGTGCTCGATGGCCTCCCACGAGGCTTCGAGGAGGAGCCGCTGCTGCGGGTCCATGGCCAGGGCCTCACGCGGCGAGATCCCGAAGAACGCCGGGTCGAACTCGCCCGCGTCGTACACGAATCCGCCGTCCTGCGTGTACGAGGCGAGCGGCGCGTCCGGGTCGGGGTCGTAGATGCCCTCGACGTCCCAGCCGCGGTTGTCGGGGAGCGGGGAGATGGCGTCCCTGCCCTCGAAGACCAGCCGCCACAGGTCGTCGGCGTTGTGCACGCCGCCGGGCAGCCGGCAGGCCATCCCGACGATCACGATCGGGTCGTCGGCGACGGGGCCGCCCGCTCCGCTCGCGGGCACGATCTCGGCCTGCGTGCCGAGCAGCTCGTCGCGGACCAGGCTCGCGAGCACCTTGACGTTCGGGTAGTCGAAGATCACGGTCGCGGGCAGCCGGACGCCGAGTGCGGCGTTGAGCCGGCCGCGCAGCTCGACCGCCGTGACCGAGTCGAAGCCGAGGTCCTTGAACGCCCGGTCCACCTCCACCTCGGCGGGGGCGTACCCGAGCACGGCGGCCACCTGCTCGCGCACCTGCTCCACCAGCAGGCGCTCGCGGTCCTCGTCGCTCATCGGCAGGAGGCGGGCGCGCAGTTCCGAGGACTCGGTGGTGGTCTCCGTCTCGTTCTCGCGGACCGCGAGGGCCTCGGGTACGCCGTCGAGCAGGGGGCGCGGCCGGGAGGCGGTGAAGACGGGGGTGAAGCGCGCCCAGTCGACGTCGGCGATGACGAGGTTGCCCTCGCCGTCGTCGAGCGCCTGCCGCAGGCCGTCGATGGCCATCGCGGGATCCATGAACGCGACGCCGGTCCTGCGGGCGTCCTCCTCGTCGAGGAGGGTGGTCATGCCGCCGCCCGCGGCGTCCCAGAAGCCCCAGGCCACGGCCGTGCCGGCGAGGCCGCGGCCGCGGCGGTGCGCGGCGAGCGCGTCGAGGTAGGCGTTGCCGGCGGCGTAGGCGCCGTTGTGCGCGCCGCCCCAGATGCCGGCGCCGGAGGAGAAGAGCACGAAGGCGTCGAGCGGGACGGTGAGGATCCGGTCCAGGTTGGCCGCTCCGGTGATCTTGGCCTGGGTTGCCCGGACCAGCTCGTCCGGCGTGAGCCCGGTGATCGTCTGGATGTGGGGCACGCCCGCCGTGTGGAAGACCGACCGGATGGTGTCGCCACCGTCCTCGACCTCGCGTACGAGTGCGGCGAGCGCGTCGCCGTCGGCCACGTCGCACTTGGCCACGGTCACCCGCGCGCCGAGCTCTTCCAGCTCGGACACCAGTTCGGCGGCTCCCGGCGCGTCGGCGCCGCGCCGGCTGGTGAGCACCAGGTGCCCGGCGCCGCCGCCGGCGAGCCAGCGCGCGACGTGCGCGCCGAGGCCGCCGGTGCCGCCGGTGATCAGTGCGCTGCCGCGCGGCCGCCAGCCCTCGGCGGGGCCGGTGCCCGTTCTGGGCGCCCTGGTGAGCCTGCGGGCGAAGACGCCGGAGGCGCGGACGGCCACCTGGTCCTCGTCCTCGATGCCGGCGAGCACGGCCACCAGGCGGGCCGCCACCCGCTGGTCGATCGTCTCCGGCAGGTCGACGTGGCCGCCCCAGCGGCCAGGGTGCTCCAGGCCGAAGACGCGGGCGAGCCCGGCGACCGCGGCCTGTTCGGGGTCGCGCAGCAGGTCGACCCGGCTGACGCTCTCGGCGCCGTCGGTGGCGACCCAGAGCGGCGCGTCCACGCCGGCGTCGTCCATGGCCTGCATCAGCGCGAGCGTCTCGGCCGGGCCGCAGAAGAGGGACAGCACGCCGGCCGGCTGGTCGTCCTCGCGCAGCAGCGCGGCGAGGTCCTCCCTGCCGGCGGCACGGACCGTCACGCACCGGGCCCCGTGCCGTTCGAGCGCGTCGACGACGCAGCTCACCGCGTCGTCCGCGTCGCTGCCTGCGTCCCCGTCCGGGGTCCTGCCGGCCGGGACGACGACGCGCCACGTGCCGGACAGCGCGGGCGGTTTCCCGCCGGGAACGGTGAGGGGCGCCCAGGTGACGCGGTAGCGCCAGGAGTCGAGCACGTCCTGGTCGCGCCTGCGCCGCCGCCAGGACGACAGCGCCGGCAGGATCGCGGCCAGCGGGGAGCCGTCCTCGATGCCGAGCGTGGCGGCGAGGGCGGCCACGTCCTCCCGCTCGACCGCCGCCCAGAACTCGGGGTCGACGGAGTCCGCGGCCGGCTGCTCCGCCGCGCCGGTGCCCGGCATGTACCAGAAACGCTTGCGCTGGAAGGCGTACGTGGGCAGGTCGACACGCCGGGGGCAGGCGTCGGCGAAGTAGGCGTTCCAGTCGACGGTGACGCCCCGGCAGTGCAGGTGGCCGAGCGCCTCCGCGAAGGCGCGGGCCTCGTCGCGGTCCTTGCGCGCGGCGGTGACGAAGGCCGCGGCGTCGTCGCCGTCGAGTGTCTGCCTGGCCAGGCTGGTCAGGGTCCCGTCGGGGCCGATCTCCACGAACACCGTGGCGCCGCCGGCGCGGGCGGCGGTGACGGCGTCGGCGAAGCGGACCGCCTGGCGTACGTGGTCGACCCAGTAGCGGGCGTCGGTGAGCTGCCCGGCCTCCGCCTTCCTGCCGGTGACGTCGGAGATGACGGGGATGGCGGGCTCGTGGTACGTGAGCGACCCGGCGACCTGCCCGAACTCCTCCAGCATCGGCTCGACCAGCGGCGAGTGGAAGGCGTGGGAGACGCGCAGCCGCCGGGTGCGCACCTGCCGCCCGGCGAGCGCTTCGGCGATCTCGTCGATGTCCGCCTCGGAGCCGGAGACGACAACCGCGCCCGGCGCGTTGACGGCGGCGATGCCGGTCCGGCCGGCGCGGCCCTCCAGCAGCGGCAGCACGTCCTCCTCGGGTGCGGCGACGGCGAGCATGGCGCCGCCCGCGGGCAGGGCCTGCATGAGCCGGGCGCGGGCGGCGACCAGCGTGCAGGCGTCGGGGAGCGAGAGCACGCCCGCCACGTGGGCGGCGGCGATCTCGCCGACCGAGTGCCCGGCGAGCACGTCGGCCTCGACGCCCAGCGAGGTCAGCAGCCGGTACAGCGCCACCTCGAAGGCGAACAGCGCGGGCTGGGTCATGCCCGTCTCGTCCAGCACGCCGTCGGGGTCGGTGAACATCACGTCCCTGATGGGGTGCGGCAGCAGCGGGTCGAGGACCTTGCAGACGTCCTCCAGCGCGTCGGCGAACACGGGGAACGTCTCGGCCAGCGCGGCGCCCATGCCGACCCGCTGGCTGCCCTGGCCGGCGAACAGGAAGGCGACCTTGCCGCCCGCCCCGGCGCCGGTGACGGTTCCCGGCGCGGCGGAGCCGCCGGCGAGGGCCAGGAGCCCGGCCATGAGCTCGTCCCTGCTCTCCCCCACGATGACCGCGCGCTGGTCCAGCGAGGCCCGGCCGGTGGCGAGCGACCAGCCCACGTCGGCGGGGCGCAGGTCCGGCCGCTCGTCCAGCCAGCCGGCCAGCCTCTCCGCCTGCGCGGCGAGCGCCTGCCGGTCGCGGGCGGAGACCGCCCACGGCACCAGCGGCAGGGCGAGCCCGGCGGCCTCCTGCTCGTCCTCGGCCGGCGCCTCCTCGATGATCAGGTGGGCGTTGGTGCCGCTGAAGCCGAACGCGGAGACGGCGGCGCGTCGGGGCGCCTCGTCCCGCTCCCATTCCCGGCCCTCGGTGAGCAGCTCGACCGCGCCGGCCGACCAGTCGACGTGCGTGGACGGCTCGTCCACGTGCAGCGTGCGCGGCAGCGCGGCGTTCCGCAGGGCCATCACCATCTTGATCACGCCGCCGACGCCCGCGGCGGCCTGCGCGTGGCCGATGTTCGACTTGAGCGAGCCCAGCCAGAGCGGCCGGCCGCCGTCACGGTCCTGCCCGTACGCGGTGATGAGCGCCTGCGCCTCGATCGGGTCGCCCAGGGTCGTGCCGGTGCCGTGTGCTTCGACGGCGTCGACCTGGGAGGCCGACAGTCCCGCGTTGGCCAGCGCCTGCCGGATCACCCGGACCTGGGAGGGCCCGTTCGGGGCGGACAGGCCGTTGCTGGCGCCGTCCTGGTTGACCGCGCTGCCCCGGATGACGGCCAGCACCTGGTGGCCGTTGCGCTGGGCGTCCGACAGCCGCTCGACCAGCAGCACGCCCACGCCCTCGCTCCAGCCGGTGCCGTCGGCGGAGTCGGCGAACGACTTGCACCGGCCGTCGGCGGACAGTCCGCGCTGCTGCGAGAACTCGATGAACGTGTTGGGGGTTGCCATGACGGTGACGCCGCCGGCCAGCGCCAGCGAGCACTCGCCGCGGCGCAGCGCCTGGACGGCGAGGTGCAGGGCCACCAGGGACGAGGAGCAGGCCGTGTCGATGGAGACCGCCGGCCCCTCCAGGCCGAGCGCGTACGAGACGCGACCGGAGATGACGCTGCCGAGCGCCTCGGCCCGGAAGTAGTCGTGGTACATGACGCCGGCGTAGACGCCGGTGCGGCTGCCGCGTACCGAGGCCGGGTCGATGCCGGCGCGTTCGAACGCCTCCCAGCACGACTCCAGGAACATCCGCTGCTGCGGGTCGGTCCCGAACGCCTCGCGCGGGGAGATGGCGAAGAAGCCGGCGTCGAAGTCGGCGGCGTCGTAGACGAAGCCGCCCTTGCGCGCCGTGGTCGTGCCGGGGTTGTCGGGGTCGGGGTGGTAGAGGTTCTCGCTCCAGCCCCGGTCGGTGGGGAACTCGGAGATCGCGTCGCCGCCGCCGTCGACGAGCCGCCACAGCTCCTCGGGCGAGGTGACCCCGCCGGGGTAGCGGCAGCTCATGCCGACGATCGCGATCGGCTCGTGCTCCCTGCCCTCGATCTCTCGCAGTTGCTGCCTGGTCTGGTGCAGGTCGGCCGTGACCCGCTTCAGGTAGCCCCGGAGCTTGTCTTCGTTTGCCATCAGAGCCTCCTGAGGGGGCCGTCGCCTTCAGGCGATGGAGGAATCGGAAGCCGGAGGGCCGCCAAGGCCCGAGCGTGGATAGGCAGAACCTCAGACATGGTCGCCACCTCCGGATAGGATTGAGCTTGTGCTTTCGGGCATCGGTCAGGGCTTGGCCGTCGTCTCCCGCGCGAGCGGGGCGAGAAGCTGCTCCCTTCATGGAGCGGAGGAGTCACCGAACTAGCCCTTCTCAGTCGCTGCGAAATATCAAGAGATCTCAAGCTCGTTGTCGATGAAGGCGAACATCTCGTCGTCGGAGGCGGACTCGATCTGGTCCACGACGTCGGATGTCCCGCCTGGGCCGTTGAGGCCGGACAGGAGCTCCTTGAGGCGCGTGGTGAGCCGGCTGCGCACCGTGCTGTCCTCGGCGAGTGTGGTGAGTGATTCTTCGATCTGGTCCAGCTCCGCGAAGAACCGCAGGATGCCGGCCTCCTCGTCCTTCGTCTCGGCGAAGTACCCCATGAGGTGCTCGGTCAGGGCGACCGGGGTGGGGTAGTCGAAGACGGCGGTGGCGGGGATCCGCAGCCCCGTGGCCTTGCCGAGCTGGTTGCGGAACTCGACCGCGGTCAGCGAGTCGAACCCGAGGTCCTGGAACGGGCGCTGGGGGTCGATCGCCGATCCGTCGCTGAAGCCCAGCACGGTGGCCGCCTGGCCGCGGACGATGTCCGCCAGCGCCGAGCGGCGCTCGTCGGGTTCCAGCGTGGCCAGCCGGTCGGCGAGCCCGTCGCCGGTGCCGGCCCGCCGTACGGAGGTCCTGGCGCTGGTGCGGGCCTGCACGAAGCGGGCGGGGATGAGCAGTGCCTTTCCTGCCGGTACGGCGGCGTCGAACAGGGCGAGCCCGTCGTCGGCGGACAGCGGCGCCAGCCCCATCCGCGCCAGCCTGCGCAGGTCGGCCTCGGACAGCTCGCCCGACATGCCGCCCTGCTCCCACAGCCCCCACGCCAGCGACGTCGCCGCCAGCCCTTCGGCGGCCCGCAGCTGGGCGAGCCCGTCGAGGAAGGCGTTCGCCGCCGCGTAGTTGCCCTGACCCGCTCCCCCCAGCACGCCCGCCATCGACGAGAACAACACGAACGCCGACAAGTCCAGACCACGCGTCAGCTCGTGCAGATGCCAAGCCGCATCCGCCTTCGGCCCCAGCACCCGGTCCAGCCGCTCACCCGACAACGACGTGACCACGCCGTCGTCCAGCACGCCCGCCGTGTGCACCACACCCGCCAGCTCGTCCACGCCCTCCAGCAGCCGGGCGAGCGCGTCGCGGTCGGCCACGTCGCACGCGGCCACGTCCACCTCGGCACCCAGTTCGGACAGCTCCGCGGCCAGGTCGGCCGCGCCAGGCGCGTCCGGCCCGCGCCTGCTGACCAGCAACAGCCGCCTGACCTCGTGCTCGGTGACCAGATGGCGCGCCACCAGCGCACCCAGCCCACCCGTACCGCCCGTGATCAGCACCGTTCCGTCAGGTCCGAACACCGGCTCCGGCTCCGCCAGGTCCGCGGCCCTGCCGAGCCGCGGCGCAAGCAGCTCACCGCCTCTGATCGCCAGTTGCGGCTCCCCGGTGGCCAGCGCCTGGCCGACGACCGCCGGGTCCAGCCGGTCGGTGTCCGCGTCGCCGTCGAGGTCCAGCAGCACGAACCTGCCGGGCTGCTCCGCCTGCGCGGCCCTGACGAGCCCGCCCACCGCCGCGTGGGCGAGGTCGGGACGCTCGCCGGGGGCGGTGGCGACGGCGCCACGCGTGAGGATGACCAGCCGCGCCGATTCGAGCTGCTCCTCGGCCAGCCAGCTCTGCAGCAGTTCGAGGGTCTCGTGCGTCGCGGCGTGGTGGTCCCCGGCCGGGCAGCGGACCAGGACGGCCTCGGGCAGGTCGGCCGGGTCGTGCAGCGAGCCGAGGGTGGCCGCGTCCGGGTAGGTCGCCGCGCCGGTGCCGAGGTCGTCGGCGCCGAGCAGCGCCCACCTGACCGTCTCCTGCGCGGGCTCGCCGGTGACGGGCGTCCACTGGATCTCGTGGAGTGCGCCCCTGTTCGTGCCGCCCAGTCGCGCGGCGGCCAGGGGGCGCAGGGAAAGGGTGTCGACGACGGCGACCGGCGCGCCCAGCTCGTCGGCGATGGCCAGCGTGACGGCGCTCCCACCGGCGTTGGCGAGCCTGACGCGCAGGCTCGTCGCCCCCGCCGCGTGCAGGGACACGCCCGACCAGGCGAACGGCAGGTACGGCCGTCCGGGCTCCGGCCGGGGCAGCAGGCCGCCCAGCGCGGTGGCGTGCAGCGCGGCGTCCAGCAGCGCGGGATGCAGCCCGAACCGGCCGGCGTCCGCGTGCGCCTCCTCGGGCAGGACGATCTCGGCGAACACCTCGCCGCGCCGCTCCCAGGCGCTGGTCAGCCCCTGGAACGTCGGCCCGTAGTCGAGCCCGATCGCCACCATGTCGTCGTAGAGGTCATGGACGGCGACCGGCTGGGCGCCCGCGGGCGGCCACTGCGCGAGATCGACGTCGGGCTCCGGCACGCTCGCCGTGAGGGTGGCCTGCGCGTGCTGGGTCCACTCGGTGGAGTCCTGCGCCCGCGAGTGGATGGCCAGCGCCCGCCGGCCCGGCTCCTCGGTGGCCGTGGACACCAGCTGGAGCTGCACGCCGCCGTCCTCGGGCACCACCAGCGGGGACTGGAGGGTGAGCTCCTGCAGGTGCGGGCAGCCGCTCTCGTCCCCGGCCCGGACGGCGAGCTCCACCAGCGCCGTGCCCGGCACGATGACGCTGCCGCCGACCACGTGGTCGGCCAGCCAGGGGTGCGTGGCGACCGACAGCCGCCCGCTGAAGATCACCGTCTCGCCGCCGGCCACCTCGGTCGCCGCGCTGAGCAGCGGGTGCTCGACGGCTCCCAGGCCCGCGGTGGTGACGTCGCCGGTGCCGGGTCCCGGCCGGAGCCAGAAGTGCTCGTGCTGGAAGGCGTAGGTGGGCAGATCCACGCGGGACGGGCGCGCCGCCGCGAAGTACGCCGCCCAGTCGACGGTGACGCCGTGCGCGTGCATCCGGCCCAGCGCCTGGACGAACGTGCCCGCCTCGGGCCGGTCCTTGGCCCTCGTGCTGACGAAGGTCTCGTCTCCCGTGAGGGTCTGCTGGGCGAGCCCGGTCAGCGTGGTGTCGGGGCCGAGCTCGACGAAGACGGTGGCTCCGGCCGTACGGGCGGCGGCGACGCCGTCGGCGAACCGGACGGCTCCGCGTACGTGCTCGACCCAGTAGGACGGGTCGGTCAGCCGGCCGGGCTCGGCCAGGCGGCCGGTCACGTTGGAGACGACCGGGATCGTGGGCTCGTGGAAGGTGATGCCGCCGATCGCCTCGGCGAACTCGGCGAGCATCGGCTCCATCAGCGGCGAGTGGAAGGCGTGCGAGACCCGCAGCCGCCGGGTGCGCGCCTCCGTCCGGCTCTCGATCTCCGTGATGGCCGCCTCGTCACCGGACACCACCACCGCAGCCGGACCGTTCACCGCCGCGATGCCGGCGCGGTCCTCGTACCCGTCGAGCAGCGGCAGGACGTCCGCCTCCGGGGCGGCGACGGCCAGCATCGCGCCACCGGCGGGCAGCGCCTGCATCAGGCGGGCGCGGGCCGCGACCAGCGTGCAGGCGTCCTCCAGCGAGAACACCCCCGCCACGTGGGCGGCCGCGATCTCGCCGACCGAGTGCCCGGCCAGCACCGCGGGCGCGACGCCCAGCGATTCCAGCAACCGGTACAGGGCGACCTCGAAGGCGAACAGCGCCGGCTGGGTCATGCCCGTCTCGTCCAGCACCTCGGCGGGGCCGCCGGCCATGGTCGCCCGCAGCGGGTGCGGCAGCAGCGGGTCGATCACCCGGCAGATGTCGTCCAGCGCCTGCGCGAAGACCGGGAACGCGTCGGCGAGTTCCCGTCCCATGCCGACCCGCTGGCTGCCCTGGCCGGCGAACAACATCGCCGCCTTGGCCCTCGACCGGGCCAGGCCGGTCTCGACCGCCGGCTCGCCGTGCCTGCCGTCGGCCACCGCCGCCAGCGCCGCCAGCAGCTCGGCGCGGTCCGCGCCGGCGACGACCGCACGGTGCTCCAGCACCGCCCTGCCCGTCGCGAGCGACCAGCCGACGTCGGCCACGTCCAGGTCCCGGCGCGACTCCATCCAGGTGCGCAACCGTGCCGCCTGCGCCGCCAGCGCCTCCTCGCTCCTGCCGGACAACACCCACGGCACCACCGGCAGCTCGGCCGCCGGCTCGGGCACCTGCTCCGGCTCGGCCGGCGACTCCTCCAGCACGACGTGCGCGTTGGTGCCGCTGATGCCGAAGGAGGAGACGGCGGCGCGTCGGGGCGCCTCGTCGCGCTCCCACGGCCGGGCCTCGGTGAGCAGCTCGACCGCGCCGGCCGACCAGTCCACGTGCGTGGACGGCTCGTCCGCGTGCAGGGTCCGCGGCAGCTCGCCGTTCCGCAGGGCCATGACCATCTTGATGACGCCCGCGACTCCGGCGGCGGCCTGCGCGTGGCCGATGTTGGACTTGATCGACCCCAGCCACACCGGCCGGTCCTCGGCGCGGTCCTGCCCGTACGTGGCCAGGATCGCCTGCGCCTCGATCGGGTCGCCCAGGGTCGTGCCGGTGCCGTGGGCCTCGACCGCGTCCACGTCGGCCGCCGACAGGCCGGCGTTGGCCAGCGCCTGCCGGATCACCCGCTGCTGCGAGGGCCCGTTCGGGGCGGTCAGGCCGTTGCTGGCGCCGTCCTGGTTGACCGCGGAGCCGCGCACCACGGCGAGCACCTGGTGCCCGTTGCGCCGCGCGTCCGACAGCCGCTCCACCAGCAGCACGCCCGAGCCCTCCGAGAGCCCGACGCCGCCTTCCGACTCGGCGAACGCCCGGCACCTGCCGTCGACGGACAGGTTGCGCTGCCGGGAGAACTCGATGAACGTCCACGGCGTCGCCATCACCGTCACGCCGCCGGCCAGGGCGAGGTCGCAGTCGCCGGACCGCAGTGCCTGCACCGCCAGGTGCAGCGCCACGAGCGACGACGAGCACGCCGTGTCCACGGTCATCGCCGGACCTTCGAGCCCGAAGACGTACGACACGCGGCCGGAGGCGACGCTGCCGGAGTTGCCGGTGCCGATCAGCCCTTCGAGCTGGTCGGGCACGGAGGACAGCTGGCTGGCGTAGTCGTGGTACATGACGCCGGCGAACACGCCGGTCCTGCTGCCGCGCAGCGCGGTCGGGTCGATCCCGGCCCGTTCGATCGCCTCCCACGACGTCTCCAGGAGCAGCCGCTGCTGCGGGTCCATGGCCAGGGCCTCGCGCGGGCTGATCCCGAAGAAGCCCGGGTCGAACTCGCCCGCGTCGTGCAGGAAACCGCCGTGCCGGGAGTAGGAGGTGCCGCGGTTGCCGGGCTCGGGGTCGTACAGCGTGTCCAGGTCCCAGCCGCGGTCGGCGGGGAACTCGGAGATCGCGTCGCCCCCTTGGGCGAGCAGCCGCCACAGTTCCTCAGGGGATTCGACGCCGCCGGGGAAGCGGCAGGCCATGCCGACGATCGCGATCGGCTCGTCGTCGGCCGCCGTGTTCCGCGCCTGGACGGCGCTCTCCTGCGTGCCGAGGAGCTCGCCTGCCAGGTAGCGGACGAGCGCTTCCGGGGTCGGATAGTCGAAGATCAGGGTGGCGGGGAGCCGCAGGCCCGTGACCGCGTTGAGCCGGTTGCGGAACTCGACCGCCATCAGCGAGTCGAATCCCAGCTCCTGGAACGGCATCCCGTCGTCGACCGCCGACGGGTCGGCCAGGCCGAGCACCACGGCGACCTGGGAGGCGACGAGATCCCGCAGCGCGGCCTGCTGCCCGGCCGGCGGCAGGGCAGCCAGCTGCTGCTTGAGCGTGGCCGCGGCCTCCGACGCGGCGGTCACCACGCGCCTGCCGGACCCGGAGACCAGGCCGCGCAGCAGCGGGGGAACGGTGTCGGCCTGGGCGCCCATGGCCTTGATGTCGAGGTGCGCGGGGACCAGCAGGGCGCGGTCGTGCCGGAGCGCGGCGTCGAACAGGGCGAGCCCGTCGTCGGCGGACAGCGGCGTCACGCCCATCCGCGCCAGCCTGCGCAGGTCGGCCTCGGACAGCTCACCCGTCATGCCGCCCTGCTCCCACAGCCCCCACGCCAGCGACGTCGCCGCCAGCCCTTCGGCGGCCCGCAGCTGGGCGAGCCCGTCGAGGAAGGCGTTCGCCGCCGCGTAGTTGCCCTGACCCGCTCCCCCCAGCACGCCCGCCATCGACGAGAACAACACGAACGCCGACAAGTCCAGGCCACGCGTCAGCTCGTGCAGATGCCAGGCCGCATCCGCCTTCGGCCCCAGCACCCGGTCCAGCCGCTCACCCGACAACGACGTGACCACGCCGTCGTCCAGCACGCCCGCCGTGTGCACCACACCCACCAGCGAGTCCGCGACCGAGGTGATCACTCCGTAGAGCGCCTCGCGGTCGGCCACGTCGCAGGCCGCCACGTCCACCCGGGCGCCCAGCTCCGACAACTCCGCCACCAGCTCGGCCGCGCCGGGCGCCTCCGCCCCGCGCCTGCTGACCAGCAACAGCCGCCTGACCTCGTGCTCGGTGACCAGATGGCGCGCCACCAGCGCACCCAGCCCACCCGTACCGCCCGTGATCAGCACGGTCCCGCCCGCGCCGAACGCGGGCCGCCCCTCACCGCTCGGCACGGTCCGGCTCAGCCTCGGCACCCACACCTGGCCGTCGCGCACGGCCAGCTGCGGCTCGTCCGAAGCCAGAGCCTCGCCGACCGCGTCGCCGTCCGCGTCGCCGTCGAGGTCCAGCAGCACGAACCTGCCGGGCTGCTCCGCCTGCGCGGCCCGCACGAGCCCCCACACGGCGGCCTGATGCACATCCTGTACGGGCGCGTCACCGGCGGGCACGGCGCCCCGGGTGACCACGACCAGCCGCGACGCCGCGAACCGGTCGTCGGCCAGCCACTCCTGCAGCGCCGCCAGCACGTCGTGGACGGCCAGGCGGGAGCCGGCGGGCGCTTCGATCAGCACGCGCTCGGGAACCGTCGCGGCTCCGGCCAGCGCCGCCAGGCTGGAGACGAACTCGTGGCCCGCCTCGGCCGCGTCGTTCTGCGGCAGCCTCACCCAGTCGAGCTGGAACAGCTTGTCGCGATGCTTTCTCGTGCCGGAGCCGTCCTGCGGCCCGACCGGCACCGGGCGGGCGGCCAGAGCGCCGATCGTGGCCACGGCCAGCCCTTCGGTGTCCATCAGCGTCACGGAGACCGCTCCCTGGCCGGCCGGGGAGATCCGCACGCGCAGCCTCGTCGCCCCGGACGCGTGCAGCGCCACATCGCTCCAGGCGAACGGCAGGTACGGCCTGCCGGGCTCGGGATCGGCCAGGAACCCGCCGAGGGAGATCGCGTGCAGGGCGGCGTCGAACAGTGCCGGATGCAGCCCGTACCCGCCGGCGTCGGTGTCGTCCGGCAGCGCCACCTCGGCGAAGACGTCGTCGCCCCGCCGCCAGGCCGCCCGCAGCCCGCGGAACGTCGTGCCGTAGTCGAGGCCCATGCCGGCGAGGTCGTCGTAATGCTCGTCCAGGGCCACGGCCCGCGCCTGCTCCGGCGGCCAGGTGCCGACCGGCTCAGGGACCGCCGCATCGGCCGCGGCGAGCACGCCCGCGGCGTGCCGCACCCAGTCGGTCTCGTCCTGGATCCGCGAGTAGATGCCGAGCTGCCGCCGCCCGTCCTCGTCCGGTGCGCCCACGGCCAGCTGCAGCTGGACCGCTCCTGGCTCGGGGACGATGAGCGGCGCCTGGATGGTCAGCTCTTCGAGGAGGCCGCAGCCGGCCTCGTCGCCTGCCCGGATGGCCAGCTCGACGAGGGCCGCGCCGGGGAGGAACACCTGCCCGTTGACCTTGTGGTCGGCCAGCCACGGGTGGGTGGCGACGGACACGCGGCCGGTGAGCACGACCTCTCCACCGGCGGCCAGGCCGGTGAACGCGCCGAGCAGCGGGTGGCCGGTGGCCTCGAGTCCGAGGCTGGCCGCGTCGCCCGCGCTCGCCGAGCCTTGCAGCCAGTAGCGCTGGTGTTGGAAGGCGTAGGTGGGCAGGTCGACCCGGCGGGGACGCGCGGGGGCGTAGGCCTGGGCCCAGTCGACGTCCACGCCGCGCACCCACAACTCGGCCGCGCTGGACCACAACCGGCGCAGGCCGCCGTCGTCGCGGCGCAGCGTGCCGACAGACACCGCCTCGACGCCCGACTCCTCCAGCGTCTCCCGCATGCCGATCTGCAACACGGGATGCGCACTGGCCTCCACGAAGAACCGGTGACCCGCCTCCGCCAGAGCACTCACCGCCGGAGCGAACCACACCGTCTGCCGCAAATTCTCATACCAGTACGCGGCATCGACCTCGGTTCCGGCCAACCACCCCCGCCGCACCGTCGAATACCACGCCACCCCCGCCTCACGCGGCCTCACCGGAGCCAGCAACCTCGCGAGTTCGTCCTGGATGGACTCCACATGCGCCGAGTGCGAGGCGTAATCCACCTCGATCCGCTTGGCCCGCACCCCCTCCGCCTCGCAGTGGGCCAGCAGCTCATCGACAGCATCCACATCGCCCGACACCACCGTGGATGCGGGACCATTCACCGCCGCCACCGACAGCCGGCCGTCCCAGCGGGTCAGCAGCTCCCCCACCTCAGCCGAACCCAACGGCACCGACGCCATCCCGCCACGCCCGGCCAGAGCGACGATCGCCTGACTACGCAACGCCACCACCCGAGCGCCGTCCTCCAACGACAACGCCCCCGCCACCACCGCAGCCGCGATCTCCCCCTGCGAATGCCCGACCACCGCCGCCGGAACCACACCGACAGACCGCCACACCTCCGCAAGCGACACCATCACCGCCCACAACACCGGCTGCACCACATCCACCCGGTCAAAACCCGGCTGGCCGTCCTCACCCCGCAACACACCCGTCAACGACCAATCCACAAACCGAGCCAGCACCGCCTCACACTCAGCCATCCGCGCCCCGAACACCGGCGAACACTCCAGCAACTCCACACCCATCCCCAGCCACTGCGACCCCTGACCAGGGAACACGAACACCGACTTGCCACCACCACCGGCGACACCCTGCACCACACCCGACGCGACGCCATCGGCCAGCTCACGCAACCCCGCCACCAGCTCATCCCGGCCAGCACCCACCACCACCGCACGGTGATCGAACACCGACCGCGACACCACCAGCGAATGCGCCACATCCACCAGCCGCGCCCTCTCACCGGCCCACTCACCGGCCCACTCACCGGCCACCGCATCAGCCAACCGGCCCGCCTGAGCCCGCAACGCCTCCGCACTACGACCCGACACCACCCACGGCACCACCGGCACCCCATCCACCGGCCCATCCACCGGCCCACTCACCGGCTCGACCTCGATCTCGGCGACCGGGGACTCCTCGATCACGATGTGCGCGTTCGTACCGCTCACGCCGAAGGAGGAGACGGCGGCGCGGCGGGGACGGTCGTGGCGATCCCACTGCCGGGACTCCGCCAGGAGCTCGACCGCGCCGGCCGACCAGTCCACGTGCGGCGACGGCTCATCCACGTGCAACGTCTTCGGCAACACCCCATGACGCAGCGCCATCACCATCTTGATCACACCAGCCACACCCGCAGCCGCCTGCGTATGACCGATGTTCGACTTCACCGACCCCAACCACAACGGCTCCCGCCGGTCCTGCCCATACGTCGCGATAACCGCCTGCGCCTCGATCGGATCACCCAACGTCGTCCCCGTGCCATGCGCCTCCACCACATCCACCTCAGCCGCCGACAGACCGGAATTCGCCAACGCCTGCCGAATCACCCGCTGCTGAGACGGACCATTCGGCGCCGTCAGACCATTACTCGCACCGTCCTGGTTCACCGCACTGCCCCGCACCACGGCGAGCACCCGATGCCCGTTACGTTCCGCGTCGGACAGCCGCTCCACCAGCAGTACGCCGACGCCCTCGCCCCAGCCGGTGCCGTCGGCGTCGGCGGAGAACGCCCTGCACCGGCCGTCGGGGGACAGGCCGCGCTGCCGCGAGAACTCCACGAAGGTGCCGGGCGTGGCCATCACGGTCACGCCGCCGGCCAGTGCCATGTCGCACTCGCCCGACCGCAACGCCTGCGCCGCCCAGTGCAGGGCGACGAGAGAGGAGGAGCAGGCGGTGTCCACGGTCACCGCAGGGCCTTCGAGCCCGAAGGTGTACGACAGGCGACCGGACACGACGCTGCCGGAGTTCCCGGTGGCGATGAGCCCTTCCAGCTCCGTGGGCACGGTGGTGAGGTGGGCCGCGTAGTCGTGGTACATGACGCCCGCGAACACGCCGGTCCTGCTGCCGCGCAGCGCCGCGGGGTCGATGCCGGCCCGCTCGATCGCCTCCCACGACGTCTCCAGCAGCAGCCGCTGCTGCGGGTCCATGGCCAGGGCCTCACGCTGCGAGATCCCGAAGAACGCCGGGTCGAACTCGGCCGCGTCGTGCAGGAAACCGCCCTGCTTCGTGTACGTGGTGCCGGAATTGTCGGGGTCCGGGTGGTACAGCCGGTCCAGGTCCCACCCGCGGTCCCCGGGGAACTCGCCGATCGCATCAGTACCGGCGCTCACCAGCTGCCAGAGGTCCTCCGGCGAGAGCACGCCGCCCGGGTACCGGCAGGCCATGCCGACGATCGCGATGGGCTCGTCGTTCAGCGGCGTCGTGGCCGCGGTGACGACCGTCGCCTCGGCCCCGGCTCCCGTGAGCTCCGTCTCCAGGTAGTCGGCGACGGCTCGCGCGTTGGGGTAGTCGAAGACGAGCGTGGCGGGGAGCCGCAGCCTGGTGCCCGAGTTGAGCTGGTTACGGAGTTCGACGGCCGTGAGGGAGTCGAAGCCGAGCTCCTGGAAGGCGCGGTCGGGCTCCACGGCGTCCATGGAGGCGTGACCGAGAACCCTGGCCACCTCCTGGCGGACCAGCTCCAGCAGCACCTTGCCGCGCTCGGCCGCCTCCAGCCCGGCGAGCCGGCGGGCCAGCCCGGACCCGGCCGCGCGGGCCACCTGGCGTGCCGATCCGCGCACCAGGCCGCGGAGCAGCGCGGGAAGCTCCGTACCCCGGCCGCGCAGCGCCGCGGCATCGACCCGCAGCGGCACCAGCGCCGCCGCGTCCGAACGCGACCCCGCATCGAACGACGCCAGCGCCTCGTCCACCGTCAGCGCCGGCAGGCCCTGGCGCCGCATCCGCTCGAAGTCGGCCTCGCTCAGCCAGGCGCTCAGCCCGGTGTCGGTGTCCCACAGCCCGAACGCCAGCGACGTCGCCACCAGCCCCGACGACCGCCGGTGCACCGCGAGGGCGTCGAGGAACACGTTCGCCGCCGCATAGTAGGCCTGTCCTGCCGCCAGGACGGAACCGCCCGCGGACGAGAACAGCACGAACGCCGACAGGTCCAGGTCACGGGTCAGCTCGTGCAGGTGCCACGCCGCGTCCGCCTTCGGCCCCAGCACCCCGTCAAGGCGCTCCACCGACAGCGACCCCACCAGCCCGTTGTCGCCCACGCCTGCGGCGTGCACCACGCCACGCAGCGCGCGCTCCTCGGGGATGGACGCGATCAGCGCGGCGAGCGCGTCACGGTCGGCCACGTCGCACGCGGCCACGTCCACCTCGGCGCCCAGTTCCGAGAGCTCGGTCACCAACTCGGCCGCGCCGGGCGCCTCGGGGCCGCGCCGGCTGACCAGCAGCAGGTGCCGTACGTCGTGCTCGGTGACCAGGTGGCGGGCCACCAGCGCGCCCAGCCCACCGGTCCCGCCGGTCACCAGCACGGTGCCGTCGGGGCCGAACACCGGCTCGCGCTGCTCCAGGCCCCTGACCCGGTTCAGTCTCGGCACCAGCACCCGGCCGTCCCGGACCGCGGACTCCGGCTCACGCGAAGAGACCACCGATCCGACGGCGGCCCACGACTCGGCGCTGCCGTCCACGTCCACGAGCACGAACCGGCCCGGGTTCTCCGCCTCGGCCGCCCGTACCAGCCCCCACACCGGAGCCGCCGACACGTCAACCCGATCGCCGTCGCCAACGGCCACCCCACCCCGCGTCACCACCACCAGCCGCGACGACGCGAACCGCTCGTCGGCCAGCCATTCCTGGACGGAAGTCAGCGCGTGCGCGGTGGCACGCCGTACCGCGGCGGGGATGTCGTCGCCGGGCTCGGTGACGGGACATTCCACGAACGCCCACTCGGGCATCGCATCCGTGTCCCTGAGCGACGCCAGGCTCGGATACTCCTCGTCTCCGGCGGCGGGGAGCTCGGCAGGCTCCGTCCAGGTCACCTGGTAGAGAGTGTCCAGGGCGCCGGCGGTGAGTTCGGTGGACAGGGCGCGCAGCGTGAGCGCGTCGATCTCGGCCACCGGGGCGCCGGTCTCGTCCGCGATGCTCAACCTGATGCTGGTCTCGGAGGAGCCGCGGGTGACCTTGACCCGCAGGCCGGTCGCACCCGCCGCGTGCAACGACACGCCGCTCCAGGCGAACGGCAGATACGGCCGCCCTTCCGCCCCCGGCACCAGACCACCCAACGCCGCGGCGTGCAGCGACGCGTCCAGCAACGCCGGATGCAACCCGAACCGTCCCGCATCGGCGTGCCCCTGCTCGGGCAGGGCGATCTCGGCGAACACCGCGTCCTGCTGCTGCCAGGCAGCCACCAACCCCTGGAACAACGGCCCATACTCCAGACCGATCGCCGCCATGTCGTCATACAGGTGCCCGACATCAACCGGCCGGGCACCCGCCGGCGGCCACTGCCCCGCAACCACGACCGGCTGCTCGCCCTCCTCAGCCAGCAATCCCTGCGCGTGCAGCGTCCACTCCGCCTGACCCTCACGCGAGTACAACCCCACCGGGCGGCCACCAGCGTCGTCACACGGACCGGCCACCAGCTGGACATCCACCCCGGCTCCGGCCGCCACCACCAACGGTGCCTGCATCGTCAACTCGACCAGCCGCGCACACCCCAGCTCCAGACCCGCACGCAACGCCAGCTCCACCAGCGCCGCCCCCGGCACCACCACCCGGCCATCCACCTGATGATCAACCAGCCACGACTGCCCATCGAGCGACAACCGGCCCGTGAAGGTATGGGTGTCGGAGTCCGGTGCGGAAATGGCGGCACGAAGCATGGGATGGTCGATGGCGCCCAGCCCGGCCGCGCCCACGTCCTGCGACTCCAGAGCCGCCGGCACCCAGAACCGCTCGTGCTGGAAGGCATAGGTCGGCAGGTCCACGAACCGGCCCGGGGCCAGCGCCGCCGTCCAGTCCACGGTGACGCCCTCGACGTGCAGCCGCCCCAGCGCTTCGACCAGCGCCCGGACCTCGTCCCGGTCCTTACGCACAGCCGGCACGAACACCGCATCCACGCTCTGCTGCGCCAACCCCGTCAGCACCCCATCCGGACCCACCTCCAAGAAATGAGCCGCCCCGCAAGCCGTCACCCCATCCGCGAACCGCACCGCACCACGCACGTGCTCGACCCAGTACGACGGGTCGGTCAGCTGGCCAGGCTCAGCCAGACGACCCGTCACGTTCGAAACAATCGGCAGGCCCGGCTCGTGGAAAGTGATGTCGCTGATCGCCTCCGCGAACTCGGCCAGCATCGGCTCCATCAACGGCGAATGGAACGCATGCGACACCCGCAACCGGCGCGTCCGCACCAGCGCCTGGCCCTCGATCTCCGCGATCGCCGCCTCGTCACCGGACACCACCACCGCAGCAGGACCGTTCACCGCCGCGATCCCCACCCGGTCCTCACGACCAGCCAAGAGCGGCAGGACCTCGACCTCCGGGGCAGCCACCGCCAGCATCGCCCCACCAGAAGGCAACGCCTGCATCAACCGCGCACGAGCAGCCACCAACGTGCAGGCATCCTCCAACGAGAACACCCCCGCCACATGAGCAGCAGCAATCTCCCCGATCGAATGCCCCACCAACACATCCGCCCGCACACCCAACGAAGCCAGCAACCTGTACAGCGCCACCTCAAAGGCGAACAACGCAGGCTGCGTCATCCCCGTCTCGCTCAACACACCCTCGGGATCGGAGAACATCACCTCACGC
>NZ_JBDPMB010000037.1:0-60484 GCF_039871615.1 Nonomuraea sp. B10E15
CCGGTTACATTCCGAACCCGGAAGTTAAGCTTCTCTGCGCCGATGGTACTGCACTCGGGAGGGTGTGGGAGAGTAGGTCACCGCCGGACAATCTTTGTGGAGGGGGTTCCGACGCTGAGCGCGTCGGAAACCCCTCTTTTTGTGTTTTCCGTCAGGTGACGGCGTCTGCCAGGAGCGGTTCGATCCGGTGGGGAATCTGGGTGGACAGGGCGATGGTGGAGTCCGTGCGTTGCACCGCGGGGGACGTCAGGATGTGGGCGATGATCTCCTGCAGGTGTTCTGTGGTTCTGGCGACGACCCGGCACAGCAGGTCGTGTTGCCCGCTCGTCCCGTGCACCTCCAGGATGTGCGGTACGGCGCGCAGCGCTTCCACCGCCTCCTCCAGGCGCCCTTGCGCGATCTGCAGCCAGACGAACGCCAGGATCGGATAGCCGGCGTCGGCCGGTGAGACGGTGGGGCCGAAGTCCTCAATGACGCCTCTGGCGGTCAGCTTTTCGACCCTGGCCTGGACCGTGCCCCTGGCCACCCCGAGCAGGCGGGCGAGTTCGGTCAGGCCGATGCGAGGGTGGGCTCGCATGGTCACGAGCAGGCGGGCGTCTAGACCGTCCACGAGGGCGTCCTCCGCGGCTGTGCGATTCGTCCAGGAGATGCGTGTTCTGGCATGCGAGAACTAGCGTATCGCTCAGTCAAGTTGGTCGCTCTTGCCAGTGAAAGCGGGACTTGTTGTCATGTGGGGCATGTTCGAGGAAGCGCAGTACTTCGCCCCAGTTGCGGCTCAGGCGGACGGCTCCGTGGTGGTCGAGTTGTCCGCCTCGCATCCGGGGTTCGCGGATCTGGTGTATCGGTCGCGGCGCAACGCCATCGCAGGGCTGGCGGTCAACTATCAGCCGGGCACGCCCATCCCGATCGCCGAATACACCGAGCAGGAGCACGAGGTGTGGGCGACCGTCACCAGGGAACTGGGGATCAAACACGCCAAGTACGCCACGGCGGAATATCTCGACGGCGCCGCCATGCTGGGGCTGCCTCAGGAGAGGATCCCGCAACTGGAGGAGGTCTCCCAGCTCCTGGAGCCGCTGACCGGTTTCCGCTATCTGCCTGCGGCCGGCCTGGTGCCGCTGCGGGATTTCTACGGAGTGCTCGCGGACGGGTTCTTCCACTCGACGCAGTACATCAGGCATCACTCCGTGCCCTTCTACACGCCGGAGCCCGACGTCATCCACGAGGTGATCGGGCATGCCAATGCGCTCGCTCACCCCAGGTACGCCGCCCTCTACCGCCTGGCGGGCCAGGCCGCACGGCGCGTCGAGGGGGAGGAGGCGCTGGAGTTCGTGTCGAAGGTGTTCTGGTTCACCATGGAGTTCGGGGTCATGCAGGAGACCGGCGAGCTCAAGGCGTACGGGGCGGGCATCTTGTCGTCGTACGGGGAGATCGAGGAGTTCCGCGGGATGGACATCAGGCCGCTGGACCTGTCGGCCATGGGCACCACGCATTACGACATCACGAAATATCAGGATGTCTTGTTCCGGGCCGAGTCGGTCCAGCACTTGGAAGACGTCGTCGGGGACTTCTGGGACACGTGTGACGACGATTCCATCGCGAAGCTGGTCGCCGCTCGCGTCTAGCGCTCTGACCGAATGATCAACGGGTTGGGGTGGTGGTCAGGCTTCGATGGTTGACCTCGCTCCGTTGCCGGCGGCGCGACGTCAATCGATGCTGGTGTTGCGGGGCCGGGGGTGCGCGTTCGGCGTGGCGGACGGTGCCCGGAGGGGTAGCCCGTCCGGCCTCGGCCGATGTGCACGGCTGGGCCGTGTCCTGCCGGAGTGCAGCGATCAACGTCTCCCGCCGGTGAGATGTCGTCATGGGTGAACCGGTGGCCCGCACCGGTCGGGCACGACCACGCGGCGTCGTTCAGAGCGGGGTGGAGCCAGAGGGTGTCGCCTGCGTCCGGGGTCTCAGGTGCCGGTGGCCATCGCCGGTCCGAGCCATCCGGTGCGGGCGGTAAAGGTCGCCGGTGCTGGTGGGCGCATCCGGTGCGGGTGGTAAAGGTCGCCGGTGCGGGTGGTCGCTCGCCGGTCACCTGTCGGAGACGAGCTCGGCCAGGTGGTGCAGCGAGTTGGCGAGATGGTCGGGGCCGAACGGCGGGAACTGGAGGTATGCCCGGATGGAGTCGGGCACCGCCGACCAGTCGTAGGTGAGCGTGACCTCGGTCTTGGACGGACCGAGCGGCGTGAGGTCGTACCGCCAGATCCAGCCGCCGAACTCCAGCTGACCGTCGCCCTTGTCATAGCCCGTCAGCCAGCCGATGGCGCGCGGCGGGTCGAGCACCTGGACCTTGTTGACCACCTGGTAGTCACCATTCGGATGGTCGGCGTGATGCATGTCCATCCGGAAGATCTGCCCCACCTCGGCGAGCGGCGCCTGGTTGACGGCTTCCTGCACCCAGCCGGTGCCGTCGATCGCGGCGTGGCTCGCCGGGTCCGCCAGCACCGCGAACACCCTCGCGGCGGGCACGGCGACGGTATGGGTGGCGCTGACCCATGGTGTGCACGCTCCCTGCCGTCCCCGGCCTCCCACAGGCCGCGGATGGGGACGTTCCCTACAGGCAGACCACGCGGCGAGGCGTAACTCTTCGGTCGTGTGGGCGGAACCCGCACCCATGCCGCCAACGGGTTGCGAGGTGGCCCAGGCGGGGATGTCCCTGGCTGGACCGCCGGGAAGTGATCAACACTATCCTGTGGCGGTTGCGGACCGGCGGGACGTCCTCGAGCGGTACGGTCCTTGGAGACCTGCTATGAGCGGTTCAAACGCTGGGCGTCATCGCTGCCTGTTCCCCCTTCGGCGCGGGGCGAGGCGAGCTCACCAGGCACGGACCCGAGCGGGCCCTGGTGCAGCGTCCAGCCCTGGCGGTGCGGATATCGAGTGCGAATACCTACCATCAGCGGGTGAAACGGCTCATGAGGGCTCGACGATCTGCTGGAACTTGTCGAGCACCGCACGAGGGTCGCCGCTGGGGCCGACGGCGGTGCCCAGTTCGGCGGCCACCGTGCCGCGCAGCTCGGCCCACACCGGCTGCGAGGTCGGGTCGAAGCGCGCCTTGGCCACCATGTCGACGATGGGGCTGACCTTCGGGTCCTCGCGCATGATCGCCGAGGCGGACGACGTGGTCGGCAGCAGGCCCTCGACCTTCAGGTATTCGGCGTAGTTGTCGGCCTGGTAGAAGTAGTCGAGGAACTCGCGGACGAGCTGCTGGTTGCCGTCCTTCTTGAAGGCCATCAGGTAGTCCTGGATGCCGTGGGTGGCCGGCTCGGCGCCGTGGTTGGTGGGATGTGTCGCGGTGCCGTAGTCGACGCCCGACTTCTCCACCTGGTCGAGGAAGGCGCGGGTGCCGAAGGAGGCGTACACCATGGCCGCCTTGCCCTGGGCGAACAGCGGCCAGGTGCCGTCGGGGCGGTTGGTCTGGCCGGGGTTCGGCTGGGTGTAGCCGTCCTGGGTCAGTGACTTGAGGAACTGCAGGGTCTCGACGGCGCGCTCGTCGTTGACGGTCCACCGGTCACCGGTACGCCAGTCGCCGCCGTTGGCCCGCATCCAGGTGCCGAACTCGTAGTCGCCGGCCTCGGCGCCGAGCGCCATCGCGTACGGCACGTAGCCGCCGGGTAGCGCCTTGATCGTCTTGACCGCAGCGCGGAACTCCTCCCACGTGGCCGGGGGCTCGTCGAGACCGGCTTCCTTGAGGATCTTCTTGTTGTAGTACAGGCCGTTGACGGTCGCGACGAACGGCAGGCCGTACTGGACGCCGTCGAAGGAGGCGTTCTCGGCGAAGGACGGCAGGAAGTCCGACAGAACCTCCTTGGAGACCACCTCCTCGGCGCGGTACAGCAGTCCGGCCTCCGCGTAGTCGGCGAAGAGGTTGATGTTCAGGATGTCGGGGAACTGCCTGGTCTGCACCATGGTGTTCACCTGGCTCTGCAGGTTTCCCCAGTCGATCACTTGCAGGTCGACGTTCTTGCCCGGGTGCGCCGCCTCGAAGGAGGCGATCAGCTTGTCCCAGTAGGGGCGGGTGCCCTCGGTGTACTGGGCGACGACCAGCTTGATGGAGTTCTGGCCGCCGGAGCCGCCGTCCGCGCCACCCGGCCCGCCGCCGCACCCGGCCAGCGCGAGCACGAGACCTGCGAGCGCGACCAGAGCGCCGAGCCGTGGTCTGGTTCTGGAGGTCATCTCACACCGATCTTTCTCGTTGTCACTTGGTGCTGCCCGCGGTCAGGCCGCTCACCAGATGCTTCTCGATGAACGCGAACAGGATCACCGCCGGCACGATGGCCATCAGCGCCGCGGCGAAGAGATACTGGTAGTTGGTCTCGTACAGGCCGATGAACTGCTGGACGCCGACCGTGAGGGGCACGCGCCCGCCGGCCGGGTCGTTGAAGAGCGTCAGGGCGATGACGAACTCGTTCCACACCTGGATGAAGGTGAAGATCATCACGGTGACGAGGCCGGGTGCGGCCAGCGGGAGGATCATGCGCAGCATGATCCGGAACTTGCCGAGACCGTCCATCATGGCGGCCTCGTCGATCTCGACGGGGATCGCGCTGAAGTGGGCGTGCAGGATCCACACGGCGAAGGCGAGGTTGAAGGCAGAGTTGATGGCGATGATCACGCCGTAGCTGTTGATCCCGTCGACGAACACCGCCTGCCGGTACAGCCCGATGAGCAGCGCGACGGCGGGGAACATCTGCGTCACCAGGATCACGCTGAGGAACGCGGTGCGTCCCCTGAACCTCATGCGGGCCAGCACGTACGCCGCCGGTGCGGCGAGGACCAGCACCAGTGCCGTGGAGGCCAGCGCGATCGTCAGGCTGACGCGGAAGAAGTCCGCCAGCGGGATGCGCCGCCACACGTCCGCGTAGTTGGACCACGCCCAGGTCTCGGGCAGGTAGTTCGCCGGCACGGCGAACAGTTCGGCGTCGGTCTTGAGCGAGCCGAACAACATCGCGGCGTAGGGCGCGATGAAGAACAGCGCCACCGCGAACCCGATCAACGGGAGCACGACGGGACGGATCCGCCGCCACCCGCGCCCCGCCCGCGCGAGCGCCGCCGGCCGTCCGCTCCGCCGCCCCGGCTCGGGGCTCCTGGGGAGCCCGGCGGGCGGACCGGCCTGGCTAGCGACCGGCGCAGGCTCCGGCACGACGGGCGACGGAGCGGGGGGCGCGCTGCTCGCCGAGGGACTGCGGTGCGGCCGCAGCACCAGCACGAAGGCCAGGATGAGCAGCAGCAGGAAGGCGACGTTGAGCACGCCGAGCGCCGCCGCCTCACCGGCGTCGAGCTGCGCGGTGAACGCGATCTTGTACAGCCACGTCACGGTCGTGTCGGCGTGGTTGCCGGCCGTCTTGCCCATGATCACCCAGATGACGGTGAACGCGTTGAAGACGTGCAGCATGTTGAGGACGAGCGCGATCATGATCGACGGCCGCAGGATCGGCAGCGTCACCCGCCGCCAGGTCGCCCACGCGCTCGCGCCGTCGATCCGCGCGGCCTCCAGCACGTCGTGCGGCACCGTCTGCAACCCGGACAGCAGCACGTACGTGGTGAACGGCATCGAGGTGATGATGCCCACGGCCATCACCGAGTACAGCGCCGTGGCCGGATCCTTGTACCAGTCGACGGGCGCGGAGATGATCGACAGGTCCATCAGCATCCGGTTGAGCAGGCCGTTGCCGCCCTCGTAGATGAAGCGCCACACGGTCGCCGTCATCACCAGCGAGGTCGCCCACGGCACCACCAGCGCGAGCCGGACGAACTTGCGGCCGAAGAAGTCCTTGGCCAGGAACTGCGCCAGCGCGAGCGAGAGCAGCATGGTCAGCCCAACGACGACCACCAGCCACAGCAGCGTGTTGCCGACGACGAGGCCGAGGGCGTCCTCGCCGAGCAGGCGGGCGTAGTTGTCCAGCCCCGCCATCCCCGTGACCAGCCCGATCCTGCTGATGTCGAGGAAGGACATCCAGACCATGTAGAGGGCGGGGAATCCGATCACCCCCGCGATGAGCACCGTGCTCGGCGTCAGCCAGCGCCATGGCACGGTGCGCCGCCACAGGTCCGCGGCCCGGCCCGCCAGTCCGGGGGCCGCGCCGGAGCCCGCGCGGGGACCCGCCGTCCGGGTGCTCATCGGGGGTTTCTGAGATTGGCGGTCCAGCGGTCCAGCGTCGCCTGCCACTCCGCGGGCTCCTCCGGCCTGCCGGGCACCCCCGGTCGACGCTGCCAGGGCAGCGGGCCGGACTCGCGCCGGTACTCGACCCCGATCGCGTCCAGGCGCGGCAGGTGCGCCTCCAGGCGGCGGCGGAAGTCGGCCAGGTCCCGCTCGGGCCCCGACCAGACGGTCTCCGCGAAGGCCGCCAACCGGGGGAATGCCATGTAGTCGACGTGGCGGGTGGAGTCGATCAGCTCGGTCCAGATCCCGCACTGGGCGCCCAGGACACGTCCCGCGGCCGGGTCTCCGCGCAGCTCGGCGGGGACGGGCTCGAAGGCGTAGACGTCCTCAAGAGTGAGCACGGTCCTGAACGGCAGCGGCTCGTCCTCCAGTGGGCTCTGCCGGTAGTCGAGGTAGACGGCGGTGTTGGAGCAGTTGATGACGTCGTGACCGGCCCGGGCGGCGGCCACCGCGCCCACGTCGGCGCGCCAGGCGGCCACCACCGCGCCCGGCGCGAGCCCGCCCTCCAGGATCTCGTCCCAGCCGACCAGGCGCCGGCCGCGCTCGGCCAGGTAGGCGTCGAACTGGTGGATGAACCAGCTCTGCAGCTCGTCCTCGTCGCGCAGCCCCAGCTCGGCGATCCGGCGCTGGGCCGACGGGCTGGCCCGCCACTGGTCCTTGGGGCACTCGTCCCCGCCGACGCACACGTACGGGCTGGGGAACAGCTCCAGCACCTCGTCGAAGACGTTCTTGAAGAACGTGATCGTGGCGTCCTCGACGTTCAGCACGTTGGAGCCGACCCCCCACGTGGTGCCCACGCCCAGCGGGGTGTCCACGTTGCCCAGCTCCGGGTAAGCGGCGATGGCCGACTGGGTGTGGCCGGGCAGGTCGATCTCGGGCACGACCGAGATGTGGCGGCGCGCGGCGTAGGCGACGATCTCCCTGAGGTCGTCCTGGGTGTAGAAGCCGCCGTGCGGCCGGCCGTCCATCTCGCCCATCCAGCCGACCTGGCTCTCCTCGCGCCAGGAGCCGATCTCGGTCAGGCGCGGGTAGCGCTTGATCTCGATGCGCCAGCCCTGGTCGTCGGTCAGGTGCAGGTGCAGGACGTTCAGCTTGTGCAGGGCCATCAGGTCGATGAAGCGCAGCACGTCTGCCTTGGTCATGAAATGCCGGGCCACGTCGAGGATGGCGCCGCGCCAGGCGAAGCGGGGCTCGTCGGCCACGTGCACGGCGGGCAGCTCCAGCGCCTCGCCCGTCCCTGACCTGCGCAAGGCGTGGGGCGGCAGGAGCTGGCGCAGGGTCTGCGCCCCGTAGAAGGCCCCGGCCGCCGATCCGCCGTCGAGCGTGACCCCGCCAGGGTCGACGGTGAGCCGGTAGCCTTCCGGCGGCAGGCCGTCGCCGAGAGCGAGCCTGATCGCCGGCCCCGGGCCGCTCGACGGCAGCAGCTCGCCTCCGGTCACCGGGGCGAGTTCACCGCGCAGCCACGCCGCGACCGGGCCGAGCACCGGGTCGGCGGTAAGCGCGGTCTCCCTGTCGATGACGAAACGGCCGGGACGCGGCTCGTACCGCAAGGGCTTGGGGACGATCATCGACCGGTCCCCTCGGAACGGACCAGCGCCGGGACGCGGGCGCTTCCCGCCTTCCCCACGTGCACGAACGGCATCGGCTCCACCTCTCACATATTTACGAAGGAGCCTTTCATTATTAGCACCAGCCCAGATTGCGGGTCAATGCTCATTCCTGCGCAGATCTTGCGATCCTGGTCATCTTTGCGCACTCGGCTGCTGGCATAATGAAGCGACTTGCACAGGAAACCTGCGTTAGGACGGACGATGGCAGCCACACTCCGCGGCGGCGACCTGTCACGGCTCAGGCAGCTCAATGCCCTGGCCGCGATCGGAACGCTGCGCGGCGCCGGCCCTCTGACGCTGTCGGCCCTGGCCGAGCGCACCGGCCTGTCGCGTCCCTCCACGAAGGAGGTCGTGGACGAGCTCATGCGGCTCGGTTGGGTCGAGGAGACCCCGCCCGCCCAGGGCACGATCGGCCGGCCCGCCCGCCGCTACCGCTTCCGTGCGACGAGCGGTCACCTTGTGGGGCTCGACATAGGCGGCCACAACATCCGCGCCGCCCTGTCCGACCTGAACGGCGAGATCCTCGCCGAGACCCGCCAGCCCGTACAGCCGGACACCCCCCTGGACGAGCGGCTGGCCGCCATCGAGCGGACGGTCGCGAGCTGCCTGGCGCTGGGCGGCAAGACGATCGACGACGTGTGGATCGTCGCGGCGGGCACCATCGGCGTGGTCACCCCCAAGGGACGCATCCGCTACTGCGCCGCGATCCCCGCCTGGACCGGGCTCGACCTGGCCGGGCACCTGCGCGGGATGTTCCCCTGCGAGGTCCTCGTCGAGAACGACAGCCGCCTGGCCGCCAAGTCCGAGGCCGTGCGCGGCGCCGCGCGGGACGCGAGCGACGTGGTGTTCCTGCACGTCGGCCGGCGGATGGGAGCGGCGGTCATCATCGACGGCAAGGTCCACCGCGGCTTCGGCGCCGCGGCCGGGGAGATCGCGATGCTGCCGCAGGCGCAACTGTTCGACGCCTCGGAGCACCTGCAGAACTGCCCGGTCATCCCCGAGGACACCTCTCCGGCGGACGCCGCCGGCTTCACCCTGGCCGCCGCCCGCGCCGGCGACCCGGTGGCGCTCGCGGCGGTCGAACGGTACGTGGACGACCTGGCCGTGGGCACCAGCGCGATGGTCCTGCTGCTCGACCCGCAGGTCGTCGTGCTCGGCGGCGGCTTCTCCCGCTCGGCCGACGTCCTGCTGCCCAGGTTGCGCGAACGCCTGGAGCGCGCCTGCATCCGCCCGCCGGAGCTGCGCGCCTCGACGCTGGGGGACGAGTGCGTGGTCATGGGCGCCATCGACTACGCCGTCGCCCACATCGACGACCTGCACTTCACCCCGGACGTCCCCCTGCCCACCTCGCGCTGACCACGGATCTCCGGCACGGGCCTCCTGGGCGGAGTCTTCGGCCAGCCGGACCAGTAGCCGGGCTCAGGTGCCGTCCTGTTCCCGGCGCGCGACCCGCTCGTAGCAGGTCTAGCGGCGTGTTGTGATATGTCGTGATAATGCTCGGATGATCGCGCTTGGTGTGAGAGCGATACCACGACTGGTCATCATTCTCGCCCTGCTCCTGCCGCTGGTCCCGATGCCCTGGCCCGTGCCCGCGAGGATGCACGCCGCCCTGCCGGCCGTGCTGGACGTGACCACGTCCTCCGAGGTGCACCGGGAAGCGCGGGGAAGGTTCGAGCGGAGCGCGCGCGAGGAGGCGCTGCCGCCGATTCCGGCCAAGGAGATCACCGAACGTCTCGACCGTTATCTGCGGGGCCGTCCGGGACCGGTCACGGCCATGGTCAAGGAGCTGGAGACCGGGCGGGTCTACCGCTACCGTCCCGGCGAGCGGCTGATCACGGCGAGCACCGCCAAGGTCCAGATCCTCATGGCGCTCCTGCTCGACACCCCCTGGACGAAGCTCCCCGCGGCCGTCAGGCACGACGCCGAACTGATGATCCGCTACAGCGACAACCACGCCGCCGACCGCCTCTGGCTGCGCATCGGCGGAGCGCCCGGGTTCACCAGGGCGGGAGAGAAGCTGGGGCTGAAACACACGCAGGGAGTTCCGGGGGACTGCCTCGACCTCTATTGCTGGGGAATCACCCGAACGTCCGTTGCGGACCAGATCCGCCTCATGCAGGCACTGGTGTCCGGCAAGAGCCCGCTCAGGGCCAAGGACCGGAAGCAGGTGCTCGACCTTATGGGCCGGGTCGTCGACGGCCAGGCCTGGGGGATCAGCGCCGCGACGTGCGAGGGTGAGCGCGCGGCGCTGAAGAACGGGTGGCTCAGGCGCGTGTCGACCAAGCGCTGGGCCACGATCAGCGTGGGGCTGATCAGGGGTGACGGCCGCGACTACGCCGTTGCCGTGCTCACCGAGGGGAGTCCGGAGGTGTGGCACGGCATCGCGACCGTCGAAGGCGTCACCGAGCGCATCATGCGGGATTTCCGGAGATGCTCGGAGTGACGAGGCGGTAGCCCACGCCGCGTACGGTCTGGATGAGCTGGTCGTCCTCGTCACCCAGGCGCGCACGCAGGCGTTTGACGTGCACGGCGATCGTGTTGGTCGACGTGGACGCCGCGGCGTTCCACACGTGACGCATGATCTGCTCGCGGGTGACCGTACGGTCGGCGTTGCGCATCAGATACTGCAGCAGCTCGAACTCCCGCAGCGGCAGGTGCACGGTGCGTCCGGCCACGCGCACCTGGTAGGCCTGTACGTCCAGCTCGACCCCACCCACCGCCAGCACCTTGTGCGAATCGGGGGAGGCGGCCTGGATGAACGGCAGCAGTTCGGGCACCCGGTAGGGTCTGGCCACGCAGGCGGCCGCCCCGGCCGCGAGCGCGCGTACGGCCTGCTCGGCGTGCCCCTCGCCGACGCCGAGCAGCACCGGTACGGCCCGCGCGAGGCGTACGGCGCGAACGAAGTCCACGGCGTCGATGACCGGCAGCGTGGCCGAGACGAGCACCACGTCAGGCTGCAGGGCACCGGCCTGCAGCAGCCCCTGGGCGCCGTCAGGCGCGCCCGTGACGGCCACGCCCTCACGTTCGAGGGCGGCCGCCAGGGCGTCCACGACGGCGCCGTCAGGGTCGGCGATGAGCAGTACGGGTTTGGTCCTCGTGTCCCCGTTCATCGTGGATGCCGTCTGCTGTCGGTTCATCAACCGAAGCGTCCCGTGATGTAGTCCTCGGTGGCCTTCTGGGACGGATTGGTGAACATGCGGGACGTCTCGTCCATCTCGATGACCTTGCCGGGCTTGCCCTGCTCGGCCAGGTTGAAGAAGGCGGTCCTGTCGCTGACCCGGGCGGCCTGCTGCATGTTGTGGGTGACGATGACGATCGTGTACTCGTCCTTCAGCTTGGCCATGAGGTCTTCGATGGCCAGCGTCGAGATGGGGTCGAGCGCCGAGCACGGCTCGTCCATCAGCAGCACCTGTGGTTTGACCGCGATGGCCCGCGCGATGCAGAGCCGCTGCTGCTGCCCGCCGGACAGGCCGGCGCCGGGTTTGCTGAGGCGGTCCTTGACCTCGTTCCAGAGGTTGGCGCCCTTCAGCGACTCCTCCACGGTGTCGTCGAGGTGCGCCTTGCTGACGCGGCCGTTGAGGCGGAGGCCGGCGGCGACGTTGTCGTAGATCGACATCGTGGGGAACGGGTTGGGGCGCTGGAAGACCATGCCGATCATCCGGCGTACGGAGACGGGTTCGACGTTGCTGCTGTACAGGTCGTCGCCGTCGAGCAGGACCTTGCCCTCGACCCGAGCGCCGGGGATCACCTCGTGCATGCGGTTGAGCGTGCGCAGGAACGTCGACTTGCCGCACCCGGACGGGCCGATGAACGCGGTGATCGAGCGCGGCTCGATGGTCATCGACACGTCTTCGATCGCCTTGTGCGACCCGTAGTACGCGTCGAGGCCCGAGACCTGGATCTGCTTGGACATATCTGCGGTTACCCCCTATCGGCGCCTGGCGGGTGAACGCCACCAGGCGATCAGACGCGCCACCAGGTTGAGCAGCATGACGATCAGGATGAGCGTGAGGGCGCCGGTCCACGCCCGGTCGATGGCGGTGTCGTTGGGACGTGCCGCCTGGTCGAAGACGTAGAGGGGCAGGCCCATCTGCGGCCCGTTGAACGGGTCGTTGTTGATGGAGTCGGTGAAGAACACCGTCAGGAGCAGCGGCGCCGTCTCGCCCGCGACCCTGGCCACGGCCAGCATGACGCCCGTCACGATGCCGGTGAACGCGGTCGGCAGCACGACCTTGAGGATCGTGCGCCACTTGGCCACGCCCAGCGCGTACGAAGCCTCACGGAGGTCGCCGGGCACCAGCCGCAGCATCTCCTCGGCGGACCTGACCACGGTCGGCATCATGAGGATCGACAGCGCCATGGCGCCGGCGAAGCCGGAGTAGGGCATGCCCAGGAACAGGATCCAGAACGCCAGCACGAACAGGCCGGCGACCACCGAGGGGATGCCGGTCATGACGTCGACGAAGAAGCTGATGGCCCGGCTCAGCCGGCCGCCGTTGCCGTACTCGACCAGGTAGATCGCGGTGAGCAACCCGATGGGGACGGAGATGAGCGAGGCGAGCAGGACCTGTTCCAGGGTGCCGATGATGGCGTGGTAGGCGCCGCCGCCCACGTCGCGCGCGCCGATTCCGCGCATCGAGTGGGTGAGGAACGTCATGTCGAAGCGCGCCAGGCCGTTGGAGACCACCAGCCAGAGCACGGACACGAGCGGCACCACGGCCAGCGCGAACGCCAGATAGACCAGCACCTGGACGATGCGGTCCTTGAGCCGGCGGCCGGTCGAGATGTGCTGGATGGTGGTCATGTGTCGGCCTTCATGAGCTCTTTGCGCCGGTTGATGATCATGCGGGCGGCCATGTTGACGAGCAGGGTGATGACGAACAGCACCAGGCCTGAGGCGATCAGCGCGCCACGGCCGATGTCGCCGGCCTCGCCGAACCCGTTGGCGATGTTGGCGGCGATGCTGTTGCCCTGCGGAGTGAGGATCTGGAAGCTGATGCCGAACGTCGCCGGGAAGATCAGCGCGACCGCGATGGTCTCGCCCATGGCCCGGCCCAGCCCGAGCATCGCGGCGCTGATCACGCCGGGGCGGCCGAACGGCAGCACCGCCATGCGGATCATCTCCCAGCGGGTGGCGCCGAGGGCCAGCGCGGCCTCCTCGTTCATCCTCGGGACCTGCAGGAACACCTCGCGCGAGATGGCCGCGATGATCGGCAGGATCATGATCGCGAGCACGATGCCGCCGGCGAGCATGGTCTTGCCGCCGATCGCGCCCTCGCCGGCGAACAGCGGGAACCAGCCGAAGTGCTCGTTCAGCCACTGCGACGGCTCCCTGAGCAGCGGCACCAGGAAGGCCACGCCCCACAGGCCGTAGATCACGCTGGGCACCGCGGCGAGCAGGTCGATCAGGTAACCGAGCAGGCCGGCCAGGCGGCGCGGCGCGTAGTGGGAGATGAACAGCGCCACGCCCACCGCGATGGGCATGGCGATGACGAGTGCGAGTGCCGAGCTGAGCACGGTGCCGAACGCCAGCGCGCCGATGCCGAACACCTGGCTGCTGTTCGGGTCCCAGGTCAGCTCGGTGAGGAAGTTGCCCTTGTCGGCCCGAAGCGCGGGGATGGCCTCCCCGATGAGGAAGACGGCGATGGCCGCCATGATCCCCAGCAGGAGGACGCCGGCCCCGGTGGACAGGAAGCGGAAGGGCGCTTCACCATGGCTGCGCCGCGAGGCGGACCGGCTCGTGGCCGGTCCGCCCTCACGGATTTCCGTTCTGGTGGTCATCAGCTCTTAGGAGATCGCCTCGACAGTGGAGCGGACCTTGGTGAGCAGTTCGCCGGACAGCGGGGCGTAGCCCAGGTCCTTCAGCGCCGCCTGGCCCTCGTCGCTGGCGGTGTAGGTGAGGAACGACTTGACCAGCTTCGACTCCTCGGCCGGCAGGCCCTTCTCGCAGGTGATCTCGTACGTCACCAGCACGATCGGGTAGGCGCCCGGCGTCTTGGTGGCGTAGTCGATCGACAGGGCGAGGTCGTTGCCGGTGCCCTTGATCTCGGCGGTCTCGACGGTCTTGGCCGCGCTCTCCGGGGTCAGCTCGACGAACTCGCCGGAGCCGTTGGCGACCTTGGCCTTCTGGAGCTGGGAGTTGTCGGCGTACGACATCTCGACGTAGCTGATCGCGCCCTCGGTGTCCTTGACCGAGGAGGCGATGCCGTCTGAGCCCTTGGCGCCCTGGCCCTTGGCCTCGGCGGGCCAGGCCTTGGCGGCCTCGTACGGCCAGTCGGCGGTGGCCTCGAGGAACTTGGTGAAGTTGTCGCTCGTGCCCGACTCGTCGGCCCGGTGGAAGGCCTGGATCGGCGTGGAGGGGAGCGTGGCATTGGGGTTGTCGGCCTTGATGGCCGGGTCGTCCCACTTGGTGATCTTGCTGTTGAAGATGCCGCCGAGCGTCTTGGGCGACAGCTGCAGGCCCTCGACGCCGGGCAGGTTGTACACGACCGCGACGGGGCCGGTCACCATGGGGATGTTGACGGCCTTGCCGGTCTTGCAGCGGGCGTCGGCCTTGGCGGGCTCGTCGTCCTTCAGGGCCGAGTCGGAACCCGCGAGCGCGACCGTGCCCTGGATGAACGCCTGGATGCCGGCACCGGACCCGCTGGGCTGGTAGTTGATGCTCACCCCGGAGTTCTTGGCCTGGAACTCCTTCTTCCACTGGTCGATCGCGTTGGCCTGGGCAGAGGAGCCCGCGGCGTTGATCGTGCCGCTCAGACCGCTGTCAGCCGCGGCCTCGGTGGCGGCGGTGGTGCCGGTGGCCCCGGTGTTGTTGTCTGTGCCGCACGCAGCGAGCGAGAGCGCGCCGACGAAGGCGACGGCGGCGAGCCGGCCTGCATACTTCACGGTTGGGTTTCCTCCCACTTGGTCCTTAGTCGCCATGAAGCTATGCAGCGAAGGTGACTCGGACCCCTAGCAAGGGTGAACGTTCGGTGAACGCACCAGGTCACCCTCATGATGGGAGCTATGACGTATCGCGTATGCCTCGTGTGCATGGGGAACATCTGCCGCTCTCCGATGGCGGAGGTGGTGCTCCGCCAGACGCTCGCCGGTCGCGGGCTGGGGGACCGGGTCACCGTCGACAGCGCCGGGACCGGCGAGTGGCACGTGGGGGATCCCATGGATGAGCGGGCACTCGACCTCCTGGCGCGGCACGGGTACGACGGCTCGGTGCACCGGGCGCGGCAGTTCGCGGGCGACTGGTTCGCCCGTTATGACCTGGTTCTGGCCATGGATCGGGACAACCTGTCCACTTTGCGGCGGATGGCGCCGTACGAGGTGGAGGTGCGGTTGTTCCGTTCCTTTGACCCCGCCGCGCCGGAGGGTGCCGAGGTGCCCGATCCGTACTACGGGGGCACCGAGGGGTTCGAGGAGGTGCTCGCGCTGGTCAAGGCGGCATCCGAGGGCGTGGCCAAGCACATCGCCGATGAGCTCGGCGATGAGACTGGCTGAGGACCTCGGCTCGTCGCACGGCTGGCGGCTCCAGCGGGGCGTGCTGGACGACGGGCGCGAGGTGTTCGTGAAGAGCGGCCCGATCTCCGAGGCTTCCGTGGCGGGCGGCCAGGGCGGCCAGGGCGGCCAGGACGGACGGCGCCGCTCCGAGGTGTTCACCTCCGAGGCCGCCGGGCTGCGCTGGCTGGGCGAGGCGATCGCGGTGCCCGAGGTGATCGAGGCCGGGCCGGACCGGCTCGTGTTGTCATGGGTGCGACAGGAGCCGCCCGGCGCCGCGGCGGCCGAGCGGTTCGGGCGTGAGCTGGCCCGGCTGCACCGCGAGGGCGCGGACAATTTCGGGGCGCCGTGGCCGGGATTCATCGCCGAGTTGCCGATGGACAACACCCCCGCGGCCGACTGGCCGTCGTTCTACGCCTCGCGGCGGGTGCTGCCGTTCCTGCGGCGGGCCCGGCTGCCGGCGCGGGACGTCCGCCTGGTCGAGCGGGCGGTGGACCGGTTCGCCGAGGTGGCGGGGCCGGCCGGGCCGCCCGCGCGCATCCACGGTGACCTGTGGAGCGGGAACGTGTTGTGGTCGGGCGGGTCGGGGGTGCTGGTCGATCCGGCCGCCCATGGCGGGCACAGGGAGACCGATCTGGCCATGCTCGACCTGTTCGGGCTGCCGTACCTCGACCGGGTGCTGGGGGCCTACCGGGAGGAGTGGCCGCTCGCGGAGGGGTGGCGGGATCGGGTGCCGCTGCACCAGATGCATCCGCTGCTCGTGCACGTGGTGCTCTTCGGGGGCGGCTACCGGGACGCCCTGATGGACGCGGCGCGGTGGGTGCTGGCGCTCTAACCGCTCCTGCGTCTGCGGTAGGCGCGCTGTTGGCAGGCGCGTGAGCAGTAGACGCGGGGGCGGCCGGACGGGGCCGGCTCCAGAGGGCCGCCGCATTCCGTACACATTCCATCACGCATTTCATCACGCTTCCGGACGAGAACCTCGACGCCATCGAGCAGGCGGCGCAGGCCGAAGTCGAAGGAGTCCTCGGGGTGGTCCCAGCCGCCCGCGGTCCACAGGTGGGAGAGCGTCGGATAGCGGTCGAGGCGTTCGTAGAGCGAGTCGCGCGAGCCCCACCACTCCTCCTCCGACACCCCGCTGCGCCGCTCCTCCCGCCGGGTCTCGACCAGGACGAGGGCCTCGGCGTCGACGAACCGGCCGACCATGCCCACGACCGCGATGACCTCCGAGGGGCGCAGCGCCGTGCCGGCGAGCGTGCTCAGCATGTAGTCGTAGTGGGCGACGGCGTTGGGACCGGGGACGTGGCGGCTGCCGCGCACCTCGGCCAGCCACGGGTGCCGCTTGCGGATCTCCCACGCGTGCCTGGCCACGGCCTCCAGTCGGGCCCGCCAGCCGCCCGCCTCCATGGGCTGCGGGTGCTCGCCGAGAACCTCGTCGAGCATCAGGTCGACGAGCTGGCCGCGGCCGGGCACGTGGCGGTAGAGCGACATGGTCGTGAAGCCGAGCCGGTCGGCGACCTTCCGCATCGACAGGCCCGCCAGGCCTTCCTCGTCGGCGAGCTCGACGGCGGCGCGCACGATTCTGGGCAGGCTGAGGCCCTGCCTCGGCTCGCGGTCGCCGGCCCGCCACAGCAGCTCGACACCGTGGTCGGGGTCGTCGGCCCTGCCCCTCGCCATGTGCGCCCTCCCTCGTTTATGGTGTAATACTTCGTGTACGGCATAAACAGCAAAGGTGGTTCAGATGTTCCAGTTCCATGTCGCGCCCTCCGGCGACGACTCCTGGCCCGGATCGGCGGAGCGCCCCTTCGCCACCCTCGACCGCGCCAGGGCCGCGGCCCGCGAGGCCGGCGGCGACGCCGTCGTACACCTTAAGGGTGGCGTGCACACGCTCGCGCGGCCGCTCGAGCTCACCGGTGCCGACTCGGGGATCACCTTCCAGGCGTACGGCTACGGCACCCCCGAGCAGGAGGAGCCCGTGATCAGCGGCGGCCGGGTCATCACGGGTTGGCAGGAACGCGACGGCGTCTGGGTGGCCGAGGTCGGCGAGCTCGACAGCCGCCAGCTCTACGTCGACGGGCGCAGGGCCGAGCGGGCCGCCCTCCCCGGGCTGCCCGGCGAGGTCCGCGTGACCGCCACCGGCTACGTCACCGGCGGCGGCGAGCCGCTCGGCTGGCGCAGCCCCGCGGACGTCGAGTTCGTCTTCCGTGGCGTCTACCCCTGGACGGAGGCCCGCTGCGGGGTCGCGGGAGTCTCCGGCGACGGGGACGAGACGGTGATCACCATGGCACAGCCCGCCTTCGGATGGGCCGGCGAGCTGTACAACTCGACGTGGGAGGGTCAGTCGTCGAGCGGGCCCGGCCTGCCCACCCGCATCGAGAACGACGCCGCCTTCCTGGCCGAGCCGGGCACCTTCGTGCTCGACCGGTCGCGTCCGGGGCGGCACGTGCTGATGTACCTGCCCCGCCCCGGGGAGCACCCCTCCCGTACGCGGGTCGTCGCACCCGTCCTGGAGCGCCTGGTGAGCGTCGCAGGAGCGCGGGACGTGTCGTTCAGGGGCCTGGTGTTCGCCGAGGCCACCTGGCTGCGCCCGAGTGCGGCCGAGGGGTTCCTGCACTACCACGGCACCGGCTACTACGAGGGCGGCGGCGTCGAGACGGCGGTCATCGGGGAAGGGGCGTCCGTGACGTATCCCGCGGCTTCCGTCACGATCCCCGCCTGCGTCACCTTCGACGCCACCGAGAACGTGGCGATCGAGGGGTGCCGGTTCACCCGGCTCGGCGCCTCCGGGCTGGGCGTCACCGGCGGCGCCGGTCTCGCGGTGCGCCGCTGCGCGTTCGACACGTTGTCCGGCGCCGGCGTCGAGGTCTCCGGCAGCCGGGCCACCTCGATCGAGGACAACCGCGTGCACCACGTCGGGCTCGAGTTCAGCGGCGCGCCGGGCATCTCCGTGTCGGGCACGCGCGACTGCGTGGTCGCGCACAACGAGGTGGCCCACGTGCCCCACTGCGGGATCGTCGTGGGTTCCGGGCAGGGTGCCCGCATCCTGCGCAACCTCGTGGCGGACACCATGGAGGTGCTGGCCGACGGGGGCGGCGTCTACCTGTCGGGGCCGCAGGGCGACTCCCCGGACAACCAGGCGCTCGTCCAGGGGAACGTCATCAAGGACACGCACACGCCGTACAACTTCGGGCTCTACACCGACTACGGGGCCTCGTGGGTGACGGTGGAGGGCAACGTCGTCCTGCGGGCGGACAACACGGCCGTCCTCGTGGTGGGGCCGCCGCTGGAGAACGTGGTCTACCGGGGGAACTTCTGGGACCAGGATCCGCTGGGACATGACAATCCGCCCAGCGGTGTCACGTATGGCGGAAATGTGACGTACAAGGATGAACGGGAGCTGAATGCCGCAACCGCCGGCATCCAGTCCGAGGCCGGTCCTAGGCGTTGAGCCGGCGCACGACCTCGTCGTGGAGGGTGCCGTTCGTGCAGACGAGGCTCCCGCCCTCCAGGCCCTTCACGCCCGCCACGTCGGTCCACACGCCGCCGGCCTCCTCGACGATCACGGTGAGCGCCGCCATGTCCCACGGCGACAACTCGGGCTCCGCGGACACGTCCACCGAACCCTCCGCGACCATCATGTGTGACCAGAAGTCGCCGTACGCCCTCGTACGCCAGCAGGCGCGGCCGAGGTCGAGGAAGTTGTCGAGCCGGCCCGTCTTCTCCCAGCCGCCGAAGCTGGAGTAGGAGAACGACGCGTCCTCCAGGGTCGAGACCGACGACACGGTCATCCTGGACGCCTTGGTCAGGCTCTTGCCGGTCCACGCGCCGCCCCCGGCGGCCGCCCACCAGCGTCTGCCGAGGGCGGGGGCCGACACGAGGCCGACGACGACCTCGCCGTACTCCATGAGCGCGATCAGGGTCGCCCACACGGGCACGCCCCGCACGTAGTTCTTGGTGCCGTCGATGGGGTCGATGATCCACGACCGGGCGCCCCACCCGGTCTTGCCGAACTCCTCTCCCACGACCGCGTCGCGCGGCCTGGCACGGCGCAGCGTGCCCCGGATGGTCTCCTCCACGGCGCGGTCGGCGTCGCTGACCGGCGTCAGATCGGGCTTGGTGTCGACCCTCAGATCGACCGCCTTGAACCGCCGCATGGTCAGGTCATCGGCGGCGTCCGCCATGACATGCGCGAGGCGAAGATCATCGTTGTAACCCTGCACGGTCGCCCACGCTACCGTGAGTCGTATACCGAACATCAGTCACCAACGTCTCTTTTCTGGTAACCGGTATCCCTTTTCCCTGTCAGCGGTAAGTACGTCATGTCGAGAGATATCGCTGATCTTCCCTGGCAATCCGTCCTTTTTGCCCGTCCATTGACCGCCGAAAAGGCAGCATGCAAGGGCACGTGAAAAGGGTCAGGGAGCGTCGTCGGGTGAGCCCTCGCGGCTGGACAGGAGGCGACGGAGCGACTCCAGGCGGGCGGGGTCGGCATTGCCGGCGGCCACCCACGCGTCCAGGGCGCAACCGTCGCCCAGGTGTGTGCAGCCCTTCGGGCAGTCGACCGTGCCCTCCACCAGGTCGGGGAACCCGGCCAGCACCGTCTCCACCGACACGTGGGCCAGGCCGAAACTGCGCACTCCTGGGGTGTCGATGATCCAGCCGCCCTCCGGCAGCTCCAGGGCGACGGCCGAGGTGGAGGTGTGGCGGCCGCGGCCCGTGACGGCGTTGACCTGGGAGACCGCGCGGTTGGCGTCGGGGACCAGGGCGTTGACCAGGGTGGACTTGCCGACGCCCGAGTGGCCGACCAGAACGCTGATGCGCCCGGTCAGGTGGTCGCGCAGCTCGTCGAGCGAGCCGCCCTTGCGCACGACGACGTGCGAGACGCCCAGCGGTTCGTACAGGGCGACCAGGGAGTCGGGCGGGGCGAGATCCGACTTGGTGAGGCAGAGCAGAGCCTCGATCTCGGCGTCGAACGCGGCCACCAGCATGCGGTCGATCATGCGAGGGCGGGGCGGCGGATCGGCCAGGGCGGTCACGATGACGAGCTGGTCGGCGTTGGCGACGACCGGGCGTTCGATGCCGTCGGTGTCATCGGTGTCGTCGGCCGAGCGGCGCAACATCGAGCTGCGCGGCTCCACGCGGACGACCCTCGCCAGGGTGTCGGGACGGCCGGAGACGTCGCCGACCAGGGCGACCCGGTCGCCCACGACGATGCCCTTGCGGCCGAGCTCGCGGGCCTTCATGGCGACCACCAGGCGGCGCTGAGGCTGGTGCCTGCGTTTCTGGGCCGACCCCTTCGGGCGTTCCGGCTCGACCAGGACGGTGTAGCGGCCCCGGTCGACGGCCACCACGAACCCTCCGACGGCGTCCTCGTGCGCAGGACGGATCCGGGTGCGCGGCCGTGACCCCTTGCCCGGCCTGACCCGTACGTCGTCCTCGTCGTACTCCCGCTTTCTCAGCGGTCCGCTCCCATACGCTCGCTTCCCCTCTGCGGTCGGTGACAGGGTGCTCGGTGACGCGGGCCGGGTGCGGCGGGTGGGTGCGGGCAGCGCGCGGTCACGTCTCGCCCTTCTCCGACGTGCCCGGGGCTTCCCCCATGAAACCAGCGGCGGGCAGCGGCCGGAAGGCCGTCGTCATCGGGAGTCCAGCATCGCCGCCCACATCTGGACGAACTCCGGCAGGGTCTTGGCGGTCGTCGCGATGTTCTCCACCCGCACTCCCGGGACCGCGAGCCCGATCACCGCTCCAGCGGTGGCCATGCGGTGGTCGTCGTAGCTGTGGAAGGTGCCGCCGCGCAGCGGGCGGGGTCGGATGACCAGGCCGTCGTCCGTCTCCTCGGCGTCGCCGCCGAGGCGGTTGATCTCGGTGGCCAGCGCGGCCAGGCGGTCGGTCTCGTGGCCGCGCAGGTGGCTCACACCCCGGATGCGGCTCGGGGTGCGCGCGAGCGCGGCCAGCGCGGCGATCGTCGGGGTCAGCTCGCCGACCTCGTGCAGGTCCGCGTCGATGCCGGTGATCTCGCCCGTGCCCGTGACGACCAGGTCGGCCGTGCGGGTGACCGTGGCGCCCATGGAGGTGAGCAGACCGCGCAGGGCGTCGCCGGGCTGGGTGGTCTCGGCGGGCCATGCCGGGATGGTGACCGTGCCGCCCGTGACCAGTGCGGCGGCCAGGAACGGGGCCGCGTTGGACAGGTCGGGCTCGACCGTGACGTCTCTCGCCGCGATCGGGCCCGGCTCGACGCGCCACACGTGGCGCTCGCCGTCGTCGACCGTGACGCCGGCCGCCCTGAGCATCTGCACCGTCATCTCGATGTGCGGCTGCGAGGGCACGGGCGGGCCCACGTGGCGGATCGTGACGCCCTTCTCGAAGCGCGCGGCCGCCAGCAGCAACCCCGAGACGAACTGGGAGGAGCCCGACGCGTCCAGCGTCACCTCGCCGCCCGTGACGGGCCCGATGATCGTGAACGGCAGTGCGTCGTTGTCGACCCGCGCGTCCAGCGAGCGCAGCGCGTCGAGGATGGGCCCCATCGGGCGCTTGCGCGCGTGCGGGTCGCCGTCGAAGTGGACCGGGCCGTCGGCCAGCGCGGCCATCGGTGGGACGAACCGCATGACCGTGCCCGCCAGGCCGGCGTCGATGCTCACGCCGCCGCGGACCGGGCCCGGCGTCACGTGCCAGTCGACCCCCGCGGCGCTCTCACCTCCGGCCACCAGCGTGGTGCCGAGCGCCCGCAGCGCGGCCGCCATCAGGTCCGCGTCGCGGCTGCGCAGCGCACCACGCACGACGCCGGGGCCGTCGGCGAGCGCGGCGAGCAGGAGCGCGCGGTTGGTCACCGACTTGGAGCCGGGCAGCGAGACGGTGGCGCTGACGGGGGTCGTCGCCGTCGGTGCGGGCCAGAGCGGAGCGGGCATGGTCAAAGAGTACTGGGAGTGGCGCTACGCGGTCGAAGTCCGCGCGCCGCCGCCGGGCGGACACGCGAGTGGGGGAAGGACATGGCAGTGTGGTGTCATGTGCGGTAGATATGCCTCGGCGCGCAAGAAGCACGAGCTGCTCGAGGAGTTCCAGATCGAGCAGGACGGCGACCCCGACAAGGAGCTCGGCCCCGACTACAACGTGGCGCCGACCAAGAACGTCTACGCCGTCCTGAGCCGCGTGCCCCACGAGGCCGAGCGGGCGGTCCGCCAGCTGAGGATCCTCAAGTGGGGCCTGGTCCCCGCCTGGGCGAAGGACCCGTCGATCGGCTCGCGGCTGATCAACGCCAGGGCCGAGACGCTGGCGGAGAAGCCGTCCTACCGCCGGGCGTTCGCCAAGCGCAGATGCCTGCTCCCGGCCGACGGCTATTTCGAGTGGATGCCGGTCGAGCCGGACCGCACGAGCCCGGACGGAGAGAGCGAGGGCCGAAGCGGGCGCGGCCAAAAGCAGGGGAAGAAGAAACAGCCGTACTTCATCCATCCCGCGGACGGCGGGGTGCTGGCCATGGCCGGCCTGTACGAGTTCTGGAAGGATCCGTCGCGCGCCGACGACGACCCGCTCCAGTGGCTCGTCAGCTGCACCGTCATCACGACCGACGCCGAAGACCACCTCGGCCGCATCCACGACAGGATGCCCATGATGATCGAGCGCGACCGCTGGGCCGAATGGCTCGACCCCGAACTCACCGACACCGGGCGGGCCTCCGAGTTGCTGGTGCCCGCCGAGTCGGGGCGGCTCACGGCGTACGCGGTCGCCACGGACGTGAACAACGTCAGGAACAACGGCCCCCACCTCATCGAACCGCTCCCCGAGGCGGGGGAGTCCGCGCTGTTCTAAAGGTGTAAGAAGCGCGGTAAGTGGGCATTCGGTGAGGAAAGCGATGCAACCGTTCACTCGGTGTCACCGCCACATAGGCCCCCATTGATCGCGCCGGCGGGGACATCCGGGGAGTCCTGGCCGCAGGCTTCCCTCATTCACCCGGAGGTGCGGATTCGTGGACGTCACGACCGCTCGTGAGCGGCTGAAGGACATGCTCGCCGAACTGGACCGCTCGATCGGGGTCCTCAGAGGCGACCCCGTCGCGGTGCGGGAATACTCCGCGGCCGACGCGGGCTCCGACCTGACCGACGCCGACCGCGCGCAGGCCATGCTGACCGTGGCCACCGCGCAGCGCCGCGCGGTGGTGGAGGCGATCGGGCGCATCGACGAAGGCGTCTACGGCAGGTGCGTCGACTGCGGCAAGCCCGTGCCGGAGGGCCGGCTGGAGGCCCGCCCGGAGGCCGCGCGGTGCGTGCAGTGCCAGGGGAAGCGGGAGCGCCGCCGCTGACCGCGCCGGGCCGCCGGCAGGCGCTCAGCGCTTGCGGGCGCTGGCCACCAGGTGGATGCCGACGGTGTCGTCGTCGTCGGGATGGGCCTCGAGCTCCGTACGCACCAGATAGGACAGGGCGCGCGCGTCGGACGAGAGCACGTGGTCGACCGTGGACGGCGACAACACCGTGCGCGGCCGCATCCACTCCACCTCCAGCCCGGTGCCCGCCAGCAACTCGCGCAGCTGCCCGCTGCTGAAGCAGCGCGTGATGCTGCCGTCGGGCCACGGCACGAGCATGACCTCGCCGGTCTGGCGCAGGTGCTGCCACTGGCCCTGCTCGGCCAGGATCGCCATGCCCAGCACGAGCGAGTCGACGCACACCAGCGCCCGGCCGCCGGGGCGCAACACCCTGGCCACGTCGCTCATCGCCGACTCGGCCATCAGCTCGACCGACATCGCGCGCTCTTCTGCGAGGACGGCGTCCACGCTCTCGTCGGGCAGGAACGACAGATCGTCTGCGCGCACGTGGCGGACGCGGTCGGCGTCGCGCAATCGGGACTGCGCGTCGACCGTGCGGCGGAAGTCGAGCACCTCGATCACCCGGTGCCCGGCCCTGGCCGCCTGGCCGGACCACCGGCCGCGGCCGCCGGACAGGTCGAGGATCACGGAGGGCTGGCTGGGAAGCCATCGGTTCAGTTGCTCGGCGGCGACGGCGCGATAGAAGGTCCAGTACGGCCCGAGCGTCCCTGAGCCGTTCAGTTCCTCGGCCGGAATGGGCAGCACACGCGACTCCTGGGTTACGGAAAAAGGGCTACCAGCCGGTACGTTATGACGTTCCCCGCACCGGGTCCTTCGTACCTTCTATCTTGCGGGAACAGACGAGGGCGCGGGTGTGTTGCGACGAGCATGCTCACATTGCTCAGCCCCCAACCCGCTGACCAGGAGGTCACGGGCCAGCGGGTATCCTCCCCTGAGTACGGTGTTCCGCCACGATCGGCCACCGGTGATCTTAGGGGGGTGGGTCCGGTGCCCGCGACAGGCGCGGAGACGCTGGAGCAGCGGAGCGAGCGATTCGAGCGCGATGTCATGCCGTATCTCGAGCAGCTCTACTCCGCGGCGCTCCGGATGACCCGAAATCCCGCGGACGCGGAGGACCTGCTGCAGGAGACCTTCGCCAAGGCGTTCGCGTCGTTCCACCAGTTCCAGCAGGGCACCAACCTCAAGGCGTGGCTCTACCGGATCCTGACCAACACCTTCATCAACAGTTACCGCAAGAAGCAGCGCGAGCCGAAGCAGTCGGGCGCCGAGGAGATCGAGGACTGGCAGCTCGCGCGGGCCGAGTCGCACACGTCGAGCGGGCTGAAGTCGGCCGAGGTCGAGGCGCTCGAGCACCTGCCCGACGGCGACATCAAGGAGGCGCTGGCGGCCCTGCCCGAGGAGTTCAGGATCGCCGTCTACCTGGCTGATGTCGAGGGCTTCCCCTACAAGGAGATCGCCGACATCATGGGCACTCCGATCGGCACCGTGATGTCGAGGCTGCACAGGGGACGCAGGCAGTTGCGGGGCCTCCTTGAGGACTATGCTCGCGAGCGTGGCCTGGTCCCGGCGGAGGGATCGAAATGAGCTGTGGCAACCCGCATGACACCGACTGTCGCGAGGTGCTCGACAAGGTTTACGCCTATCTCGACGGCGAGCTGACCGAGAGCGACGTCGCCGACATCCGCGTGCATCTCGACGAGTGCAGCCCGTGCCTGCAGGAATATGATCTGGACAAAGCGGTCAAGGCGCTTGTGCACAAACACTGCGGCTGCGATCCGGTCCCGGCAGACCTGCGATCCAAGGTCCTGGCCCGCATCGCGCAAGTGAGGTCGGAGCTGGCCGACTAGGATCGACCGCATGCGCGCGTTGGTCACCGGGGGTGCCGGGTTCATCGGTTCGAATCTCGTCGATCGTCTGCTGGGCGACGGGCACGAGGTCGACGTCGTCGACGACCTGTCCTCAGGGCGCCGGGACAACCTGGCGCAGGCGAGCGGGAGCGACCGCTTCCGGCTGCACCAGATCGACGTGCGCGATCCCGCGCTGATCGCCCTGGTCGCCGACCTGCAACCCGAGGTCATCTGCCACCTCGCCGCGCAGATCAGCGTTCGCAAGAGCGTCGCCGACCCGGTGCACGACGCGGGCGTCAACGTCGCGGGCACGGCGTCCGTGCTGGCCGCGGCCCACGAGGGCCGCACCCGCAAGGTGGTGTTCGCCTCGTCGGTGGCGGTCTACGGCAGGCCGTCGGCGATCCCGGTGCCCGGCGACGCGCCGACCGACCCGCGTTCCCCTTACGCCGCGTCCAAGCTGAGCGGCGAGACCTACCTCGCCACGTTCCGGGCCCTCTACGGTCTCGAATACACCACGCTGGTGCTCTCCAACGTCTACGGTCCGCGCCAGTCGCCCGAGGGCGAGGCCGGCGTGGTCGCCATCTTCACCGACGCCCTGCTGTCGGGCACGCCCACGGTCCTCTACGGCGACGGCACCCAGACCCGCGACTACATCTACGTCGACGACGTGGTCGACGGCTTCGTCAGGGCGTGCGGGGCGGAGGGCAACGGCCGCAGGTTCAACCTCGGCACCGGCATCCAGACCAGCGACCGCCGGCTGCACTCGCTCATCGCCGACGCGGCGGGCGCCCAGGACAAGCCGGGGTTCGCGCAGCCGCGCGTGGGCGACCTGCCGGCGATGGCGGTCGACCCGGTGCCGGCCCACGACGGGCTCGGCTGGCAGCCGCGCACCGACCTGTCGACCGGCGTGAAGAAGACCGTGGAGTGGGCCGCCGCACATCGCGTCTCGTAGTGGCTTGATTACGCTTTGCTTGCTATTTCACACTCGGGCGGTGCGACCACGCCCTCTTCTGTAGCGTGAAACTCCACAAGTCGACCGTGGAGGCATGCGTATGTTGAAGGCTATGGTCGCCCGGCTGTTCATGGCCGCCGTGCTGGCCGCTCCGATGGTCATGGTGTTCGGGGGCGTGTTCGAGGGAGCGATCCCACCCGGGGTTTCCTGGACCTGACCGCCGTGGGGGGCCGCAATGCGTGATCTGCCGTGGCCCGCGAGGGCCTATCTGGTCGCTGTGATCGGGGTGGCGGCCGCTCTCATCGTTCGCGGCGTCGTGGTCTCCGGCGCCCCCGTGGCTCCGGAGGACCTCGACATCCTGCTCGTGCTCGCGCTGCTGTTCCTGGTGTGCGAGTCGATGCCGACGCTGCTCAACGTGGAGCAGTTCGCCGTCTCGGTGAGCTTCTCGGCCTCGCTGGCCGCCGTGGTGCTGCTCGGTCCCGAGGGGGCGGCGCTGGTGGGGCTGACCGCGATCGTGAGCGTGCGGCCGGGGCTGCCGTTGATCAAACGTCTGTTCAACGGTGCCCAGTTCGCCATCTGCGGCTTCGCTGCCGGGTGGCTCTACGTCGCGCTCGACGGGCAGGTCGGCGTGCCTCAGGTCAACGCGTTCGACGACCTGATCGGCCCCTACGTCGCGGCCACGGCGGTCTTCGTGCCGCTCAACATCGTCCTCACCCTCACCGTGATCGCGCTGGCCACGGGGTCGCGCGCCACCGAGGTGCCGATGCGCGGCATGGTCCAGTTCCTGCTGTCCTATCTGGGCTACGGCACGTTCGGGCTGCTGGTGGCGGGGCTGTGGGCCACCGTGGCGTCGATCTCGGCGGTGCTGGTGCTGGTGCCGCTCTTCGTGGCGCGGTGGGCGTTCGGCCAGTATCACGCGCAGCAGCGCTCCTACGACGCCACCATCGCCGCGCTCTGCCAGGCGGTGGAGACGAAGGACTATTACACGCGCGGCCACTGCACGCGGGTCTCGCACGCCTCCTCGATGATCGCCCAGGAGATCGGCATGGGGGTCGAGCGGGTGCGGGCGATCCGCTACGCCGGCATGCTCCACGACGTGGGCAAACTCGGCGTGCCCACCAAGGTGCTGCAGAAGGACGGGCCGCTCACCGAGGAGGAGTTCGCCGCGATCCAGCTGCATCCGATGCGCGGGCTGGAGATCGTGCGCGGCATCGGGTTCCTCGACGAGGCCTACGCCGGCATCATGCACCACCACGAGCGCCACGACGGCACCGGCTACCCGATGGGGCTGGCCGGTGACGAGATCCCCGAGTTCGCGAAGGTCATCGCGGTGGCCGACGCGTTCGACTCGATGACCTCCGACCGTTCCTACCGCGGCGCCAGGCCGGTGCCGGTGGCCGTGGAAGAGCTGCGCAAATGCGCCGGCAGCCATTTCGACCCGGTCATGGTCGCGGCCTTCATCAGAGCGCTCGACCGCGAGCCGTGGCAGCCGCCGCGCCGCGTCGACCCGCCGCCCCCCGAGGCCGCCGGGTCCCCGATCAAGGACCACGACGACCCGACCATGCCCATCGAGGTCGTGACCGGTCAATGATCACCACAGCACGTCCCCGGCGGCGGGCCGAGCGGTCCGTGGGCACGGTGCTGCGCCGGCTCGACTCGGGGCAGCTCCTGCTCATCTGCGTGGCCGGGCTGGTCGCGGTGGCGGGGGTCGGCTACACCGCCGCCGCCGGGCTCGAACGCCCGGAGGTCGCGGTCGGGTTCGGCGCGCTGATCGCGGTCGGCGAGCTGGCCAGGCTCACCATGCCGGGCAACAGGGAGGTCGCGCCCATCGGGGCCGCCGCGGCGCTCGGCTACACGTTGCTGCTCGACCTCAGCCAGAACCCGCTGCGCCATCCCGCGCTGCAGGTGGTCGCCGTGATCGCGGTCGGCATGACGGCGGGAGCGCTGCCGCACCTGGCCGTCGGCCGCCCGCCGCGGCTCGACGCGATGGCCAGGCGGCTGCTCATCGGCGCGTTGCCGGCGTTCGCGTTCCGGCCGCTGGCCGACCCGCTCCACGAGCTCACCAAGCCGCCGACCAGCACGTGGTGGCCGGCGCTTGCGGCGATGGCCACGCTCATCACGATCACCTTGCTGATCGACGTGCTGATCGCGGCCCTGCTCAGGGCGGAGCAGGTGCGCACCGCGTTCCGGGTGGCGGTGCGCGACGAGATCAACATGGCGTTCCCGCTGGGCGCCGCCGTGGGCTCGTCGGGCGTGCTGCTGGCGCTGGCCACACACAGCATGGACCTGGTGGCGCTGCTGGTGTTCGCCGCCCCGCTGCTGGTCACCCAGGTCGCTTTCAGGAAATACGCCGGCATCCGCGCCACCTATCTGCAGACCGTGCGTGCCCTGTCCCGGGTGACGGAGGTCGGCGGCTACGTCGAGCCCGGGCATTCGCGCCGGGTGAGCCGGCTGGCCGTGGCCATCGGCAGAGAGCTGGGCATGGCCGAGCCCGAGCTGCTGGAGCTGGAATACGCGGCGCTGATGCACGACATCGGCCAGCTGTCGCTGAGCGATCCCATCCCCGGCGGCGCCACCGTGCTCACCGAGCCCGAGCAGGCCCGCCGCATCGCCGAGCTGGGCGCCGAGGTGATCCGGCAGACGGGCGTGCTCGACCGCGTGGCGGAGGTGGTCAGACGGCAGTGCGACCCGATCACCGAGGACCCGCCGCTGTCGAGCCGCATCATCAAGGTCGCCAACGCCTACGACGACCTGGTGGGGCCCTCCACCGACCGCGACCGCGCCGGGGCGGCGCTGGAGCGCGTCCGGCAGTCCCCTGGCGGCTCCTACGACCCCCACGCGATCGAGGCGCTAGGGCGTGTGATCGACCGCGGCCGCGTCTAAGCTGTTGTCGCCCGCACGCAGCCACCGGCCCGTGGAGCGCTCCTGATTGTGGGGTTCCTACAGATCGTGCTGGCCGCTTCGGTGGTTTCGGGGGAAAGGGGTCAAGCCTGTGACGGCCATAAGGTGGTCGGCGTGCTTACTGAGACGCTCGGACCCGTTCTGGTCGCCAACCGAGGTGAGATCGCGCGGCGGATCATCCGCACGGTCAGACGGATGGGCCTGCGTGCCGTCGCCGTGCACTCCGAGGCCGACGCCGACCTGCCGTTCGTCCGCGAGGCCGACGAGGCGGTGCTGATCGGCCCGGCCAACCCCGCGCAGAGCTACCTCGACGCCGGCAAGGTGCTGGAGGCGGCGCGGGCGACGGGCGCGCGGTCCGTGCACCCGGGCTACGGGTTCCTCGCCGAGAACGCCGCGTTCGCCAGGGCCGTGATCGAGGCGGGGATGGTGTGGATCGGGCCCGCGCCCGAGGCCATCGACCGGATGGGCGACAAGATCAACGCCAGGAACCTCATGGAGGCCGCGGGCGTTCCCGTCGCCGCGGGCACCCGCGAGCCGGTCACCGACCTGTCGCTGGCGCTGCGGGCCGCGGAGTCCATCGGCTATCCGGTCATGGTCAAGACCGCGGCCGGAGGCGGTGGCATCGGCATGAGCGTGGCCTACGACGACGAGGGCCTGAGCAAGGCGTACGACCAGGCGGCCAGGGCGGCGGCGAGGTTCGCCGGGAGCGCGGGCGACGCGCTCGACGGGCCCGCCGTCCTGCTCGAGCGCTATATCGAGCGGGCCCGCCACGTCGAGGTGCAGATCTTCGGCCTGCCCGACGGCCGGGTCGTGGCGCTGGGCGAGCGCGACTGCTCGGTGCAGCGCCGCCACCAGAAGGTCGTCGAGGAGTCGCCGTCCCCCGGCATCACGCCGGAGTTGCGCGAGCGCATGCTCGCCGCCGCCGTGCGGGCCGGCGAGGCCGTCGGCTATGCCGGTGCGGGCACCGTCGAGTGCCTGGTCGACGCCGACCGGCAGGATTTCGTGTTCCTGGAGATGAACACCAGGCTGCAGGTGGAGCACCCGGTCACCGAGCTGGTCACCGGTGTCGACCTGGTCGAGCTGCAGCTGCGTGTCGCGGCGGGCGAGAGCCCCGAGGTGCCGGCCGAGCCGACCGGGCACGCGATAGAGTTCCGCGTCTACGCGGAGGACCCGAAGCGGTTCTTCCCCGGTCCTGGCACGATCTCGGCGTGGGAGGAGCCGGTCGCCGACGGCGTGCGGGTCGACTCCGGCTATGAGATGGGCAACACGGTCACCCCGTTCTACGACCCGCTGATGGCCAAGCTCTGCGTCCGCGGCGAGAGCCGCGCCGACGCGCTGGAGAAGGGCCGCAAGGCGGTGGCGGCGTTCACCGTAGAGGGACCGAAGAACAATCTGCCATTCTGTGCGGAGCTGCTGGAGAACGCGGAGTTCGTCGCCGGCGACTACGACACCGGCCTGGTCGCGCGCATGCGCGCCTAGGTCGTGAACATTATCGGATCATGGAAAGAGGGGAGTCGCGGTGGCTGAGGTACGCGCCGAGATGGTGGCCAACGTGTGGAAGGTCGTCGTCCGCGAGGGCGACACCGTCTCCGAAGGTGACACGCTCGTCATTCTCGAGTCGATGAAGATGGAGATCCCGGTGCTCGCCGAGGACGACGGCACGGTGGCCCAGCTCAAGGTGGCCGAGGGCGACGTGATCCAGGAAGGCGACCTGATCGCCGTCATCGACGACTAGCGCCCCTCACGTCGTGCGCCGTTCGCTCGCGGCCAGGAATCTGGCGCGGTCGACGAGGACGCGCTCGATCGTGCCCTTGCCCACGACGGAGTGCTCGTCGTGGGCCTCGAAGGCGAAGGTCAGGCGACGGCCGTCGACCCGCGTCAGCTCGACGCCGAGTTGCACGCGCGTGCCGAGCGGGCTGGCGGCCACGTGTTCCAGCTCGACCCGGGTGCCGACGGACGTCTGGCCCGGCGCGAGGTGCCGCTCGACGGCGCGCACGGTCGCCGCCTCGGCCAGCGCGAGCAGCCGGGGCGTGGCCAGCACGGGCACGTCTCCGCTGCCCACGCTCTTGGCGGTGTCGTCCATCTCGACCACGATGAGCGACTGGGCGCGAAGGCCAGGTGCGAGCGTCATGGGATCAGCCTAGCGATCCGGCCGTTGAGTTCCGCGAAACGCGGACAAGGCCCGTCGTGAGGCCGCAGGATAGAGTTTGTACGGCTTGAGGCATTTGAGTGGCATGTGGGACAGGTGAGTCGTACACTCTCTGACTTCCGTGACCACTGTGTTACCTTACCGCGATGAAAGTTCGCTTTGTTGGAGACTCGCGGGGTGGGAGAGGTTACTGAAGTAGGGGGGTAACGGGGGCGTCATGGTGGCACAAGGGACGACGCTGGCGGGGCGGTATCGATTGGATACCCGCATCGGCGCCGGCGGCATGGGCGAGGTGTGGCGGGGCGAGGATATCGTCCTGGCCCGCACCGTCGCCGTCAAAGTGCTGCTGCCAGGCCGTATGGAGGACCCGGGGTTCGTCGCTCGCTTCCAGGGGGAGGCGCGGGCGATGGCCACGATCAACCACAGCGGCGTGGTCGACGTCTACGACTACGGCGTCAGCGGCGACACCGTCTACCTGGTCATGAAGTTCGTCGACGGCGAGCCGCTCGACCGCTTACTGTCCAGGCTGGGCCGGATCGCGCCGCAGCAGGCCATGGACCTGATCGCCCAGGCCGCCTCGGCGTTGCAGGCCGTGCACGACCAGGGCATCGTGCACCGCGACGTCAAGCCGGGCAACCTGCTCGTGCAGCGCGACGGCACGCTCGTGCTGACCGACTTCGGCATCGCCAGGTCCGATCTGGCCAACCGGCTCACCGACGCCGGCATGGTGCTGGGCACGGCCGCCTACTGCGCCCCCGAGCAGGCCGAGGGTGCGCCCGTCACGCCCGCGGTCGACATCTACGCGCTCGGCGTGGTCGCGTACGAGTGCCTGATGGGGCAGCGTCCGTTCGACGGTGACAGCGCGGTCACGATCGCGCTCAAGCACATCCGCGAGGCCCCGCCGCCGCTCCCCGCCGAGATCCCCCAGGCGGTGCGCACGCTGGTCGAGGTCGCGCTGTCGAAGGACCCGGCCAGGCGCTACCCGTCGGCCAAAGCCATGAGCGAGGCGGCCCACGCGGCCGCCAACGGGCAGCCCTCGCCTGTGCCGGAGCCGGTTCACGCGCCCCCCACCGGGACGGGCACGGCCGCTCCGCCGATGGAGGCGTACCAGACCGGTGCGCACCAGCAGGCATCCCAGGACACGAACGTGTCCGAGCGCCGTGGCGGCAGCCGGCGGGCGGCGAAGGCGCCGCGCAGGACCGGCCTGATCACGGGCATCGCGGTCGCGGTGGTGCTCGGCGCGGGGGCCGGCGCGGTCGCTCTGACGGGCATGACCCCCGGCGAGCCGCAGATCACCGAGACCGCTGTTCCGCGGGGCGACACGTCGTCCATCCAGCCCCCTCGCGAGACGAAGACCACCAGGCCGCCGAGGCCCGACCCGACGACCCCGGAGCCCAAGCCGACCACCAGGCCGCCCAGGCCCGACCCGACGACCCCGGAGCCCAAGCCGACCAGGACCCCCACCCGCACGCCGACGCCCACCACGACGCCGTCGGGCTCTCCCACGCCCACCGCCGGCAAGAAGCGCGTGCCCAAGGTGGTCGGGATGAGGTTCCTCGAGGCGCAGGACATCCTCCTGGCGATGGGCTTCGAGGTGGACCTCGACGACCAGACCACCACCACCGCCGGCCTGCGCTGCGGCACCGTCAAGGCCATGAACCCCAAGGGCGGCACCCAGGCGGACGAAGGGGCGAAGATCACGCTGGTCGTCGTCGACAGCCCCTGCACGACCGGCAGCCCGAACCCCACCCCGTCGGCCAGCCCGAAGCAGTAGCGTCACACCCCCGTCGTGTTGCGCGGGTAGGCGATCTGCGGGTCGGTGGCGATGTTCACCATGTAGGGGATGCCCGAGTCGAACGCCCTGCGCAGCGCGGGGCCGATCTCGGACGGCTTGGTGACGAGCTCGCCGCCGCCGCCGAGTGCGGTCACGACCTGGTCGTAGCGGCACTGGGGTTGCAGCTCGGCCGCCACGTCGTAGCCGTACAACATCTGCATGGGGTGCTTCTCCAGGCCCCAGATGCCGTTGTTGCCGCAGACCATGACGACCGGCAGCCGGTGGCGTACGAGGGTGTCGACGTCCATCAGGGAGAACCCGGCGGCGCCGTCGCCGAGCAGCAGCACCACCTGTGAGGACGGCCTGGCCAGGCGGGCGGCGATGGAGTAGCCGAGGCCGGTGCCGAGACAGCCGTACGGGCCCGGGTCGAGCCAGTTGCCCGGCTGCCGGGGCTCGACGTATTTGCCCGCGTAGGAGACGAAGTCGCCGCCGTCGCCGATGACCACGGCGTCGTCGGCGAGGATCTTGCCCAGCTCGCCGTAGATGCGCATGGGGTGGATCGGGTCGGAGTCGGAGGCCAGCAACTCGGCGTCGCCGGCGATGGCCGCGGCGGCCGTGTCGGACAACCTCGTCACCCAGGGGGCGTAGGCGTCGGGTTTGACGCCCGCGTCGCCACAGGCGGCGCCGAGGCCCCAGAACACCACCGACAGGTCGCCCGCGGAGGACGCGGCCGGCTGCATGTGCGTGGCCAGTTGCGACGGCGCGTCGGCGATGTGGACCACGCGGGCCAGCGGCGCGCCGTCCTTGCCGCCGAACCACCCGTAGCCGAGGCGGAAGTCGAGCGGGGTGCCGACCACGATCACCAGGTCGGCCTGGGAGAAGGCGAGCCCGCGCGCCCGGGTGACGAGCAGCTCGTGCCCGGACGGCAGGATGCCGCGGCCCTGGCCGTTGGGGATGACCGGCAGCCGCCACGTCTCGGCGAAGTCGCGGGCGGCCTCCTCGGCGCGCTCCATCCACACGTCGGACCCGTACACCAGCACGGGCCGCTCGGCCTCGGCCAGCAGCCGTGCGATGCCGGCCAGGTCGCCGGGGTCGGGCTCCAGCGGCGACGGCGTCTGCGTCTGCACGTCGTGCACCGGCGACGGAGAGAACAGGTGGTCCATGTAGAAGTCGAGGAACACCGGGCCGCGATGGGAGGCGACCGCCGTGCGGAAGGCCATCTCGACCTCGTGGCCGACCGACTCGGCGCCGCTCGCCGTGAACGACAGCTTGGTGATCGGGTCGAGCAGCGGCGGGTGGTCCATCTCCTGCAGCGCGCCGCTGCCCCAGCGCGACTGGGGCGCCCGGCCGCCCATGACGACCACGGGGGAGCCGTTGAAGTGGGCGGTCGCGACGCCGCTGACGCCGTTGGTGATGCCGGGGCCGGCGGTCAGCACGGCCAGCCCGGGCTTCCTGGTCAGCCGGGCCGTCGCTTCCGCGGCGAAGACCGCGCTCTGCTCGTGGCGTACGTCGAGGATGCGCATCTCCTCGTGCACGGCGCCGTCGTAGAGCGGAAAGACGTGCCCTCCCGACAGGGTGAACATGGTCTCGACGCCATAGGCCTTGGACACGGCGACGGCGGCGTCACCGGCGTGCTTCGCAGACTCCATGCCGGGAACTTACCAACCAGTCACAAGAGTAAACAGACCTTAAGGCCCGGACACGGGTGATCTTCAGCGGCAGCACAGGGTGACGTTGCCGTCCGGCGCCCTCGCGCTGATCTTCCGCGGCGAGCTGGGGTCCTTGCCGATGTTCAGGGTGCTGTTGCGGGCGACCACCGAGACGTCGTACGAGCCCTCGCGCACGTGCACCTGCACGTCGCCGGACGTCCTGACGACGGCCTTCACGGTCGCCGGAGGGTTGACGAACGACAGGCTCACGTTTCCCGCCCCGACCTCCACATCGGTCTCCTCGGAGTTGAGCGCGTCGGCGTGCACGCTGCCGGTGCCGACCCTGGCCCAGAGGGAGCCGGCGACGTCGTCGACGCGCACGTCGCCGGTGACGGAGGTCAGGCGCACGTCGCCGTACACGTCGCCGACGCTGAGCCGGCCACCGGTCGTGCCGGCCTCGATGTCGGTCTCCGGCGGCACGAAGAGCACGTAGTCGGCCATGCAGAGGGGCCCGTCCGGCTGGTCGGCGCCGGGGCAGGCCGCCTCGAGCCGCAGGGTGCTCGTACGCGCGTCCCAGTCCTCCGTGACGGCGGGCCGGTCACGCGTCCACCGCAGGGACCTGTGGATGAACACCTCGCCGGCGTCGCCCGGCAGGATGGACACGTGCACGTCGCCCCTGGCGGCGTTGATCTGGATCCTGCTCTCCGTGAACGGGATGGACCGTAGCTTGACGTCCTCGGGCATCCTGGCCTTGGCGAACACGTGCCAGAGCCCCGCCGTGGACACCAGCAGCGCCACCGTGGTCGTCAGCGCGCCCACGATCAGCCAGGCCGCTCTCATGGCAGGCTCCTGATCCTGAGGAAGCGCAGCACGGCGAGCACTCGCCGGTGGTCGCCCTCGGCGGGTGACAGGTCGAGCTTGGTGAAGATGTTGCCGATGTGCTTGCCGACCGCCCCTTCACTGAGCACCAGCGCCTGGCCGATGCCCGCGTTCGACCGGCCTTCCGCCATCAACTGCAGCACCTCGTGCTCGCGCGGCGTCAGGCGCTCCAGCGGGTCGCTGTTGCCACGTAGCAGCAGCTGGGCGACCACCTCGGGGTCGAGGGCGGTGCCGCCGGAGGCCACCCTGCGCAGCGCGTCGATGAACTCGGCCACGTCGGCCACCCGGTCCTTGAGGAGGTAGCCGACGCCGCCGGTCGCGGCCGAGGCCAGCAGCTGGGCGGCGTAGCGCTCCTCGACGTACTGGGAGAGCACGAGGACCGCGAGGCCCGGCTGCTGGCGGCGCAGCAGGAGTGCGGCCCGCAGCCCCTCGTCGGTGTGCGTGGGCGGCATCCTGACGTCGGTGATGACCAGCTCGGGCCGGTGTTCCTCGGCCGCCCGCAGCAGCCCCTCGGCCTCGTCCACGGCCGCCACCACGTCCATGCCGGAGGCGTCGAGGAGCCGGATCAGGCCCTCCCGCAGCAGCACGGAGTCTTCGGCCAGCACTACTCGCACGGCAGTTCCACCTCGATCGTCGTCGGGCCGCCCAGCGGGCTGGACAACCGGAGCGAGCCGTCGACCGCGTCGATCCGCTGGGCCAGGCCGCGCAGCCCGGTGCCTCCGTCCAGCGTGGCGCCGCCGCAACCGTCATCGTAGACCTCCACGTGCAGGCGGTCGCGCTCACGCCGCACGTTCACCTCGGCCTTGGTGGCCGAGGCGTGTTTGGCGATGTTGGTCAGTGCTTCGGACACGATGAAGAATGCCACCGCCTCGATGGTCGGACTCGTACGCCGCTCGATGTCGACCCGGAGTTTGACCGGCACGGGCGCTCGGGCGGCGACTCCGGACAGCGCCGCGTCCAGGCCCTGGTCGTTGAGCACGGCAGGGTGCAGGCCCCTGACGAAGTCGCGCAGCTCCTTGAGCGCCTGCTTGGCCTCCTCGTGAGCCTGCTCGATCGCCTGGCGGGCCGGCTCGGGCAGGTCGGTCAGGGTGGCCCTGGCCAGGCCGAGGTTCATGGCGAGCGAGACGAGCCGCTGCTGCGCGCCGTCGTGCAGGTCACGCTCGATCCTGCGGCGTTCGGCGTCGGCCGCGTCGATGACGCCGGCCCGGCTCTCGGTCAGCGTCTCGATCCGCTGCCCCAGCTCCGAGCGGCTGGGCCCGAGAAGCGTACGCGCCACCACCAGGTCGAGCGCCGCCATGCCGCGTGCCAGGAAGGGAGCGAGGACGAGCAGCGCGAGCCCCACCCCCATGAAGATCCCCAGCACGCGCCCGTCGCGCAGGTTGAACTCGAACACCATGGGCGCGGGCACCAGCCGCGGCGGCAGGAACGACAGCAGCCCCACGAACGATCCGCCCCACACCACGGCCACCAGGAACGCCGCGGCGGCGCCCACGAACGGCGACAGCAGGTGGTAGGCGATCTGCCGCCACGCTGTGGGGCTCCGCCATCCCGCCAGGGGCGGTGTGGGCGGGATGCGCACCCCCTGGAACGCCGCGAACCGGGAGCACTGCACCCGGGTGAACCACGGCAGGGCCTGCCACAGCAGGCGAGGGACCACGGCCAGCAGGACGGTCAGCCCGCCGAGCAGCACGGCGACCGGCAGGCCGGTCATGACGTGAGCCGTGTCGAGCCAGGCCCGTGCCGACCACGGACGGGGGACTGTCATGCCCCAACGGTATTGACCGGCGGGGAAGCCGCGAAATGGGCCTGGTGTGCTGGTGCGTGGTGGGGCTAGCCCCACCCTTGTCAGAGGACCCGCCGCCGGAAGGCCGCGGGGTCGAACGTGCCGCCCAGCGTGGCGCCCAGCCCTTTGCGCGCCACCTCGGCGAACGCCTGCCTGTCCAGGTCGCCCGCGCCGTCGGGCAGCGCCCCGGCCAGTGGCCGCGCGGCCAGCATCTCGAGGTCGGCCACGCCGCTGCGCGCGGCGGTCCCCGGCCGCCGCGGCCACCGGCCGATGACCAGGCCGGCCAGGTCGAGCCCGCGGTGGGCCAGCGCCTCCAGGGTGAGCGCGGTGTGGTTGACCGCGGCGCCCCCGGCCCCGGCCACGACGAGCACCTGCGCGTTGAGGGAGCGCGCGAGGTCGGCGACGGTGGCGCCGTCCTCGTCGAAGCGCTCCAGCAGCCCTCCGGTGCCCTCCACGACCACCAGCCGGTTGCTCTCACCCAGCTCCCGCACCAGCGTGGCGGCCCCGGCCAGCGACACGGGCGGCATGCCCGCCGCCCTCGCCGCGGCGGCGGGGGAGAGCGGGTCGGTGAACCGGCGCAGCTCGAAGGTGGTGGCCACCCCGGACAGCCGGATCACGTGGTCGACGTCGCCCGGCTCACCGGGGGCCACGCCGGTCTGGGCGGGCTTGACCACGGCGGTCGCCGCCCCGCGCGCCAGCGACAACACGGCCACGGCCGCCGTCACCACGGTCTTGCCCACCCCGGCGCCGGTGCCGGTGACGACGAGAATGCTCATGGACGTCAGCCTAGGAGTCAGCGAAGAACACGGCCCGCGGCGCGCTCGTCACGGCGAGTGCCCCGTGAGCCTTCACGACCGGCGCTCGACGGAGGCGAGCCGGCGTCGGCGGGTCCGGGCAGGGTGGCCTGCCGTAACGCATGAGGTTCTTCACGGACGGCGCAGGCGCGTGACGAACTTGTACCGGTCGCCGCGATAGAGCGACTGGGCCCACTCGACGGGGTTGCCGTCGGCGTCGAAGGCGTGGCGCGTGAGCAGCAGCATCGGCAGGCCGACGTCGACGCCCAGGGCCTTGGCGTCGTAGGGGGTGGCCAGCACCGTCTCGATGATCTCCTCGGCGTCGGTGAGCCGCACGTTGTAGGCGTTGTGCAGGGTCTCGTACAGCGACGCGTGCACCTCCAGCTCGCGCCGCAGCCGGGGGAAGCGGCGGGCGGACAGGTGGGTCGTGTCGATGGAGACCGGCTCGCCGTTGGCCAGCCTGAGGCGGTGGATGCGCAGCACGCGCCCGCCGGGGTTGATGGCCAGGCGCCGGGCCAGGGCCTCGTCGGCGGTGATGTAGCCGATCTCCAGGATCTTGGTGTCCGGCTCCAGACCGGCCGTGCGCAGGTCGCCGATGTAGGAGGTGAGCTGGAGCACCTGGGCCACCTTCGGCTGGGCCACGAACGTGCCCTTGCCCTGGATGCGCAGCAGCCTGCCCTCCACCACCAGCTCGGTCAGCGCCTGCCGGACCGTGGTGCGGGAGGTCTCGAAGCGTACGGCGAGCGTGCGCTCGGGCGGCAGCGCCGTGCCCGGCGAGAGGCTCTTGGTGAGCTCGAGCAGGCTCCGTTTCACGTCGTAGTACTTCGGAACGCGGGGGCTGTCGTCAGTCACGCTCTCACCTTCACTTCTGCCACGGCGGTGAGGGCGTGTCTGGTCACCGCGAGATCATCGGAACTCACTTCGGCCCGAGCGGTCAACCGCGGGCCGGAGCCGCCGACCGGCGCCGAGCGCGTACGACAGCTGGCACGCACGGATCCGGGCTGCTCAGGTTGATGGTGAAGGATATCCACAGCGATGTGCGCGATCGCAACCGAGGCCGGTCCACCAGCCGTGTCGCGGAGGAACCACCCGCCCGTGCGGATCACCTCCGGCTGGTGGCGCGCAGCCCTTTTCCTGCAGCTGAGCGGTGGCGGCGGTGTGATGCTTCTCACCATGTGAGATTTCACGAAACGGTCACCAGGGGGCACGGTGTCAGCACTGTACGAGGATGGCGCGGTACGCCCGCACTCGTACGGGGTTGTGCCCGAGTACCGGCTATGCGGTCAAATGCCCACCTCAGCGGGCCCGCCGCCCGACGGCCGGTTTGGCTGTTGCGGGGGAAAGCACGCATGATGCACTCGTGCCGACACTGAGCGACCTCGTAGCCCGCCACACAGCGCTGGACGAGGCGGATCTCGACTGGCTGCACTCGCTGGTCTCCGACTGGCAGTTGCTGGCCGACCTGTCCTTCGCCGACCTCGTCCTGTGGGCGCCGCTGCTGGGGGAGAACGGCTGGATCGCGATCGCCCAGATGCGGCCGACGACCGGCCCGACCGTCTACCACGACGACATCGTCGGCACCGTGGCGGCCAAGGGCGAGCGCTACCTCATCGACACCGCCTGGAACGAACGCCGCATCTGCCGCGAGGGAGATCCCGACTGGTCCACCGGCGTGCCCGTCAGGGAGGAGACGATCCCCGTGCGGCGCGCCGTCGAGGGCGGCGAGGCCCGCTTCCTCGCGGTGATCCAGCGCTCCACCAACCTCTCCTCCGCCCGCACGCCCTCCCGGCTGGAGCTGACCTACCTCCAGAGCGCCTCCGACCTGGCGCAGATGGTGGCGGAGGGCCGGTTCCCGTTCTCCGGCGACGAGCCGATCCTGGTCCGCTCGCCGCGCGTGGGCGACGGCCTGCTCCGGCTCGACCGGGCGGGGCGCGTCACGTACGCCTCGCCCAACGCCCTGTCCGCCTACCGGCGGCTGGGCCTGCACGCCGATCTGGTGGGGGCGGAGCTGGGGCGGGTCACCGCGCAGTTGTGCTACTCCGACGAGCCCATCAACGAAGACCTCATGATCGTGGCCAGCGGGCGGGCGGCGAAGGGCACCGAGGTCGAGTCCGGCGGCACGATCGTGCAGCTCAGGGCCATCCCGCTGATCGTGGGCGGCGGCCGCATCGGCGCGCTGGTGCTCATCAGGGACGTCACGGAGCTGCGCCGGCGCGAGCGCGAGCTGATGACCAAGGACGCCACGATCCGCGAGATCCACCACCGGGTGAAGAACAACCTGCAGACCGTCGCCGCCCTGCTCCGGCTGCAGGCCAGGCGGCTGCAGGTGCCGGAGGGCAGGGAGGCGCTCGAGGAGGCGGTACGCAGGGTCGGGTCGATCGCGATCGTGCACGAGACGCTTTCTCATGCGCCGGAGGAGTTCGTCGACTTCGACGAGATCGCCGACCGGGTGATCGCGATGGCGGGTGAGGTGTCGGCGGCGGAGGCGGCCGTGACACCGCGGCGCGTCGGAGGTTTCGGCGTGCTGCCGTCGCTCATCGCCACGCCGCTGGCCATGGCGCTGACCGAGCTGTTGCAGAACGCGTTGCAACACGGGAGGCCCAAGCGGCTGGAGGTGGTGGTGGAGCCGGAGCACGACCGGCTCAATCTCACGGTCTGGGACGACGGGGGCGGGCTGCCCAGCGGTTTCGACCTCGACAGCTCCACCAGCCTGGGGCTGCAGATCGTACGCACGCTCGTGGTGGGGGAGCTGTCGGGCCGGCTGTCGATCCAGCCACGGCTGGAAGGCGGCACGGAGGTGGTGATGTCGATCCCGCTCCCGCCGAGCTGACCCGGGCGAATCCGCGTCCGAGCTGCCGGCGGGCACATCCTGTGCGGACGCACCGGAGCAGGGGGGGTGTGATCGGGTCAGGCGGAGAGCCGGGCGCGGGCGCGGGCGGAGCGGCGCTTGAGGGCGCGGCGCTCGTCCTCGCTCAGTCCGCCCCAGACGCCGGCGTCCTGTCCGGACTCCAGCGCCCACTTCAGGCAGGCCTCGACGGCGGGGCAGGACCGGCAGACCTGCTTGGCCTCCTCGATCTGCAGGAGGGCGGGGCCGGTGTTGCCGATCGGGAAGAAGAGCTCGGGGTCCACGTCACGGCAGGCAGCTCGGTGGCGCCAGTCCATGCGTCACTCCTTAGTAGATGGAGCCTCTAGGTCGGCTCCGTGCGGCTACTACTTTGTGAAGAGTTTCACTAACTCGCGCGAACGATCACCCGGGATCCTGTTGAGGACCGGGGGCCGCCCGCTTGACGCCTGGAGGGCCTCTGGGTTGCGAAAGGTCCTACGTTCCGACGTCAGTGTTGAGCCTTTCAGTCACTTTCAGTGCACGCAAGAGGGTTGACGCGAAGTTTTGGCTGTTATGGATGTCGGATGCGTCACACAATGACCGAATGTAACCAACTAGACCAGAACCTGTAATGCGTTCGGCGTGGACCGGAACGTCACGGTTTCGCGTTCGCCCAGGTAGTCGCCGTCCAGCTCGAAGGCCACCGGGCGGCCCGCGGTGAGCGTGAACTCGGGCTCGTCGTGCAGCTGGACGAGGTGCCGGCCCGACGGTAGGACGTCACTCTCCGTGAGGATATGCCGGATCACCGGCGCGAGCGCGATCGGGCTCATGCGCCGCAGCCCGAGCAGATCGAGCCCGGTCTCGAAGGAGGCCCACGGGGTGGGCGTCACGGGTCGCGTGCCGACGTACGTCCACGGCGAGGTGTTGGAGATGATCGCCATGAACACTCCCTCGGTGGCAGGGATGCCGGGGCCGGTCAGCGTCATCGCGGGATGCCGCTTGTCCGTGGCCAGATAGTGCCGCAGAGCCGTGTTCACATACCGCGTGGGGGTAGCCTTCCTCCCGGCGCCTCTCAGGCCCTCCACGGCCCGCACAACCTCCGCGTCGTATCCCATGCCCGAGCAGAAGGTGAAGTAGCGGCTCTGCCCCTCCCAGAGGGCCTGCCCGAGCCCCACGGTCCTGCGCCGCCCCTCCCTGAGCGCCTCCAGCACCGCGCCCGTCGACTCGACCGGATCGTTCGGCAGCCCCAGGGCACGGGCGAAGACGTTCGCGCTGCCGCCGGGGATGACGATCAGGCCGGGGCGGCCGGTGCTGGGGTCGTCCGCCGCCGGCTCGCCGTCCACCGGGTTCAGCAGGCCGTTGACGGTCTCGTTGATCGTGCCGTCGCCTCCGAGCACCGCCACCAGGTCGTAGCCCTTGGCCCGTGCCGTGGACGCCAGCGAAGCCGCGTGACCGCGGTAGCGGGTCTCCTCGACAGCGAGGTCGACGGCCGCGCCGAGCGCGCGGATCAGCACGTCACGCGTGCGAGCGTTGGTGGTGGTGGCCTTGGGGTTGACCAGCAGCATGGCGCGCATATCGCCAGCGTAGCCGGTTAAGCTCGTCCGCTTTGTGGGCCTAACGTCCTATTTCTCGGACCGTACGGCCCTGGCGGTAGGGTACGGACGTGAACGGTCGCCCGCTTACCCTTCTCATCGCCGCCGCCGTCGTCGCCCTGGAAGGGCTCGTCGCACTGGGGCTCGGCGTGCTCGTCGCGGTGCAGACGCTGACGGGAGCGCCGGCCAACGTGACGACGGCCCTGGCGGAGTCGGGGTTCGCGCTGCTGGTGGCCGCCGGGCTGCTCTGGGTGGCCCTGGGCGGTCTGTTCAGGATGGAGCGGTGGGGGAGGTCACCGGCCGTGCTGACGCAGATCTTCATGCTGGTCATCGCCGTCACGCTCATCCAGTCGGACCAGCCGCAGCTCGGCATCCCGCTGATCGTGGTCGCCGTGACAGGGCTCGTGACCCTGCTGGCGCCCCCCACCACCCACGCTCTCTACGGAGACGGTTAGTCGTCGGCGGTCAGGCCCTCGCGCAGCTGGGCCAGCGTGCGGGCGAGCAGGCGCGAGACGTGCATCTGCGAGATGCCCAGCTCGGTCGCGATCTGCGACTGCGTCATGTTGCCGAAGAAGCGCAGCAGCAGGATACGTTTTTCCCGCGGCGGCAGCCGCTCCAGCAGTGGTTTGAGCGACTCGCGATATTCGACGCCCTCCAGCGACTCGTCGACGATGCCGAGGGAGTCGGACACCGCGGGAGCGTCGTCGTCGCCGGAGTCGGGGGCGTCGAGCGACACGGTCGAGTAGGCGTTGGCCGACTCGAGGCCCTCGAGCACCTCCTCCTCGGTCATCTTCAGGTAGGAGGCCAGCTCGGACACCGTCGGCGCCCGGCCCTCGCGCTGCGACAGATCGCTGATGGCCTTGGTGAGCGAGAGCTTCAGCTCCTGCAGGCGGCGCGGCACGCGCACCGCCCAGCCCTTGTCGCGGAAGTGCCGCTTGATCTCGCCGACGATCGTGGGCGTCGCGTAGGTGGAGAACTCGACGCCCCGGTTGAGGTCGAACCGGTCGATCGACTTGATCAGGCCGATGGTGGCGACCTGGGTGAGGTCGTCGAGCCACTCGCCCCTGTTGCGGAAGCGGCGCGCCAGGTATTCCACCAGAGGAAGGTGGAGCTCGACCAGCTCATCCCTGATGCGCTGGCGGCGCGGCTCCTCAGGACCCAGCTCGGCCAGCTCGGCGAAGAGCCTGCGGGCACGGACCCTGTCGGGCACGGCGTGTTCGCTGGTGGCCATGGCTCCAGTCCTTTCCGTCACGCCGGCCCCGCCGTTCTCTGGGCCGCGCCTCGGCGCTTACGCAGGACGATCGCCATGCGATCGGGGAAGCCCTGGGAAGGTGCCACGGCGTCCACGTCATCGGCCAGGGCCGTCAGCACCATCCAGGCGAAGTCGTCACGCTTGGGAGCGGAGCTGCCGACGGTCGCCACCTCGACCCTGACCTGCATCTCCTGGCCGGTCAGCTCGAACTCGGCGGTCAGGTCGGTGCCGGGCACCGCCTCGCTCAGCAGCATGGCGCACGCCTCGTCGACCGCGATCCGCAGATCCTCGATCTCGTCCAGCGTGAAGTCGAGCCGCGCCGCGAGCCCGGCGGTGGCCGTGCGCAGCACGGACAAGTAGGCACTGGCGGCGGGGAGCCTGATGCTCACCACGTCGCGAATGCCGGCCACGCCCTCCGCGCGGGTCTCGGTTTCCTCGGTCACGTTCCTCCTCGCGTACGTGGGAACCGCCACGTGGCGGGCCGCTGACCGCGACCCACCGTATCCGACGCCAACTGCAACTTACCGTCCCTGAGCGGTGCTTGGACGCTTCAGACTCGCCATCAATGGAAAAGGCTCTGCGCGGCCGCTGACCGCGCAGAGCCTTAGGTGCCGTTTTAGGCGGCCTTGGTCTCCCAGAAGATCTTCGAGATCTCGTCGATCTTGCCCAGCAGATCCTCGGCCTTGCCGACGTCGACCGTGCCCTTGGCGCCGGCGGCGCCCGCGAGCTTTGTCGCGTCCCAGAACAGCTGGTGAAGCTGCGGGTACTGCTCGAGGTGCGGCGGCTTGAAGTAGTCGGTCCAGAGCACCCAGAGGTGGTGCTTGACCAGCTCGGCGCGCTCCTCCTTGATGGTCACCGCGCGGGCCCGGAAGACCGGGTCCTCGTTGGCCGCGTACTTCTCCATGATCGCCTTGACCGACTCGGCCTCGATGCGGGCCTGAGCGGGGTCGTAGACCCCGCAGGGCAGGTCGCAGTGTGCGGATGCGACATGCTTGGGTCGTAGCAGTCGTGCGAGCATCGGAAAGTCCTTCCTTGATGCTGAATCAGCTTGGTCCACAACCGACCTTACTCGGGTCCCAGTGCCCGTGGAGTAGGGGGTCGCAGCCCATGAGAGTGCGTGTCGAAGGCGATTCGATGCGTCCGGCGCTGGCGCCGGGAGACTGGCTTCTCGTCCGGCGCGGCGCGACCGTGCGCCCGGGGGACCTCGTGGTGGCCAGGCTCCCCGGCGACCCCGAACGCCTCATCGTGAAACGGGCGCGGTGGCACGGGGCGGACGGGTGGTGGCTGGAGAGCGACAACCAGCGGGCCGGCGGCCGGCGCGACAGCTGGGACTTCGGCCCCGTCCACGACATCGTCGGCCGGGTGGTGCTGCGCTACTGGCCACTGGTGCGCCGGGCACGCTCGCCGGTGCGGTGAGTCAGGAGGCGTTCTTGCGGCGGGCGCGGAAGGCGGCCACGTTCGCGCGGCTGGCGCAGCGGGCCGAGCAGTAGCGGCGCGAGCGGTTGGACGAGGTGTCGAGGAACGCCTTGCCGCAGCGCGGGTCGAGGCACCGGCCGAGCCGGTCGACGCCCAGCTCGGCCACGACCGCGGCCAGGCCCATCACGGCGCAGGCGGCGTAGTCGTCGGCCAGGTGGAGATGCCAGGGCCGGCCGTCGTGGTCGGAGAGCTGAGGGCGTACGGGATAGTGCACGAGCAGGGTGTTGAGCAGCGCGACCACCCGCCGGTCGTCGCCGGCCGCGTCGAACACGGCGGCCAGCTCGTCGCGCAGGCGAGCGAGGTCGGGCGGCGGGGCGGGATCGTCGGCCAGCCGGACAGCCCACTCGGCGTAAGAGGTCAGGTCCATTCTGGTTCATTACACCATGGCCGCCGGTGCGGCGGGGCGGCTCGGGGAGACGCCCCGCCGGCCGCGGCTATCCCTCGGGGTGCAGCACCCGGTGCAGGAACGCCTTGGTGCGCTCGTGCCGCGGGTCGCCGATGACCTGGGACGGAGGGCCGTCCTCGACGACCACGCCGCCGTCCATGAACACCACCCGGTCGGCCACCTCGCGGGCGAAGCCCATCTCGTGGGTGACCACGAGCATGGTCATCCCCTCCTCGGCCAGCTTGCGCATGACGGTCAGCACGTCGCCGACCAGCTCGGGGTCGAGCGCCGAGGTCGGCTCGTCGAACAACATCAGGCTGGGGTCCATGGCCAGCGCCCTCGCGATGGCCACCCGCTGCTGCTGCCCGCCCGAGAGCTGGCCGGGCAGCGAGTCGCACTTCTCGCCGACGCCGACCTTGTCGAGGTTCTCCCTGGCGGCGACCTCGGCCTCGCGCTTGCCGCGCTTCAGCACCCGCTGCTGGGCGATCATCACGTTCTGCAGCGCGGTCATGTGGGGGAAGAGGTTGAACTGCTGGAAGACCATGCCGATGCGGCGGCGTACGGCGTCGATGTCGACGTCGGGGTCGGTGACCTCGGTGCCCTCCACGAGCACCTTGCCCTTGGTGGGCTGCTCCAGCAGGTTGACGCAGCGCAGCAGGGTGGACTTGCCCGATCCCGAGGGGCCGATCACGCAGACCACCTGCCCGGGCTCGACCGTCATGTCGATGCCCTTGAGCACTTCGTTCTTGCCGAAGTATTTGTGCAGGTCCTTGAGCTCGATGGCGTGCGTCATCGGTTCCTCCCCTTACGTCCCTCCAGCCGGGACGCGAGGTATCCCAGCGGGATCGTGACGATCAGGTACGTCACGCCCGCCACCATGATGGGCGTGGCGTTGGCGTACTGGGAGGCCAGGTCGTTGCCGAACTTGGCCAGCTCGACATATTCGCCGGAGACGCCCAGGAACAACACCAGCGACGAGTCCTTGAGCAGGGAGACGAACTGGTTGGTCGTCGGCGGGATGACCATGCGCACGGCCTGGGGGATCACCACCGTGACCTGTGCCCTGGTCGCCGACATGCCGAGCGACCTGGCGGCCTCGGTCTGGCCCTTGGGCACGGCCTGCAGCCCGGCGCGGAACACCTCCGCCTGGTAGGCGGCGCCGACCAGGCCGAGCCCGAGGATGCCCTGGCCGTAGGTGCCGAACGGCACCTCGAACCCGGGCAGCGCCAGCGGCAGGAAGGTGATCATCAGGAAGATCAGCAGCGCGGGCAGGCCGCGGAAGATCTCGATGTAGAGGATCGCGATCCACCGGTAGGGCTTGACCTGGGAGAGGCGCATGAGCGCGAGCACCAGGCCCAGCACGAACGCGAAGACGAACCCTCCGACGGCGTAGATGATCGTGTTGCGCAGCGCGATGGTGAAGAGGTCTGGCAGCGCCTGCTCGGCCACCTGAACCTTGGCGAAGTTCTCGGCGAGGCTGCCCCAGTCGGCGTACAGCGCCACGGCGACGAGCGCCACGACCAGGATGGCGTACTGGACGCCGCGGCTGATCTGCTGTTTTTTCCGGGGGCTGAACCTGGCGCGGACAGGCTCAGCCGTCGTCGGCTGGTCGGCCATGGATCAGCTCAGCTCGCCCGGCTTCTTGTCGAACCACTTCACGAAGATCTTCTCGTACGTGCCGTCCTGCTTGGCCTTGGCGATCTCTTCATTGATCGTCTTGAGGAGCACCGGGTCGGCGTCCTTCTTCAGGCCGATGCCGTACTGCTCGCCGGTGTCGAGGCTGGCGATCATCTCGAACTTGGCCGCGATCTCGGGCTTCTTCAGCCAGGTGAGCACGACGGGCAGGTCCTGGACGATCACGTCGGCCTGGCCGGCCTGCAGGGCGAGCAGTTCCTTGGACGAGTCGGCGTACTCGGTCGGGTTGTGGCCGTGCGTCTTGACGTAGTCGAGGCCGGTGGTGCTGGCCTGCGCGCCCAGCTTGAGCCCCTTGGCCTTGACGTCCTCCAGCGACGTGGCGCCCGTGCCCTTCTTGGCCAGCAGCGCCTGCGTGGCGTCGAAGTAAGGGTCGGAGAAGGTGATGTTCTGCTGGCGCTCCGGGGTGATGGTCATGCCGGCGGCGGCCACGTCGCACTTCTTGGCGGCCATGGCGGCGCCGCTCTTGATCACCGCGAAGTCGATGTCGACGATGTTCTGCTCCACGCCGAGCTTCTTCGCGGCGAGGTCGACGATGTCCACGTCGAACCCGACGATCTTGCCGGTGTCGTCCTTGAACTGGAAGGGTTCGTACGGGATGTTGGTGCAGACGGTGAGCTTGCCCGGCTGGACGAGCTGGGCGCCACCGGCTGCGGAGGCGCTGGCGCTCGTGGTGCCGGAGCTCGAGCCGGATTCGCTGCCGCACGCTGTCAGCACGAGAGCGGCGGTCAGGGCGAGCGCGCCGGCGGCGTAGCCACGGCGGCCTCTGAGGCTGAGGGCCATGAACGGCCTCCTAGGAGTGAAAAGCCACGAAACTTGCGTTTTGTGCAGTTTAAATGGGGTTTTGTGCAGGTACGTCATCTGTGATTTAACAATGCGTCAACGGAACGGCGTCGGCGCCGACACCATCTCACCATGTGGCAAGATGGGCACACGGGTGACCCCCGTACCCCCTCCGAGACGACCGACGAGGGGATCCTGGCAGCTACCGAGGCCAGCCCGCTCGCGCTCGTCCGCCGAAGGTCTCTTCCGCTACCGATCACACAGGGGTCGTTGTGGCTGCCAAGCCCGCTTCTTCTTCACTTGACACGCTCGACGCCGATCCTGCTTTCGCGCTGCATCGCGGGGGCAAGCTCGAGGTCCGTTCCACCGTTCCCGTCCGTGACGCCGACGACCTGTCGCTGGCCTACACGCCCGGCGTCGCCCGGGTCTGCACCGCGATCGCCGAGAATCCCGCGCTGGCCGACGACTACACCTGGGTCCCCAACGTGGTCGCCGTCGTCTCCGACGGCACCGCCGTGCTCGGCCTGGGCGACATCGGCCCCTCGGCCGCCATGCCGGTCATGGAGGGCAAGGCCCTGCTGTTCAAGGAGTTCGCCGGCGTCGACGCCGTGCCGATCTGCCTCGACTGCACCGACGTCGACGCGCTGGTCGAGACCGTCGTGCGGCTCGCGCCCTCGTTCGGCGGCATCAACCTCGAGGACATCAGCGCCCCGCGCTGCTTCGAGGTCGAAGACCGGCTGCGCGACCTGCTCGACATCCCCGTCTTCCACGACGACCAGCACGGCACCGCCATCGTGGTGCTCGCCGCGCTCCAGAACGCCGCCCGCCTGACCGGCCGCGCGCTCGGCGACCTGCGCGCCGTGGTGGCCGGCGCGGGCGCCTCCGGCGTCGCGGTCACCAAGATCCTCCTGGAGGCGGGTGTCGGTGACATCGCCGTCGCCGACTCCAAGGGCATGATCTACGAGGGCCGGGAGGGCCTCAACCCGGTCAAGGAGGCGCTCGCCCGCCAGACCAACCGGGCCGGGCACGCCGGGTCGACGGAGGACGCCCTCGCGGGCGCCGACGTGTTCATCGGGCTGTCGGGGTCGACGGTGCCGGAGCAGGCCATCGCGTCCATGGCTCCCGAGGCCGTCGTGTTCGCCCTGTCCAACCCGACGCCCGAGGTCGAGCCCGACGTGGCCGCCAAACACGTCGCCGTCGTCGCCACCGGGCGCTCCGACCACCCCAACCAGATCAACAACGTGCTGGCCTTCCCCGGCGTCTTCCGCGGCGCCCTCGACGTGCGGGCCACGACCATCACGGAGAACATGAAGGTGGCCGCGGCCACCGCGCTCGCGACCGTCGTCAGTGACGACCTGTCGGCGACGTACGTCATCCCGAGCCCGTTCGACGACCGGGTAGCGCCCGCCGTGACGGCCGCCGTGGCCGCCCAGGCCCGCGCCGACGGCGTCGCCCGCGCCTGACCTGCGGCAACTCCTGAGAGCGGGGGCCCGACGGCCCTCGCTCTCTTCTTGCCACGGTTGTCTCCTGCGACGGCGGGTAGCGGCGGATCTTCTCCATGAGGGGGGATCGCCGACGGCCGGGTGCGGGACGGAGTCTGGTCGAGGTCAGCGAACTTCCATAAAATCTTTACGCTAGGTGCTATAACTGTAGCTCTCTGTAAAGATTGTGGGCGCCGGCTCCTGCAACGAGGAGAGCGATGGAACGCGAGCCTAACCGTCTGCTGCAGCAACTCATCGCGGAGGCGGGGTTCTCCCATAAGGGACTGGCCAGACGTCTCAACGATCTGGGAGCCGCGCGCGGGACACCAGGCCTCAAGTACGACCACAGTTCCGTGCTGCGCTGGATCAGCGGCCAGAAGCCGCGCGATCCCGTGCCGAGTCTGCTCACCGAGATCTTCGCGCTACGGCTGGGCAGGCGGGTCACCTCTGACGACCTGGGCATGCCGGCCATCTCCCCCCTCGATCTCGGACAGGAGTTCACGCACACCTGGCAGGAGGGGGTCGCGACCGTGACGGCGCTATGGCGTGCCGATGTAGAGCGACGAAGGTTCCTGATCGACTCGACATTCGCGATCGGAGCCGGCTCCGTAGGAGCCATACGCTGGCTGACGTCCCCCACCGAGGGGCGCCCGAGCGGCATGGGCGCGCGGCGGGTGGGCCGCGCGGACATCGTCGCCATCCGCGAGGTCACCCGATCGTTCGGTGAGCTCGACAACCGCTTCGGCAGCGGCCGCGTCCGCTCGTCCGTGGTGAGATACCTCGACAACGCCGTCTCGCCGCTGCTCAAGGACGGCTCCTACGACGACGCCACCGGCAAGCAGCTGGCCTCCGCGGCCGCCGAGCTGACCCGGCTGGCCGGGTGGATGGCCTACGACATGGAGCAGCACGGCCTCGCCCAGCGCTACCTCATCCAGGCCCTGCGCCTGGCCAGGGGAGCCGACGACCAGACCCTGGGCGGCGAGATCCTGGCCGGCATGGCCCACCAGGCCATCTACATGGGCCAGCCGGCGCACGCACTCGACCTGGCCAGGGCCGCCCAGATGGCGGCTCGCGACGCCGGCGTCAAAACCCTGCTGGCCTCCTCCCAGGTCCTGGAGGCCCACGCCCACGCCGGCATGGGCGACACCCGCTCCTGCTCCGCCTCGCTCAACGAGGCGGAGCGGGCCTTCGACGCCCGCAGGCCCGCCGACGAGCCCCCGTGGCTGAGCTACTTCGACGAGGCCTACCTGTCGGCCAAGTTCGCCCACTGCTTTCGCGACCTGGGAGAGGGCGAGCAGGTCGTCCGCCACGCGCACCGCTCGCTCGACATGGACTCCCGCTACGTGCGAGGGCGGATGTTCAACCTGTCGCTGCTGGCCGCCGGGCTGCTGCAGTCGGGCGAGCTGGAGGAGGCCTGCAAGGTCGCGTCCAGCGCGCTGGCGTTGTCGGGCGAGCTGCAGTCGGCCAGGTCCCGTTCCTACGCCGGCGACCTCCGGCGGCGCCTGAAGCCCCACCGCAACGAGCGGCCCGTGCGGGCGCTGCGCGAGCGCGAGCTGTCCACCGCCGTCTAGACCCGCCGTTCTCACAGTGCCGTCCGGACACGGAACGGCCCGGACCGCCCTCACGGGCGATCCGGGCCGTCGCGCTGGACCTCTTACTTGAGAAGCTCGCCGTTCGGGCCGACGATCTTCTTGGTGGTCGCGTAGTTGGCCTTGTTGTACACGTCGGCCGTCTCGCTGTCGAAGAGGGCCGAGCTGATGTGGTCGATCCGGCCGTTCTTGTCGGTGTCGTGGAACATGCTCGTCACGCCGTTGACGTAGCCCACGCGCTTGGCGTTGCTGTACTTCATGAGCCACGGGCCGCCGTCGGCGCCGGGGGTCATCGAGCACTTGAGCGTCTGGTGCGTGTCGACCCTGAACATGTTGACCTGGGTCGTCTTGGTGCCGGTCTTGCCGTAGCAGTGCTTCGGCGTCACACCCGTGAAGGGCTTGTCGCCGTCGGGGTGCGGGGCGGAGGGGTAGCCGAAGGCCATGACCTTCTGGTTCAGCGGCTGGTTCCAGGCGAAGCCCTGACCGCCGACGGTGTCGCCGAGCCGGCCCATGTCCCTGGCGATGCCGATGATGAACTGCGCCTCGTAGTACTTACGGGACGTGCCGGGCTTGACCCACTTCTGCACGTAGTAGTGGGTGATCTTGTAGTTGCCGAGGGCGTCGGGGCCCTTGCCCTTGTCGCCGGGGCCGTTGTAGGCGGCCCACTTGGGCTTGGTGACGTGCTCGACGACGGGCTCACCGAACTTGAAGCCCTGACCCTTGCCGACCCTGGCAGCCTTGTACTTGGCCGCGCTGACCTCCACCTTCTCGAGGACGGCGCCGGGGTAGTCGGGGCCGACCAGGTCGGCGGGCGTGGTCTTGCCCTCGGACCAGCACTCGCCGAGGTTCAGCACGCACTTGAGGTACTCCTCGCGGCTGATCTCGCGCGGCTTGACCCACTTGTCGCCGGCCCAGGCCTTGAACTCCTTGAAGGAGACGGCCTTGTCCGGGCCCAGGGAGAAGCCGTTGTGCACGGCGACGAAGGCGTAGTCGCCGTCGTAGTCGTCGTAGGTGTCCAGGTCGTACGCGGTGTAGGCGTACGCGCCGACGTAGACGCCCCAGGGAGCCTTGCCCTGGTAGTAGCCCGGGACGAAGATCCACTTGTCGTAGACGTCGTCCTTGCCGTTCTCGAACACGCAGTGCCCGGCGGTGGCGACCAGGTTGCGGTTCCTGGACTGGATGGACGTGGCCGTGCACCAGCGGTAGCGGCCGGCCTTGTCGAGGAAGAAGACCTTCCCGACGGTCTTGGGCAGGTTGACGTTCGAGACCTTGGCGGAACTCTTGGTCGTGCCGGTGGGGGCGGTGCTCCCGGGCTTGCCGTTGTCCGTGGTGCCGCTGCCGCCCGACGTCACCATCTTCGGCACGGACTTGGTGTCCAGGGTGTACTGGGTGGCCTTCTTCAGCGCGGCTCCGTTGGAGTCGAGCCAGAAGAAGGCGGCGCCGTAGGCGTCGGCGGGCTTGGGCTGGAGGTCGTCGGACGCCCAGTGCGGCTGGGCGCTGGCGGGCGCGGCAAGGGTCACGGCGCTCAGGCCGGCGGCGGCTAGGGGGATGAGCAGGCGCTTCACGGGAGGCTCCACAGTTGTCAAAACGGGCGTAAGAACCCTATCGACCCTTGAGTCACTCTTGTAAGGGGAATCACGGTTTTCACGCTAATAAAGGGCAAAGGGCCCGGCTGGATGCCGAGCCCTCTGGTCGTGCTGGTGAACGAAGACAAGTCCTCGCTCAGGTACCGCAGCTCACTACGGGATGAGCTTGCCGGACCACGCGGCCGCAGCGGCCTTGTAGACCGTGTTGGCCTCACCGTCGAAGTACGCCGAGGTGATGGTGTCGTAGCGCTTGTTGTCGTCGCTGTCGACGATCAGGCTGGTGACACCGTTCACGTAGCCGAGACGCTTCGCGTTGCTGTACTTGGCCAGCCACGGGCCACCGGCGTAGCCGCCGGTGACGGCGCACTTCAGCGCCACCTGCTCCTCGACCCGGTACTGGGCGATCTTGTAGCTGTTCTTGCTGGTCTTGCCGTAGCACCACTTCGGCGTAACGCCCGTGTAGGCCTTGTTGCCGTCGGGGTGCGCGCCCTGCGGGTAACCGAAGGTCCGGACCGTCTGGCCGGGCGCCTGGTTCCACGCGAAGCCCTGGCCGCCGACGTTGTCGCCGAGCTTGCCGACGCTCTTCACCTCGTGAACGATGATGAAGAAGTCAGTGCGGAAGTACTTCTTCTCCGCACCGGGCTTGTACCACGCCTGCACGTAGTAGTGCGTGATCGTGGAGTTGCCACGGCGGTCCAGCTTGACGGTGCCGGGGAACTTGGCCGGGTCCTTCTTCTGGTTCTGCAGGTAGGCGAAGGCGTCGTTGTAGGTCACGTTCTCGACGATGGGCTCGCCGAACTTGCGACCGTTGCCCTTGCCGACCCGGGCGGCCTTGTACCGAGCCTCGCTGACCTCGACCTTGGCAACTTCCGCGCCAGGGAAGTCGGGGCCGGTGAGCTCGGCGTCGGTGCCCTTCTGACGCCAGTAGTAGTCGGAGGTCTTCGGGTCGAGCTTGCCCTTGCGGAACTCGTCCCTGCTGACCTCGACGTCCTTGGCCTCCTTCTCGCCCTTGTAGGCGTCGAACTCGGCCTTGGTGACCTGCTTCGGCTTGTTCAGCGTGCCGCCGATGCCGTCGTAGACGGTGACGAACGCGTAGTCGCGGTCGAAGTCCTCGTACACGTCGAAGTCGTAGTGGGTGAAGGCCTGCTTACCCACGTAGACGCCCCAAGGAGCCTTGCCCTGGTAGTAACCCGGGACGAAGACCCAGCGAGACACGGTCTCCTGGTTGGCCTTGATGTCGTACACGCAGTGACCGGCCGTGGCGACCAGGTTGCGGTACTTCGACTGGATCGAGGTGCCCGAGCACCAGTACAGCTTGCCGTCGCGACCCTCGAAGAACACCTTACCGATGGACTTCGGGAAGTTGACGTTCTGGGTCTTGGAGGAGGACTTCTTCTCCTCGCCGATCGGCGCGGTCGAACCGGGCTTGGTGTCCGCGGAATAACCGCCGCTGCTCTGGATCTTCTTGACCTCGAGAGCGTCGGGGCTGAACGCCACGGCACCCTTGAGGGCAGCGTTGTTGGACTTGGTCCAGAACTCGAGCGTCTCCGCCGCCTTCTGCGCGTTCGCAGCAAGAGCGTCGCTGGCGACGGTCTTGTCGGCGGCCTGAGCGGTGCCGGCCAGGCCGGCAGCCAGAAGACCGGTGGCCAGAACCACGCCACCAGCCGGGATGAGGATGCGCTTCACAATGACTCCTTGCGCTGTCGTGGAACGCCTCTTGCGTCCCATGCGTCAGTAAAGGGATAGCCAGGAACATACAGTGTCGATCTTGATGACCGGTAGCCGCTTTGCTAGGAAAAGCTGCGACAAGTCGGGCGTGATCGTTTCGTGATGTTTAACTGGCTGAGTCGCAGGAGCTGAGCGAAGCTCATGTTGTTGTCGTTTGCCCTGATCAACATGAGTGCGTTGTCAGTGTGACCAGCGAGTCGCGAGGGCTGCGCGGATCAAGGCCAACGGACTTGTGTGACACAGATCACAACGCATGTATGGCACCATCTCGCGGTCCCATGCGTCCAAACGCCTTCACTTCTGTGCCGGAAAAGCAGAAGGGCTCGGCAGATGCCGAGCCCCTTGCTTGTAACGCCTGACGAACGGTTTATGGCCGGTCGCTATGGGTTACCTAGACGACCTTGCCGGACCACGAGGCCGCAGCGGCCTTGTAGACGGTGTTGGTCTCGCCGTCGAAGTACGGCGACGAGATGTAGTCAACGCGGCCGTTGCCGTCCTGGTCGTTGAAGGTGCTGATGACACCGTTCACGTAGCCGAGACGCTTGGCGTTGCTGTACTTGTACAGCCACGGGCCACCGTCGGCGCCCTCGGTCATGGCGCACTTGAGGGCGACGTGCTCCTCGATCTTCTTGGCCTTCGAACCGACCAGCTTCTTCGTGGTCTTGCCGTAGCACCACTTCGGAGTAATGCCGGTGTAGTTCTTGTTGCCGTCGGGGTGAGGAGCGGCCGGGTAGCCGAACACGCGGACGGCCTTGCCGGTGGGCTGGTTCCACGCGAAGCCCTGACCGCCGACGTTGTCACCGAGACGACCCGCGTCCTTGGCGAAGTCCTCGATGATGTAGAAGACGGTCTTGAAGAACTTGGCGTCCTTGCCGGGCTTGTACCACGCCTGCACGTAGTAGTGCGTGATCGTGGAGTTGCCACGCCTGTCCAGCTTGACGGTGCCCGGGAACTTGTCCGGGTTCGCCTTCTGGTTCTTCAGGTAGGCGGCGGCCTCGTTGTAGGTCACGTTCTCGACGATGGGCTCGCCGAACTTGCGACCGTTGCCCTTGCCGACCCGGGCGGCCTTGTAGCGCTCCTGGGAAACCTCGACCTTGGACACCTCGGCGCCAGGGTAGTCAGGGCCGGTGAGCTCGGCCTTGCTGCCCTTCTGCCGCCAGTAGTAGTCAGAGGTGTTCGGGTCGAGCTTGCCCTTGCGGAACTCCTCCCGGCTGACCTCGACGTCCTTGGCATCCTTGATGCCCTCGTACTTGTCCCACTCTGCCTTGGACACGTTCTTGGACTTGCTCGCGTCCAGCTTGACACCGTTGTAGACGGTGACGAACGCGTAGTCGCGGTCGTAGTCCTCGTACACGTCGAAGTCGTAGTGGGTGAAGGCGGTCTTGCCGACGTAGATGCCCCACGGGGACTTGCCCTGGTAGTAACCCGGGACGAAGACCCACTTGTCCATGGTGGCGGAGTTGGTCGCGGTGTCGTACACGCAGTGACCGGCCGTGGCGACCAGGTTGCGGTACTTCGACTGGATCGAAGTGGCGGAGCACCACTTCTTCTCGCCCTTGCTGTTGACGAAGAACACCTTGCCGATGGTCTTCGGGAAGTTGACGTTCTGCGTCTTCGACGAGGACTTCTTCTCCTGGCCGATCGGAGCGGTCGAACCCGGCTTGGTGTCCGAGCTGTAGCCGCCCTTGCTCTGCAGCTTGGCGACGTCGGACTTGGTCCAGACGTCGGACTGCTTGGCGGCCTTAAGGGCAGCGCCGTTGTTCTCCGCCCAGAAGTTCGCGATGGCCTTCGCGTTGGCCGCGCTGGTCGCCATGTTGTCCTTGGCGACGTCGCTGTCGGCCTGGGCCGTACCGGCGAGGCCGGCGGCCAGAAGACCGGTGGCGAGAACGGCACCGCCGGCGGGGATGAGAATGCGCTTCAAGGGAACTGCTCCTTGCTCTGTCGTGGGTCGCAACGTGCGTCCCATGCGTCAGTAAAGGGATAGCAAGGAACATAGCGTGGTGATCTCCGCAGGTGGAACCCGGTTTGGAACATCCGGAAGGCACCCTTGCCGCCGTTATCGGGCCGTTATTAGTCAGAGATCTTCGCGTATGGTGACCGAGAGGTTACGTCTTTGCAGGGTATGGGTGGCATGTTGCTGCTGGAACGAAAGTTCCGTTAGTGCCCCGACACGTACTGTAGCCAGCAAAACGTGACTCAGATCACAGGAACCAGATCGGGGGGATGCCCCGTCTAAGATGCTTGCCTCCTCTCAGGTGATCTTCAGGTTCTGGCCCAATGCATCCGCATTTGCCCCGTTTGTCGGGATTTCGTTGCCCCAGCAACGAGACGCGTTCCCCTCTATGGAGGTGTGGCCTGCCCGCCGTGCGCGACCTATACGGTCCTTCGGCCGACCACCTCCGCCAGGTGGGCGCGGAGCCGCGCCAGCACCGGATCGCTCGGAGTCGGTCTCTTGCGCCGAGGCGCCGGCGGCGGGACGGCGCGCAGCTTGGGGCGACGGCCCGAGGCGTCGCTGGGCGTCCGGGCGCTCGTGCCCTGAACGACTTCGATCGCGGACAACAACTGTTGCCAGGTCCCGTCCGCCGCCCAGCGCCGGTGACGCTTATATATAGCGACCCAGCATCCGAACCGCTGTGGCAGATCTCGCCAGTGCTCCCCGGTGCGGGCCTGATAGAGCATCCCGTTGATCGCCGCCCGATGGCCGGTCCGCGGCCGGCCGCGTCTGTCGTCAAGGGGTAGCAGCTCTTCCGGGGGTAGGAGCGGCGCCAGCCGTTCCCATTCGGCGTTCGTCAGATCACCACGACGCATACGCTCATCGTGACAAGGCAAACACGCTCTGTCAGTGGAACCAAGGAAGATCTTCCTAATGCCCCGGCCGATGCTGCCGTTCCGGTTCGAAGCAGGTGCTTCGCTACATTCTCGGCCTGCGGGACGCGCATGGGGCGTCAATGCCGATGTTCCGCCTTGCCCGGCGGGCCCGAGAGCGTGGTAGCGCCCACCATGGCGCATAAGCCCTTGCAGCAAACGGTTGTGATCGGCGGCTAAGGAATCCCCCCCGGTGACAGTGCTATTTCAGCCTTTGAGCTGCGATCTGGCCGGAGTGTCACAGAATGTTATGCACGTATCACAGATTTGATCTTGTTGTTAGTTTGTGGGCATTTTATGCTTTGCCCGTTTGCTAACACGCTCCGAGCTGCACTGTCAGGGATTTCGGCCTCTGCCCGGTGGGGTGGAGCTTCGTCCGGCGTCAAGGCGCCCTGCGTGGTTCGGAGTGTGACGGCGTATGCGCCGGATGTTTTCGCGTGCCTTTCTGTCTAAATCGGCATTGGCTATCATGGCCGCCGCACTACCGGGCTTACTTTCCTTGACGGCCACCCCTGTATCGGCAGCGAAGGGATTGGCCAGCCAGGTTGCCGCCGGCCAGGGGGATTTGGTCCTCCCCAAGCAGCAGTTGGGTTCTTCGGGGGTCGTGCCCAGCCTCGTGACCACCACATCGACCGCGGGCGGGCAGACGTCTGAAGGGGACTCCCGAGTACCGGGGGCCCTTCCTTTGGACAGGCGTGGCGAGGCGCTGGAGGTGGAGAAGTCCGAGTTGCCGCCTGGTGTCGAGCGCGCAGAACAGAGGGATCGGCAGGCTCTGCCGGCCGCGACTCCGGCAATCAACCACGTGTATCCCGAGACGGGGTCGTTGGTCAGCACGACTCCGCTGCTGACTGTGCGCGCGACCAGTTTGGGCGGTGGGACGGAGGCAGACCTGAGCTTCGGGTTCAAGATCTGTGAGAAGCCGGAGGAGGACGAGGACGAGTTTCCTGACCCGGGTGAGCCGGTCCCGACGCCGGAGTGTTGGGAGTCCAGCGTTCAGTCGGGTGTGAGTAGTTGGCGGGTGCCTGAGGACACGTTGGAATGGGGGCAGCCGTACGAGTGGTGGGTTCGCGTCGTGGATCCGGAGAGCAGCGATTCCGCCGTCAGCGACAGGCAGCTGGTCGTTACAGGTGCGCGTCAGCCGTTGAACAGTCTCCATCTGGGTGAGCGCGCAAGCGAGGGTCAGGAGTTCTCGCCTATCGCCGGGAACTACACCACGAGCGCTGTGGACGCGCAGGTGGCGACGGCGGGTCCGTCCTTGTCGGTGGTGCGGACGTACAACAGCCAGGATGCGCGCACGGACGGCATTTTCGGCGCCGGGTGGTCGTCGCCGTGGGACATGAAGGTTGTAGCGGAGCTGTCCGGAACGGCGACGACGAGCCTGTTGGTGAGCTATCCGAGTGGTCGGCGGGTGCGGTTCGCCGCCAAGGGTGACGGTACGTACCAGCCGCCGCCGGGGATGAAGGACGTGCTGGCGGAGGTGGAGGGCGGTGGCTGGCGCCTGATGGACATCTCTTCCACCTCCTATTACTTCAATGCGTCGGGACGGCTGCTGAAGATCGTGGACAGGCGGGGCCGGGCGCAGACCCTCGCTTATGGTGACGACGGCACGTTCAGCTCGGTGACGGGCGTCGGCGGCCGGGCGCTGCATTTCACCTGGAACGGGCCCCGCGTGGCCACGGTGTCCACGGACGCGGTGGATGGCAAGGCGCTGACGTGGACGTACAGCTATACGGGCGGCAATCTGACGTCGGTGTGCTCGCCGGCGGTCGCGCCGAACTGCACGACCTACACCTATGGGCAGGGCTCCCGGTACCAGGGCGTCGTTCTCGACGCCGAGCCCGTGGGCTATTGGCGCTTGGGCGACGCGGAGGACGAGCCCGCAGCCAACCTCGGCAGTGAGGGCGGCACGGGCATCTATTCCGGCGTCACCGTGGGCCAGCCGGGAGCGCTGGAGGCAAGCAGCGACACCGCCGCGGGCTTCACGAAGTCCACCATGGAACTCCCCTTCAACATCGCCTGCGGAAAGAAGTCTCGATCGAAGGCTGGATCAAGACGACCCAGCACGGGGTCGTGCTCTCCGCTGACCAGCTCGGCCACCAATTCGGCGCCACGGAACCCATCCTCTACGTCGGCACGGACGGGCGGTTACGGGGCCAGCTGGGCGAGCTGTCGGACTCCGGGTTCACCCCGATCACGTCGGCCGCTCCGGTCAACGATGGTCAGTGGCATCACGTCGTGCTCACGGTGGCGGGTGAGCAGCAGAAGCTCTATCTCGACGGTGAACTCGCCGGTGAGCTGACCGGAACGACCGTGGCGAATTACCGTGCACGTGCGTTCGTCGGCAGCGGCTACCGTGCCAACTCCTGGTCGAACATTCCGGGAGGCCCGACGGCTTCCGGCGCCTTCGCGTTCAACGGCACGATCGACGAGTTCGCGGTCTACGGCAAGCCACTGTCGGAGGCCACGATCCAGGCACACTGGGCAGCCCGTGCGAAGGTCAGCAACAAGCTGACGCAGGTCACGCTGCCTTCCGGCCGGATCTGGGCCAAGAACACCTACGACACTGCGACAGACCGCCTCCTGACACACACCGACAGGCACGCAGGCACCTGGAAGATCGGCAAGCCCGAGGTCGACTGGGTCGAAAAGGTCAACACGGTCGAGGTGATCGATCCGCGCGACGGCAAGCAGACGTACGGCTATGACCGGTGGCGTGCTGATCGACTGGTGTACGAGATCGACCAGCTCGACTTTAAGACGAGCTACAGAGATTGAAAGTTCGGGGTGTCATGTCGATCTCGGGTTCGTGATCAGGCCGGTGTGTGCCAGAAAGGCGTCCAGGAGGTCGGGGCGGTACTGCAACTGCTTGAGCCGGCTGCGGATGACCGC
>NZ_JBDPMB010000038.1:0-59963 GCF_039871615.1 Nonomuraea sp. B10E15
GCTTGCGCTTGCGGTCGATGCGCACACCGACGCTGTCGCGCTTGTCGATCTCGAACTCCAGCCAGGCACCCCGGGACGGGATGACCTTGCAGCCGTACAGATCCTTGTCGGACGTCTTGTCGACGTTACGTTCGAAATAGACGCCGGGCGAACGGACCAGCTGCGAGACCACGACACGCTCGGTGCCGTTGATGATGAACGTGCCCTTCGGCGTCATGAGCGGGAAGTCGCCCATGAACACCGTCTGGCTCTTGATCTCACCGGTGGTGTTATTGATGAACTCCGCCGTCACGAACATCGGGGCGGAGAAGGTCATGTCCTTGTCTTTGCACTCGTCTACGGAGTACTTCGGCGGCTCGAACCGGTGGTCGCGGAACGACAAGGACATGGTCCCCGAGAAGTCCTCGATCGGACTGATCTCTTCGAAGATCTCTTCGAGACCCGACTGGGTCGGGACGTCCCTGCGCCCGGCCTGGCGAGCCGCCTCTACCCGGGCCTTCCACTTCTCGTTGCCGAGCAGCCAGTCGAACGACTCGGTCTGCAGAGCGAGAAGGTCAGGAACTTCGAGAGGCTCCTGGATGCGCGAAAATGACACGCGACGGGGACCAGCGGGTACGGCGGAGGCGTTGCGCGAGGCTGCCAACAGATGTCCTTCCGAGGGCTCGCGGCGGACTGACTACACGCACGCCAGACAACCTCGCAACGTGAGCAAGCATCGCGGGTCGTCAAAGGGCAGCGCAAAGGGGCAGTGTAGCCGAACGGCACACGCCTGTCCACTTCACTCTCGCTGCATGCTCCACGTTGGTCGCAGCATCGCCCGTTCAGGCGGATACGTCAAGCCCACAAGCGCGACTTTTAGCCGACTAGGGGCCCGGACGCTGGGTTTTCTCCCCTGTGTGACCGATCGCCTACCGCCAGGCCCAAGACGATACCCGCGAACGGGGGCGGTTAACGCTCTGTCACACCGAGGGCCGAACCCATGCCGGCAACCGGTGTAGCTGTGACTGAGGTACCCCTGGCATTGACCGCACTAAACCTGTTTTTTGATAACAATTGAAGGAAGCGGCGCGCCGGGGGGTCAGGCGGTCCCGAGCAGGGTCGACAGATCGGCCACCAGCCATCGGGACTCTTGCCGAACCATCACCAACCTTGCCCGGTTCTGTGTGAACCCTTGCTGGGGCCCGTCCTTGCCGGAGCTCTCCTTGACCGTACCCGTGTTCACGACGAGCAGAACCTCCACCCGGTCGGGTTCTGCCCGCTCGACGCCGGCCCCCGCCACGGACACGGTCTGAATGATTTTCTGGGCCTTCGCCCTGGACGCCAGGCTCGTCGCCAGCTGCCCGTAGTACGTGGTCAGTCCCCCCGTGGTGTGCTCCTTCGCGCGCGCCAGGTCCTTGTCCACCGTCCGGTAGTCGTACGAGAGCAGGTCAGGCGCCACCCTCTTGGCGGCGGACAGCGCCTCCGCCGCGGCCTCGTCCGCGGCGCGCAGGGAGCGCAGATCGAACCACATAACCGGGACCAGCACCCCCGCCACGGCCACCAGGAGGCCGAGCAGCGCGATCGTGAAGATCCTCACGCGACCTGCACCACCTTAGACACCAGCCAGGCGCCGCCGGTCCTGGTGACGTCCATCGACCACCGGTAGTAGCGCTCCTGCGGCGGGTTGTCGGAGCCGTCCCAGCGGATCTCCACGTCGGCCACGACCAGCACCTTCGCGACGGCCCCCGTCAGCGAGACCAGCCCGGTCGCGCGCAGGACGCCGTGCTGGACGACCTTGTTCGCGACGGTGGTCGACCGGAGCTTGCCGGCGTCGGCCTCGTATTCGGCCCTGGCCGGTCCGGTGGAGGTGTCGAGGATGCGCTTCATGTCGTCGTCGACGGTGCGGTGCCCGAGCGAGATGAGGTTGATCGCGTGGGTGCTCGCCGCCTGGAGCGCGGCCTGCTTGTCGTCCGCCCTGGCCTGCTCGTCGCGCGTCTGCGCGGCGAGCCACACGCCCGTGCCCACGAGCGCCACCAGCACCCCGCCGAGTGCCGCCATGAGGATGCGAGCGGGCCGAACCGCGAGCCCTGCCACGACGCGCTCACCCCTTCCACGGCCGGTCGCCGGGATCATAACCTGGCATTCGCGCGTGGAGCCCCTCAACCAACCGAGGCGGCATTTCACCAGCTCATGACGAGCCAGCCGAAACCCCGTGAATGCCCCTGGCCGGGCCTGAGAGCCCCGCTGAGGCGTCGACGACGCACATCGCCTGTCGAGAGTGGTGGCCCCGCCGCCTGTGCGCTATCTGGCGCCGTGGAGGTGGGAGTTGACCAGGCGCGGATACTCCTCCAGCCAGTTGCGGCCGCGCTCGTCCACGAACGAGCCCTGCGGCGGGATCACGCCGTTGGCCGCCAGCCACGTGCCGGGCGGCCGCTGGCTGTTGCGGATCGAGTTGTCGCTCGGCATGAGCTGCGGCGGGATCGGCGGCAGCGCGCCGGGATCGTGCCCCAGTAGCGCCTCGGCCTCCAGCTCCGAGACGTCCTTCTCCTCGGACATGCCGATCGGCCCGTGCTTCCTGGCGTTGAGGAACTGGCGCACCACCGGCTCGTCGCTCGACAACAACATCTCGCGCGGCCCGAACATGACCAGCTCGCGCCTGAAGAGCAGCCCGATGTTGTCGGGGACCGTGCGGGCGGTGTTGATGTCGTGGGTGACGATCAGGAACGTCGCCTCGATCTCGGCGTTGAGGTCGACGATGAGCTGGTTGAGGTACGCGGTGCGCACGGGGTCGAGGCCGGAGTCGGGTTCGTCGAACAGGATGATCTCAGGGTCCAGCACCAGCGCCCTGGCCAGCCCCGCCCGCTTGCGCATGCCGCCGGAGATCTCCCCCGGCAGCTTCGACTCGGCGCCGAGCAGCCCGACGAGCTCCATCTTCTCCATAACGACCGCGCGGATCTGGCTCTCGGACTTCCTCGTGTGCTCGCGCAGCGGGAAGGCGATGTTGTCGTAGAGGCTGAGCGAGCCGAACAGGGCGCCGTCCTGGAACAGCACGCCGAACAACCTGCGCAGCTCGTAGAGCCTGCCCTCGTCGCAGTGGGCCAGGTCGTAGCCGTCGATCCAGATGTGGCCGCGGTCGGGCCTGAGCAGGCCGACGAGGGACTTGAGGAAGACCGACTTGCCGGTGCCCGAAGGGCCGAGCAGCACGGAGATCTCGCCGGGCGGGAGGGTGAGGGAGACGTCCTCCCAGATGACCTGCCGGCCGAACGACTTGGTCAACCCGTCGACCACGACTTCGACGCCCACTGGCCACCTCGGCATTCCGGGGGATGTGGCCCCACGGTAACGGCGATCCGCCTGATGTGAACCCGATCCGGCGACTTGTTACGGGCCGGTTATGAGACGTCGGGTCCAGTAAGCGCGCGCAGGCTGGGACGGAGCAGCCGGGCGATCTCCTCCGGCGGCACCCCGCGCAGCTCGTCGAGCTCGAGCAGCTGGTTGCCCACGGTCACGCCGACCATGACCGTCATGATCAGCGCGGCGCGCAACCGCGCGTCCTCGCCGGGGATGGACTCCGCGAGCCGGTCGATCTGCGCGCCCAGGACCTGCCGCGCCGACGCGGCGGCCTCGGGGTGCGTGAGCATCGACCGCATCATGGCCAGCGAGCCCTGCGGCATCTCGCCCAGCTTCACGCCGAGCGTGCCGAGCAACCGCTCGACGAGGCCCTCCGCACCCTCGCCTTGGCCCTCGCCCTCGCCCTCGTCCGTGCCGGAGGCCGCCGCCCCGCGCACCGACTGCTGGAAGAGCTCCTGCTTGCTGCCGAAATATTGCATCACGAGGGCGGGGTCGACCTCGGCCGACCTGGCGACGGCCCTGATCGTGGCGCGCTCGTAGCCGACTTCGGCGAACAGCGCCCTGGCCGCGTCGAGGATCCGCCTCTCGGTCCTGCGCCGCCTCTCGGCCCGGGGTAGCACTCTCTCGCCCATCGACCCGACTCTACTCGCGTTGACCGACCCTCCCCTTTCGCTCTACGCTCGTTGAGTCAACGTACGTTGAGCGAAAGGCTCGATCATGTCCATCGAAGAGATCGTCACGGGCTACCACACGGCGATGCTGCACAAGTCCCCGGACGAGCTGGCCGGCCTCTACGCGGAAACCGGGCTGCACGAGTTCCCGTTCGGCGGGCTGCCGCCGTTCAGGGGCCGCGAGGAGGTCCGTACGGGCTACCGCGACATGTGGGACCGGATGCCCTTCGCGGTGCGTGAGGTGCGCCGGCGTGCCCTGCGGCGTACCGACGACCCGGAGGTCGTGGTGGTGGAGCAGGACGCCGTCGTGGAGGTGGGCGGGGAGCTGGTCGCGGTTCCCGGCCTGCTGGTTCTCCGGATCAGGGACGGCGAGATCGTCCACACCAGGGACTACATGGACACCAGCGCCGTCACGCGGGTCCGGTCGGCGGGAGCGCCCCCGGAGACGCGAAAAGAGGCGGACGCACCCGGCACCAGGGTGCAGCCGCCTCTTTCCGTAGAGCGAGCGTGAAGGGGGAAGTTACTTCACGGTGACGGTGGCGCCGGCGCCCTCGAGGGCAGCCTTGGCCTTCTCCGCCTGCTCCTTGTTGACCTTGCCGTCGAACACGGGCTTGGGAGCGCCGTCGACCAGGTCCTTGGCCTCCTTGAGGCCCAGGGACGTGAGGGCGCGGATCTCCTTGATGACCTGGATCTTCTTGTCACCGGCGGCCTCGAGGACGACGTCGAACTCGTCCTGCTCCTCGGCGGCGGGGGCCTCGGCACCGGCGCCACCGGCGGCGGGGGCGGCGGCGACCGCGACGGGCGCGGCGGCCTTGACGTCGAAGACCTCTTCGAACTGCTTCACGAACTCGGACAGCTCGAGGAGGGTCATCTCCTTGAACGCGTCGAGCAGCTCGTCGGTGCTGAGCTTCGCCATGATGGTTTCCTTACGTTAGGACGTGCTGAGAACTAGGAACGGGACCGCGGAGTTGCGGCAACCCCCGTGTTACTCGCCGGCCTCTTCGCGCTTCGCGCGCAGGGCGTCGGCCAGCTGGGCCATGTTGGTCGGCAGCGCGGCGAACATCGCGGCAGCAGCGCTCTGCTTCGCCTTCATGGCGCCGGCCAGCTTCGCGAGGAGGACCTCGCGGGACTCGAGGTCGGCAAGCTTGGTGATCTCGGTGGCGTCAAGCGTCTTGCCGTCAAGGACGCCGCCCTTGATCACCAGAAGGGGATTGGCCTTGGCGAAGTCACGCAGACCCTTGGCCGCCTCGACAACGTCGCCGTTGACGAAGGCGATCGCGGTCGGACCGGTGAGCAGGCTCTCGAGGCCCGCGAGACCGGCCTCGTCGGCCGCGATCTTGGTCAGGGTGTTCTTCGCCACGGCGAACTTCGCATTCTCACCGAGAGAGGTGCGCAGCTCCTTGAGCTGCGCGACGGTGAGACCGCGGTACTCGGTCAGAACGGCGGCAGCGCTGCCCTCGAACTCGTTCTTGAGCTCGGCAACCGCTGTCGCCTTATCCGCCCTCGCCATGGGCCTCCTTCCAGATGTGCCACCGGCGAAGGCCCCTCGACATGAGAACAGCCCCGAGCGCAGGGCGCACGGGGCTCACGCACACGGATCACACCATGTGGGAAACTCGCATCACACCTGCGCGGGCCGTCCACATGATGTGGATCCTTCGGCCGCCAGGCTTTGAGGCACCTGACGACGACCGGCGGTCTTCGGCACCGACCAGACTACGTGCTGGCGGCCGAGTTTCCAAATCGTTCTCAGCTGGTCTTGCCCTTGGGCAGCTCACCCACCTGGTCCGCGGGCGGAGCGTCGATGGAGACCGGCTCGTTGAACCCCTTGAAGAACAGGGTGGCGTCGAGCGTGCCGCCCTCCTTCGAGCCGTTCAGGGTCAGCTTGCGCGGCAGGCCGTCGGCGGCCACCCAGATGTCGAACTTGACGTCCTTCAGCTCCGCCAGGCCCGTCCTGGCGTTCTCCTGCTTGTCGGCGGGAAGCTGCTGGACGGCCGCGTCGACCGGGAAGGTGCCGCTGTAGTGGGTGGTGTCCTCGCCGTTGACGCTCTCGTTGCCGACCGACTTCACGTCCTGCGAGGCCGTGATGAGCTTGGTCATGTTGCCCAGGTCGAACTGCTGGATCTGGGTGAGCACCTGGTTGACCTGGCTGGAGTCGGCCATCCCGCTGAGCGGGACCTTGATCCACGGCTTGGTGGCGCCCACGAGGTCGTTGAGTGCCTCGACCTTGACGTAGACGGTGTCGCCCTGGAGGACGGCGCGCGCGCCACCCGGCAGGCTCCTGCCTCCCATGTCGGCGGTGTCCAGGGTGAGGTCCACGGCGAGCTGGGGCTTGCTCTGGTAGAGCATGCGGCCCTGCACCTTGCCGGTCCCCTCCTGGGGATGCGTCACGTTGACGACGGCGTCGACGGTGTAGCTGGTCACCTCCGCGGTCTTCTGCGCGGCCTGCGAGAGGACCTCCGAGGCGGCCAGATTGACCTGGATGGGCTGGGCGTTCGATCCACAACCGGCGACCGCTGCCACGACGAGCGCGGCGCCGGCCGCGGAGAGACTTATGCGCTTCAGCATGTTTTGACCTTACGTTTAAGTTCCGCCGCCGTGGCGCCTTCCCCCGAGAACTAAGGGAAAACCCAGGGTTAACCCTCACAGACCCCACACATCTTCTCCACAAGTGGTGCCCCGCCGCCCGGCATCCCACGCCTCGACGGCACCGCCCCCGCGCACGGACCTCGGAGCTCCGGGAAGGCTCGTAACGGCGGCAACGACGAAAGAGCCCCGCCCTGAACAGGGGCGAGGCTCTTTGCGAGGAGTGCGGAAGGTCAGGCCTCCAGGTCGGCGGTGAGGCCGCGGGTGACGTTGGGGTCGACGGGAACGCCGGGGCCCATCGTCGTGGAGAAGGTCACCTTCTTCAGGTAGCGCCCCTTGGCCGCCGACGGCTTGAGACGCATCACCTCGTCAAGGGCGGCGGCGTAGTTCTCGACGAGCTGGCGCTCGTTGAACGACGTCTTGCCGATGACGAAGTGCAGGTTGGCCTGCCGGTCGGTGCGGAACTCGATCTTGCCGCCCTTGATCTCCGTGACGGCCTTGGCGACGTCGGGCGTCACGGTGCCGGTCTTGGGGTTGGGCATGAGACCACGCGGACCGAGCACGCGGCCCAGGCGGCCGACCTTGCCCATCAGGTCGGGCGTGGCCACGACGGCGTCGAACTCGTTGAGCCGGTTGCCCTTGGAGATCTCGTCGATCAGCTCGTCGGCGCCGACGATGTCGGCGCCCGCCTCGCGGGCTGCCTCGGCACGGTCACCGGTCGCGAAGACCAGGACCCGGGCGGTCTTACCGGTGCCGTGCGGGAGGTTGACCGTGCCGCGCACGATCTGGTCGGCCTTACGAGGGTCGACGCCCAGCCGCAGTGCGACCTCGACGGTGCCGTCGAACTTGGTGGGCGACGTCTCCTTGGCCAGCTTCGCGGCGTCGGCGGGCGAGTAGAGCTTGTCGCTGTCGACCTTGGCGGCCGCGTCTTTGTACGCCTTGCTGCGCTTCATGTCTTGTGACTCCTGAGTGGTCCGCGGGCCCGCTGGGCCCTCCCACGAACGGGAAAAGGGTGTCAGTCGGCGATCGTGATGCCCATCGACCGGGCGGTGCCGGCGATGATCTTCTCGGCCGCCTCGACGTCGTTGGCGTTGAGGTCGGGCATCTTGGTCTCGGCGATGCTGCGCAGTTGCTCGCGGCTCAGCTTGCCGACCTTGTCACGGTGCGGGACCGCGCTGCCCTTGTCGATGCCGAGAGCCTTCTTGATCAGCTCGGGCGCCGGCGGCGTCTTCGTGATGAAGGAGAAGCTGCGGTCTTCGAAAATGGTGATCTCAACGGGGATGATGTTGCCCCGCTGGGCCTCGGTGGCAGCGTTGTACTGCTTCACGAAGTCCATGATGTTGACGCCGTGGGGACCGAGGGCGGTGCCCACGGGCGGCGCCGGGGTGGCCTGACCGGCAGGCAGCTGCACCTTGACCAGTGCGGCGATTTTCTTCTTCGGAGGCATGTGTCCTTCTCCGGGTCCTGATTGCGATGCTTGCCGGACTGCGGATGCAGCCCTGACATGTCGGAAGGCCACCCCTCGCGACAGGGCGGCCAGCCGAACGTCTAAGTGTAGGTGATCGTCCTAGATCTTCGAGACCTGGTTGAACGAGAGCTCGACGGGAGTCTCACGGCCGAAGATCGACACGAGCACCTTGAGCTTCTGCGACTCGGGGCTGATCTCGCTCACCGAGGCGGGCAGCGTGGCGAAGGGGCCGTCCATGACCGTGACCGACTCGCCGATCTCGAACTCGACGGTCGGGCCCGTGGTCGTCTTGGCCGCGGCCTTCTTGCTCTCCTCGGTCGGCTCCGGCGCCAGCAGCTTGGCGACCTCGTCGAGGCTGAGCGGGCTGGGCTTGTTGGACAGGCCGACGAAGCCGGTCACCCCGGGCGTGTTACGGACGGCGGCCCAGGACTCGTCGGTCAGCTCCATGCGCACCAGCACGTAGCCGGGCAGCACGCGCTCCTTGACCGGCACCTTCTTGCCGCTCTTGAACTCCTGGACGGTGTGCGTCGGCACCTCGACCTGGTAGATGTAGTCCTCCATGTTGAGCGAGACGTTGCGGCTCTCGATGTTGGACTTCACGCGGTTCTCGTAGCCGGCGTAGGAGTGGATGACGTACCACTCGCCGGGCAGGCCGCGCAGGGAGCTCTTGAACTCCTCGACCGGATCGACCTCAGGAAGAAGAGCAGCATCGTCCTCGACGGCGGAAGCCTCGGCATCGGCTGCCTCGTCGCTCTCCGCGACCTCGGCCTCGGAGACGGCCGACTCGGCGGCCTCCTCGGCAGCCTCTTCCAGCTCGTCGCCCCACTCGCCGCGGGGCTCCTCGGCCGGAACTGAAGACTCGGACACGGTGACTCTTCCTCTTTCGTCTTGTCGTTTGCTCTCGTATCGAATGGCGACTCCGTCAGACGACACCGGCCGGGCTCTCGATCAGGCTCCGCCGAAGATCCGCAGAACCAGCCATCCCAGGGCGCTGTCGAGCCCGTAAACGATCGCAACCATGATCAGAACGAATATCAGAACGACCGTCGTATAGGTGATGAGATCCTTGCGTGTCGGCCAGATGACCTTGCGGAGCTCGTTGACGACCTGCCGATAGAAAAGGGCAGGTGAAGTGCGTGTCTTCTTTTCGCCACCCGGCTTGCCTGCGGTCTCGCCGCGCGTGTCGATCGCCACAGTCCTCACCTGAATCAGTCGTATCCAACGCAGTTTTGCGGCGCGCTTACACGCCCATTATTGCGCGGACCGCACTCGCAGGGCACGAGGGACTCGAACCCCCAACCGCCGGTTTTGGAGACCGGTGCGCTACCAATTGCGCCAGTGCCCTATGTCATCGACCAGACTACCCTGATCGACTCACTGCCTGGACCGAACCGCTCGCCGACATGCGGCGGAAGGACCACGCGAAAGCATACGGGGGAATGCCTGCCACGTCGAACCAAATCCTGATGGCCCAGGTCACGCGGGCGTGTGGCCTGCGAAGTGCCCCGTGGGAGCATGGACGCATGTCCACCCGATCCCGCATCTCAGCGAGAATTTCCGCGATCTCCGAGTCGGCCACGCTGGCCGTCGACGCCAAGGCCAAGGCCATGAAGGCGGCCGGACGCCCCGTCATCGGCTTCGGCGCGGGCGAGCCCGATTTCCCGACGCCCGGCTACATCGTCGAGGCGGCGATCGAGGCGGCCCGCGACCCGCGCTTCCACAAGTACACGCCGGCCGGCGGCCTGCCCGAGCTCAAGCAGGCCATCGCCGACAAGACCCGGCGCGACTCCGGCTACCAGGCCGAGGCGTCGCAGGTGCTGGTCACCAACGGCGGCAAGCAGGCCGTCTATCAGGCGTTCGCGACGCTGCTCGACCCCGGTGACGAGGTCCTCGTCGTGGCCCCCTACTGGACGACCTACCCCGAGGCGATCAAGCTGGCCGGGGGCACACAGGTCAGCGTCGTGACCGACGAGTCCACCGGCTACCTCGCGAGCGTCGAGCAGCTCGAGGCGGCGCGCACCGAGCGGACGAAGGCGCTGCTGTTCGTCTCGCCGTCCAACCCGACGGGCGCCGTCCACTCGCGCGAGGAGACGGTGGCGATCGGCCGCTGGGCCGCCGAGCACGGGCTGTGGGTCGTCACCGACGAGATCTACGAGCACCTCGTGTACGGCGGCGCCGAGTTCACCAGCATCGCCACGGCCGTCCCCGAACTGGGCGACCGGGTCGTGATCCTCAACGGCGTGGCCAAGACGTACGCGATGACCGGCTGGCGCGTGGGCTGGCTGATCGGCCCGTCCGACGTGGTCAAGGCGGCGACCAACCTGCAGTCGCACGCCACCTCCAACGTCTCCAACGTCGCCCAGATGGCCGCGCTGGCCGCGGTTTCGGGAGATCTGTCCGCAGTGGCGGAGATGCGCGCGGCGTTCGACCGGCGCCGCCAGACGATGGTTCGGATGCTCAACGAGATCCCGGGCGTGTTGTGCCCGGAACCAAAGGGGGCGTTCTACGCGTACCCCTCTGTAAAGGAGCTGCTCGGCAAGGAGTTGCGCGGCCACAGGCCCGCGTCGTCCGGCGAGCTGGCCGAGCTGATCCTGGAGGAGGCCGAGGTCGCGGTGGTGCCCGGCGAGGCGTTCGGAACCCCGGGATATTTCCGGCTGTCCTACGCGCTGGGCGACGACGACCTCGTCGAGGGCGTCAGCCGGCTGGGCAAGCTGCTGGCCGAGGCCCGCTGAGTCCACCGTTCACCGGACCACTCACCGGGTCACTCACCGCGCAACCCGCGCGCACGTCACTGGGCCACGCTCTGCGCGATCTCGGAGGCGAGCGGCCTGATCTCGTCGGCCAGGCCGGGTGTCGCGGCGATGTAGATGGCGGTGCCCGGCCGCTCCAGCCACATGAAGTTGCGCAGGCCGTTGCGCGTGGTCCAGTGCAGCGCCGGCCTGCCCCAGTACGCGCTCAGCGTCGACCTGGGCACCAGCGTCACGAACTGCTCGGCGGTGCGCACGCCGCACACCACGCCGACGTACAGGCGCTCGTCGTTCTGCAGCCAGGCCAGGCCCCTGACCTTGGTCCGGCGCCGGAGCGACTCGAGGCGGTTGAACGAGCCCGCCCGTGCCAGGCCGGCGGGCGAGGCGGGAATGTGCACCTCGGTCGATCCGCAGGCCAGGGCGATGGTCCGGCGCTGGGTGTCCGGTTCGGGGCGCGGCGACGCCGAGAGCGCCGACCGGCTGCCCGCGTCGGTGCCGGGGTCCGTCGGCGGCACCTGGCCGGCGAGGGCGTCGCAGGCGGCCAGCCCCGGCATGAGCCCACACACGAGGAGCACGGCTGCCGTACGCCGCATTGACCAACCCCCCATGACGTGAGTGCATATGCCGGGCAAAGGCTTTCAGTCTCCTACAGGAGCCCTGGCCGAGGTCGCAATAGTGAGCAGTTCACCGGCAAGAGAGTCGCTGACCCTGACCCACGCACCGGTGCCCGCCCGTTCCAGCCAGGCGATCATCCGGCCGCCCTTCGGGTGCTCGCCCACCACGGCGGGCCTGCCCCGCACGGTGATGGCGCGGGCGTTCAGCACGGCGACCCGCTCGCGGTAGCGCGCCCAGCCGGCCGCCACGGCGCCCTGCTCGACCCGGGCCTCGACGACGTCACCGCCCGCGCTCCACCTGGCCCAGCGGCCCTCGACGCCCGGCTCATGCCCGATCGCTCCGCCGCCGGAGCGCGCCAGCCCGGCGGGCAGGTAGGTGAGCCACAGGTCGCCGGAGATCACCGCGAGCGCGGGCGCCACGGCACGCCTGGCGGGAACGGCCGCCGCCGCCGCGGCCCGGTCCTCCGCCGCGGGCGTGGGCGTGCGGCCCTCCGCCGCGGTGATCCGGTCCTCCGCCGCGGGCGTACGGTTCTCGGTCGCGGGCGTACGGCTCGCCGCGCCGGGCACGGGCGTACGGTCCGCCGTTGGGGGCGGTGCGGGAACGGGCTGCGGTGTCTCCACGGCGGCCCGCGGGGGGCGTCCGAACCCTGAGGAGAAGAGACCGTAGATGATGAGGGCCGCCGCCGCGAACGCCAGCGCCGCCAGCGCCGTGCGCCATCCCTGCCTGCCGGCCCGCGCCTCGGGGATCATTTCTCGATGATCCCCCGTGAGGTCTCCCCCGTACCGCGTGTTCCCGCAGACTCCTGCCGCGATCTTTTCGGCCCTGGTGGCAAAATATGCGGATGCCAAGGCCCCTGCACGCGCTTCCCAAGGCCCATCTCCACCTGCACTTCACCGGCTCGATGCGCCACTCGACGCTGATCGAGCTGGCCAGGGAGCAGGGCCTGCACCTGCCCGACGCGCTGGAGCAGGACTGGCCGCCGAAGCTGCGGGCCACCGACGAGCGCGGGTGGTTCAGGTTCCAGCGGCTGTACGACATCGCGCGGTCCGTGCTCAACCGGCCGGAGCACGTCTACCGGCTGCTGGCCGAGACCGCCGAGGACGAGGTCGCGGCCGGGTCGCGGTGGCTGGAGATCCAGGTCGACCCGTCGGGTTACGCGCCGCGGTTCGGCGGGCTGACGGCCACGCTCGAGCTGATGCTCGACGCGGCGGACCGGGCGGCCGAGCACGCCGGGATCGGGATCGCCGTGATCGTGGCGGCCAACAGGATCCGGCATCCGCTCGACGCGAACACGCTGGCCAGGCTCGCCACGCAGTACGCCGGCAAGGTGGTCGGGTTCGGGCTGTCCAACGACGAGCGGCGGGGTGCGGCGCGCGACTTCGAGCGGGCGTTCAGGATCGCCAAACGCGGCGGGCTGCTGGCCGTGCCGCACGGCGGCGAGCTGATGGGGCCGCGCAGCGTGGCCCAGTGCGTCGACGACCTGGGGGCCGACCGCGTCGGCCACGGGGTGCGGGCGGCCGACGACGAGTGGCTGATGCAGCGGCTGGCCGACCGGCAGATCTGCTGCGAGATCTGCCCCTCGTCCAACGTGGGGCTCGGGGTGGCCGAGCGGGACGCGGACGTGCCGTTGCGCCGGCTGTTCGACGCGGGGGTGCCCATCGCCCTGGGAGCCGACGACCCGCTGCTGTTCGGCACGCGGCTGCTGCGCCAGTACGAGCTGGCCAGGGAGGTGCACGGCTTCAGCGACGCCGAGGTGGCCGAGCTGGCGCGGCAGTCCGTACGGTCGTCGACGGCTCCTGAGTCGGTGCGCAAGGAGTTGCTGCAGGGTGTGGACGAGTGGCTGACGAGCTCGCCCTCACCCGAGTGACGTGGCGACGGCGACCGCCTCGCCCACGTCGCCGGCGCCTTCGAGCCGGTAGTTGAGCGTTCCCTGCTGCCAGACGAGGGTGGGGGCCGCCTGCCGCAGGGGCACGTGGGTGCCGTCCTGGCGCCTGATGTAGCCGAGCGGGTGCTCCCCGGGCAGCCACCAGGCTTCGTACGCGCCCACCATGACGCGGTCGGGCCACGGCGGGCCGAGCTGCTTGTAGAAGTACGGCCCCACCGTGCCGCTGAACTGGTCGAGCCGCACACCGCCCGGCCAGTACATCGACACCACCCTGCCGTGGTCGGCGACCGTGACGCGCTGCGGCTTCCCGAGCCTGGCCGGAACCCTGACCGCGAAGTCCACCAGCTCGGGGAGATCGGCGAGGGACGCCGTCCGCTCGGCGGGCAGGGGCGTCCGGGTGGTGACCGGCTCGGGCGGGGTGTCGCCGAGCTCCACCTCGACTCCGGCGAAGCGCAGGATCGTCGCCACGGCGGCGCGTCCTTGGGGGGTGGCGGCGGTGACGGCGAGGACGGCCACGACGACGGCGGTCACGACCTTCCACCGCGCCCGTCTTCTCCCCGGGGGCCGCCGTCCACGTCCCGCCGCCTCCCGCCGGCCCGCCACCTCCGGTGTCCTGGAGCGCTCGCCGGCGGGCCGGTCCAGGGCGGGCGGCTCGGTGGCGCGCGGGTTCGGGGTGGGCGGCTCGGTGGCGCGCGGCTCGGTGACACGCGGTTCGGGGGTGGGTTCGAGGCGGGCGCGTACGGCGGCGGCGACGTCGGAGGCAGGCAGGCCGGGGACGTCGATGCGGTCGCCGAGCGCCAGCAGTTCGGCCTCGAGCTCGTCGTACGGCTCAGGCGAGTTCATCGCCCACCCCCTTCCTCAGCCGGGCCAGCCCGCGGTGGGTGCTGGACTTGACGGTGCCGACGGGCCAGCCGAGCACCTGCGCGGTCTCCGCCTCGGTCAGCTGTAGGAAATACCGGCAGACCACGGCCTGGCGTTCCCGTTCTGGGAGGTCGCGCACCGCCGCGAGGAGCCGCGTGCGCCGGTCGGCGGCGACGGCGGCGCCCTCGGGGTCGTCGGGCGCCGCCGTGCCGGCGGTCGCCCCGAGCCGGAGTGCCAGCTCTCCCCTGCGCCCTCGCGACCGGGTCAGGGTGTGCGTCTCGTTGGCGACGATGCGCAGCAGCCACGGGCGGAACGGCGCGTCCCTGCGGAAACTCGCCAGGTGCCGGTACGCCTTGACGAACGCCTCCTGCACGACGTCCTGGGCTTCGTCGCCCGCGCCCAGCATGACGGCGGTACGGTGGGCGAGCGCGCTGTAGCGGGTGACCAGCGCTTCGTAGGCGGCCAGGTCACCGGTGAGCGAGCGGGCGATCGCCTCGTCGTCGTCCATGGCGGCTCAGATTCCATCGCATCCTGGCGGCGCGCGGAAGGGTGTTTCGCTGTTCAGGTGAACGTGGCCGTTGATCGGGGCATTAGACTCGGGCAATCCATCAGCCCCTAGAAGGAACGGGATTATGTCTTCTGGGTATGACCGTGTAGTACAACCGGCGGCCGGTGACGAGGCCCTGGAGAACCACCTGGGTGGGGACGAGGCCAAGAACTATCGGCAGTACGAGTTCGACATGGTCGCCCCGCATGTCGGGCGTTCGATGCTGGAGATCGGCTCCGGGCTCGGCCACTTCGCCGAGCAGTTCCTGCCGCGGCTCGACCGGCTCGTCGTGAGCGACTTCGACCCCTACTGCGTCGAGCAGCTGGAGAAGCGTTTCGCGGACCGTGACGAGATCGATGTCCTGCAGTTCGGGCTGCCCACCGACATCCCGCTGGAGAACAAGGTCGACACCGTCGTCATGATGAACGTCCTCGAGCACATCGAGGACGACGCCGAGGCGCTGCGCTCGCTGGCCCGCGTGACGCTGCCCGGCGGGCGGATCATCATCTGGGTGCCCGGCTACATGCAGCTTTATGGTGACTTCGACCGCAAGGTGGGGCACGTCCAGCGTTACACGCCCAAGACGCTGGGCACCGCGGTCGCCAAGGCCGGGCTCGACGTCGAGGTGCTCAAGCCGATCAACTTCCTGGGCGGCATCGCCTGGTGGGCGGCCGTGCGCCGGGGCGGCGTCGGCTATCCCGACCCGCGCCTGGTCAAGGTCTACGACCGCACGGTGGTCCCGCTGACCCGCTTCATCGAGCGTTTCGTCCGCCCGCCGTTCGGCCAGACGGTGTTCTGCGTCGCGCGGGTGCCCAAGCCCAAGCAGTGACGGCGAGGCCGGCCGCGGGTGGCGGCCGGGCCGCGCGTCACTTGATGGACCCGGCGGTCAGCCCGCCGACCACCTTCCGTTCGATCAGCGCGAAGAGGATGATCACGGGGATGGTGGCGATCACGGAGCCGGCGAACAGGTTCTGCCAGTCGACCTGATACTGGCCGATGAACGAGTTGAGCGCCACGGTCAGCGGCTGGTTCTCCGGGGTCGTGGTGAGGGTCAGCGCGACCACGAACTCGTTCCACGCGGCGATGAACGTGAAGATCAGCGCTGTGATGACGCCCGGCAGGGCCAGCGGCAGCGTGATCCTGAACAGCGCGCCGAACCGCCCGTTGCCGTCGATGAAGGCCGCCTCCTCCAGCTCGCGCGGGATCGAGGCGAAGTACGCGTTCAGGATCCACACCGCGAACGCCAGGTTGAAGCCGCCGTTGACGAGGATCAGCGACCAGATCGAGTCGACCAGCCCGAACTGGAAGAACTCGCGGTAGATGCCGACCAGCATGGCGGTGGGCTGGAACATCTGGGTGATCAGCACGAGGATCAGGAACGCCGTGCGCCCCCTGAACCTGTGCCGCGCCGAATAGTAGGCCGCGGGCAGCGCCACCAGCAGCACGAGCACCGTCGAGCCAGCGGCCACCTTCAGCGTCACCCACAGATTGCCGGCCAGGCCGCTGGTCCAGAAGTTGGTGAGGTTGGACCACACCCACTCCTCGGGCCAGAACGACACCTCGCGCAGCGAGTCCTGGGAGCGCAGCGAGGTGAGCAGCATCACCACGTACGGGAACAGGAACAGGAACGAGATGACGTACGCGGCGGCCGCGACGATCACGGTCTTCAGCTTCGGCATGCGGCGCGGCGCTCCGCGATCGGGCCGGACGTGGGGGCGGGGCCTGGTCCGCGGCGCCATGGTGTTGACGGCCATCACGTGACCTCCTTGTTCCAGCGGGAAACCTTGAGGAAGATCACGGTCAGCACGATCACCATGCCGAAGTTGACCACGGACATGGCCGCCGACTCGCCGATGTCGGAGCTCTTGAGGATGAACATGAAGATGGTGGAGGTGGCCGTCGAATAGCCGGGCTGCCCGTGGGTCATGGCCCAGATGATCGGGAAACTGTTGAAGACGTTCATGACGTTGATCAGGGCCGCCACGGTGAGCGCGGGGCGCAGCAGCGGCAGCGTGATCGACCAGTACGTCCGCAGCCGGCCCGCGCCGTCCATCCTGGCCGCCTCGTAGACGTCGGACGGGATCGTCGCCAGGCCGGCCAGCAGCGCGTACGTGGTGAACGGCACCGACACGAACACCGCGACGAACACCAGCCACGGCATGGCGGTGGAGGCGTCGCCGAGCTGGTCGGCAGCCGCCCCGCCCATCGCGTCGATCAGCCCGAGCTTGACGCGGATCTGGTTGATCACGCCGACCTCGGGGTCGAGCATCCACTTGAAGATGATCGCCGTCATCAGCACCGACGCGGCCCAGGGCGCGATCAGCGCCCATCGGGCGAGCTTGCGCAGCGGGAAGTGCTGGTTGAACAGCTGGGCCAGGGCCAGCGAGATCAGCACGGTGAGCACGACGACCGCGACCACCCAGACCACGCTGCGGACCATGATGTCGGCGAAGTCCTTCTCGCCGACCAGCTTCTCGTAGTTCGCCAGGCCGTTGCCGCCCTGGACGATGCCGAACCGGCTGATCTTGAGGAACGACGACCTGATCATCTCGATCACGGGCCAGAGCACGACCAGCACGATCAGCAGCACGGCGGGCCCGACCCACGCGAGCGGCTCCAGGGCACGCAACCTTCTCATGATTAGCCGGCCGCTTCGGCCGTCTTCTGGAGCTCGCCGAGAACCTTGGCCGGGTCGTCCTTGACGGCACCGCCGATGGTCTGCTTGATCGCCGGGTTGACGACGGCCCACTTGGGGTCCTGGAACGGGTAGAAGCTGGCGTTCGGCAGCGCGTCGAGGAACGGCTTGAGCTTCTCGTCGCCCGACAGCTTCTCGATGCCGCCGTTGGTGACGGGCAGCAGCTTGTACGTCTCGGAGATCTTCTGGGCGGCGTTGCCGGTGTAGAAGAAGTCGAAGAACTTCTTGATCTCGGCGGCGTGGCCGTTCTTGTTGAACGCCATGATCCAGTCCATGACGCCGAGGGTGGTGTCGAGCGGGCCGGTCTTGCCGGGGATCGGCACGACGCCGTAGTTCTCCAGCCCGGCGGCGTCGAAGATCGGGATGGACATGGGGCCGCCGTTGACCATGCCGACCTTGCCGGCCCCGAAGTCCTCCCAGACCGTCTTGCGGTCCTTGGTGCCCGGGTTGGGAGTCGTCAGACCGGCCTCGACCAGGCCCTTCATGTAGGTGAAGGTCTCGACGTTCTGCGGCGAGTCGATCGTCCACTTGCCGGAGGCGTCGGTGTAGCCGCCGCCGTTGCCGAGCATCCACAGGAACGACTCGGCCTGGGCCTCCTCCTGGCCGAGCGGCAGGCCGAACGGCTGCGTGACGCCGGCCTCCTTGAGCTTGCCCGCGGCGGCCTTGAGCTCGTCCCACGTCTTCGGCGGCTCCTTGACGCCGGCCTTGTCGAAGAGGTCCTTGTTGTAGAACAGGGCGCGGGCGGAGGAGACGAACGGGATGCCGTACTGCGTCCCGTCGACCTTGCCGAACTCGGCGAACTTCTGCAGCATGTCGCCGGAGACGTTCGGCGAGAGCACCTCGTCCACCTTGTGGAGCAGGCCGTCCTTGACGAAGCCGGAATAGTCGCCGGTCTGCAGGATGTCGGGCACCTGACCGTTCTGGATCATGGTGGCGACCTGCTTGTCGATGTCGTTCCAGTTGATGACCTGGACGTCGACCTTGATGGTGGGGTTGGCGGCCTCGAACTCGTCGACGACGCCCTTCCAGAACGTCTCGCCCGAGTTCGGCTTACCGGGGCCGTCGCCGTAGTCGGCGGCGACCATCTTCAGCGTGACCTGACCGTCGCCCGACTCCTGGGCACCGCCGCCGGATCCGCAACTGGACAGGACCAGCACCGTGGCGAGGCCGAGAACGGCGCCGCCCGCAAGCTTCGTCTTCACTGGAGATACCGCCTTCTCGTCGGACGGGTGACGCTGGTCCGTACCAGCCAACGGACCCCGCCCAGGGGTTGGGGGGCGCGCGAGCCACAGCTCCACGCGTTTGCGTCACTGTAAGCCTGGGTTCAGCAACCGGTCTATACCGGCTCGTATCAGTTCGGCAACACTCAGACCCGAGAAAGCTCACATCCGGTCTAGACCGGATGTCAGAGGATTTTTCTCCGTACGTTCTCCCCGCCCTCCGGCGCGCCGATCCACGGCCCCTCGATGGACGGGTCGAGCACGCCCTCCTCCAGGAAGTCGTAGCGGCCGTCGAGCACGTATCCGGCCAGCCGCACGTCCTGGTGGTCGCTGTTGTCCCAGAGCCGCTCGAACAGCGCGGCGACGCGGTGCCGCGCCTGGTGGCAGAAGGTGTCGGCGAGCTCGTAGGGGCGCTGACCCAGGTCCTTGGAGTCCTCTTCCGCCTTGACGCAGGCGGCCGTCATGGCGTACAGCTCGGCCCCGATGTCCACGATCCGGCCGAGGAAGACCTGCTTGTGCTCCAGCCCGCCCTGCCAGCGGGACATGCCGTAGAAGGTGGACCGGGCCAGCTTCCTGCTGGTCCGCTCCACGAAGCGCAGGTGCGCGGAGAGCGGGCCGAAGCCGGCGTACGCGGTGGGCAGGTTGCCGGTGCCCGCCACCAGCGTCGGCAGCCACGTGGCGTAGAAGCGGCCGGCCCGGCGCAGGGCCTGTGCACGCTCCTGGCGGGAGGCGTCAGGGTTGATCAGCTCGCCGGCGGCCGACAGGTGGGCGTCCACCGCCTCCCGCGTGATCATCAGGTGCATGATCTCCGACGAGCCCTCGAAGATGCGGTTGATCCGGGAGTCGCGCAACATCTGCTCGGCGGGCACCCCGCGCTCGCCGCGGGCGGCCAGCGACTCGGCGGTCTCGTAGCCGCGCCCGCCCCTCATCTGGACCAGCTCGTCCAGCGCCTGGTACGACAGCTCGGAGGCGAACAGCTTGGCCAGCGCCGCCTCGATCCTGATGTCGTTGCGCTGGTCGTCGGCCATGCGGCTGGTGAGCTCGCAGACGGCTTCGAGCGCGTACGCGGTTGCCGCGATGAAGGCGATCTTCGTGGCCACCGCCTCGTGCCTGCCGACCTCGCGCCCCCACTGCACACGCTCGTTGCCCCACTCGCGGGCGATCTTGACGGCCCACTTGGTGTTGCCCGCGCACGTCGCGGGCAACGACAGCCGGCCGGTGTTCAGCGTGGTGAGGGCGATCTTGAGGCCCTGCCCCTCCTTGCCGATCAGATTCTTCGCCGGCACCCTGACCTGGGAGAACTCGGTGACACCGTTCTCGATGCCGCGCAGGCCCATGAACCCGTTGCGCCGCCGGACCGTGATGCCCGGCGAGTCGGCCTCGACCACGAACGCGCTGATCTTCTTGCCGGTCCTCGCCATGACCACGAGGAGGTCGGCGACGACGCCGTTCGTCGTCCACAGCTTGACGCCGTCGAGCACGTAGTCGTCGCCGTCACGCACAGCCGTGGTCGACAGGCGGGCCGGGTCGGAGCCGACGTCGGGCTCGGTCAGCAGGAACGCCGAGATCTCCCCCCTCGCGCACCTCGGCAGGAACTCGCGCTTCTGCTCCTCGGTGCCGAACAGCTTGAGCGGCTGCGGCACCCCGATCGACTGGTGCGCCGACAGCAGCGTGGCCAGCGCGGGGCAGTACGAGCCGACGAGCATGAGCGTGCGGCAGTAGTACAGGTACGGCAGCCCGAGCCCGCCGTACTCCTTGCCGATCGTCATCCCGAACGCGCCGAGTTGTGCCAGCCCTTTGACCACCTCGTCGGGCACCTGCGCGGTCCGCTCGATGAGCGCGGGGTCGACCTCCGCGTCCAGGAAGCGGCGCATGGCCCGGACGAACTCCTCGCCCCGCCGGGTCGCGTCGCCGGGCAGCGAGGGAACCGGATGCACCAGGTCCAGCCGGAAGTCTCCGAGGAAGAGCTGCTTGGCGAAGCTGGGCCGCGTCCACTCCGTCTCGCGCGCCTGCTCGCCGACCTCTCTGGACTCCGCGTACTTGGCGTGCTCGGTCATGGAACCTCCCGGCGTTGGGCCGTCCTGTGGTAGGAGTACTGCCCGGCCTGCCGGCGTCTATCGCGCCTTCTCGTACGACGAACGCGCCCATGGGCGGCGGAACACCGCCAGGGAGATCAGCAGCACGATCGCCAGAATCGCCGCCCCGCCGTCGGTGACCGCCGTCGGCAGGATGCCCGCCGGGCCGTACAGGTCCAGGCTGGCCTGATAGACCTCCGGCGGGATCATCCCGAACGGCCCCGCGGCCTGCCCCAGGTTCACCGCGAGCACGACCCAGAACACCCAGGTCCAGCCGCGCGGCGCCAGCAGGCCCAGCGCGTTGCCGGCGATGAACGCGACCCCCACGCCGCGCAGGAACGCCAGCAGGCCGGGAGCCGCGGCGGCCGCCTCGGCGGGGCTCAGCCCGGCCAGGCGCATGCTGTGCTCGATCATCTCCAGATTGATGATCAGGAAGTTCTGCAGCGCGGTGCCCGCGGTGAAGACGGCCGACGCCGCGGCGGTGAGGATCTGCAGGCGGCGCGTCCAGGGTGTGGGAACGTCTCTCGTCATGCCGTCAACGCTGGCGACGCGCGGCGGGGAAATCGTCCTGCCGGCGAAGGCGTCGCGCGTACTGCCGGGGAAGGCTTCGCGCCGGCGGCGGCGCTCGCGTACTGCGAGGGAAGTACGCCGGGCCGCCGGCGGCGCGCGGCTCGGCTAGCGTGACGGGATGACCAGGTGGACGACGGACGCGGCCGTCGCCGCTGCCGTGGCCGCCGGGCTCGTCGCGGGCAGCCTGGCCGTGGCCAGGACCGGCGAGCAGCGCGCGCTCGACGTGCTGGGCTGCGCGCTGCTGCTGGCCGCCGCGCTGCCCCTGGCCTGGCGGCGGGCGCGTCCGGTCACCGTGGCCGTGGCCTCGGCGGCGGCCTGCGTGGCCTACTACGCGCTGCTCTATCCGGGCATCTTCGCCGCCGCGCCCGTGCTGCTGGCCGTCTACACCGTGGTCGCGCTCGGCCGCCTGCCGGAGGGCGTGGTCGTGGCGGTGGCCTTCGACGCGGCTCTCTACCTCGCCGTCGCGGTGCCGCACGGCGCCTACGCGGTGTTCGACGGCGTGTGGTGGACCGCCGGGTTCCTGGCCGCGGTCGTCGTCATCGGGCAGATGGTGGCGACCCATCGGGCCTACCTGCGCGAGGTCGAGCTCCGCGCGGCCGAGGCGGAGCGGACCCGGGAGGAGGCGGCGCTGCGCAGGGCCGGCGAGGAACGGTTGTGGATCGCGCAGGAGCTGCACGACACGCTCACGCACACCATCTCCGTCATCAACGTCCAGGCAGGGGCCGCCGCGCACCTGCTCGCCCAGGGTGACCCGGCGCCGGCGGGCGACGCGCTGGCGGCGATCAGGGCGTCGAGCCAGGACGCCATGCGGGAGCTGCGCGCCACGCTGGGGGTGCTGCGCCGGGTCGACGACGGAGGCGATCCGGGGCTGGCCAGGCTGCCGGCGCTGGTCGAACGGGCGCGGCGGGCCGGGCTGCCGGTCACGTACGAGGTGCTGGGCGAGCCCAGGCCGCCGGCCGAGGGGGCCGACCTGGCCGCGTACCGCATCGTGCAGGAGGCCCTCACCAACGTGCTCAAGCACGCGGGCACGCCCGCCACCCGCGTGATCGCCGAATATGGCGGGGGTACGGTCACGCTCCGGGTGACGGACGACGGGGAGCCGGTGGACGGGAGGCCGGGGCACGGGATGGGGCTGATCGGCATGCGGGAACGCGCGGTGGCGGCGGGAGGCTCCCTGTCGGCGGGCCCCCTGCCGGGCGGCGGGTTCCGGGTCGAGACCGAGCTGCCGCTGGCGGGTCCGGCATGATCCGCGTGCTGCTCGCCGATGACCAGCCGCTGATCAGGGGCGGGTTCAAGGCGATGCTCGACGCCGAGCCCGACATCTCGGTGGTCGCCGAGGCCGGCGACGGGGCGCGGGCGGTCGAGCTGGCCCGTGCGGAGCTGCCCGACGTGGCGCTGATCGACATCAGGATGCCGCTGCTCGACGGCATCGCGGCGACCCGGCGGATCGCCGCCGACCCCGCGCTCGCGGCCGTTCACGTGGTGATGCTCACCAACTACGCGCTCGACGAGTACGTCTTCGCGGCTCTGCGCGCGGGAGCCGGCGGCTTCCTGGTCAAGGACATCGAGCCCGCCGAGCTCATCCAGGCCGTCAGGGTGGCCGCCAGGGGCGACGCGCTGCTCGCCCCGGCCGTGACGCGCGGGCTGATCGAGCAGTTCGTCGCCACGCCGCCGCGACCGGTCGCGCCGCCCGCGCTGGACGCGCTCACCGCCCGGGAGCGCGAGATCATGACGCTGGTCGCCGCCGGCCTGTCCAACGACGAGATCGCCGAACACCTGACGATCAGCCACCTCACCGCCAAGACCCACGTCAGCAGGGCCATGACGAAACTCGGCGCCCGCGACCGCGCCCAGCTCGTCGTGTACGCCTACGAGTCGGGCCTGGTCACCCCGGGGCGGCGGGCGGAGGGCGGGCGCTGAGGTTGCGGCGGTGGAACCATCAGGGTCATGGACGAACTCGACTCGGCGATCGTACGGCTGCTGCAGACTGACGCGCGGCAGTCCAACAGGGAGCTGGCGCGCCGGCTCGGCGTCGCGCCCTCGACGTGCCTGGAGAGGGTCAGGGCGCTCACCCGCCGCGGCGTCATCCGCGGCTACCACGCCGACATCGACCCGGCGGCGCTCAACCGCGGCGTCCAGGCCATGGTGTCGGTGCAGGTGCGGCCGTTGAGCAGGGCGGTGATCGAGGAGTTCAAGACGTCGGCGGCCGGCATGCCGGAGGTGCTCAGCGTGTTCGTGCTGGCGGGGGGCGATGACTTCCTGCTGCACGTGGCCGTGCAGGACCTGGACCACCTGCACGCGTTCCTGCTGGACAGGCTGAGCAAGCGCAAGGAGATCGTCGGGTTTCGCACGTCGGTGGTGTACCAGCAGGTGCAGAAGACCATTCCGACGCCGCTGCCTCCACCGTAAACCCGACCCAATTCCGGAAAATGCCCGTTTTATATGGATATGCGTTTCCTTATCCCCCTCTCGGGCACGGGGGGACCGTCCGGCCACGTACCGGTCACCCCGAGAGGACAAAGGAGCGCATGCCATGAGTGATAAGGCCAGAGTGGCGTTGGCTCTCGCCGCGGGCTACTACCTCGGCCGGCGTCACAAGCTGCGCACGGCCGCCATGCTCGCCGCGGCGAGCGTCGCCGGCAAATACCGCAAGGGCGACGGCGGGCTGCTGGCGCAGGGAGGCAAGATCCTTGGGTCCTCGCCGGAGATCGACGAGCTGACCAACCGCCTGCGCGGCCAGTTCATGGACGTCGGCAAGGCGGCCGTCATGGCCGCCGCCACCCGGCAGATCAACTCCCTCACCGAGAAGCTCCAGGAGCGGACCGAATCCCTCCAGAGCGGCGACCAGGCCGAGGAAGAGCCCCGGGACGAGCACGCCGAAGACGAGGAAGACGAGTACGAGGACGACGAAGAGGCCGCCGAACCCGCGGACGAGGCTTCCGAACCCGAGCAGGAGACCTCCGTGCCGGAGGAGGAGCCCGAGCCGCCCCGCGCCCGCAGGGCCCGTCCCCAGCAGGGCGCGCTGGCCAAGGGCACGCGGGCCCGTAAGCCGGGCACGGGTCGCAAGCGTCCCGCGCCCGTGACGAGATCGGCGGGGTGAGCGCGATGACCGAGGCGACGAAGGCCCAGCCGCTCCGCAAAGCCGCAGGCCAGGCAGGCAAGGCGGGCAAGGCCGTACGCGAGGGCTCTGGCAGGGCGGCGGAGACGGCCGGCAAGACGGCGAAGCAGGCAGGCGAGCAGGTGCCCGGTGGAGGCAACCCGATCAAGTCCGGGCTGCGCAAGCTCGGCCAGGCCGCGACCCACTACGCGCTGTCGTCCGTGACGAACAAGGTCGAGGGCGTGACCGGACGGCTGTCCGACTTCGCGGAGGGCGGCGGCGGCAATCTGCTCGGCGCGGTCACCGGCTCCGACAAGTCCGTCGGCGGTTCGGCCGTGGCCGGCGCGGCCAAGGGCGCCTTCAAAGGCCTGGTCGGCAAGCTGGGAGGCAAGGGCGGCAAGGGCGGGGGCGGCCAGAAGCTCAAGGTCACCAACATCGTCGAGACCATCGACGTCGGCGCCCCGATCCGGATCGTCTACAACCAGTGGACGCAGTTCCAGGACTTCCCGAGCTTCATGAAGAAGGTCGAGGCGGTCAACCAGGAGGCCGACGAGAAGCTCACCTGGAAGGCGCAGATCTTCTGGTCGCACCGCGAGTGGAAGTCCACGATCCGCGAACAGGTGCCGGACGAGCGCGTCATCTGGCGTTCGGAAGGCGCGAAGGGGTACGTCGACGGCGCGGTGAGCTTCCACGAGCTCACCCCCGACCTCACCAGGATCATGGTCACCCTCGAATACCACCCCAGGGGCTTCTTCGAGGGCACCGGCAACCTCTGGCGGGCCCAGGGCCGCCGCGTACGGCTGGAGCTCAAGCACTTCGCCCGGCATGTCATGAGCCAGGTCATGCTGCACCCGGACGAGATCGCCGAGGGCGGCTGGCGCGGCGAGATCCGCGACAGCGAGGTGGTCAAGGACCACGACACGGCCGTCCAGGAGGAGCAGGAGTCCGCCGGCGAGCAGGAGGAAGAGGAGGAGCCGGAGGAGGGCGAGCCCGAGGACGAGTACGAGGAGGAGGAAGAGGAGCCCGAGGAGCCCGAGAAGGGCGAAGCCGAGGACGAGTACGAGGAGGAAGAAGAAGAGGAAGAGGAACCCGAGGAAGAGCCCGAAGAGGAGCCCGAGGAAGAGGCGCGCCCCCGCGCCCGGCGGGCTCCGGTACGCCGCAGGACGGCGAGCCGCAGCGGCGGCTGAGCCGTCCCCCATCCGCGGATCATGAGGAGGGCACTATGACTGTGCAGCCGGCCTCAGGTGGTGTGGCGCAACGCCCCACCGCGACAGGCCTGGCCGACGTGATCGACAGCATCCTGGACAAAGGGCTGGTCATCGACGCCTACGTCAGGGTCTCGCTTGTCGGCATCGAGTTGTTGACCATCGACGCGCGAATCGTCGTCGCCAGCGTCGACACCTACCTGCGCTACGCCGAGGCGGTGAACCGGCTGGACCTGTCGGAGTCCGGCGGCCAGGGACTGCCCGAGCTCATGCAGAACATGAAGCAGGGCATGGTCGCCGACAAGGGCAAGGACGCGGTCCAGGGAGTGCTCGAATCCGCCGCCGACAAGCTGGGCGGCCTGGTCGGCGATTCGGCGGACGATCAGGAACGGCAGCCCTCCCGGCGGCGGAAGGGTGGTGACTGACATGTCGACCTCCGAGGCGACCGAACGGCACAAGAAAGACGGGGCGGAGCCTGAGACCCGCGTCGGCACGTACGTCTACGGCATCGTCCCGGCTGACGTCGAGGTGTCCGACGACGCCGGCGGTGGCGTCGGCGACCCGTCGGCGAAGGTGACGGTGGTCCGGCATGGCGACATCGCCGCGCTGGTCAGCGAGCTGCGGCTGGACCGGCCGCTGGGCACGCCCGACGATCTCATGGCCCACGAGGGACTGCTGGACGCCACCGCCGCCGAGGTGCCGGTGCTGCCCGTACGCTTCGGCGCGGTCGTGACGAACCCGGAGGCGGTCGTGGAGGAGCTGCTCGCGCCGCACCACGACGAGTTCCACGCGGCGCTCGACGAGCTGGAGGGCCGGGCCCAGTACGTCGTCAAGGGCCGCTACGTCGAGCGGGCCGTGCTCACCGAGATCATGGAGGAGCACCCTCAGCTGGCCGAGCTGCGTACGCAGATCAAGGACCAGCCCGAGGAGGCGACCAGGGACGCGCGCATCCAGATCGGCGAGATCGTCGACCAGGCCATCAACGCGAAGCGGGAGGCCGACACGCAGGAGGTGCTCGACGCGGTCACCCCGGTCGCCACGCTCACCTCGCTGCGCGACCCCAGCCACGAGCTGGACGCCGTGCACCTCGCGGTCCTCGTCGAGACGTCGCGCGAGGGCGAGCTGGAACAGGCGCTGGGCCAGATCGAGGAGCGCTGGTCGGGCAGGGTCGAGCTGCGCCTGCTCGGGCCGCTGGCCGCGTACGACTTCATCGTGGCGCAGGGCTCCGGTGGCGGCTGATGGGGCTGATCAGCTCGTTGTTCACCTGGCCGCTCGCGCCCGTACGCGGCGTGATCAGGCTGGGTGAGCTGATCCAGGAGCAGGTCGACCGGGAGCTGCACGATCCGGCGGTGGTGCGGCGGGAGCTGGAAGCGATCGAGGAGGCCAGGAACGAGGGCCGCATGTCGGAGGACGAGGCCGCCCAGGCCATGGAGGAGATCCTCGCCAGGCTGACCGGCCCGCCCGGGGAAGGAAGGAGGTGATCGTGTGCCCGCCCAGCGAAGGGTCCGCGCACGACGCCCTGCCGAGCAGGACGCCGAGCCCGAGGAGGCCGTGGAGGAGCAGCAGGCCGACGAGGAGCCGGACGGGGAGGCCGCGCACGACGAGGAGCCGCGGTCCCGCTCCCGCGCGAGGAGCCTGTCGGCGTCCAGCGCCGGCGCGGCTGGGCTGCGCCACATCGTCGAGCTTACCGGCCGGGAGTCCGAGGGGATCACGCTGGTCAAGCCGGAGGGAGACGGCTGGGTGGTGGGCGTCGAAGTCGTGGAGGACCGCCGCATCCCGTCCTCGGGCGACGTGCTGGCGCTCTACCAGGCCGAGCTGGACGCGGACGGCGAGCTCCAGTCGTACCGGAGGTTGCGCCGCTACCGGCGGGCCAGCGGCGGCCAGGGGGAGGGCGGATGATGATGGAGCCGGCCCGCCCGGCGGGCCGCGCCTACCCGTCCTCGACGGGCAGCGGGCGGGAGCCGGCCAACCTGGGCGACATCCTGGAGCGGGTGCTCGACAGAGGCGTGATCATCGCGGGCGACATCCGGGTCAACCTGCTCGACATCGAACTGCTGACGATCAAGCTGCGGCTGGTCGTCGCCTCGGTCGACACCGCCAAGGAGATGGGCATCGACTGGTGGGAGCACGACCCGTGGCTGACCGGGAAGGACCGCGGCCTGGAGGAGGAGAACCGCCGGCTGCGCCGGAGGCTCGCCGCCCTGGAGGATGGCCGCTCCGCCCCGCCCGCCATCGAGGGCCACGTCGAGGAGGAGGAAGACGTCGAGCCGCGGCGGCGTGGCGCCGGAAGGAGAAGAGATGACGGGTGACGCAGGCACGTACCTGTACGTGGTCGCGCGCGACTCCGGCGCCCCCTCCCCCGAAGGCCTGGCGGGGGTGGCGGGCACGCCGGTGCGGGCGATCAACCGTTCCGGGCTGGTCGCGTACGTGAGCACCGTGCCGCTGGCCGACTTCGGGGAGGAGCCGCTGCAGCGGTCCATGGAGGACCTGGACTGGCTCGACGCGACCGCCAGGGCGCACCACCACGTGGTCGAGGCGGTGGCGGTGACGGTGCCCGCCGTACCCGTGCGGCTGGTCACCGTCTACAGCGGCGACGAGCAGGTCGCCGGCCTGCTGGAGGACCGGCACGACGACTTCTGCCACGCGCTCGACCGCATCACCGGCCGCCACGAGTGGGGGGTGAAGGTGTACGCCGACCCCTCGGAGCAGGCCGAGCCCGCCGCCGCGCAGGAGGGTGGTGGCGCCGCGTCCGGGCCGGGAGCGGCGTACCTGCGCAAGCGCCAGGCGGGGCTGCGCAACAGGGAGGAGGCGTGGCGGCGGGCGAGTGCCCGGGCCGAGCGGGTCCACGACCGGCTGGCCTCCGTCGCGGTCGCCGGCCGCCGCCACCGGGCCCAGGACCCGCAGCTCTCCGGGCGCAAGGAATGGATGATCCTCAACGGCGCCTACCTCGTCGACGAGGAGCGGCACGCGGAGTTCGTACGGACGGTGGACGAGTTGCGCGGCGAGGGCGGGGAGCTGGAGCTGACCGGCCCGTGGGCGCCGTACTCGTTCGCCGCGCTGGACGAAGGGGGTGAACCATGACGTATCCGGAGCCTCGTGGCGCCATGCTCGCCGAGGAGGGCCGGCTGCCCGCCCAGCGGGTGGCGCTGGTCGACCTGCTCGACCGGCTGCTCGCCGGCGGCGTCGTGGTGAGCGGCGACCTCGTCCTGTCGATCGCCGACATCGACCTCGTACGCATCTCCATCCACGCACTGATCACCTCGATCCGCGATGACGAGTGACCCCGCCGAGCCCGCCCGCCAGGCCAGGAAGCCGCGGCTGCGGATCGACACCGACGCGGAGGCGGTGGAGCGCGACCTGTCCCGGCTCGTGCTCACGCTGGTCGAGCTGCTGCGCCAGCTCGTCGAGCGGCAGTCCGTACGGAGGATGGAGCAGGGCGACCTGTCCGACGAGCAGATCGAACAGCTCGGCATGACCCTGATGCGGCTGGAGGAGGCCATGGAGGAGCTCTGCGAGCGGTTCGACCTGGAGCCGTCGGACCTCAATCTCGACCTGGGCCCTCTCGGCAGCCTCCTCCCGAAGGACTAGGGCACCGGACGGAGTGACCGCGGCGAGATGGTGGCGCAGCCTTTCGACGTCCACGAGCGCAGTCGTTGTCGCTTCACGGCGCACCGTCGCCACGCGCCCGCGTTCAGCCGCATCCAAGAGCGTTTTGAGGTGGGCCCGAGCCTCTGTGTAGCTGTCGAAATGAACAGCGCTCACGCGCGACACCTCCCATGAGCAGGTCTTCATGATGCCCCATGCCACAAGTACGTCAAGTACGTCACGTACTCACCGCGCTGTTCGGCGGGCGGATTAATCGGTTGCGCGGCTCCTCACTGACCCGTAGCGTCTTCGGCATGCGCCTTTACCTGTGATTCGCCGGGCCTCAGCGCCCGTGCTCAGCCAGCAAGACCGCCAGTCCGTCCAGACGCGGCAGCTGAGCTTGCCGACCGGCCTCCGAGCCGCGTCGAGAGTTACGTAAAGGAGCTTCCTCATGCGAGTTCGCGCAGGCAACAAGAAGAAGAACCGGCCGCAGCTGCCCACGCCGCGGCAGATGCCGAAGATGCCGCAGCGCCCGATCGCGCCGCCGAGGCGCGTGCCGTCCAAGGGCCGCTGACCGAAGGACAACTACCAGGGATGGTAGTGAAGAGCGAGCGCCGCCTCCCCCGTACGCCTGGAGGCGGCGCTCGCGCCCTTTTCGCTCAGAGGCGTTCGATGATGGTGACGTTGGCCTGGCCGCCGCCCTCGCACATCGTCTGCAGCCCGTAGCGGCCGCCCGTGCGCTCCAGCTCGTGCAGGAGCTTGGTCATGAGGATCGCCCCCGTGCCGCCCAGCGGGTGGCCGAGCGCGATGGCGCCGCCGTTGGGGTTGACCCTGGCCGGGTCGGCGTCGAGTTCGTGCACCCACGCCAGCGGCACCGGTGCGAACGCCTCGTTGATCTCGACGACGTCGATGTCGCCGATGGACATGCCGGCCTTCTTCAGCGCCCGCTGCGTGGCGGGGATCGGCGCGGTCAGCATGTAGACCGGGTCGTCGCCCATGAGCGCGAGCTGGTGGATGCGGGCGCGCGGGGTCAGGCCGTGCTCCCTGACCGCCTGCTCGGAGGCGATCAGCACCGCGCCCGAGCCGTCGGAGATCTGCGAGGAGGTGGCGGCGGTGATCTGCCCGCCCTCCTTCAGCGTCTTCAGCCCGGCCATCTTCTCCAGGGTGGTGTCGGGCCGCGGGCCCTCGTCGTCCTCCACGCCGTTCACGGGGGCGATCTGGTCCTTGAAGTGGCCGTTCGCGATGGCCTTGGCGGCACGCTGGTGCGACTCGAACGCGTACTGCTCCAGGACCTCGCGCGTGTAGCCCCACTTCTCGCACATCAGCTCCGCGCCGCGGAACTGCGAGATCTCCTGCTTGCCGTAGCGCTCGACCCACATCTCGCCGAACGGGAACGGCATGCCCTTCTCGAGCGCGGCCGTGATCGAGGCGCCCATGGGCACGATGCTCATCGACTCGACACCGGCCGCCACGACCAGGTCCTGGGTGCCCGACAGGACACCCTGGGCGGCGAAGTGGATCGACTGCTGCGAGGAGCCGCACTGCCGGTCGATGGTGACGCCGGCGGTGGTCTCCGGCAGGCCCGCCGACAACCAGGCGTTGCGCGCGATGTCCATGCTCTGGGGGCCGAACTGCATGACGCACCCCATGATGACGTCCTCGACCGCCGCGGGATCGACGCCGGTGCGCTCGATCAGCGCCTTCAGGGTGTGCGCGGCCAGGTCAGTGGGATGGACGGTGGACAGGCCGCCCTTCTTCTTGCCGACCGGGGTGCGGACCGCCCCGACGATGTACGCCTCTGCCACAGTGCCTCCTGGAAACCGAGCAATATTCGGTTACTAGGTGCACACTACAACAGAACGACGTTCTGGGGTCATTCCGCCGGCGGTACGAGGTCCTCCGCCGCGTCGATCCTGAACCGCCACCGGTCGACGGCCAGGCCGTTCAGCGCCTCGGACAGCTCAAGGGCGAGCGCGCCCAGCTTCTCCGGCTCCCCGCCGCGCAACTCGATCGCCGTCAGCTCGGTCGCGAACGGCAACAGCTCCGCCGCAGCGGGCGGGCCGCCCTTCTGCGGCACGAGCACGGCCTTGATGTCGCCCGCCGTGAACGCGAACTCCTCGTCCTCCGGCTCCAGGAACGGGGCCAGCTCCTCGGGCGTCGGGCGTACCGGGAGGATGACGGCGGGACCGCCCTCCGCCGCGTCAGCCGGATCGCTCACCTCGCCCCGGCACACCGCCAGCCCCTTCAACCGGAAGGCCAGCCCCTCGGCGAGGTAGCGGTCGAAGAAATCGATCGGCAGCGGGCCCTCGGCCGCCACCCGCACCGCCCACGCCTTCTCCAGAACGCCGCCCGTCAGCTCGGCCGCCGCCTCGACCGGCGCGCACACCCGCACATCGGTCGCCACGATGTCGTCGCCGTCCTTCCGCGCGCCGGGATCGGCCAGCTGCACGATGCGCAGCAGCTTCGCCGGATCCAGCTTCGCGGGCAGCACCGCCGTGGGGCCTGTACGCAGTCGTCGCTTCGCCATCCAGCCCATGCCCAGCCTCCGCGCTCAGCTTCGATAGGAGCTCGTCATCGTCGCGTAGACGATGACGTTGTCGGTGTAGTGCCCGGTGCGACGATCATAGGTGCCGCCGCACGTGATCAGGTGCAGTTGGGCGTTCTCCTGGCTGCCGTAGACGCGCTGGGTCGGGAACGTCTTCTTGCTGGCCTGCTCCACGCCGCCGACCGTGAACACCGCCGTGGTCTTGTCCTGGCGCTTGACCTCGATGGTGTCGCCGTGCTTGAGCTCCGGCAGCCGGTTGAACACCGCGGGGCTCGTCTTGGTGTCCTTGTGTCCCAGCAGGACCGCCGGTCCCGCCTCACCCGGCGTCGACATGTTCCGGTACCACCCGACCAGGTTGGCGTTGTTCGACGGCGGAACCTGGATGGTGCCGTTCCTGGCCAGGCCCACCGACCTGATCGGCGCGTTGACCCCCAGCCGCTTGATCACCAGCCGCATCGGGGTGGACGGCAACATGGGCGGGGCCGCCTTGATCTGCGGCAGCGGCGGCGGCACGTCGGGCCCACCCTGGAACATCGCCTGCTCGGGCTGCCCCGACGGCTTGGGCTGCGCCTCCAGAGCCAGGGTGTCGCGGTTGCTGGCCAGGCCGTACTCGTCGGGGGACCTGAACACGATCAGCAGCCCGGCCACGACGGTCACCACACCGGCGATGGCCGCCACGATCAGCACGGTCCTGAGCGCCGCGCCCCCTTTGTCCTCAGGCGGCGGCACGGGAGCGCCGCCACCGTACGGGTAGTAGCCGGACATCCCCGTCAGCCCCGAGCGGCGTTACGGCGACGCATGAGAAGCCCACCCCCGGCTGCGGCGACGATCAGGGCGCCACCGGTGAGGATGAACAGCCGGCCGTCAGGGCCCATCGTCCCACCCGCGCCCGTGTCGGCACCGGCCTTGGGAGTCTGGGACTTCCTGGTGGGCTCGGACTCCGACGACGGCGTGACGGTCACCGTGTGGGTGCTGGTCCTCGTGGGCCTGGGGCTGGAAGGGGTCGGGGTCGGCGACTTCGTGGGGGTGGTCGTGGGGCTGTTGGTCGGGGTTCCGGTGGCGGTGCCGACGACCAGGTTCACGGAAGGACCGCCGCTCTTCGGCGTGCACGCGTAGGCATCGTCGTTGACCTTGACCGAGAAACCACCGCCCTTGAGAGCCACCGTTCCGGAGGCGGTGGGCGTGACAACCATGGTCATCGTCGGGATGGGCACGGGAGAGTTGGCGCTGATCGTCGTCGCCGGCGCGGCGGAGGCACTGGCGACCACCTGAGATGACGGGATCGGCGATCCGCTGGGGCTTATGGTTCCCTGCGCCACAACACTGCTGGTCGGAGTGGCCTCTACCGTTGCCGACAGGTAGCCCGAGGTCGGCTGGCGGATGTCCCAGGTTACGGTCACCGGCGCACTGGGCCTGGCCGTCGTGGGCGTCTTCAACTCCATGGTGAACGTGACTTCCGAGTTGCCGCAGGTGTAAACCACGGGAGCCGGTGCCGCCACCGCAGCCATCACGGGTATCGCTCCGAAGATCCCTGCGCCTAGAACGGCCATAGCGGATGTCTTGAGGGCGAGGCGGCGCCGCGCCTTGGACGTCAGCACTTCCAGCTCCATTTCAGCGCAGTATCAACAGTCGTGCCAGAATTCCAGCCGTTGGTCACGGTTAGGTTGAGATCTTATGATCTGTCCCTGTCAACTTTCCCGTAAACCCGGAAATCGGCCGGTCAGCCCTTCTTCTTGGACAACGTTGCGTACACGATGATGTTGTCCGTGTAGTGGTGGGTCGTCTTGTTGTAGACCCCGCCACACGTGATGAGCCGGATCTGGGAGTTGGTGGTGTTCCCGTACACCCGCTTGGTCGGGAACGAGTTCTTGCTGGCCTGCTCGATCCCGCTGACCGTGAAGCGGGTGACCTTGCCGTCCGAGCGGTACACGTAGATCTGGTCGCCCTTGGACAGTTCGCGGAGGCGGTCGAAGACGGCGGGGCCCCGGCGGGTGCTCACGTGGCCGTTGATGATCGAAGGGCCGAGCTCGCCGGGCAGGGGCGAGTGGCGGTACCAACCGGTCAGGCCCGCCTTGCTCAGCGGCGGGGTGCCGAGTTTGCCCTGCTTGTCCAGGGTGACGGACCGGATCGAGGCGTTGACCTTGATCTTGGGGATCTTGATGCGGGTCGGCCGTACCTTGGTGGTGGTCTTCTTCTTGGCCTTCGGGATGGCGGGCACCACCGGTGCGGCAGCCAGCGGAGGCGGCGCGTCCAGGCGGGCCGGCGTCAGGGGCACGTCCTTACCCCCGGGCCCGACGGTGGCCGGCAGCACGAACGCGCCCGCGTTCCCCACCGGCGTCTTCGTCGGGACCTCCGTCGGTGTCTCCTGCGCGGCCACCGGCGCCGCGAGCGGCCCCGACCCGTCGTCCACGGGTGGCGCCAGCGAGAGCAGCGTCACCATGACGATGCCCACCCCGCCGAGGGAGCCGGCGATCAGCAGGCCGGGCAGCGCGCGCTGCATCGGCGTCGTCCCCTCGGTCATCGGCGCGCACCTCCCGCGTGCGCGGCCCTGCGCCTGCGCAGCAGCACACCGCCACCGACGCTTCCCACCATCAGCACGGCTCCGCTGGTCATGAGCCCGAGGGGCGGCCCTTCGCCGGTCGCCGGCGCCTCGCCGCTGTCCACACCACCCTTGGGCGTCTTGGGCACCTGCGCCCGGTAGTACCGGGTCGCGGTCGGGCTGGTACTGCTCTTCGGCGTGGACGAGCTCGAACTGGAACCCGTGGGAACCACGGCCACGTGATCACCGCCGATGGAGTCGCCCTCCGGAGGCGTGCTGTCCTCGTCGGTCGGCTCGTCACTGGGGTCGTCATCCGGGTCGTCCGGGTCGTCCGTCGGGTCCTCGTCAGGATCCTCCGTGGGAGGGTCCGTCGGGTCCTGCGTCGGGCCGGGCACGGTGACGTCGATGGCACCGGGGTCACCCTGAAGCTTGCATGTGGCCTGGTCGTGGTCCGGCGGCTCGGTGATGTCGCTGACCGTCACCCTGAACGCGTCAACGTAGGCGACCTTCGCCTCGGTGTTGACGATCTCCAGGGTATGCGGTCCATAGGCGAGCTGCGGCGACTCCCAAAGGACCTCCTTCGACGCGGTGCCCGTCATCGGCGTCCCGCTGCGGTCCTTGCCCGGCTCGACCAGCGGGTCGGTGACGACGTTGCCGTCGAGAATCACCCTGATCTTGCCTAGGTCGCGCTCGCGCCTGGCGATGTAGGCAACCTTCGTGCCGGTGAAGTCGAGCTTGGCTTTGGCCTCTTGCGTTCTGGTCCTGTGCAGGTCGTAGAGGTGGTCGTCGAACTCCTCCGCGGTGGTGATCCGCCTCCAGCCACCCTCGTACGTGATGTCCGGCGCGTTGTTGTTGACCATCACCTCGCCCTCGGCGGGCGTGAACCTGACGGTCAGGGCGCCGGGCTTGAAGCGGACCGTTCCGGAACGCCCGATGGATCCCTGGTCGGACAGCCCTTCGGGCAGTTCGAGGAACTCGCCCGGCACCAGCTCGCCCTGCTCCTGGCCGCCCCTCGGCCGTAACTGGCCGACCCAGGCGCCGCTGATGTCCACGACGCCTTCGAGGTCGAGGGAGGAGCCTGCGGGGAAGAACCCTGGCGAGCCGAACCTCGGATTGCCCTTGTACGAGATGCCCCAGCGGACGTTCATCAGCCCGCCGGTCTCGATCTGCGGCGTGATCGTGGCCTCGATGTCGACTCCGGCGCCGGCGATCCCGCCCTCGCACCGGTAGGTGGCCACCAGCGAGGTCTCTGCCTGGCCGGGGATGGAGGAAGTCACGACGAACGCGGTGGAAGCGGCCGCGCCGACCGATGCGGCGATCAACGCCTTGCGCCATCGACTCACGGGAGACTCCGATCAGCCACAAATACGCCGACGGTAGATCTTAGAGTCGAAAACACCCGCTCTACATACCGAACCCCCCATCTCCGACCACTTGTAATGAACCCGTGTCCACGGCTCCCGCCGTACTGACAAAAGGGGTATACCTCGCAGTAACAGAACCCTATTCCGGAGGCGACAGATGCAGCGAGACCTCTTCGACGAGGAGCACCTCCTCTTCCGCGAGACCGTGCGCGCGTTCATGTCCCGCGAGGTCGTGCCGCACCACGCTCGATGGGAGAAGGACGGCGTGGTCCCCCGCGAGGTCTGGAAGAAGGCCGGCGAGCTCGGCATGTTCGGCTTCTCGGTGCCCGAGGAGCACGGCGGCTCCGGGATCCGGGACTTCCGCTACAACGCGGTGATCGTCGAGGAGCTCATGCGGAACAACGCCACCGGGCTCGGCTTCTCGCTGCACAACGACGTCGTGGCGCCGTACCTGGTGGATCTGACCGACGACGAGCAGCGGCGGCGGTGGCTGCCCGGCTTCGTGAGCGGCGAGCTGATCACCGCCATCGCGATGAGCGAGCCGGGCGCGGGCAGCGACCTGCAGGGCATCAGGACCACGGCCATCCGCGAGGGCGACCACTACGTCGTCAACGGCCAGAAGACGTTCATCACCAACGGCATCAACGCCGACCTGGTGGTCGTGGTGGCCAAGACCGACCCCGAGGCCGGAGCCCGGGGCACCACCCTGGTCGTCGTGGAGCGGGGGATGGAGGGGTTCGAGCGCGGACGCAACCTGGACAAGATCGGTATGAAGGCCCAGGACACGGCCGAGCTCTTCTTCGACAACGTACGCGTGCCCGTCGCCAACCGCCTCGGGCCGAACGACGGCGAGGGCTTCGTCCAGCTCATGGACAACCTGCCGCAGGAGCGCCTGTCGATCGCCGTGGCGGCGGTGGCCTCGGCGGAGGGCGTGCTGGAGCAGACCATCGAATACTGCAGGACCCGGCAGGCGTTCGGGCGGAACATCGGGTCGTTCCAGAACACCAGGTTCGTCCTCGCGGAGCTGGCCACCGAGACGGAGATCGCCCGCCACTACGTCGACCGGTGCATCCGCGCGCTCAACGCCGGGCAGCTCACCGCGGTCGACGCGGCCAAGGCCAAGTGGTGGACCACCGAGGTGCAGACCAAGGTCATCGACCGGTGCCTCCAGCTTCACGGCGGGTACGGATACATGACGGAATATCCCGTCGCCAAGGCCTGGATGGACAGCCGGGTCCAGACCATCTACGGCGGCACCACCGAGATCATGAAGGAGATCATCGGCAGGTCCTTCGGATTCTGACCTGTCACCGCGCGGGAAGCCCGCCAACGCCGCATACTGGACGGCATGGACGGCGGCCTGATCCTCCTGGTTTTCCTCGCACTGCTGGCCGCGTGGGGCCTCAACCGCGTGCGCCGGGCGTTCCGCATGGGGCCGGTCGGCTACGCCGGTGTCATGATCGTCTTCATCATCGCCATGCTGCTCGTCTGGGGCCAGACCAAGGTGTAGTTCGCTACGCCTCCAGGATGACGCGGGCCACGAGGTCGGGGTCGTCGCTCATCGGCACGTGGCCGCACCCCTTCAGCAGCTTGACCCGCTGCCCCGACCAGCGGGCCGCCCGCACCGCCTGGCGGCGCAGCAGGAGCCGGTCGTGCTCGCCCCACGCGATCGAGATGGGCGACTTCGGCGGCGCGGGCGGCATCAGCCCGGAGAACGACGCGAGCGTCTCGTCGAAGCCGCCGGCCCTGCCCAGCGCCTGCGTGGCCGCGATCAGCGCCGTCGGCGACAGCCGGGACGGGTGGGCGACCAGCACCCCGGCCGACACGGCCCGCAACACCGGGTTCTCCGCCGCCCTGACGACCTGCCCCTGCGGCATCGCCCTGGCCGAGGCCCGCAGGGCGCGCAGCACCGACTGGCAGTAGACCAGCTCGGAACGCGACCAGAAACCCGCCGGCGACAACGCGGTGGCCGTGCGTACGACGCCGCGCGAGGCCAGCTCGAGCGCGATGTAGCCGCCGAGCGAGTTGCCCGCCACGTGCGGCTCGCGCACGCCGAGCAGCGAACAGAACGACTCGACCGCGTCGGCCAGCGACTCGGCGGTGTAGGGGATGCCCTCGGGCAGTCCCGGCGAGGCGCCGAAGCCGGGCAGGTCGAGCGCGATCACCGTGCGGGCGGCGGCCAGCCTGTCGATCACCGGCGTCCACGCCTGCCAGTGGTGACCGATGCCGTGGACGAGGATCAGCGGCGCGCCGGCGCCCCGGCGTTCGAAGGCCAGCTCCATTCACCCAGTGAATCACTCACCTGCTGCGCGTGGGAATCTCGAACCAGACGGCTTTGCCTTCCCTGGTAGGTCGCGACCCCCAGCGTCTGGCCAGCTGATCGACCAGGTAAAGGCCGCGCCCGCCCTCGTCGTTCTCGCCCGCGCTGCGGATGCGGGGCAGGCGGAGGTCCTGGTCGAACACCTCGACCCAGACCGACTCCTCGCCCCTGCGCAGCCGCAGCGTGAACTCCTTGTCGCCGACCACCTCGTCATCGAGGCCCGGCACGTCCCACGACTCCTCGAACGGCAGCGGCGGGCCCTCCACGACCAGCTCCCTGCGCGGCACGCTGGAGGTGGCGGCGTGCAGCACGACGTTGGTCACGACCTCGGAGACGAGCAGGCAGGCCAGCTCAGCGCGTTCTTCGGGGACGTTCCAGCCCGCGAACGCCTCCGACGCCATGCGCCGCGCATCGCCCACCATGATGGGCTGGGCGGGGAACGTGCGCTCCTCGACGTCGAGATCGACGTCGCTGGAGCGGACCACGAGGATCGCCATGTCGTCGTCGATCTCGCCCGGCACCGCGACCGTGGCGACGTCGGCGATGCGCTCGGCCTCGGCTCCGGACACCTTGGTCAGCGCCTCGCAGAGCACCCCGAGCGTTTCCTCCTCGCTCGGCGGATGCCCGTCGCGGCTGGGGCGGCGGTCGACGAGGCCGTCGGTGTAGAGGAGCAGCGCCGCGCCCGGCGGGAGCGTGCGGGTCTCCTCCTTGTAGACCAGGTCGGCGTGCAGGCCCTTGGCGCGCACCCCGAGCGGCTGGCCGACCTCCTCGATGTCGAGCTCCACGCACTGGCCGTCGACGAGCAGCAGCGGCGGCGCGTGGCCGGCGTTGGCGAAGGACAGCTGGCGCGACCAGGCGTCGTAGACGAGGTACTGGCAGGTCACGATGGGCGGGATGCTGATGTCGGCGCCGCTGTCGTCCTGCTCCGGCGTGGCGATGATGCGCGTCCACTCGTCGAGCCTGGCCAGGATGTCGGCGGGCGACTTGTCGTCCTGCGCGAACGCCCGCAGGGCGGCCCTGAGCTGCCCCATGACGGCCGCCGCCTTGGCTCCCCTGCCCTCGACGTCGCCGATCACGATGCCGACGCGGCCGGCCGACAGCGGGATCACGTCGTACCAGTCGCCGCCCACCTGGGTCTGGATGCCCTGCCCGTGGGAGGCCAGCGGGGCGGCAGGGTAGTAGCGCACCGCGATCTGCAGGCCGTCGAGCTGCGGCAGCGCCCTGGGCAGCAGGTGTTTCTGGAACGACTCCGCGGTGTGACGCTCCTCCTCGAACAGCAGCGCGTTGTCGATCGCGAGCGCGACCCTGGTGGCGATGGCGCCCACGAAGTCACGGTCGAAGGCGTCGTAGTGAGGGCTGCGCCGGTCGGTCAGGTTGGACAGGCCGAGGTACATCAGCCCCAGCGTCTCGCCGCGCACCGTCAGGGGGGCGACGATGGCCGAGGTCATGCCGATCTCGCCGCACAACCGCGCGCTGCTCTCGGTGGGGGCGGGGAAACTGCTGTTGGAGAAGTCCTCGACCAGGATGGTCTCCTGGCGGCGCAGCGCGGTGTCGGCGTAGTGGCCGGAGGGGTAGCGGATCTCCGCGCCCACCGGCTTCCATGTGCCCAACGGAGGCGCCCACCCCTGCACGTGCTGCGAGACCCGGCGGACGAGCCGGTCGCCCTCCGTCAACTCGATGAAGCAGTGGTCGGCGAACTGCGGGACCAGCATCTCGGCCACGCGCTTGAGCGTCTCTTCGACGTAGAGGGAGCCGGCCAGCCGCTCGCCGATGCGCTCCAGCAGCCCGAACCGGTCCTTCTCGCGCTCGTTGCTGCGCAGCGCCTCGCGGGCGAGGATGACGATGCCCGACACCGAGCCCGACTCGTGGCGCAGCGGCACGGCCTGGGCGCGGACGTAGACGATGGCGCCGTCGCCGCGCCTGACGTCGAACGTGCCCTCCCACACACCGCCCTTGAGCACGTGCTTGGCCAGCTCGATGGCGAGCGGGTGGTCCTTCTCCATGATCCCGAGCGACAGGACCGAGGTGTCGCGCGCCGACGTCGCGACCGTGTGGCCGAAGAGCTTCTCGGCGAACGGGTTCCAGTAGAGCAGGTTGCTGAAACGGTCGGTGACGACCACCGCCATCTCGGCGTGGTCGAGCACGGACCCGGCGCCAAGGTGATCAGCCGCTTCCTGTGACAGATCCCCCCATCGCTTCATCCGGCGACCACCTCTCGGGGTGGCGTGTCTGCAAAGCGGACCACGGGCGCTCCTGCAACAGTCTTGGCCAGGGGAGAGTGGAGGGCCTCCCAGATGGGATTCAACCAAGCAGCCGCGCGCGCGTCAGCGCTTGGAGACAAAAACGTGCGCGGCGACATCACGCGGAAGCTCCGCGGGAGTGTCGTCACTGTCACCGTCACCTGTCACCCGCACACCATCGTCGCTCGCCGCGAGCGTCACCTCGCGTCCGGGTTGTATCCCAACTTGCTTGAGTTTAAGCATCACAGCGGGATCGCTTTGCACTTGTTCGCTAATTCGGCGGATGACGACGGGCGTCTCCCTGGCCCCCGCGACATCGCACATCGTGGTGAGCGCGGTGTCGCCGGACTCGGCCGCCTCCCTGGCGCCCAGCTCGCCGAGCCCGGGGATGGGGTTGCCGTGCGGGCAGACCGTGGGGTTGTCGAGCAGCGTCACCAGGCGCGACTCCACCGACTCCGACATGACGTGCTCCCAGCGGCACGCCTCGATGTGCACCTCTTCCCACGGGAGCCCGATCACCTGGGTGAGCAGGCACTCGGCGAGGCGGTGCTTGCGCATCACCCGGGTGGCCAGCGTGCGCCCCAGCTCGGTCATGGACAGGTGCCGGTCGCCCTCGACGCGAACGAGGCCGTCACGCTCCATGCGCGCGACGGTCTGGCTCACGGTGGGGCCGCTCTGCTGGAGGCGCTCCGCGATGCGGGCACGGAGCGGGACGATGCCCTCCTCCTCGAGCTCGTAAATCGTGCGGAGATACATCTCCGTGGTGTCGATAAGGCCGTGTGCGGTCAAGGCAGTCCTCCCAACTGAATGCTACGCCGGTCGTGGCGGGGACTGGGCCCGTCCGCAGCGGGCACAGGAGTCACGAGAAGCCTATTGGGAGAACGACCGACGATGGTTATGGACGGCAACACCGGAGCGGCCCGGTTCCTTCCCGAGCACCTCGACCTCGACGCCCTGCGCGGGGCCGCTGCCCGCTGCGAGGGCTGCGACCTCCACCGAGCCGCCACCCAGACCGTGTTCGGCGAAGGGCCGAGGCGGGCGGCGTTCATGCTGGTCGGCGAGCAGCCGGGCGACCAGGAGGACCGGCAGGGGCACCCGTTCGTGGGCCCGGCGGGCCGCGTCCTGGACAGAGGGCTGCAGGAAGCCGGGATCGAGCGGGAATCCGTCTACCTCACCAACGCCGTCAAACACTTCTCCTTCACCCCGAGGGGCAAGCGGCGGATCCACCAGAAGCCGACGGCCGCCGAGATCGACGCGTGCCGGCCGTGGCTCGACGCCGAGCTGGCCGTGGTACGCCCCAGGGTCGTCGTGGTGCTCGGCGCGACGGCGGCCAGGGCGCTGCTGGGGCGGGAGTTCCGGGTGACCAGGCACCGGGGCGAGCCGGTGCCGCTCGGCGACGCGCTCGCGGTGGCCACCGTCCATCCGTCGGCGGTGCTGCGCGCGCCCGACAGGGACGACGCGTACGAGGGATTCCTGGCGGACCTGCGGGCCGCGGCCGCCGCCGCCTGACCCGCGTCCTGAGCCGCCTGGCGGCCCCCGGTTCGCCTGACCCGCGTCCTGGCCACCTGACCGGTCCCCGTGATCCGCCTAGCCGGTTTCCGGCGCCGTCTGGTCGGTGCCCGGCGCCGCCTTGCCGGTGTCCTGGGCGGTCTGCTGGGCGGTCTGCTGGGCGCGGAAGTTCCTGAAGCCCGCCACCGACAGCCCGACGACCAGCACGGTCACCATGCAGGCGATGCCGCCGCCCACCCAGGCGCCGCTCAGCCCGAACGCCGTCGCGGTGGCCCCTGCCCGCAGGTCGCCCAAACGCGGCCCGCCGGCCACCACCACCATGAAGGCGCCCTGCAGCCGCCCCCGCATCTCGTCGGGCGCGTACAGCTGCAGGATGGACTGCCGCCACACCGACGAGATCACGTCGGCCACCCCTCCGACGGCCATGAACGTGACCACGAGCCAGAGCTCGTGCACGAGGCCTGCGGCCGCGACGGCCAGCCCCCACACGGCGATGACGACGACGAGGGCCACCCCCTGCCGCGAGACCCGGCCCACCCAGCCGGAGAACAGCGCGCCCGCGACGGACCCGATGGCCATGGCCGAGGTCATCCAGCCCAGCGCGATCATGGAGCCGCCGAACCGGTCGGCGGTCAACTCGGGGAAGAGGGCCCGCGGCATGGCGAACACCATCGCGATGATGTCGACGACGAACGACATCAGCAGCACCGGGCTCCTGGCGATGAAGCTGAGGCCCTCCAGGACGGCCCTGGCACCCGGACGGGTCCTTCGCCCAGCGGAGGCAGTGAGGGCAGCCTGAGCGCCGCGTAGAGGCTCCCCGAGAACAGCAGGGCGTCGACCGCGTACGCCGCGGCGTAACCTCCCGACGCCAGCACCACCGCGCCGACCATCGGGCCCACCACGGCGCCGATGCTGAACACCAGCGAGTTGAGCGCGTTGGCGGCCGGCACCAGCTCGCGGTCGAGGATCCGGGGGATGATCGCGCCCCTGGTCGGTCCGGTGATCGCGAACCCGGTGGCGTTGAGCGCGACGGCGGCGAAGACGAGCCAGATGTCGCGCAGGTCGAGCAGCGCCTGCACGAGGATGAGCAGGGTCGCCGCCCAGGCGATGACCGAGCCGACGATGAGCAGCTTGCGCCGGTCGACGGCGTCGGCCACCGCCCCGCCCCACAGGCCGAAGACGATCAGCGGCACGAGGTTGGCCATGCCGAGCAGCCCCACGTAAAACGAGGAGTGGGTCAGCTCCCACACCTGCTGGCCGACGGCCACGACGGTGGCGCCTACGCCGACGTGCGAGACGGCCTGGCCGAACCAGATCCGCCGGTAGGCCGGCACGCCCAGCGGCCGGGTGTCCACCACATGACGTTTGACCAGCTCCCCGAATGCCACTTAGGGCACTTTAAGGGGCCAGTCTCTCCAGAACCCATCCGGGTGGCGTGCGACGGTAGCGGAGCCGGTCGTGCATCCGGTCGAGCTGCCCCTGCCAGAACTCCACCTCCACCGGGACCACCCGGAAACCTCCCCAGAAGTCGGGCACCGGCGGATCCTCCGGCCAGCGTGCCGCCAGCTCCTCGTAGCGGGCGTCCAGTTCCTCCCTGGAGCGTACGACCGCGGACTGCCGCGAGGCCCAGGCGCCGATGCGCGAGCCGTACGGGCGGGACCGGAAATATGCGGCCGACTCCTCGTGCGGGATGCGGGTCACGGTGCCCTCGACCCGCACCTGGCGGCGTATGGGATGCCAGGGGAAGAGCAGGGACGCGCGGGCGTTCTCGTCCAGGTCGCGGCCCTTGCGGGACTCGTAGTTGGTGTAGAAGACGAATCCGCGTTCGTCGTAGCCCTTCAGCAGGACCGTCCTGGCGCTCGGCCGGCCGCCCGCGGAGGCGGTGGCCAGGACCATCGCGTTGGGCTCGGGCAGCCCGGCGTCGAGCGCGTCCTGGAACCAGACCGTGAACTGCGCGGTCGGGTCGGGCGCGACATCGGACTCGAGCAGCGGCTCGCCTTCGTACGTGCGGCGTAGCCCAGCCAGCACGGGCGGGCGCGGGGTGGCATCCACAGGACGATATTCTTGCGCGCTCCTCCTGAGGATCCCACCCGACCCTCCCACCAGCGGCTTTGGCCTTACGGCGGGTCCCGAGACCGACCGTGAGCTGGGAGGGGGTTAAATTGACCCGCCGGTATCTCGACATCAACAGAGCGGTGGAGCTCGGGGCGGGAGAGCGAGGCCACGAAGCCGACGAGCCCCGAAGCGGCCACGACCGTAAGCAGAGCATTGCCGTGACATGGCAAGAAAGGGAGGCGGCCAAGCATGTCCGACTTCAAACCCGGCCTCGAAGGCGTCGTGGCTTTCGAGACCGAGATCGCGGAACCGGACAAAGAAGGGGGCGCCCTTCGTTACCGGGGCGTCGACATCGAGGACCTGGTGGGCCGTGTCCCGTTCGGACACGTTTGGGGCCTGCTGGTCGACAACCAGTTCCAGCCGGGCCTGCCGCCGGCGGAGCCCTATCCCATTCCCGTCCACTCGGGTGACATCCGCGTCGACGTGCAGAGCGCGCTGGCCATGCTGGCTCCCGCATACGGCTTCAAGCCTCTGCTCGACGTCAGCGACCAGGAGGCACGCGACCAGCTCGCCCGCGCCTCCGTGATGGCGCTCTCCTTCGTCGCGCAGTCCGCGCGCGGCCTGGGCCTGCCGATGGTGCCGCAGAGCCGGGTGGACGAGGCCAAGACCATCGTCGAGCGTTTCATGATCCGCTGGCGCGGTGAGCCTGACCCCAAGCACGTCAAGGCCATCGACGCTTACTGGACCTCGGCGGCCGAGCACGGCATGAACGCTTCCACGTTCACCGCCCGCGTCATCGCCTCCACCGGCGCCGACGTAGCCGCCGCGCTCTCCGGCGCGGTCGGCGCCATGTCGGGCCCGCTGCACGGCGGCGCCCCGGCCCGCGTGCTGCACATGATCGAGGGCGTCGAGCAGCTCGGCGACGCCAAGAAGTACGTCCAGAGCGAGCTCGACAAGGGCAACCGGCTCATGGGCTTCGGCCACCGCGTCTACCGCGCCGAGGACCCGCGCGCCCGCGTGCTGCGCCGCACCGCCCAGGAGCTGGACGCCCCCCGCTACGAGGTCGCCGTGGCGCTGGAGCAGGCCGCGCTCGACGAGCTGCACGCACGCAAGCCCGACCGGGTGCTCGCCACCAACGTGGAATATTGGGCGGCCGTGGTGCTGGACTTCGCCGAGGTGCCCTCCCACATGTTCACCTCGATGTTCACCTGCGCCCGCACGGCCGGCTGGGCCGCGCACATCCTGGAGCAGAAGAAGACGGGCAGGCTCGTCCGCCCGAGCGCAACCTACACGGGGCCCTCGTCGCGCCCACTCAGCGACGTGCCGGGCGCCGACGAGGTGGTCGGCAACTACTGACCACGGTCCGTACGGCTGCCGCGCGGACTGCGGCAGCCGTACGCCAGGTCACTTGTCCGGCAGGTCCACGCACAGGGGGTCCTTCGTGGGCGGTTCGTTCGTGTCCAGCCGGCCGCAGCGCTTCACGGGGCGGCTGTAGCCCCATTCCGACTTCTCCACCTTCATGATCGCGATGGCCTTGTCGATGGGCGTGTGCCGCTCCGTGAGGTCGAATCCCACCACCCCACCCGATCCGGCCCATGAGGCGTTGCCCGACGTCCTGGCCAGCCGGTAGAGGATGTCGCCCCGGCTCGGCAGCGCCAGATCCCCCTCCCCTCCGGCCATGCCGGCCGCCTGGTAGGCGGCGTTGGCGGCGCGGTAGACCACGTCGGCGGCGTCGTACGTGAGGATGAGGTTGTCGTCGGAGGCCGTCGGGTGCCCCTTGTCCTGCAGCTTGCTGACGAACGCGGTGGCCGACGAGCGCGGCCACAACGCCCTGTGCGCCAGCGCCAGGTAGTAGACCTCGGCCTGCTTCGTGTTGGCGATCTCGTCGCCGTGGTCGGACACCACCTTGACGACGTCGTCGCCCGCGATCACCTTCACCTCCCCGCAGGCGTTGCCCTCGACGGCCGTCAGGAAGGCGCGGAACTCGGACGCCCGCCCGGCGTAGACGAGGACGTCGGGGTCGAGCGCGCACGCCTTCCCCGCCGCCGAGGAGATGCCGCCCTGCTGGACCGTGTACGAGATCCGCTCCACGTCGGCGCCCTCGTCCGTCAGGGCCTTCTCGAAGTCGTCCGCCAGGTTCAGGGTGTACACGTCGCCCTGCGAGCGGTCCTCGACGATGACCGCGGCCGGTTCGGCCACGCCCTTCAGGAGGGTCCGCCGGGCGAACCGGGCGCCGAACGCCGCCTGGCGGACGTTGGTCGGCCCCACCTGGAAGTAGTAGGGGGAGGGCTCGCCCGGCTGGTCGGGCAGCCCGGGGTTGCCGATGTAGCCGAACCGGTCCGCCGTCGCCGTGCTCGACACCATCGGGATCTTCGCCAGGTGCAGCTCCCTGATCGCCTCGCTGATGCCGGCCACGCTGCGCGGCAGGCCGACCACCCCCATCACGTGCCGGTCCCGCGCGGCCATGTCGATGATGAGCTGGGCCGTCCTGCGCCCGTGGTCGAAGTTGTCGCCCGCGTTCGCGATCAGCACGCGTAACCGGGGGGTGCTGGTGACCGTACGCTGGTATTCCTCGACCGCGGCGAGCTCGGAGACCGCGGCGGCGAGCCGGGTGTCGTCCTGCGCCGTCTTCTTGATCGAGAACTCTCCGAACAGGACCACGCTGATGTACCGGCCGGAGTCGATCGCGTAGCGGTTGTTCTCGTCGATCTTCTTGATCAGCGTTTTCACGTCGCCGTCGAACAGGGTCTCGGGCGTGTCCCTCGTCGCGTTGACGATGCCGACGCATTCCTCCTCGATCCGCTCGACCCACGGCAGGCCGCCGCAGTGCCCGGCCCTGTCGCGCTGGATCGCGTAAACGAGTGAGAGCGGAACGACCACCAGCAGCGCCATCACCGTCCAGTAGGCCATGGCCCGCCTGCGGCGCGGCGGCGACGGATCGTCCTGCGGCTCCGCGGGCACGGCCGTCGCCTCGACGGTCAGCCGCAGCTCGGGAACGCCCAGCCTGGCCGCGTTACGCCACTGCGCGACCGCCTTCTCCAGGTCGCGCAGCGGCTTCGGCGCCGCCTGCGCCGGGGGCACGCCGCCGGGCACGGCCGCCAGCACGAGCATCGGCACGAACAGGCCGGTCTTCTTGGTGATCTCCTCCATCAGCCGCAGGAACCGCGCGTTGGTGCCCCCGGGATCGGTGATCTGGAGGACCAGGAGGCAGTACTGGCCTCTCCCCCAGCTCGGCCACGGAATGATCCACTTCTTGTACGCCTCGTGCAGGTCCTGCATCAGGGCGTGGACCAGCAACTCCTCGATGTCGTCGTCCGGCGCGGCCGCCAGGCGCAGCGCGTATTGGGGCAGCCGCTCGAACCGCCGCCTCTTCAGGCTCGGCTCGCTGCTGAACCACCCGGTGAAGAGCGAGCCTCTGATCGACAACATGCCCTGTGCCGCGGTGCCGCCCAGGGCCACCAGGAGGCCGAGCAGCCAGGGGATGACCCCGACCAGGTCGGCGGCGCCACCGGCCCACCAGACGGCCAGGGTGCCCACCGGCACCCAGGTCGTGGCGGCGCGCGCCAGGAAGTCGGCCGACGTCTTGACGTCGTCGCCGCCACCACCGGCCATGCCGCGCCGCCAGTCCTTCAGCCGCTTCTTGTAGGCCTGGTAGTCGCTGTGCGACTGCGGGTCGGGGACGCGGCCGTCCGGCCTGTCCCGCGCCCACAACACGAACTGCGCGAGCGGGAAGCGCGGCGGCGGCAGCAGCGACCCGCCCACCGGCTTGCCCAGGCGGCCACGGTCGGTCCGGGCCTTGCCGGTGTGGTCCTCGTCGCCCGCCAGCGAGCTCACCAGGTCGAGCACCGACTCGTGCGCGCCGTCCGCGACGCGGGCGTAGGGGACGGCGGTCTCGAACGGCTTGGCGAGCCGGTCGACCGCCGCGAGCGCCTGCTCGCCGACCACCAGCACGGTCGGCAGGGGCGGATCGGCGCGCAGGAGCGCACGCCGGCGGATCAACCTCTCGATGACACTGCGCAGATCGGCCATCTGGGCGCTCCTCCAGCCGGTGCCGCCGTCGTGCTCAGCCAACGAACGATCAATGAAGGGGGTTCATCATGTCTCAGATGCCGGGCCCCGGTCCAGGGCATTCTCCGGCGCTCGGTAGGCTCCAGTACGTGGCTGACATCGTGATTCCCGCTGACATCAAGCCCGCCGACGGCCGCTTCGGCTGCGGGCCTTCGAAGGTTCGCACCGAGCAGCTGGCCGCGCTCGCGGCCTCCGGCGCGAGCCTCATGGGCACCTCCCACCGCCAGAAGCCGGTCAAGGGCCTCGTCGGCCGCGTGCGCTCCGGGCTCGCCGACCTGTTCTCGCTGCCCGAGGGCTACCAGGTCGTGCTCGGCAACGGCGGCACCACCGCGTTCTGGGACATCGCCGCCTTCGGGCTGATCCGCGACCGGTCACAACACCTGTCGTTCGGCGAGTTCTCCTCCAAGTTCGCCGCCGTCACGAAGAAGGCGCCCTGGCTGGGCGAGCCGAGCGTCATCACCTCCGAGGTCGGCGCCCACCCCGCCGCGGTCGCCGAGGACGGCGTCGACGCCTACGCGCTCACCCACAACGAGACCTCGACCGGCGTCGCGATGCCGATCGAGCGCGTGGGCTCCGGCGACGCGCTGGTGCTGGTCGACGCCACCTCGGGTGCCGGCGGCCTGCCCGTCGACCTCGCCGAGACCGACGTCTACTACTTCGCGCCGCAGAAGAGCTTCGCCTCCGACGGCGGCCTGTGGATCGCGATCATGTCGCCGCGCGCCCTGGCCAGGGTCGAGGAGATCGCCGCCTCCGGCCGCTACGTGCCGGAGTTCTTCAGCCTGCCGGTCGCGATCGACAACTCCGCGAAGGACCAGACCTACAACACCCCGGCCGTGGCCACGCTGTTCCTGCTGGCCGAGCAGCTCGACTGGATGAACGGCAACGGCGGACTGGCCTGGACCACCGCCCGCACGGCCGACTCCAGCTCGCGTCTCTACACGTGGGCGGAGAAGTCGTCCTACGCCACGCCGTTCGCCGCCCCCGAGTTCCGCTCACAGGTGGTCGGCACGATCGACTTCTCCGACGACGTCGACGCCGCCGCCGTGGCCAAGGTGCTGCGCGCCAACGGCATCGTCGACACCGAGCCCTACCGCAAGCTCGGCCGCAACCAGCTGCGCATCGCGATGTTCCCGGCCATCGACCCGGCCGACATCGAGGCGCTGACGGTCTGCGTCGACCACGTCGTCGAGCGCCTCTAGCCGGCGCCGCGACCGCCCTCCTGCCTGCTCGTCCGGCAGGAGGGCGGTCGCGTCAGTAAGGGCTCGCGGCGATCTCGCGCTTGCGGCGCAGCACCCAGGCGGCCACCACGCCGCCGATCAGCCCGAACAGGTGGCCCTGCCAGGAGATGCCCGGCTGGTTGGGCAGCAGGCCGGCCAGGATGCCCCAGTAGGCGACGCCCACGCCGATCGCGATGGCGAGGTCGAGCAGCCTGCGGTCGAACACGCCGCGGGCCAGGATGAATCCGAAATAGCCGAACACCAGGCCGCTGGCCCCGATCGTGACCACGCCGGGGCTGGTCACCCAGGTGCCCAGGCCGCCGATCAGGATGATCAGCAGGCTGGCCCAGAGGAACTTGCGAACGTCGCGCAGCCCGGCCAGGAAGCCAAGGATCAGCAGGGGCAGTGAGTTGGCCATGAGGTGGCCGAAGCCGCCGTGCAGGAACGGCGCGAGCAGGATGCCGACCAGGCCGTCAGGGTCCCAGCCGACGATGCCGTACTGGTCGAGCGAGCCGTTGAGGACGACGTCGACGCCCTCGAGGATCCACATCGCGGCGAGCAGGGCGACCATGATGATCAGCATGCTCAGCGCCCCGGACAGGAGAGCGCCGGCGCCGCGTCTGGCCGAATCGAACCGTGAACCCGAATAGTCGCTCATGCGCCTCTCCCGGAGTCGTTGCCCTCTTCCTTTACCGTAACCAGGAAGAGCTACGCGCGCGTTGAAGAGGCCCCTCCCGCCCCCGGGGGGGAGCGGGAGGGGCGCGGCTATTCGCCCTTCCACCGGGGCGCGCGCTTCTCCGCGAAGGCGGCGGCGCCCTCCATGGCGTCCTTCGAGCCGAACACCGGGTTGATGATCGCGCCCTGCTTCTTGAACATCTCCTCGCGCGACCAGTCCTGCGACTCGATGATCACCTGCTTGGTCGCGGCGAGTGCCAGCGGGGCGTTGCCGGCGATCTTGCCGGCGAGCTCGAGCGCGCCCTCCAGCGCCGCGCCGGGCTCGGTGACGCGGTTGACCAGGCCGAGCTCGTACAGGCGGGAGGCCGGGTAGTGGTCGCCGGTCAGGGCGATCTCCATGGCCACGTGGTAGGGGATCCTGCGGGGCAGGCGCATGATGCCGCCCGCGCCGGCGACCAGCCCGCGCCTGGGCTCGGGCAGCCCGAACGTGGCCGCCGACGACGCCACGATGACGTCGCACGCCAGCGCCATCTCGAACCCGCCCGCGAGCGCGTAGCCCTCGACCGCGGCCACCAGCGGCTTCTTCGGCGGCGACTCGGTCAGCCCGCCGAACCCGCGCCCCTCAACCACGGGAAAGTCACCGGACAGGAACCCCTTCAGGTCCATCCCGGCGCAGAAGGTGCCACCGGCACCGGTCAGCACGTACGCCGAAATTTCAGGACGGGTGTCCAGCTCGTCCAGGGCCGCCGCGATCCCCCGCGCCACCGCCCCGTTGACGGCGTTGCGCGCCTTCGGCCGGTTGATCGTGAGGATCGCGACGTTCCCGGACTCCTCGACGAGCACTTCGTCAGACATGACAACCCTTCCGACGGGGTTACTTGGGCTGGAAGCGGATGCCGCCGTCGAAGCGGATGACCTCGGCGTTCATGTAGTCGTTCTCGATCAGCGACCGCACGAGGTGCGCGAACTCGCCGGCCTGGCCCATGCGCTTGGGGAACACCACCGGCGCCACCAGCTTGGCCTTGAACGCCTCGGCGTTGTCGTTGAAGCCGTAGATGGGCGTGTCGATGATGCCGGGGCAGATCGTGTTGACGCGTACGCCGATCGCCGCCAGGTCGCGCGCGGCGGGCACCGTCATGCCCACGATGCCGCCCTTGGAGGCGGAGTACGCCAGCTGCCCGGTCTGTCCCTCAAGCGCCGCCACGGAGGCCGTGTTGATCACTACGCCGCGCTGCCCGTCGGCGTCGGCCGGCTCGGTCTTGGCGACGGCGGCGGCGCCGATGCGCATGAGGTTGAACGTGCCGATCAGGTTGACCTCGATGACCTTGCGGTAGGAGGCCGGGTTGTGCGGGTTGCCTTCGCGGTTGACCGTGCGCTCCGCCCAGCCGATGCCTGCGCTGTTGACGATGACGCGCAGCGGCTTGCCGGTCGCCACGGCGGCGTCCACGGCCGCCTGCACCTGGGCGTCGTCCGACACGTCTGTCCTGGCGAAGACGCCGCCGATCTCGTCGGCGACGGCCTTGCCGCGCTCCTCGTTGAGGTCGGCGACGACCACGGTCGCGCCGGCCCGGGCCAGCTCGCGGGCGGTGGCCTCGCCGAGGCCGCTGGCGCCGCCGGAGATGATTGCTGCAGATCCGTTCACGTCCATATCCCGGACCCTAACGCGCCGACCGAATGAAGTTCTACTCGGGGCCGCTAAATAGCTCCCACAGCCGTGTCGACGTCGGCGTACACCTTGATCCGCCGGTCGAGGCCGGTCGTGCGGAGGATGCGCGCCACCGGTGCCTGCGGCGCCGCGAGGGACACGCCACCGCCCTCCCCCGTCGCCAGCCGCCATGCCTCGATCAGCACCGACAGACCGCTCGAATCCATGAACGACAGCTGCTGCAGGTCGAGCACGAGCCTGGCGCCGTCCTGTTTGATGGCGTCACGCACCTCATCGCGCAGAAACGGCGCGGTGAACAAGTCGAGCTCACCCTCAACGGCCACCACCACGGCGTCACCAAGGGCGTGTCGTGCAAGCCGCAGCTTCATTTGGCCCCTCCTCGATGAGCCACTGTACTTCGACATCCCCGGAGACCGGGCATGCACAAACTACGAAGAGCCGGATGCAGGCGGGCTTCGCCCGTCAAACCAGCTCACATGACAGGGACGGCGAAGCCGTACGGGAGCTCCAGGCGGTGCCTGGCCAGCAGTTCGGCGTCGGAGAGCAGCGCACGCGTGGGGCCGTCGGCGGCGATCACCCCGTCGGAGAGAATGAGCGCGCGCTCGCACAACTCCAGCGCGTACGGCAGGTCGTGCGTGACCATGAGCACCGTCACGTCCAGGGAGCGCAGGATCTCCGCCAGCTCCCTGCGGGCGGCCGGGTCGAGGTTGGACGAGGGCTCGTCGAGCACGAGGATCTCCGGCTCCATGGCGAGCACCGTCGCGACCGCCACCCTGCGCCGTTGCCCGAACGACAGGTGGTGCGGCGGCCGGTCGGCGGCGTCCAGCATGCCGACCCGCGCGAGCGCGTCCTCGACCACGCGGTCGAGGTCCTCGCCCCGCAGGCCCGCGTTCGCCGGGCCGAAGGCCACGTCGTCCCTGACCGTGGGCATGAAGAGCTGGTCGTCCGGGTCCTGGAAGACCAGGCCGACGCGCTGCCTGACCTCGGCGAGGGTGTCCTTGCGTACGGGGGTGCCCGCCACGGTGACGCTGCCGTGACCGGCGGTGAGAATGCCGTTGAGGTGCATGACGAGCGTGGTCTTGCCGGCGCCGTTCGGGCCGAGCAGGGCCACCCGCTCGCCGCGGGCGATCGACAGGTCGACGCCGAACAACGCCTGCGTGCCGTCGGGGTAGGCATAGGCGAGCTGCCTGACTTCCAGAGAGTTCACAAGGACAGTCCCAACACTGCGAGGGCCGCGGCGGGCAGGGCGAGCGCCGTACCCCACTGGCCTACAGATGCCGAAATATCACGAATCATCGGCATCCGCCCCGAGTATCCCCGGCTGAGCATCGCGAGATGCACTCGCTCCCCCCGTTCGTACGACCGGATGAACAGCGCCCCGGCAGATCGGGCGACCACCGGGATCTGCCGGAAATTACGCGCCTCGAACCCGCGAGACTCCCGCGCCACCCGCATCCGCCGCATCTCATCCATGATCACGTCGAGGTATCTCAGCATGAACATGGCGATCTGCACCAGCAGGCTCGGCAACCTGAGCCGCTGCGCCCCGATCAGCACCTCCCGCGGCTCGGTGGTGGTCGCCAGCAGGACCGAGGCGGCCACGCCGAGCGTCGCCTTGGCCAGGATGTTCCAGGCCGCCCAGAGCCCGGGCACGCTCAGCGAGAGCCCCAGCACGGTGATCCGCTCGCCCAGCCCGATGACCGGAATGAGGAGGGCGAACAGCACGAAGGGCACCTCGATCACCATCCGCCGCGCCAGGTGCGCCACCGGCACCCGCGCGGCCAGCGCGACACCGCCGAGCAGCGCCGCGTAGACGGCGAAGGCCCAGAACCGCTCGCGCGGCGTGGCCACCACGACGAGGGCGAAGGCGAGGACCGCCAGCAGCTTGCACTGCGGCGGCAGCCGGTGCACCACCGAGCCACCTGGCCGATAGAGCTGGTGATGATGCCCGGCCCCCATGCGTCACGCCCTGATCTGGTTACGGCTCCGCGCGGCGTAGGCCACCGCCCCGGTGAGCACCAGCACCAGGCCGACGCCGACGGGGATGCCGCCCACCTCACCGTAGTCGGCCAGCGCCCACGAGCCGAACAGGTGGTCGGCCGCCTGGTCGATGAAGCCCTTGTCCTCGGCGACCGCCTCCAGCCCGTCGGGCGAGGAGGAGGCGAAGAACGACACGAGCCCGGCCAGCACGAGCGTCACGCCGGCGCCGCCCAGCAGGAACGGCCTGAGCGCGCCAGGGGCCGCGGGGGCCGGCTCGGGCTCGCCCACGGTGGTGCCGCCGTCGGCTCCGCGCAGGACCAGCGGCTTGGCCAGGCGGCCGGCGCCGTACACGAGGTCGGGCCGCACGGCGAGCACGGCGCCGACGGTCGCGGCGGTGATCAGGCCCTCGCCGATGCCGATCAGCAGGTGCACGCCGCCCATCGCGGCGGCCACCGTGCCCACGTCGATCGGCGCGGTCCCGCCGATCCAGAACAGCAGCGTGAACGCCAGCGCGGAGACCGGCACGGAGACCAGCGCGGCCAGGAACGCGGCCACCACCACCTGGCCCCTGGCCAGCCCCGTGACAAGCTTGAAGACGCCCCAGCCGGCCAGCACGGTGACGATGCCCATGAGCGTGATGTTGACGCCGAGCGCCGTCAGCCCTCCGTCGGCGAAGAACACGCCCTGCACGAGCAGGACCACGGCCATGCACAACACGCCCGTATAGGGCCCGACGAGGATCGCCGCCAGCGCACCGCCCAGCAGGTGGCCGCTGGTGCCCGCGGCGACGGGGAAGTTGAGCATCTGGACGGCGAAGACGAACGCGGCGACCAGCCCGGCCATGGGCGCGGTCCTGTCGTCGAGCTCGCGCCGTGCCCCCCGCAGGCAGACCGCGACCCCCGCGGCCGCCACGACTCCGGCCGAGATCGACGTCACTGCGTTGAAGAAGCCATCAGGTACGTGCACGCCTCTGCCTCCCGGAACGGGACGGGATGGGACCAACATCCCCACTTTAGGACATGGCATTGCACCTGCACATAGGTGGCAATTAGCGAATGATTCTTCTGATGACCGCCCGGGCCGTCAGCCGCCGCACCACCGCGCTCAGCCGCCCCCGCGTCGCGTACGGCCGCACGCTCCTGAGCAGCGCCGCCCACCACCACCTGCGCGGTCCCACGACCGTGCCCGCGCCCGCCTCGATCTTGAACCGCGCGGCCGGCCCGCCCAGGTCGAGCTCCACGTACGCGTCCCAGGTGCCCGAAGGGAGCCGGCCCACCGCCAGCCCGGCCGCGAACCCGCCCCCGGGCAGCGCCGTCACCGGCTCGGCCCGCTCGCGCCCGCTGCGCCGCTCCCGCCAGACGATCCGCCGGATCGCCGCGGCCGCGGGCGCGGTGTCGACGACGCTGAGCTCGCCGTCGATCAGCAGCCGCTGCCCGAGACCCCACCGCGTCCTGATGAGCCTGGCACCGCCCGGCACGGCGGCCACGTGGCCGCCGACGTCGATGCTGAGGTTGCCGTTGTCCCTGGTGAAGTAGGGCAGGACCACGACGCCGCCGATCATCCGGGGCATCGGCCGGTTGACCCCGGTCTCGCGGTCCGCGCCCAACCGGCCGAACCGCAGCGCGCCCTCGATCTCGACCGCCACCCGCAGGTCCCAGATCCCGGAGGCGAGCGCGGACACGTCCACCCGCACGGTGAACTCGCCGCCCTTGCGCTCGGCGGGGATGACCACCTCGGCGGCCGGGTCGTGCCGCGAGCGCAGCACCACGGCCAGACCGTGGTCCCTGGCGATGCCGTGCAGCCCGGCGGAGCCCGTCACCACCAGATGGTCGCCGTCCCAGCACACCCCGGTCAGCCGCCGCCGCACGGTGGCGCCCTCGATGCGGGCCAGGCGCACGAGGCGGTCGATGTCGTCGAGCGCGGTCGCCCGCTGCCGGTCGACGCTGTTGAGCCGCTCGTGCACGCCCGGCGTGTACCACTCGTCGCAGAGCGCCGCCACCTCGCGCGCGATGTCCTTGCGGCGCACGCCGTCACTTTCCAGGAACACGGCTCCGAGCTGGGTGAACACGTCGAGCCTGAAGTGCCTGCGGAGCAGGTGGTCGCGGAGCGGGCCCGGCTCGACGTGCTCGGTCATGATCCGCATCGGCTCCCTGATCATGGCCAGCCAGGCGAGCGGGTCCCTGCTGCCCGCCTGCTGCATGATGCTGGTGCCGTCGGGCCTGGCCATCAGGTGGTAGCACTCGTAGTCGGCCACCACGGAGATCACCTCGGCGTGGCAGTAGGCGTGGACGGTGAAGAGGATGTCCTCGCCGACGCGCATGCCCTCCCCGAACCTGATCCGGTGGCGATCGAGCAGGTCCCTTCTGAAGAGCTTGAAACAGCACAGGCTGTTGTAGACGCAGCTGTCGCCGAGCTCCACCCGGTCGGCGCTCTGCTGGAACATCGACACGGGCGCCCTCCGGCCGTGCCCCACGATCTTGCCGAGCACGATGTCGGAGTCGTTCCTGTCGGCCATGGCGACCATGCGTTCCAGCGCCTCGGGGCCGAGGTGGTCGTCGGCGTCGCAGAAGAAGACGTACCGGCCGGTGGCGTGCTCGAGCCCGACGTTGCGCGGCCGGCCCGCGCCGCCGCTGCCCTCGATGTGGACCACCTTGACCTTGGACGGGTGGTAGGCGGCGTAGAGGTCGAGGAGCTCGCCGCTGCCGTCGGTGGAGCCGTCGTCGACGACGATCAGCTCCTTCTTCACCCGCTGGACGAGCGCCGAGGTGAGGCACCGGTCGAGGTAGGCCCGGCAGTTGTGCACCGGGATGACGACGCTGACGTCGACCGGGTCGCCGCCGTTCTCCGTATCCGACATCACCACTACCTCACGTTGCGCCGCCATTCGGTTTCAGTATGTGACGAACGGCCATGCGCGCGGGGGCGATCGGAGTCTTGAACCCCGTCTTTTGCTTACACCGGAGGTTCGCGGCATTTCTCCAATTGGTGCCGGTAAAGGCCGCCGAATGCCTCAATCGTCCCGCGCCGAATCGTGTTCAGGGACGAGGTTTTCCCTCCGGGAGGAAGAAACCTCTCCGCGGGGAGCATTGAGGCACCCCCCGGCGGCGCCAGTGATCCTCTCGGCTCGGTTGCGCGTCTACAGTTAGGCATCCTTGACCGGGAGGTGGCGTGACATGGCATCAGATCTCCGCAGGCGCACGAGCCACGATTCGGCCGTGCACGCCGCAGAGACCATCGTCTCCTCGGCTCGGCTGGGAGAGCTGCACGAATGCTCGGCCCTGCTCCGCCGCACGAGGATGCGGGCGGCGGAAATCGTGGACGAGGCCCGCACGCTGCTAGCCGAGGCGGAGCGGCACGGCCACGCCGACCGCGTTCGCGCCCTTCGCGAGCAGCTCGCCCAGGCGCGCCGGTCGTACGCCAAGGTGCTGGACGCGTACGTGGCGATCTGCACCAAGATCACCGAGGAGCGGCAGGCCATCATCCGGGCGCAGGTAGAACTGGATCGCCGGTCAGGCTTGTCAGGCGTCACCTGACGGACTACTGTCAGGCCATGCCTGACTGGAAAGAGAAGATCCGCTGCTCGTTCTGCCACAAGAAGAGCACGGACGTGCTCAAGGTCATCGCCGGCCCTGGCGTGCACATCTGCGACGAGTGCATCGGCCTGTGCAACGACATCCTCGAGCAGGACCGCCGCGAGCCGTCACCCGAGCCGCGACTCCCCCTGTGGGAGTCCATGACCGACGACCAGATCCTCGACCATCTCCCCAAGATCGCCGCCGTGCAGGCACAGGTCGACGACAACCTGCGCGACTGGGTGGCGCACCTGCGCACCAGGGACGTCAGCTGGGAGCGCATCGGCACGTCGCTCGGCATGACCCGGCAGTCGGCGTGGGAACGTTTCAGGAGCGAGACATAACAGGTGAACCATCGCGGCGGGCCGCGCGTCCCATCATTGAGAAGGCCCGCCATGCGCGTCCTCGACGGTCCCGCGGCGTACGATCCGGCGCCGCGCGAAGAGGCGGAACGGCCGGCCTCCGGATGAACGGGCTCCAGCTCCCCGGCCGCCCCGGGGAGCTGGAGCAGGGGGCCGCCCCTCAGCCCGATCTGCCCCTGGCCCTGAAGGCCGCCGTCTTGACGCGGTTCTGGCAGGCCGTGGAGCAGAACCTGCGGGTGCCGTTGCGCGACACGTCCACATAGACGCGGTCGCAGTGGGGCGCGGTGCAGACGCCGAGGCGGTCGGCGAACTCGCTGCCCAGCACGATCGCCAGTCCCGTGGCGCAGCTCGCCGCCCAGCTGTCCGCCAGGGTGTCACGGTGGCCGTGGAAGTGCAGGTGCCACGGCTCCCCGTCGTGCCTGTCCAGCACCGGCCGGGCGCCGGTCTCCGCCAGCAGGGCGTTGACCCGCGCGGCCGCGGTGTCGACGTCGTCCGCCGCGACGGCGGCGAAGACCTCGCGCAGGCGGGCCGCGACCTCGGCCAGCGCGGCGCCCTCGCCGGCGGTGACCTCGCGGTACGCCGGATAGACCGTACGGAGGGCCTCTACCGCGGCGGCAGCGGGGTCGGCTGGAGCGGGGCAGGGACGGCCTCGTCGCTCGCCGGAGGTCAGGGCGTTGACGAGCGCCACCGTGACCCGGACCACCCCATCCGTGTGACTGTTGTAATCCAATTGACCGGTTACACCTTCGCGAGTTAACGTGTGACCGTTGAAATTCTAGACGACGGTTACAAGGAGACGTTCATGCTCACCCACGATGCCGCGATGGAGTGGATGGCACGCTGGGACCGCCAGCAGGAGGGTTACCTTCCCGACCGGGAGGAGCGGTTCACGGTGCTGATCGACGTTGTGGAGGCCCTGGGGCGGCCCGACCCGGTGGTCATCGACCTCGGCTGCGGCCCCGGCTCGTTGTCGGCGCGGCTGCTGGAGCGGCTGCCCGAGGCCCGGGTCGTCTGCGTCGACGCCGATCCGCTGCTGATCGGGCTGGGGCGGGCCGCGTACCCGGGGTTGCGGTTCGTGTCCGCGGACTTGCGCAGAGCCGGCTGGACGGAGTCGCTCGAGCTCGACGGGCCCGCCGACGCCGCGGTCAGCACGACGGCGCTGCACTGGATCTCCAGCCCCGAGCTGAAGAACGTCTACGCGGAGCTGGCGACCGTGCTGCGTCCCGGCGGGCTGCTGCTCAACGGCGACCACATGGACACCGAGGACGCCACGCCGGCGCTGTCCCGCCTGGAGCACGCCGTGCACGAGCGCGAGACCGAACGGACCTTCGGCGAGAACCGGCCGGAGGGCTGGCAGGCCTGGTGGGACGCGATCGAGGCCGACCCCGCCCTCGCCGAGCTCAACGCGGCCCGCACCACCGCCGGGGCCGACCACCGCGGCTCCGAGTCCCGCCTCCTGTCGGATCACGTCAAGGCCCTCGAAGAGGCGGGCTTCGCGGAGATCGGCACGCTCTGGCAGCGTGGCAACAACCGGCTGCTGTGCGGCGTACGCGGCTAGTTCATGATCCGGTGCAGCAGCCCGACGAGGCCGAGGGCCGTGGCGACTCCCGCCCCGGCCCACCCGGACAGGCCGCCGACGGTCAGTCCGCCCAGCAAGGCGGTGATCAGGATCAGCACCCAGCGTTGCGGGATGCGCTCCGGCTCGCGGGCCGGAGCGGGCTCTTCCCGTTGAGGACTCCGTCTGGTTAATCTCACGACAGCGGTTTCCTTTCATGACATATGTGGAGCGTCACCGCGATGAGCGGCCTTTCTGGGACATCAGAGAGGTCGCTCGTTTTCGTTCACGAGAGTGGCACAAGATTCGCCTGAGTAATGGCGCTTTTTCTCCTCAAACTGGCATACGTTCGGCCCGCAGGTAGAGAATTCTTCTCCGCGGATGTGGGGACGTAGCACGTCAAGGCACTCAAGCGACACCGCAGTTTCCGCACGCTTTTGCATTTTCCGCACGGCCTGCCGCAGGATGCCACGCATGAAGGAAATCACCGAGGAACTCGCGAAGGTGCTGATCCCCGAGCCGGTCAAGGACGACGACGAGAAGCCCGCCGACTACGCGGCACGCGCGAGGAGCGCGAGCGAGGCGAGGAACACCCTGGTCGGGGAGCTCATGATGGCGGCAGGAGCATCGCCGGCCGAGGATCCCGTGCTGGCGCGGCTCGGGGAACTCGCCGCACAGAGGCGCGAGATACAACGACAAATACGACTTATCACGGCATATGCGCGTGAATTCGTACGGCCGGAACCGTACCGCCTGCGGGCGCTCGCGGAGGCGGCGGGAATGTCGATCTCCACCATCCGCACCGTGTACGACACGGAAGACAAGATAGCCGTCGCCACACGAATCGGGAGAAAAGACGTGAAGAATACCGTTCATCCCGTCGTCGGCGACCAATGGTGGCGGCTTCCCGCCCGCCACACGACCCCGCCCCCGAGCCCCGACCGGTGAGCCCTGACCGGTAAGCCCTGACCGGTCAGCGCCGTTGCCATCGGATCATCCCGCGGTCTACATAAGCAGGGCCGTTGCGTTCTCGACTGGTGAGACTGCTGTACCCCTGAGCCGGGTGGGCGAGTAGGGGTGCCCCGGTGCGGAGATGACGAACGCGACCCCTCATGATCGTCGGTGTCTAGCCAGTCGAT
>NZ_JBDPMB010000039.1:0-52594 GCF_039871615.1 Nonomuraea sp. B10E15
GCACCCAAGACGGCCTGTCCAAGAAAGAGATCATCCGCTGCCTCAAGCGCTACATCGCCCGCGAGCTCTATCGGGTCATCACCAGAACTGATCATGAACCCAGTGCTTGACATCAATAGGAGCATCCAGGGGTCCGCTCGTCGAGGAGCGGCAGGCGTACGAGGATGAAGCGGTTCTCCTCCCTGACCACCGTGGCCAGCCGGTCGGCGGCCTTGGCGGGGTCCTTCGACTTGACCTTCTTGCGCTTGAGGCTGTGCGAGCCGGCCAGCCAGAGGTGGCCGTCGGCGCGGGCGAGGCCCTCGATGTCGGCTTCGTCGACGGGGCCGGCCGGGAGGTCGACGTGGTCCGCCAGCTCGAACGTGCGCTGGGCGCCGAAGTGGTCGCCCGTCCACGCCAGGTGCTCGAACGTCGCGGTCTCGTCGCCGGCGATCCAGAGGCCGGTCGCGCTCTGCCTGATCGCTGAGAGGTTTGTATGGGTTTGGGCTGCTCTGGAGGCTTGATCGAAGCGCAGCTCCACCTGTTCCACGACGCCATGATTGCACTTCGGTCGCTTCGAGGACGCCATGGCGGGATATGTCGTACGCTCCGCTCGTGCTCGATGGGGAAGATGAGATCAAGGGTTCCCGCGTGAGAACCGCTTCCAGACCTTGGGTCCCTGCTTCTCCGCCCAAACGCTCCCGCATCGGTGATCTCCGCATGCGGGTGGTGTACCGGGGGCTCGCCGTGGCCGCCGCCGTCGTGGCCGTCGCCGTGACGCTGGTCGTGGTGGTGCTCCCGTCAGGGCCGGACGAGGTCGCGGCGGGGCCGGTAACCGCGCCGCCGGCCGCACCGTCCTCGTCCGGCCCCGCACCTTCCCACGCGGCCGGCGAGCCCGTCGAGGCGGCGAAGGCGTCACCCACTCCCGGCGCCTCGCTCGCGCCCGGCTACACGGCCATGGAGGCGCTGTACGCCGACCCGCGCGTCCCCAAGCTGACCTCCAAGGTCAGGAGGGTCAAGGTGCGCCCGCCCGCCAGGCGGGTCCTCAAGGACCGGCGCACCGGGCTGGCCGTGCCGAGGCTGGGCCGGCCGTGGAAGGCGCACAATCCGGCGCCGTACACCACCAAGCAGGTGCTGCCCAGGCAGCGCGGCACGAGCCTGCGCGGGGTCCTCGTGACCTGCCCGCTCCCGATCATGGAGCAGAAGTCGCGGCGCGACACGGCGCTGCTGGCCGCCCGCTGGACGCTCAACCACCACCCCAAGGGCTCCCGGATCACCTGGCTGGCCGCGCAACCGGTCAAGCGCGGATGGATGCTGATTTATCGGGTGAAGTACGGAAAACACTCCTCCCGGGCGGCCGTCGTCGTCATGGACGGGGGAATGAGCAAGCCCGGCCTGGCGTTCGTCACAGTGCCTGACACGCAGCGCAAGCACTGGCCCGATGTCGGCCGCGTGGCCGCAGGGGTACGTGTCCTAGGCTAGAAAGATCATTGAATGCGGCGATATGGGGGAGTGACGCCGTGGAACGCTCTGGAGCGCCGCAGCCATCCGACAAGGGCAAGGGCAAGCCGCCCTGGCGCTCGGAAGGCCTGCCCGGCACACCCGGAGGGCGACCCAAGATCAACTGGTGGCGGTTCGCCGTCACCCTTCTGATCGTGTACGCGGCCTTCTTCGTGGTCTCGTCGTTCGTCGACAGCGGCTCGGTCGAGACGATCTCGTACACCGAGTTCACCAAGCAGGTGAACGCGAAGAACGTCAAGGACATCTACGCCGAGGGCCTTTCCGTCGAGGGCGACCTCAGATCGGCGGCGAAGAACCCCGAGAGCAACGAGTCCTACACCAAGTTCGCCACCGAGATCCCGGCCTTCGCCAACACCGACCAGCTCGACCAGCAGCTGGCCAACGGGCAGGTCGAGATCACCTCCAAGCCGATCACGCGCGGGTTCTTCTCCAACCTGCTGTTCTCGCTGCTGCCCGTGCTGCTGCTGGCGGGCCTGTGGATCTGGATCATGCGGCGGGGCGCCAGCATGATGGGCGGCGGCGGCCTGGGCGGGCTCGGCAAGTCGAAGGCGGCCAAGCCGGTCGAGGCCGGGCAGGTGCGCGTCACGTTCGACGACGTCGCCGGCATCGACGAGGTCGAGAACGAGCTCGTCGAGATCGTCGACTACCTCAAAGACCCCGACAAATACCGCAGGCTGGGTGCGAAGCTGCCCAAAGGCGTGCTGCTCGCGGGCCCGCCGGGAACCGGCAAGACGCTGCTGGCCAGGGCGGTCGCGGGCGAGGCCAAGGTGCCCTACTTCTCGGCCAGCGCCTCCGAGTTCATCGAGATGATCGTCGGCGTGGGCGCCTCGCGCGTGCGCGACCTGTTCGAGGAGGCGCGGAAGGTGGCGCCGTCGATCGTGTTCATCGACGAGATCGACGCCATCGGCCGGGCCAGGGGCGGCGCCGGCGGCGTCGGCGGGCACGACGAGCGCGAGCAGACGCTCAACCAGATCCTCACCGAGATGGACGGCTTCTCCGGGGCCGAGGGCGTGATCGTCATCGGGGCCACCAACCGCCCCGAGATCCTCGACCCGGCGCTGCTGCGTCCCGGGCGCTTCGACCGTACGGTGCAGGTGGGCCTGCCCGACGCGGCCGGCCGCACCGCGATCCTGGCGGTGCACACGAGGGGCGTGCCGCTCGACCCCGAGGTCGGCCTCGACCAGCTCGCCAAGACCACCCCCGGCATGACCGGCGCCGACCTGGCCAACCTCGTCAACGAGGCGGCCCTCCTTGCCGCCAAGCGCGGCAAGGAGAAGGTCTCGACGGCCGACTTCACCGACGCGCTGGAGAAACTGCAGCTCGGCGCGGCCCGCAGCATCGTCATGCCGGAGGACGAGCGCACCAGGACCGCCTTCCACGAGGCCGGGCACGCGCTGCTCGGGATGCTCCAGCCGGGCGCCGACCCGGTCAGGAAGATCTCCATCATCCCGCGCGGCCGGGCGCTCGGCGTCACGCTGTCCACCCCGGACAGCGACCGCTACGCCTACGACGAGCAATATCTGCGCGGGCGCATCACCGGCGCGCTCGGCGGCATGGCGGCCGAGCAGGTCGTGTTCGGCGTCATCACCACCGGCGCCGAGAACGACCTCGAGCAGGTCACGATGATCGCCCGCGGCATGGTCGGCCGCTGGGGCATGTCGGAGAAGATCGGCCCGCTGACCATCCTGCCCAACGACGGCCAGCAGCCCCAGGCCTCGCCTGTCACGCTCGCCATGGTCGACGAGGAGGCGCGGCGCATCGTGGACGAGTGCTACGAGCGCGCGGTCCAGGTGCTCAGCGACAACCGCGACAAGCTCGACGCGATCGTGGAGGCGCTGCTGGAGCACGAAACCCTCGACGAGGCCGGTGCGTACGCCGCCGCGGGCCTGCTGAGCCGGTCCGCGGACACCGCCGGGAGCCGGCCGAGGGAATTTTCCGAGAATTAGGCAATCCGGACGTTGACGCCGATTGTGGTCGGGGCAGATGTTCCGACAACGATCGGGGGACTTGTCGTGACACTGACTGACGAGCTTCTCGCCGAGCTCGGAGACTCAGGGCTGGAACAGGTCGCCGGGATGCTCGGCACCGACCCGGCCACGGCCCGCATCGTGACCCAGGCCGTCGCGGGCACGATCATCGGTGGCATGGCCCGCGACGCCGAGCACCTTGACGGTGCCGACGCCCTGCTCAGCGCGCTGGACGACCACAAGGACACCGACCCGTTCAACGGCGACGTGGCCTCGCTGACCCGCGACGGCCACAACATCCTCGGCCACGTGTTCGGGGGCCAGGGAACCGAGCGGGCGGCGGCCGGGCTGTCGCAGCTCGCCGCGGTGAACCCCGGGGCCATGATGAAGCTGCTGCCGCTGGTCGCCCCCATGATCATGTCGCTGCTCGCCGACCGCGCCGCCGGGCGTCACCTGGACGCGCGCGCCCTGGCCGACGAGCTCGACCACGAACGGTCCACCCTTCCCGCGAAGCTGGGCGACCTGGTGACGACCCTGCTCGACGGCATCTTCGGCGGCACGCCCGCGCAGCGGACCAGCCCGTACGACACGGCGGCCATCACCCGCGGCCGCAGGAGCGCGGGCAGCCGTGAGATCACACCGGGCACGGCGACCCCCGACTGGTGACCGGTAGGCTGTGCGAGTGATCGTTCTGGCCTCAGCCTCCTCCGCCCGCCTGGCTCTTCTGCGCAGCGCGGGCCTCGACCCCAAGGTCATCGTCAGCGGCGTCGACGAGGAGGCCTATTCGGCCTACTCACCGGCGGCGCTCAGCCTGGTGCTGGCCAAGGCCAAGGCCGAGGCGGTCGCGAGCGGGCTGGACGAAGGGCTGGTCATCGGCTGCGACTCGATCCTCGAGCTCGACGGCCGCCCCTACGGCAAGCCGGCCACACCCGAGGAGGCCCTTGAGCGGTGGCGGCTGCTGCGGGGCCGCACGGGGCGGCTCGTCACGGGCCACTGCGTCATCGACGTCGTCGCCGGCCGGCAGGCGGCGGAGACCGCCACCACCGTGGTGCACTTCGGCCGGCCCTCGCCCGAGGAGATCGCCGCCTACGTCGACACGGGCGAGCCGCTCTCCCTGGCCGGAGCCTTCAGCATCGAAGGGCGCGGCGGATGGTTCGTCGAAGGGATCGAGGGCGACCACGGCAACGTGCTCGGCATCTCGCTGCCGCTCCTTCGCGACCTGTTCGCGGAGCTCGGCTACGCGGTGACGGCTTTCTGGCGCTAGCCTGCCGGACATGCGATCAGTGCGTGACTTCTTCTCCGGCGTGGGCTTCTTCCTCCAGGGGTTCGGCTGGGTCTCTCGCAACGGGCGCTGGTGGCTGTTCGGGCTCATCCCGGCGCTCATCGCGTTCGCCGTCTACGTGGTCGCGCTGATCTTCCTCGGCACCAACGCGACCGATCTGGCCGCGTTCCTGACGCCGTTCGCCGACTCGTGGAGCTGGCGGGAGGCGTTCCGCGCGCTCGTGGGCGTCGCCCTGTTCCTGGGCGGTCTGGCGCTGGCGGTGCTGACCTTCGTCGCGCTCACGCTGGCGATCGGTGATCCGTTCTACGAGAAGTTGTCGGCGGCGGTCGACGTGCTGGAGACGGAGGAGGAGCAGCCCTGGTGGCGCACTCTGCCGCGGTCCATCCGCGACAGCCTGGTCACGCTGTTCTACGTGCTGCTCTTCACGGTTCCGCTGTTCGCGCTCGGGTTCGTACCCGTGGTGGGGCAGACGGTGGTGCCGGTGCTGGGAGCGGCCGTTTCCGGATTTTTCATGACAGTGGAGCTCACCACCCTGGCCCTGGAACGGCGCGGCATGGCCCGCAAGGAACGCTTCGCCCTCCTCCGCGCCAACAAGGCGGGCACGCTGGGGTTCGGAGTGGCCGTGTTCCTGCTCTTCCTCATCCCGTTCGTGGCGGTCATCGCCATGCCCGCCGCCGTGGCCGGCGCCGCCCTCCTCGTACGCACCCGCCTGGCCCCGGCCTCCACCCCCAGCCCTGACCCGGCGCCCTGAGGTGCTTCGGGGGGCCCGGGCTCACCTCTCCCCACGTAAAACATCAGGACCTCGCCGAGCTCGTCGGCTGATCGAGTGCGCCGCCGTCGCGTGACTGTCGGGTGGCCGCCAGGAGACGCCGGTCGCCCCGCTGCGGGGTTCGCGAGCTCGTGAGGTGCGCCACGTCCTCAGCCCTCCGGCTGACCTGCGGCCTTGCCGATGTCACAGCCCGAGGTGGCTTCTCGTCATGGGAGGTGCACGCCCTTTCGTTTCAGGAGTAGCTGATGAACCTCACCTTGTGGATCGCCGCCGGACTGCTGGCAGCCGTGGCCTTGCTCGGCGGCTTCACCAAGACCTTCGTCCCCCAGGCAAAGCTGGCCGCGAGCCATGGCGGGGGGTGGACCGGGGAGGTGAGCGCCGGCTTCGTCAAGACCCTGGGCATCCTGGAGGTCCTGGCCGCGGCGGGCTTCATCCTGCCCGCCGCGCTCGGCATCGCCCCGGTGATGGTGCCGGTGACCGCCGTCTGCTGGATCCTGTTGATGATCGGCGCGGGGATCACCCACGGCCGCCGCGGCGAATACCCGCTCGTGGCGCTGAACGCGGTCTACCTGGCGCTCGCGGCCTTCGTCGCCTGGGGCCGCCTCGCCGTCGAGCCCTTCGCCGGCTGACCCCGGCAGCAGGGTGGAGATGTGCCGGCTGCCGGGTTGTCCACAGCCTCAGCCCGCCCCCTCGCTCCATCCCCAGAACGACTTTCGGTTCTTCCGGCCCCCGCCCGCCCTCGGCACCCTTGGGGCCCATGACGACCGACAGCTCCACCCCCGCTCCCGCCTTCACCGACGAGCCCCGCCTCACCCTGGCCGGCCCCTCCGACGTCCTCGCAGCCGTCCCCTACCTGGTGGGTTTCCACCCGAAGACCTCCCTCGTGGTGATCGGCATCGACCACGGCACGACCAAGGTCGTGGCCCGATGGGGTCTCCCGCTGGAGCCCGGCACCCTCGACCCGCTGGCCCCCCTCCTGCAGCGGGAGAGCGTCACGGAGATCGTGATCGTGGGCTACGGTCCCGGCGAGGTGGTCACCCCCGCGGTCGACGAGGTCAGGCGGCTGGCTCCACGGGCCGGCGTCCGCGTGGGGGAGGCACTACGCGCCCATGAGGGCCGCTACTGGTCCTACGTCTGCGACGTCCCCAGATGTTGCCCTGCGGACGGCACCACCTACGACCCGTCCACCAGCCGGATCGCCGCGGAGGCGACGGTCCGGGGCCTGGTGGCCCTGCCCGACCGCGAGGCGCTGGAGCACACGCTGGCCCCTGTCACGGGTCCGGTGCGCATGGCGATGCGGCGGGCCACGTCCGACGCCGTCGCGGAGGTCAGGGCCGGGCTCACCGCCACTCCCGACCTCGACGCCCACGCCCGGCAGTTCGTCTCGGAGGGCCTGGCCAGGGTCCGGTCGGCGGTGCGGACCCACGCCGGTGGCGGCCGCCTCGACGACGCCGAGGCCGCCAGGCTCGGCCTGGACCTGGCGGTCATCCGCGTCCGCGATGAGGCCTGGACCCTCATGGACGAATCCCACGCGTCCCTGTGGAAGGATCTGACGCGCAGGCTGGAGCCCCGCTTCACGCCACCGGCCGCCTCCCTCCTGGCCATGGCGGCCTGGCGGGCGGGAAACAACGTCCAGGCCACCATCGCCCTCGAGCGCGCCCTGACCGTCGACCCCGGCTACTCGATGGCCAACCTCCTCATGCACGCCCTGCAGAACCTGCTCTCACCGAGCGTCCTGCGAGACCGTCTCCCCACCCCGGCCGAGCTCGACGCCGCCATGGGCCCCGTCCACGCGGTGTGGTTGCTGCCCCTGGTCAACCTGCTCGACGACGAGGCACCGCCGCCACCTCTCGAATAGCCGTCCACCATGGTCCTACTCTTGAGGGCCGTGCGCGGTGAAGGGATATGACCCTCGGCCGTCTGGAAAATCGCACGGAGGAATATCCGAATTCCGGATGTCCGGGTTAGAGGGTGTCCTCCTCGCGGCGGCGGCGCTCGTTGTAATCGCGCATCCGCCGCGGATATCCGGTGAGCTGAACGTCGTACACCGGCAGGGCAAGATTGCGAGCGACCTTGCGGATGACGGCCGGTGAGCCGACCCTCCGCCTGGTCCACTCGCCGTCGTCGGCCACCGCCACAGCGGTCGTGTCGGTGGCGAAAGTCTCTGGCTCGACGTAGAACTCGACGCCACGCCGCGAACGGGCAAAGGCGATGAGCGCTTCGATGTCGGCGTCTGTCGCCTCTCGGTCGAACTTTGCGACTTTGGGGCCGCGCAGCCGACGCAGGCCGTAGCGGTCGCGCCATCTCATGAATCCTTTTTATACGATCTGAGGGCTCCGCGCCGGGGGATGATCTAAGGGACGGATCGGGGATTCTCCGGATAGCACCCGGGCCTTCGAAGACGCAGTATGGGGGGAGACCGTTCGATTCTCACCGAGGAGAGGCATGGCGATGATGGCTGGGGTACCGACAACCCCTGGGCCGGGACAGGTGCCGCCAGCTCAACTGCGCGTCACCCACCAGGACCGAGAGCACGTGGTGGAGCACGTCAAGGCCGCCTACGCTGAGGGCCGCTTCGACAAGCTCGAGTTCGACGACCGGCTGGAGCGCGCGATGACGGCGCGCACGCACGGTGACCTGATGCCCATCATGACCGAGATCTACGGCACCCAGGCCGTGCCCCAGCTCGCCCCTCCTTCCGCGGCCGAAGTCCGCCACGAGCGCGTGCCGGAGAGCAACGAACGCCTCGGCGCCGCGCTCGGCCACATGGTGCTGCTGCTCGGCGTACCGATCGTGGCACCGCTGATCCTGCTGCTCACCGGGGGCAAGACCTCCCCCTACATCCGCCGGCAGGCGCTGGAGGCGCTCAACTTCCAGATCACGCTCGTAGGAGCGTCGATCTTGCTGCCCTTCACCATCATCGGCATCGTGCTGGTGCCGATCATCTGGGTCGTGGCGGTGGTCCTCGCGATCGTCGGCGGCGTCTCGGCCCTGACGGAGGGAAACTTCCGCTACCCGATGACGCTCCGCCTGGTGAAGTGACACGACGTTTCGTCCCGCTTCTTTCGCGTACGCCCCGCCGAGGCCCTGACCTCCGCGGGGCGCGTCGCGTCCTTCCCCGCACACGCCCGCTCCCGAGCTCCCCAACCGTCCGGTGCACGGCCGACCGCCGTTCTTCCGCTGGCCGGCTGTGGCCAGGGTCAGCGGGCCAGCACCTGATACTTGACCTTCATCACACCGGCACTGGTGTTGCCGATGGCGGCGAAGGCGGCTCTGGACAGGTCGAGGCAGCGGCCGCCGATGTACGGGCCGCGGTCGTTGATGCGAACCGTGACCGTCTCTCCGCTGGCCGGGTTGGTCACGCGGACCTTGCTGCCCAACGGGAGGGTCTTGTGCGCGGCGGTCATCGCCGAGGGGTTGAAACGCTCGCCGCTGGCCGTCATCTGGGGGTCGCCATTAGAGCCTCCTGAGGGGACCGTCGCCTGCAGGCGATGGGGGAATCGGGAGCGGGAGGGCCGCCAAGGCCCGGGCGTTCTGTGGCGGAACCTCGGACACCGTCGCCTCCTGCGGATAGGATGGTGCTTGTGCTTTCGGGCATCGGTCAGGGCTTGGCCGTCGTCTCCCGCGTAAGCGGGGCGAGAAGCCGCTTCCTTCAGGGAGCGGAGGAGTCACAGTAGGAAGCGCCGCACCTGCCGGACGACAGCACACGGAGCTTGGGCTTCGAGGAACGCGTCTTCGGCTCGGGTGATCCGGGCTTCGCCGTCGCCTGGGATTCGGTCTTCGCTCCCGGTCCCCGGGATTCAGCCTTCGCCCCGGTCCCCTGGGACTCCATCTTCGCGCCCGGACGCCGCGCGCCAGGGCCGGGGGTCGCCGTCACCGACCCGGACCCCTGGGAGCCGGTGTTACCACCGGACTCAGGGGATGTCGTCGTCTTCGGGTGGGCCGCCGGGGTCCTGGAGAGGGGGACGGTTGCGGGCTGTTCCGGCGGGCGGCTTCGCCGGGGGTGCTGGCCTGACCGGGAGCGCCCATCGAGCGCCGGAAGGGGTCGTCGTCGCCGAAGGCGGCCCACGCGGTCGTCGAGGCGGCGCAGACGACGGCGGCGCCGGCTGCGACGGCGGTCCACCGCTTGGCGGGAGAGAGCTTGCGGTCATGCGGAGACGGCTTGCGGGAATGCTGGCCCAACGTAAACCACGGGTCCTACATAGGGGATAGGGCTAGGAAGGGCCGGGCGCGAGGGGGCGAGGGCGTACGGCGGCCGATCCGCGGGCGGGCTGGGGGTCCCGCGCGACGAGGACGAACATATGCGACAAACGGCGAGTAAAGATGGGACATTAAGTGACTCATCTCACGGGCTCGCCCCAGCGGTGTGGCAGCCGGCCGAGGAGCGGCACGTGTACGTCATCGAGGACGCCGCTCGCGCCGGAGGCGGTGTGGCATGATCGGGCCGGACGATCCGGTGCCCGAGGCGGACGGGACCGCGGGGCAGGGGCGCGGCCGGCGGAGGGGAGCGGAGCGGTCGGGCAGGCGGAGGGGAGCGAGGCAACATCCGTCTTTCGCGACGCCGGCCGCGACTGGCGGGCCGGAAGACTCCGCGACGCTTCCTGACGGTTGCCTCCACGCAGAGCGCGTCCCGCGGCCGCGGCCGCGAGCGGGGCGTGCCGGTCCGTGCTTGAGGGGCGCGCTCGTACCGACGCCCTCCACGGCCCGTCGCCGGTGGGCGGCGAGGCCGTGTGGATCACAACATCAGCGCGCGTACGGTCTCCACCGTGTCGGCGTCCTCGACCCGCTTGTCGGGGCGGTAGCGCAGGACGCGGGCGAAGCGCAGGGCCATGCCGCCCGGGTAGCGGGGTGAACGCTGCACCCCGTCGAAGGCGATCTCCACGACCACCTCAGGTCGCACCCTGACCGTCCAGCCGTCGGTGGGGCCTTCGGCGAGCTCGAGGAAACGCTCGGTCTGCCAGGCGAGCAACTCGTCCGTCATGCCTTTGAAGGTCTTGCCGAGCATCACGAACCCGCCATCGGGGTCTCTGGCCCCCAGGTGGAGATTGGACAGCTTGCCCTGGCGCCGCCCGTGACCCCACTCGGCCGCCAGCACGACCAGGTCGAGCGTGTGACGCGGCTTGACCTTGATCCAGCCGGCGCCACGGCGGCCCGCCGCGTAGGGGGAGGCCAGGGACTTGACCACCAGGCCCTCGTGGCCGGCCTTCACCACGTCGGTGAAGAACTGCTCGGCCTCCGTCACCTCGTCCGCGATCAGCCGCGGGGTCAGCAGACCCTGGGGGACCAGGCGGGTCAGCGCCTCCTGGCGCCGGGCGTAGGGCTGGTCGAGCAGGTCGGCGCCGTCGACCCGCAGCGCGTCGAAGAAGAACACGCTGAGCGGCGTCCGCTCGCGCAGCCGCGCGACGTCGGTCTTGCTGGACACCCGGCTCGCCGTCACCTGGAACGGGTGCGGCCGCCCGTCGGGGCGCAGGGCGATCACCTCGCCGTCGAGCACCAGATCGTCCGCGGGCATCGCGAGCACGGCCTCGACCAGCTCGGGAACCTGCGGCGTGATGTCGTCGAGCGTGCGGGTGAAGACCTTGACCTCCGAGCCCGCGCGGTGGGCCTGCACCCTGACCCCGTCGAGCTTCCACTCCAGCGCCGCGGGCGTGCCCGCCTTCTTGAGCGCGGCCGCCACGTTGGGCGCGCTGCCCGCCAGCATGGGCGAGACCGCCCGCCCCACCTCCAGCCGGAACGTGTGCAACGCCGCCACCCCGCCGGCCAGCGCGGCAGCCCCGACGGCGGGCAGCGAACCGCGCAGCGTGAGCGCGCGGCGCACGTCGCTCGCGGGAGCGCCGGACGCCTTGGCCACCGCCTCGATCATCACGCCGTCGAGCGCGCCCTGCCGCAGCTCGCCGTGGAGCAGCCGGCTCATGAACTGCTGCTCCTGGCTGGTCAGCCCCGCGAACAGCTGCGCCACCAGCGTCTTGCGCGCCGTTTGCGAGCCCTGCCCGGACACCGCCTTGATCGTGCTCAGCAACGCGTCGACGGCGGTCAGCGTGGCGGTGGCGGCCAGTTTGGGCTGGGGGAGATCCTCCAGCGTGCGCCAGCCGACGCCCACCTGCCGCTGGGGCAGCTCGCCCGAGAGATAGGAGATGGCGATCTCGGCTTCGCCGGGGCCGACCCGGCCCAGCAGCTCCGCCAGATGACCGATCTTGCCCAGCCTGGCGGACGTGCGCGTCACCGCCTCGGACACCCGGACCACGTCGATCAGAAGCACACGTTCATGGTGCCTCACGTGGCCGACATTTCCGTCCACCGGGTGCAAGGATTCTCAGTGATTCGCCCGGTGCGCGATCGACGCGAGCGCTCGGGCGCAGGAGAACCGCTCCGCCGAGCGCCGGGCCTGTGGCGGCTTCCGCAACCCCGGCCAGGTGGTGGCTTGCGCGCCGGGCCCGAAGGATGGCTCCGCTGGTGGTGTCGGAAGGTGGCCTTCGGGACCGGCTTCGACCGGGTGACCGGGCAGGCCTTCCCGGAAGGAGGGAGACGCTAGCTGACGCCGAGCAGGTCGACGACGAAGATGAGCGTCTCGTTCGGCTTGATGCGGGCGCCCGCTCCGCGGCTGCCGTAGCCGAGGTGCGGCGGGATGACCAGCTTGCGCCGGCCGCCGACCTTCATGCCCGCGACGCCCTGGTCCCAGCCGGCGATGACCCGCCCGCCGCCGAGGGGGAACTCGAACGCCTCGCCGCGGTTCCACGACGCGTCGAACTCCTCCCCGGTCGAGAACGCGACGCCCACGTAGTGGACGCGTACGTTGTGGCCGGGCTTGGCCTCCTGGCCGTCGCCGACGGTCAGGTCGACGATCTCCAGGTCGGCGGGCGGATTGCCTCCGGGAAAGTCGATCTCGGGCTTCTCGAGTGCCACGTAGTGCTCCTGTTGACGATGAGAACTGACCCGACGACTCTATGCGCTCGGGACATCGTCGTCGTTCGTGACTCCGCCGATTCCCGACCCGGGCGGGCCGCTGTTGCGGGGACGCGCGGTCACCAGCTCTGGTGCAGGGGCATGCCTTCGGCGTAGCCGGACGAGCTCTGGACGCCGACGACCGCCTGCCGGTGGAACTCCGCCAGGTTGGAGGCCCCCGCGTACGTGCACGACGAGCGCAGCCCGGCCACGATGGCGTCGATCTGGTCCTCCACGCTGGGCCGTTTCGGATCCAGGTACATCCGGGACGTCGAGATGCCCTCCTCGAACACGGCCTTCCTGGCCCGCTCGAACGCCGAGTCGTCGGCCGTCCTGAGCCGCACGGCCCGCGCGGAGGCCATGCCGAAGTTCTCCTTGTACTTGCGCCCGTTGGCGTCCGTACGGGTGTCTCCCGGCGACTCGTACGTGCCCGCGAACCAGGACCCGATCATCACGTTGGAGGCGCCGGCGGCCAGCGCCAGGGCGACGTCGCGCGGGTGCCGCACGCCACCGTCCGCCCACGCGTGCCGCCCCAGCCGCCGGGCCTCGGCCGCGCACTCGACGACGGCCGAGAACTGCGGCCGGCCGACCCCGGTCATCATCCGCGTGGTGCACATGGCGCCGGGGCCCACCCCGACCTTGACGATGTCGGCCCCGGCGGCGACGAGATCGCGTACCCCCTCGGCGGTCACCACGTTGCCGGCCGCGACGGGGACGGGGGCGTCGAGCGCCTTGACGGCGCGGAGCGCGGAGATCATCTTGTCCTGGTGGCCGTGGGCGGTGTCCACGACCAGGCAGTCGATCCCGGCGTCGAGCAGTTCCGCGGCCCTGGCGGCCACGTCGCCGTTCACGCCGACGGCGGCCGCGATGAGCAGCCGGCCCTGGGGGTCGACGGCGGGCTGGTAGAGGGTGGCGCGCAGCGCGCCCATGCGGGTGAGGATGCCGACCAGCCGCCCGGCGGCGTCGACGATGGGCGCGAGCCGGTGGCGGCCCTCGTGCAGCCGGTCGAAGGCCGTGCGCGGGTCGAGCCCGGCGGGCAGCGTCAGCAGCTCGCTCGACATGACCTCGGAGAGCTGGGTGTACATGTCCACGCCCTCGCAGTCGGCCTCGGTCACGACGCCGACGGGCTGGTTGTCCCAGTCGACCACGATGACGGCGTTGTGCGCCCGCTTGGGCAGCAGTTGCAGCGCCTCGCCGACCGTGTCGTGCGGGGTGAGGGTGAGCGGCGTGTCGTGCACGAGGTCGCGGTTCTTGACCCAGTCGACCACGTTGGCCACGACGTCCAGCGGGATGTCCTGCGGGATCACGGTGATGCCGCCGCGCCGCGCCACGGTCTCGGCCATGCGCCGGCCGGCGACCGCGGTCATGTTGGCCACGACGAGGGGGATGGTGGTGCCGGTGCCGTCGTTGGACGAGAGGTCGACCGCGAGCCGCGAGCCGATCGAGGACCGCGACGGGACCATGAAGACGTCGCTGTAGGTCAGATCGTACGGAGGCTCGAGGTCATTGAGAAATTTCACGTTCATCCATCTTATGTGGTGACAGGGTGTGCCAAGGGTTTCCCCCTTTCTCGGGGGCTTATGATCGGCCGGGACACTTTTGGGGGAGGGAGGGCCTGTGGACGTCACCGAACGGGCCGAGCTGACCGTGGTCGGCTTCGCCGTACGTACCACCAACGCCGACGAGAAGGATCCGGAGCGGGCCAAGCTGCCCGCGCTCTGGAAGCGAGCGGGTGCGCCGGGGGCTTTCGCGCACGTGCCGGGACGCGTGGACGAGAACCTCTACGCCGTGCTGACGGACTACGAGAGCGACCACAACGGGGCTTTCACGCAGATCGTCGGCATCGGCGTGCGCACCGTGCCGCGGTTGCCCGAGGGCATGGTGGCCGTCCGGGTGCCGGCGGCCAAGTCGCTGAAGCTGGAGGCCCGCGGCTCGATGCCGCAGGCGCTCGTGGAGGCGTGGCAGCAGGTGTGGCACTACACCGAGTCGGGCGGTTCGCCGGCGCGCGCGTTCACCACGGATCTGGAGGTGCACCACCGCGACGGCGCCGACCTGTTCATCGCCCTCTAGCGAGGGCCGGACACGGGTGGATCAGAGGCCGAGCGCGGCGGCCGCCGCCTTGACGGCCGTCGGCTTGACCTCTTCGATCGGCCGGTCGGCGTACTCGACCGTGCAGTCGGACATGCCGCCGAGCGCCACCGTGGCCCGGATGCGCTGCTCCTGCGTGACGTCGGCGCCGAGCAGCAGGCCCACGAGCCGGCGCCGCCAGTCGAACAAGCGGTCGGTCAGGTCGAGCTGGCCCAGCGTGGCCAGGTCGCTGAGCACCATGACGAGCACCTGGCGGTGCCGCCAGATCATCTCGAAATAGTCATCCAGCAGCTCGCGCGGGTCGCCGGGCGCTCGTGCCGTCACGAACCTGTCGTGGTCGTCGATCAGCGGCTGGACGATGCTGCGCACGAGGTCGTCGCGCGAGGCGAAGTGGTAATAGAGCGCGGGCTTGGTGATGCCCAGCCGGTCTGAGATCTGGCGCAGGCTGGTGTTGCGCACGCCCTGCTCGGCGAACAGTTCGCGGGCGACCGCCTGGATGCGGGCCTTGGTGTCACTGGGCATGAGCCAAGGCTATCCCTTACCTATCGTTAAGTAAGGGGCCGTGCTAGCGTCGCACTTACCATCCGTTAAGTAAGGAGAGTGCGGTGCGAATCCTCATCTCGGGGGCGAGCGTGGCGGGACCGGCGCTGGCGTACTGGCTCAGCAGGTACGGCTTCGAGGTCACCGTCGTGGAACGCGCTCCCGCGCTGCGGAAGACGGGCGGCCACGCCATCGACCTGTTCAGGCCGGCCATGGACATCGTCGAGCAGATGGGCGTGCTGCGGCAGGTCCTGGACAGGAGGACCGGCACGGATGTGCTCACGATCTACCGGGAGGGGCACGCGCGCCCCGTGAACGTGGAGGTGCGCCGCCTCATGGCGGGGGTCTCCGACCGGCACGTCGAGATCATGCGCGACGACCTGAGCGAGATCTTCTACGACGCCACCCGGCACGACGCCGGCTACGTCTTCGGCGACTCCATCGCCTCGATCTCCGACGGCGGGGAGGTGGTCTTCGACAGCGGCAGGACAGGCGCGTACGACCTGGTGATCGGCGCCGACGGCCTGCACTCGAACGTGCGCCGCCTGGTCTTCGGCCCCGAGTCGCGCTTCACCTCGTGGATCGGCGCCTACCTGGCCGTCGCCTCGGTGCCCAACCACCTGGGGCTCGACGGCCGGATGGAGGGCGTGACGGGGGCCGGCAGGATGGCGGCGCTCTACGGCGCGGCGCACATGGCCGACGCGCGGGCCGTGTTCCTGTTCAGGACCCCGGAGCCGCTCGACTACCACTACAGGGACGTCGCCCGCCAGAAGGAATGCCTGCGAGAGCACTTCGCCGACGCGGGATGGGAGGTGCCGCGGCTCATGGAGGAGCTGGACCGTACGCCGGCCTTCTACTTCGACTCGATCACCCAGCTCCGCCTGGACACCTGGTCACGGGGCCGGGTGACGCTGGTCGGGGACGCCGGCTACTGCCCGGGCCCGGCCGTCGGGGGCAGCACGAGCCTCGCGGTTGTGGGGGCGTACATCCTGGCGGGCGAGCTGGCCGCCCACGGCGGCGACCACACGCGGGCCTTCCCCGCCTACGAGGCGGAGATCGGCGCGTACGTGCGCCGCAGCCGGGCCTTCGCCATCGCCGCGGCCAGGCGCCTGGTGCCCGGCAGCCGGTTCGAGGTGTGGGCGCTGGTCCAGGCCGCGCGGCTGATCGATCACCTGCCGGCCGCCGTGACCAGGGCGGCGAGCAAGATCGGCGCTGCCAAGGGGGTGCGCCTGCACGACTCGATCACGCTGAAGGACTATGCGGCCCACGCCGTGGCGACGGCACGCTAGGCGAGCACTCCCTGGGCGCGCAGCTTCTCCGCCTCCTCCGGTGACAGGCCCCAGCCCGACAGGTCGGCCTGGCGGGTGGCGGCTGACAGGTCCTGGGCGGGCACGCCCAGCAGGCGGGGCGCGGGCACGGGATGGGTCACGCCGCCGACCTCGACGAACGAGCCTCTGGCGACGTTGTGCGGGTGCGCGGCGGCCTCCGCCATGGACAGCACGGGGGAGACGCACGCGTCCGAACCCTCGAAGAGTGCCTCCCACTCGGCCCGCGTCCGCGTCCTGAACTCCGCCGCCAGGCGGGCCCTCAGCGCCGGCCACTGCGCCCTGTCGTTCCTGTCGGGCAGGTCGGCCAGGCCCATCAGGGTCACCATCGCCTCCCAGAACTGCGGCTCCAGCGCCCCCACGGCGACGTACCCGCCGTCGGCCGTCTCGTAGGTGTCGTACTGCGGGGCGCCGGTGTCCAGCAGGTTCGTGCCGCGCGGCCCCCAGAGGCCGCTCTGCACGGCCTGGTAGAACATGGAGAACAGGATGGCCGCGCCGTCGACCATGGCCGCGTCGACCACCCTGCCCCTGCCGGTGCGCTCCCGTTCGAACAGGGCGAGCAGCACGCCGTACGCGAGCATGAGCCCGCCGCCGGCGAAGTCGCCGAGGATGTTGATCGGCGGCGTCGGCTTGTCACCTTCGCGGCCCAGCATCGACAGGACGCCGGAAACGGCGACGTAGTCGATGTCGTGCCCGGCGGTGGGGGCGAGCGGCCCGTCCTGCCCCCAGCCGGTCATCCGGCCGTAGATCAGCCGCTCGTTCACGGCGTGCAGGTCGTCCGGCCCGATGCCGAGCCGCTCGGCCACCCCGGGCCGGAACACCTCGATCACCACGTCGGCGTGCCGGGCCAGCTCCTTGAACGCCGACACGCCCTCCGGGATCTTCAGATCCAGCCCGACCGTGCGCTTGCCGCGGTCCATGACGTCGGTGCGCGGCCGGTCGGAAACCGCCTTGACACGGTCCACACGCAGGACTTCCGCGCCGTGATCGGCTAGCATCATCCCGGCGAACGGCCCTGGAGCGAGTCCGGCGAGTTCCAGCACGCGCACTCCGGCCAGCGGGCCACGGCGATCATCAGGCATGTACGTCTCCTCGGTGTGAGCCCAGCTCCAGTAGAACAACCTTCGGTCGCCTGTGGCAAGCCGCCCATCCGAGCCTCGCGACCTTCGCGACCTTCCCGCGAAGTTGGGGGAGGTATGGGAAACTTGCCCACTGTTCGGATGGTCTACAGGCGGCCGCGTACGACGGCCGTCTGCAGAAGGCGTACGCGTCTCCACGGACTCCCGCGTCCAGCGGTCGTCCCGTGGCAGGCGCCCGCCGCTACAGGGGTAGGACATGGTTTCGGAGAGCAACCACCTCATCGCAGGTCGCTACCAGTTGCTGCGCGAACTGGGCCGCGGGGGGATGGGCGTGGTCTGGGAAGGCCGCGACACCTTGCTCAATCGGCAGGTGGCCGTCAAGGAATTGCTGCTGCCCGAGGGCTTCTCGCCCGCCGACCAGGAGCGGCAGCTCCTGCGTACGGCCCGCGAGGCGCGCACCGCGGCCCAGCTCAACCATCCGTCCGTGGTCGCGATCTATGACGTGGCCGAGGACGGTGGCCGGCCGTGGATCGTGATGGAGCTCGTGCGGCACCCGTCGCTCGAGGAGGTCGTGCTCACCACCGGCGCCCTGCCCGTGCGCGAGGCGGCGGGCGTCGGACGGCAGGTGCTGTCGGCGCTGAAGGCCGCGCACGAGGCCGGCATCCTGCACCGCGACGTCAAACCCAGCAACATCCTGCTGGCCGACGACGGCCGCGCCGTGCTCACCGACTTCGGCATCGCCACCGCCGAGGGCGACGCGTCGCTCACCCAGACCGGCATGGTCACCGGGTCGCCGAGCTTCCTCGCTCCTGAGCGGGTCCGCGCCGCCGACGCCGGACCAGCCTCCGACCTGTGGTCGCTGGGGGCCACGCTGTACGCCTGCATGGTGGGGCGCTCGCCGTTCGAGCGCGGCGAGCCCATGGCGACGCTCAACGCGCTGCTCAACGAGGAGCCCGACTACCGCAGGATCCCGCCGGCCCTGCACGAGGTGCTGCGCGGCCTGCTGCAGAAGGAGCCCGAGGACCGGATCGACGCGGAGGAGGCCGACCGGTTGTTCGCGGCCATCATCGCGAACCGGCCCACGCACGACGACCAGCACGTCGAGGAGAGGAAGCCGGGCAGGCGCCGCGGCCGGGCCCTGCTCGCGGCCGGCGCCGCGGCGGTTCTGGTCATCGCGGGCGGCACGGTGGCCTACCTCGAGTTCGCCGCCCCCGCGGAGGGCACGCCGCGCACCACGACGCGTCCGGCCGCGGTGAGCAGCCCGCTCACGCCGGTCGCCACGGCGACGCGGCCGAGCGCCTCGCCGACGCCCACGCCGAGCGCGACCAGGGCCGTCCCGATCGTGCGGGCGTGGAAGTCGCGGGACGGCTGGTCGATCATGCGGCCGACGGGCTGGCGGGGCGCGCTCGCCGAGGCGTACACCGAGTGGACCCGCCGGGACAGGAGCGCGCACCTCGGGGTCGAGGCCGTCTACGCCGAGCTCGACCCGCACCAGATCATCCGCGACTCCGAGGAGACGTTCAAGCAGAACGCCGTCAACGTCGTCGACCGCGGTCTCAGGAGGGTCACCCACCAGGGCGTCAAGGCCGTGGAGTGGGAGTTCTCCTGGACCGCCGGCGAGGCGGGCGACGCGCGCTGGGTGCGGCCGGGCGTCCGCTACCGCGAGGTGCGCAGGGCGGTCGCGATCGGCGACACCGCCTACATCCTGTCCTGGACGGTCACCGAGGGGCAGTGGCGCCGCAACAGGGAGCTGATGCGGCAGGTGATCAGCAGCTTTACCGTAGGCGCATGAAACCCTGGAACCTGCTCGCCCTGCCGCCGCTCCCAGAAGAGGTGACGCGCCGCCTGCTCGCGCCGCTCGGCGACCGGGTGGCCGTGCGCGTTCCCGCGGCCCGCGAGCGCGAAGCGCTCCTGGCGGCGCTCCCGGAGGCGGAGATCGTGCTCGGCGACTGGACGGGCACGCTCGCGCTGGACGCCGAGGCGGTCGGCGCCGCGCCCCGGCTGGCGTTCGTGCAGCAGCCGTCCGTGGGCGTCGACGGCCACGACCTCGACGCTCTGGCCGCGGCCGGGGTGCCCCTGGCCAACACCCCCGGCGTCAGCGCCGTCGCGGTGGCGGAGTGGTGCCTGGCCGCCACGCTGTCGCTGTCGCGCAAGCTGGCCGCCGCCGACGCGGCCGTGCGCGCGGGCGAGTGGCCGCAGCAGGGCCTGCAGCCCCAGGAGATGCGCGGCCGCCGCGTCGGCGTGGTCGGCTACGGACCGATCGGCGCGGAGTGCGTCACGTTGTTCCGCGCGCTCGGCTGCGAGGTGTCCTACTGGACCCGCACGCCGCGCCCCGACCCCGGCTTCGAGGCCCTGGACACGCTCGTGGCCACCGCCGACGTCGTGGTCGTCGTCATCGCGCTGTCGGACGAGACCCGTGGCCTCGTCGACCCGGCACGCATGAAGCGGGGCGCCCTGCTGATCAACGCGGCCAGGGGCGGAGTCGTGGACCAGGGTTCGCTCGCTGAGGCGCTGCGCTCCGGGCACCTGGGCGGAGCGGCACTCGACGTCTTCGACGTGGAGCCCCTGCCACCCGGCGATCCGCTGCGCCACCTGCCGGACGTGCTGCTCTCCCCGCACGTCGCGGGCGTCACTCCCGAGGCCACCGGCCGCCTTCTCACGGCCACCCTGGACAACCTGGCCGCGGCGGTCGAGGGCAGAAAGGTGGACGCCGTGCTGAACGGTGTCGCGCCGCTGATCTCCAGAAAGTTTACGTAATCGCCTACCACGCAGGCGGTTCACCTGGCACGATAAACAGTTTTCGTGTCTTTAACGACCCCGGTCTGGTTCGGGCCGCCCGCGAGAGATAACGTCTTACCGGCGATCTCTACCGGCTCAAGGGGGTGCTTCCGTGACGACGACGATGTCGACACACCAGCGGGCAGTAGAGCAGATCCGGCGGTCCTACGCCGAGATCCCGGGCGGGGCCGCGCCCCGGCTGGCCAAATCGACGTCCAACCTCTTCAGGTTCCGCGACCAGGGCCGCACGGCCAAGCTCTCGGCCCGCGATCTCGACGAGGTCATCAGCGTCGACCCGGAGACCATGACGGCCGAGGTCCAGGGCATGACCACGTACGAACACCTGGTCGACGCCACGCTGCCGCACGGGCTCATGCCCTACGTCGTCCCGCAGCTCAAGACCATCACGCTGGGCGGCGCCGTGACGGGGCTCGGCATCGAGTCCACCAGCTTCCGCGACGGCCTGCCGCACGAGTCGGTCGAGGAACTCGAGATCCTCACCGGTGACGGGCGCGTCGTCGTGGCCCGCGAGGACAACGAACACCGCGAGCTCTTCCGCGCGTTCCCCAACTCGTACGGCACGCTGGGCTACGCGCTGCGCATCCGGATCAAGCTCCGCAAGGTGCGGCCGTACGTGCATCTCACGCACGTCAGGTTCACCGACGCGGGCAAGTGCATGCTGGCCATGCAGGAGATCTGCGACAGCATGGTCCACGACGGCGAGAACGTCGACTTCGTGGACGGCGTCTTCTTCACGCCGGGGGAGATGTACCTGACGCTCGGCCGGTTCGCCGATCGTGCCCCCTACGTGTCCGACTACACCGGGATGCGCATCTACTACCAGTCGATCCGGCAGCGCAGCCGCGACTGGCTGACCGTCCGCGACTACCTGTGGCGCTGGGACACCGACTGGTTCTGGTGCTCGCGGGCCTTCGGCGTGCAGCAGCCGATGATCCGCTCGCTCATGCCGCGCCGCTACATGCGCTCCGACGTCTACCGCAAGCTGGTGGCGCTCGACCGGAAGTACGGCCTGACCGCCCGTGTCGACCGGTGGCGCGACCAGCCCGTGCAGGAGTCGGTGATCCAGGACGTCGAGGTCCCGGTCGAGCGCGGCGCCGAGTTCCTTGACTTCTTCCACGACAAGGTGGGCATGACACCTGTGTGGATGTGCCCGCTCCGCGCCGGCTCCCGCTGGCCGCTCTATCCGCTGGAGCCGGGCAAGCTGTACGTCAACTTCGGATTCTGGGGCATGGTGCCGCTGCCGCGGGGGCAGTTCGACGGCTACTACAACCGGCTCATCGAGCGGTCGGTCCACGAGCTCGACGGGCACAAGTCGCTCTACTCGACCTCCTATTACGCCCCGGAGCAGTTCTGGCAGCTGTACAACGGCGAGGCCTACCGGCCGGTCAAGCGGGAATACGACCCGAACGGTCGCCTGCTGGACCTGTACGAAAAGTGTGTACGGGGAAGGTGAAACACGGATGGCGCTGGCAACCATCTTCGAGAAGATCGTCGGCACGGACGCGAACGTCGCGTTCACGGCCTACGACGGGAGCAAGGCCGGGCCGGACGGGGCAGACCTGGCCATCGAGGTGAAGTCCCCGATCGCGGTGGCCTACCTCGCCCAGGCTCCCGGAGAGCTGGGCCTGGCCCGGGCGTTCGTCTCCGGGCACATCGACGTGCAGGGAGACCTCTACACCCTGCTCGACCGCATGTGGAACATCACCACCAACGATCTCACGACGTCGGAGAAGCTCGCTGCCGTCCGGGCTCTCGGCATGAAGCCGCTGCTCATGCGCGTGCCTCCGCCCCCGCAGGAGATGCGCCAGAGCGCCCTGGCCAGGCTCGGCTCCCGCCACGCCAAGCAGCGCGACGCCGAGGCCATCCACCACCACTACGACGTCTCCAACCGCTTCTACGCGTGGGTGCTGGGCCCGTCCATGGCCTACACGTGCGCCGTCTTCCCCTCCGAGGGCTCCACGCTCGAGGAGGCCCAGTTCGCCAAGTTCGACCTGGTGGCCCGCAAGCTCGGGCTGGAGCCAGGGATGCGCCTGCTCGACGTGGGCTGCGGCTGGGGCGGCATGGTCATCCACGCCGCCCAGCACTACGGCGTCAAGGCCCTGGGCGTGACGCTGAGCAAGCAGCAGGCGGAGTGGGGGCAGAAGGCCATCGCCGACGCCGGCCTCGAGGACCTGGCGGAGATCCGCTTCATGGACTACCGCGACGTCCAGGAGACCGGCTTCGACGCGGTCAGCTCGATCGGCCTGACGGAGCACATCGGCAAGGCCAACCTGCAGGCCTACTTCTCCTTCCTGAACGGGAAGCTGAAGCCCGGCGGGCGCCTGCTCAACCACTGCATCACCCGGCCGACCGGCAAGGAGAAGACCTTCAACAAGGGCGGCTTCATCAACCGCTACGTCTTCCCCGACGGCGAGCTGGAGTCGGTGGGCCTGCTGATCAGGCAGATGGAGGACCTCGGCTTCGAGATCCGCCACGAGGAGAACCTCAGGGAGCACTACGCGAAGACCCTGCGGCACTGGTGCGACAACCTCGACGCCAACTGGGACGACGCGGTCCAGGAGGTCGGCATGGGCACGGCCCGGGTGTGGGCCCTGTACATGGCGGGTTGCATCGTGGGCTTCGAGCGTAACAAGGTGCAGCTCCACCAGGTGCTGGGCGTCAAACTCGACCGGAACGGCCGGTCGGGGGTGCCGCTGCGGCCGGCGGTCGACTGGCCGTGACGGCCCGCGCGGGAGGGCCCGCCGGTCCTCCCGCGTGACGGGCTCCGTCAGTCGTACGGGTCGTGGTCGCGGCGCTCGTAGCCGCGCTGTTCGTAGCCGCGCTGCTCGTAACCTCGCGGGTCGTGGCGGGGCTGCTCGTAGTGCGGCCGGTCGTAGCCGCGCGGATCGTAGCCCCGCTGCTCGTACGGGTGCGGCTCGGGCTCCGGCGCCTCCTCCAGGGCCGTGCGCCCGATCGACGTCAGCAACGAGGCGATGGCGATGCCGATGACGAGGTTGATGGCGGCCGTGGCGATCTGCTCCAGGAGATCGGCGGAGTGCATGAACGGCAGGATCGTGATGATGACGGCGAAGAGCCCGGCGATCCAGCTGAAGAACCTGGCCGGCTCGGGCGTGGAGAGCATGAGGACGAAGAGCAGCAGCGTGGCCACGAGCGCGGCGGCGGCGGCCGAGATCGCGTAGCCCGTGATCGCCGCGCTGCCGTGGACGGGATCGCCGTCGGGGGCGATCACGCGGATGCCGAGCAGGCTCTTGCTGATCATCACGCCGACCACCGCGACCAGCGCGGCCACGACGGCTGCGGCGACCCCTCCTCCCCACACTCGCGCCGGGTTGACCCGTGGTCCGGCCGAGCCAGGGCGGCGATCGTAGCGATCGTGCGAGGGGTATGACATGAGCTCACCTTTGTCGCGGATGCCGATCAAGCACTGCGGAAACCTTACACGCGCCGTCAAGAGCCGCCAGGGGAGCCGGCCCACCCTGATCGCCCCTGCGGGCGGCCGGACGGCTGCCGATGGCGTGCGGGTGGAGCCGCTCTCCCGTCAGGAGGTCGTGCAATCCGCGCCGTTGAGGGTGAAGGAGTCCGGCTCCGCGGTGTCGCCGCCGTGGGTGGCCTGGAAGCCGAACGTCGCCGACGCGCCCGGGGCGATCGTGCCGTTGTAGGGGGCGTTCGTGGCCGTGACCTGGCCGCCGGCCGGCGAGACGGTGGCGTTCCACGCGGAGGTGACCGTCTGGCCCGGGGGAAGCGTGAAGGCGAGGGCCCACGAGCCGACCTGGGACGAGCCCGTGTTGGTGATCGTGACGGCCGCCGTGAAGCCGGTGTTCCAGCTGTTCATGGTGTACGTGACCCGGCAGGCGCCCTCCGGATCCGGCGTGACGGTCGGCGAGGTGGTCGGTGAGGTGGTCGGGCCGCCGTCGCCCGACAGGCCGAAGAAGTCGATGACCGCGGCGGCCATCCCGCTCTGGGGCAGGCTGTGGCCGACGCCCTGGATGCTGATCGCCTCGACGGGCGGGGTGGTCCCGGTGCCTCCGTACCTGGTCCTGGTCCAGCTGGGCTGCGGCCGGTCGGTGAGGCTGGGCGTCTGGCTCAGGCCGTGGACGTCGGTCCACTGCTTGATCTGCTCCTGGAAGTTCGGGTAGCGCAGCGTGCCGTCCTCGGTGCCGTGCCAGATCTGCATGCGCGGCCTGGGGCCGCTGTAGCCGGGATAGGCGGCGCGCACCAGGTCGCCCCACTGCTGCGGCGTCCTGCTGATCTGCCCGTTGGCGCAGGCGCTGTTCCAGCTGGAGCCGTCGGTGGTGGCGAAGCAGCCGAACGGCACCCCCATGAACGCCGCCCCGGCCTTGAACACGTCGGGGTAGTCGCCGAGCAGGACGTTGGTCATCATGCCGCCGGACGACGCCCCGGTGACGTAGGTGCGGTCGGGGTCGGCGCCGTGGCGCTGCTGGACGTACCTGACCATGGAGACGATCCCGACCGGGTCACTGCCTCCGTCGTGCCGCAGCGCCTGCGGCGAGGAGACGTCGAAGCAGGAGCCGCTCCTGGTCGCCGACGGGTAGATGACCACGAACTTGTGCCGGTCGGCCAGCGAGGCGAACTCCGTGCCGGAGTGGAAGGCGGGGCCGGACCCGGTGCAGTAGTGCACGGCCACCAGGACCGCCGGGCGGGCGGGCACGCCGTCGGGGACGTACAGGTGCATGCGCAGGTTGCTGGGGTTGGCGCCGAAGCCGGTCACCTCCGTCAGCTGTGCGGAGGACGCCGGGGCCGCCGTGATCAGGCCGGCGACGACGAGGGCCGCGGCGGCCGTCACGGCGCCTGCTATCCGGGATCTCAGGTTCATCGAGTTCCTCTCCCACGCGGCTGAAACATTGCGAGTGTGAAGAGAAACTTTCAACCTGGCAATCTTCCCGGTACGGACCCGCGCGGCCGACACGTGCTGAGCTGCCGGGAAGGGCCGGCGGAGGGCGGCGCCGGCCTGAAACTTTCGGCTACCGTCAGGACGTCGCGCGCAGCTCCTCGAGAGTGCCGGCCAGCGACGTCCAGGCCTGTTCGGCGTCCGGCGTGCGCCCGTGCGGCGAGCGCAGCCACTCCACGAACTCGGCCACGTCGTCGAGGGCCCATCGCAGCCGGTAGAACGCCAGCGCCCGCGGGTCGGGCGTGCGGCCCGTGGCCTCGGCGTACCGGGCGAGGTCGCCCGGCTCCACGGCCACCAGCCAGAGGTCGCGCTCGGGCGGAGCCAGGCCGACCGTGTCCCAGTCGACCAGGGACCACTGGCCGTCCGCGCACAGCAGGTTGCCCGGATGCGGCTCGCCATGGGTCACCACCGGCTCGCCGAGGACGCCCGCCAACCGGTCGAGCTCCGCGAGCCTCCGGCGCAGCGTGCCCGCATGCTCCGCGATCAGCTCCCCGGCGGGCTCGGAGAACGGGCCGCCGAGCCAGGGACGGTCCGGCTCGCCCAGGCACGACTCCAGGACGGCCCGGCCGGCCAGCTCCGGCGGTCGCGGCGGAGCCGACAGCGGAGGCGGTGTCGCGTGCAACCCGGCCAGCAGGTCGATGACGGCGCCGCGATCGGAGGGCGACAGCTCGTCGCCGAAATGCCCGGCGGTGCCCGCGGCGTACGGGAAGACGCTCATGGCGTAGCGGTGCCGGTCGAGCCGGCGCAGCGTCGTGCCGTCCGAGGCGCGCATCGGGGCCACCACGAAACCGAGCCCCGCCTCCTCCCGCAGGGCCGCCGCGGTGTCCATGGCCAGCCCCAGCCCGTCGAACGTCCGGCGCCGCACGTCGGCGACCGTGACGAACCACCGCCGCCCGTCCCCGTCGCCCGCGACCCAGTGATAGTCGCCGAACCCGACGGGCGCGTAGTCGAGCGTGGTGGCCCGCACGTCCCACGCGCGCAGCGCGGGACGCAGCAGCCCTTCGTCGAAGTCCTCCGGCCGATCTCGCACGCGACCCACGCTATCGGTACGAACCAGGCGATTTCCCGTCAACAAGCCAGTCGATGGCCCCGACGACGTCCGTGACGACATGGTCGGCTCCGCCCCCGGACGGCTCCGCCACCGTGCCCCGGTCGACCCAGATCGTCCGCAGGCCCGCCCCCCGCCCGCCGCCGACGTCGTTCGTGAGATCGTCGCCCACCATCCAGCCGCCGGCCGCCGGAGACGCCCCGCACCGCCGGATGCCGATCTCGAACAGCCGCACGTCGGGCTTGCTCACGCCCTCCGCGCCCGAGATCGCCCACCCGTCCAGCCGGGAGGCCAGCCCCGTGCTTTCGAGCTTGCCCGTCTGGTTGTCGGCCCTCCCGTTCGTCACGACCCCCACCGCCCAGCCGGCCGCGCGCAACCGGTCGAGCCCTGCCAGGACCTCGGCCCGGCACGACACCAGCTGCGGCAACCGTGCCCGGTAGGCCCGCCACAACTCCCCGGCCGGCTCGGGCAGCCGGAAACGCTCGCGTACGAGCTCGAAGAACGTCTCCATCGGCACGGAGCCGTTCGCGTCCAGCTCCACCATCCAGGAGGCCGCGCCCTCGCCCAGCCCTCGCTCGGAGGCGAACTCGGCGGTCCACCGCCGGAACGCGTCCAGCCGGTCGATCAACGTGTTGTCCAGGTCGAAGAGCGCCAGCATCAGGTCTCCTTGTCGTGACGGGAACGCGGGCGGCTTCACGAGAGGGGCGCCGCGCCGGCGACGAACGCGGCCCGCTCCTCGACCGTCGCCCTGGGCAGCGCCACCACGTCGTATCCGTGGTCGGCGTAGGCCCGGACGACGGCCTCATAGGTCCGCTCGGCCTCATCGAGGCTCTGCTTGCGCTCGCTGTCCTGCTCGTAGATCTCCGGCCACGGCGGGGCGGCGAACACGCGCCGGTGGTAGCGGAACGTCTCGGCCGCGGTGATCAGGTGCGGCGGCACCGGACGCCCCAGCATCCGCAGGTAGCCGATGGTGTCGACGAGCCCCCGATCGAACACCACCGGTCCCCGCCCCGCGGCCGTGCGGTGGGAGCGAAGGTCCCACGACACCATCAGCTCCGCGAACAACTCCGGATCCACCCAGGGCAGCGCGCGCCCGGAGATCGCCACCTGGTCCTTGATGATCGCCCGCCCGGCCTCGGGCCGCGTGGCGAACCCCTGGGCGCCCAGGTGCTCGACCAGCGTGCTCTTCCCCGAGCCTGGTCCTCCGGTGATGACGATGTAGCGGTCGTGGTGTTCGGGCATGCGGCAGCGTTCCCCTTCTCTCGGTGGTGACAGGAAGGCCGCCGGTGAGGGCCGGGCGCGGGAGGCACGCGCCCGGCACGTCGCGCCTAGCGCAGCTCCCGCTTGAGGATCTTGCCCGTGGCCGTCATCGGCAGCTCGTCGCGGAACTCGATGATGCGCGGATACTTGTAGGCCGCCATGTTCTCCTTGCACCAGGCGATCAGCTCGTCCTCGGTGATCGTGGCGCCGGGGGTGCGGATGACGTACGCCTTGATCTCCTCGCCGTGGGAGTCGTGGGCGACCCCGACCACGGCGGCGAGCGAGACGGCCTCGTGGGTGATCAGCACCTCTTCGAGCTCGCGCGGGTAGACGTTGAACCCGCCCCTGATGATCATGTCCTTGGAGCGGTCGATGATGGCATAGTAGCCGTCGGCGTCGCGGGTCGCGATGTCGCCCGTCCTGAACCAGCCGTCGCGCATGACCTCCGCGGTCGCCTCGGGGCGCCCGTAGTAGCCCTTCATGATGTTGTGGCCGCGGATGGCGATCTCGCCGGGGCCCTCCCCTTCGACGGTCTTCCAGTCGCCGTCGACCAGCTTCATCTCCACGCCCCAGATCGGCGTGCCCACGGTGCCCGCCTTGGCGGGCCGGCCGGGCTGGTTGAAGCTGGCCACCGGCGAGGTCTCCGACAGCCCGTACCCCTCCAGGATGCCGACCCCGAACGTCTGCTCGAAGTCCTTGAGCACCTCGACCGGCGAGGAGGCGCCGCCCGCCACGGCCACGCGCAGGGAGCGCGGCACCTCCACGCCGTCCGCGTGGATCTTGGAGAGCAGACCCCAGTACATCGTGGGCACCCCGGCGAAGAACGTGACGTTCTCCTTCGTCATGAGCGCGAGCGCCTCGCCGGGGTCGAAGCGCGGCATCAGCACGATCGCCGAGCCGCGCAGGAAACCCGTGTTCATGACGACGGTCTGGCCGAAGGAGTGGAAGAGCGGCAGCACCGCCAGATAGACGTCGCCGCCCTCGCTGTCGGGGAACATCGTGTCGCTGACCATGGCGTTCATCAGCATGTTCTGGTGGCTGAGCTCGGCGCCCTTCGGCTGGCCCGTGGTGCCCGAGGTGTAGAGGATCACCGCGGTGTCGTCGGCGGCGGTCTGCACGGTCGCGAACTCGCTCGCCATCCCACCGAGCGCGGCCCAGATCGACTCGCCGTGCTCCGACTCGGTCGCCAGCGGCGTGGCGGGGAGGACGAAGAAGTGCTCGCAGCCGGCGGCCGCCTCGAACCCGGCCTTCCCGCGCTCACCCAGCGGCAGCTCGGTCGTGCCCTCGAAGCAGAACAGGGCCTTGGCGTCGCTGTCGTCGAGGTGGTAGGCGATCTCGCGGGACTGCAGCAGCACGTTCAGCGGCACGACCGTGGCGCCGGCCTTCAGGATGCCGAAGTAGACGAACGGGAAGTACGGCAGGTTCGGGCACGCCAGCGCGACCTTGTCGCCCTTGCCGATCCCGCGCGACACCAGCAGGTTGGCCACCTGGTTGGCGACAGTGTCGATCATGGAGTACGGCAGCCGCATGTCGCCGAAGACGATCGCGGTGCCGTCGGGGGTGTTCCTGGCGCTGTCCTCCAGGACGACCGACAGATTGAGCATGACGCCTTCCTCCCTCTCAGCAGGCTTCGGCGCCATCTTCGCAGGGGCAACATACCGGCCGGTAGGGCAAAATCGTGATTTCTCCCGCTGCGGCGCCCCGGACGCGGCCCGCCGCAGGTTCCGGGGGTCACCTCGGGATATGGACGTGCCCCCGCGCCTGGAGTAAGCAGTAAGCAAACACTCCCCAAGGAGGGGCATGGAGTACGACTATGTGATCGTCGGGGCGGGGTCGGCGGGCTGCGTGCTGGCCGGCCGCCTCTCGGAGGATCCGGATGTGTCGGTGGCGCTGGTCGAGGCGGGCGGGCGGGACGACAAGCTCGAGATCCGGATGCCCGCGGGCTTCTCCAAGCTGTTCAAGACCGGCGACGACTGGAACTTCACCACCGCCAAGCAGGGCGAGCTGTCCGGCCGCGAGCTCTACTGGCCCAGGGGCAGAGTGATCGGCGGCTCGTCCTCCATGAACGCCCAGATGTGGGTGCGCGGCTGCCAGCGCGACTACGACCAGTGGGGCGTGCCCGGCTGGACCTACGACGACGTGCTGCCGTACTTCACCAGGGCCGAGCGCCGCGTCGGCAGCAACGAGGGCGGCGTCTACGGAACCTCGGGCCCTCTGTACGTCTCCGAGCTGCGCAGCCCCAACGTCACCACCGCCGCGTTCCTCCAGGCCTGCGACGAGCTGGGGTTGTCCCGGCTCGGCGAGCTGAACGGGCGCTCCAACGAGGGCTACAGCCCCACCCCCGTCACCCAGCGCAGGGGCCGCAGGTGGAGCGCGGCCGACGCCTACCTGCACCCGGCGACGAAGCGGCCCAACCTCCATGTGATCACCGGGGCCTCCGTCGAGCGGGTGCTGTTCGACGGCCGCCGGGCCGCCGGCGTCGAGCACGGCGGCGGGCGGATCGGGGCCAGGCGCGAGGTCATCCTGTCCGCCGGCACGATCGGCTCACCCCACCTGCTCATGCGCTCCGGCGTGGGCGCGCCGGAGGAGCTCCGCGACGCCGGAGTGCCCGTCGTGCGCGCGCTGCCCGAGGTCGGCGGGAACCTGCAGGACCACCTCTCCACCGGCGTGTTCGTCGAGTGCCGGCAGCCGGTGACGCTGTCCAGGGCCGAGTCGATCGGCAACCTGCTGCGCTATCTCGTCCTGCGCACCGGCATGCTCACCACGAACGTCGGCGAGGCCGTGGCGTTCATCAGGACCTCGGACGAGGAGCCCGCGCCCGACATCGAGCTGGTCTACGCGCCCGTGCCGTTCGTCGACCACGGCCTGTCCAAACCGGCCGGCCACGGGCTCACCGTCGGGGTGGTGCTGCTGCAGCCGGACAGCCGCGGCAGGGTCGGGCTGAGCGGAAGGGACGTGGTGATCGACCCCGCCTACCTGACCGCGGAGGCCGACCTCCGGCGCCTGGTGGCGGGGCTGAAGGCGGCCAAGCAGGTGTTCGCCACCGCCGCCATGAAGCCGTACGCGGGTGGGCCGATGGCGCCGTACTGGGGGCCGGAGAGCGACGAGGAGCTCGCGCAGTGGGTGCGCGAGCGCGCCGAGACCCTCTACCACCCCGTCGGAACCTGCCGCATGGGGGTCGACGACGCCTCCGTCGTGGACCCCGAGCTGCGGGTGCGCGGTGTCGAAGGGCTCAGGGTCGTGGACGCGTCGATCATGCCGACACTGAACCGTGGCCACACCCACGCCCCGGCCGTCATGATCGGGGAGAAGGCGGCCGACCTGATCAGGAACGCGGGATGACGTAGGCGCGCCACCTCGCCCGCAGGATCGTCCTCGACGCCGGTGATCCGGGCACGCAGGCCTGGTGGGAGCGCGACCGCGTTCGCGGCGGGTGCTCCGGCGGCGGGCCGAATAATGCTAGGTTTCGCAGTCGTGACTCCTCCGCCCCCTGAAGGAGGCGGCTTCTCGCTAAGCCGCTTCCGCAGGTTCGCGAAGGGCAAGCCCTGCCCTGAGGATGTTGACCGCCGCATTCACGTCAGCGTGCGCGGCATGCCCGCACGCCGTACAGGCGAACCCGGCCTGGGTGACGCGGTTCTCCCGTGCGCTGTGCCCGCAGCGGGCGCAGGTGCGGGAGGTGCCGGCGGGGTTCACCGCGATCAGCGTGCGACCCGCGCTTTCAGCCTTGTGCGACAGGATCGTCAGGAACACCCCCCAGCCCGCGTCCAGGATGCTCCGGTTGAGGCCGGACTTCTGCGCGACATTCCGGCCGGGGTGCTCGATCGTGCCGGACGCCGAGCGGGTCATGTTCGCGATCCGCAGGTCCTCGTGCACGATCACGTCATAGGCGGCCACCAGGGCGAGCGCGGCCTTGTGCGCGCCGTCCAGACGTTGCCTGCGCACCCTGGCGTGCAACGCGGCCACGCGGGCCACCGCCTTGCGCCGCCGCTTGGAACCCCGTTCCTTGCGGGCCAGAGCCCGCTGCGCGGCGGCCAGCCGGTCAGCGGAGGCGGCCAGGGGGCGGGGGTTGCTCGGATGCTGTCCGTCGGAGGTGGTGACGAGGGACGCCACGCCCATGTCGATCCCGGCGACCACGCCCGTGGCGGGCAGCGGCTCGGCGGGCACGTCGTCGCACGACAGGACCACGAACCAGCGGGAGCCCTCGCGCTTGACGCTGATCGTCTTCACCTGGCCGCGCACGGGCCGGTGCCGGTGGACGCGGACGTGCCCGACGCCCTGGAGGCGCACGTAAGTCGTGGTGGGGTGGCCGGGCTGAGCATCCCACCGGCAGCCGTCGCCGTCCTTCGGCCATTCGACCGTGTCGAACCGGCCACGCCCCTTGAACCGCGGGAACCCCGGCGCGCGACCCGCGCGGACCCGCTTGAAGAACGCGGCGAACGCCTTGTCGAGCCGCCGCAGCGTGGCCTGCTGGGAGGAGAACGACCAACGCGCCTGCCCGTCCGCATCATCGGCGCGGATGTGTTTCAGCTCGGCCGACTGCTCGCCGTACCGGACGCTCACGCCCGCCCTGGCGTAGGCGGTGCGGCGGTGCTCCAGAGCGGCGTTGTAGAGCTGGCGGTGGTCCTCCAGGCACGCCGCCAGCGCCGCCGCCTGCCGGGCGGTGGGGCGCAGCAGGAACCGGAACGACCTGCGCACACCCCACCTCCCATCACGTTCGGTAACGGCATCACCACGATATCGGCTGGCGCCGACAAAACCAGGAAGGACATCCGTGATGCGCAGATGTGACAGGTCGGGGCACGATCGGGCCTTGACGGCCCTCCCGCTCCCGATTCACCCGTCGACTCAAGGCGACGGTCCCCTCGGGAGGATCTGATGGAGATCAGGAATGTCCACGCCAACGGGGTGGAGTTCGCGTACCTGACGATGGGGGAGGGGCCGCTGGCGCTGTGCCTGCACGGCTTCCCCGACACCGCCCACACCTGGCGCCACCTGATGCCTGCGCTGGCCGAGCGCGGCTACCGCGCGGTCGCGCCGTTCATGCGCGGTTACGCACCCACCGAGGTGCCCGCCGACGGCGCGTACGAGCAGGCCGCGCTGGTCGCCGACGTGCGCGCCCTGCACGAGGAACTCGGCGGCGACGCCGACGCGGTCGTCGTCGGCCACGACTGGGGCGCCTTCCCCGTCTACCTCACCGCCGGCCGCTTCCGCAGGGCCGTGGCACTCGCCGTGCCGCCGCCCGGCGTGCTCGGCTCGAGCTTCCTCGACTACGACCAGCTCAAGCGCTCGTTCTACGTCTTCCTCTTCCAGACCGGCATGGCCGAGGCCGCCGCCTCCAGGCCCGGCTTCTTCGACAACCTCTGGCGCGACTGGTCGCCCGGCTACGACGCGCGCCAGGACCTCGAGTTCGTCCGGCGCAGCATCGGCGCGCCCGCCAACCTCAGCGCGGCCATCGGCTACTACCGCTCGATGCTCGGCACCACGCCGCCCTCCGGCCGCTATCCGGAGGTCGAGTCCAAGGTGACGGGGCCCGTCCTCTACCTGCACGGCGCCCAGGACGGTTGCCTGAGCGCCGAGCTGACGCGCGACGCGCCCGGCCACCTGCCCGAGGGCTCACGGGTGCAGCAGGTGGCCGGCACCGGTCACTTCCTCCATCTCGAACGGCCCGCCGAGGTCAACCGGCTCATCCTCGACTGGCTCGGCCCGGCGTCCTCGGCCGAGCTGACCCAGATCCGCCCGATGGGCTTCAACCCCGGCTCCGGGCCTTTCTGAGCACCTGCCACCCCGGATGCCCGGCAGATACGTACGGTGTACGTCCGGACCATTGACGTAAGTGGCCGCTTTCCGAATGATGGCCACATGAGCGTCCTCGACTTCGATCTGTCGGACCCCGAGTTCTGGGCCAAACCCATGGACGAGCGAGAGAGGGCGTTCGAGCGGCTGCGCTCGCGCGAGACGCCCGCCTTCTTCGAGGAGATGGAGCTCTCCTTCGCGCCCAAGGGGCCCGGCTACCACGCGCTGGTCAAGCACGCCGACATCCTCGAGGCCAGCCGCAATCCCGAGGTCTTCAGCTCCGGTCAGGGCGGCGCGACGAACATCCCCGACATGCCCGCCGAGTTCACCGAGTATTTCGGCTCGATGATCAACATGGACGACCCCCGGCACGCGAGGCTCCGCAGGATCGTCTCGCGCGCGTTCACGCCCAAGATGATCAAGCAGTTCGAGGCGGACGTCGAGGCGGCGGCGGGCGCCATCGTCGGCGACCTCATCGCCAAGGGGTCCGGCTGCGACTTCGTCACCGAGGTCGCCGCGCGCCTGCCCCTGAAGATCATCTGCGACATGATGGGCATTCCCGAGCACGACTACCGGTTCGTCTTCGACCGCTCCAACATCATCCTCGGCGGCTTCGACCCCGAATACACCGGCGGCGACCTCACCCAGATCGCCGACCGCCTGCTCACCGCCGGCATGGAGCTGCAGCAGCTGGTCCAGGACCTGGCCGCCCACCGCGCCGACCACCCCACCAACGACCTGACGTCATCCCTGGTCAACGCGAACATCGACGGTGAGCGGCTGACGATGCAGGAGCTGGGCTCGTTCTTCATCCTGCTGGTCGTGGCCGGCAACGAGACCACCAGGAACGCCATCTCGTACGGCCTGCGCCTGCTCACCACGAACCCCGGCCAGCGCGCGCTCTGGCTGGACGACATCGACGGGCGCGCGCCGGGAGCCGTGGAGGAGATCGTGCGCCTGGCCTCCCCGGTGAACTTCATGCGCCGCAAGGTCACCCGCGACCACGAGATGAACGGCCACCTCTACCGCAAGGGCGAGAAGGCGGTCCTGTTCTACTGGGCGGCCAACCGGGACGAGGACGTGTTCGCCGACCCGCTGCGCTTCGACATCACCCGCGACCCCAACCCGCACGTCGGCTTCGGCGGCCCGGGCCCGCACTTCTGCCTCGGCGCCCACCTGGCCAGGCGGGAGATCACGGCGATGTTCCGCGAGCTGCTGCGCCGCGTCCCGCACATCGAGGGCGGCAAGCCGGACCGCCTGCACTCCAGCTTCATCAACGGCATCAAGCACATGGAGTGCGCCTTCTAGCCGTCGACGCCCCGGGTCAGGAGGTGAGCCTGATCTGGTTCATGACCGTGCGGACGTCGGGCAGGAGCCGCTTGCTCTCGGCCGGGATCGACATGTAGACGATGGCCGGGACGTTGCCGCCGGTGTTGACGGCCATCGTCACGATCGTGGCCTTCTCGGTCTGCGACGTCAGCGAGTACGCGATCAGCCGTCCCGTGGAGTCGCCCACCTTGATCGCCTGCTGGGCGATCTTGCGGACCTTGTTGTCCTTGGGGAAGTAGCTCCTGCGGGCGGAGAGCACGACCTGCTTGATGGCCGGCTCCAGGTCGTCCGGCTCGTAGTACGAGGCCAGCCGCTGCGACAGCGGTGCCGTCATCAGCTGCGCGTAGCGCTCGGGCGCGACCTGGACGTACTGCCGGGTGTCGAAGCCGTACGTGGCCTTGACCGTGGCGCGCTGGTCCAGCCGCCAGTCACCGCCGAGGCGCGGGACCGAGATGCGGGCCGGCGCGTCCGGGATCCTGCCGATGACGGGGGAGGGCTTGCCGGAGTATTTCGGCAGCGGGCCGATCGACGACGAGGTCTTGGTGGCGCGCGGCTTCTTCGAGGCGGACGGCTGCGCCGCGACGTTGGAGCTCGCCGGGTCCTCGCTCGCGAGCGGTCCCGCGAGGAACGCCCAGATCAGCGCGATCACCAGGGCGACCGCCACCGAACTGCCGAGGGCGTACATCCAGACAGGTTTGCCCGGTTCCTCCTCCAGGGCGTCCTGTCCGCCCATGGCCTGGTAGTTGTCGCCGAAGACGGTGTTCCAGAGCTCCTGCTGGCGCTCGGGCGGCGGGGTGCGCGACCCGCTGATCTGGCCCGCCGTCACGAAGCGGCGGTCGGGGTCGGAGGGATCACGGTTGAGGTTAGAGCCGGGGCGGGAGGCGTGGTCCTCGCCGGGGGGCGTGTCAGTGTGGGGGGAGTCCATGGGGGAGGAGGGCACCGCGCGATCGTCTCGCAGGTTCTCGGAGTGTCTGGCGTACGTGATCGTCCGCTCGGAGGCGGGGACGGAGGACGGGGGAGGGTGGGCTGTGGACGGGCCGTCGTGCGGCGGGGTGTTGTTCGGGGCGGACTGGCGGTGCGAGGGCGTGGGCTCCGGCGACTCGGCCGCGTGGCGCTTGCCCCGTGGCGCCGGTTCGTCCGGCCACGCGCCGGGAGCCGGGGCCGGCGGCTGCGCCCACGCGGGCACGGGGTCGGGGACCTGAGGCTGCTCGGGGTGCTGGGGCGCCTTCGTGCCGCCCTGCGGTGGCCGGTCCTGCCGCGAGGAGGGGCCCGAGGCGGCCTGCGGTGGTCCGGCCGTGCTCTGGGGGGACGCCTCCGGCCAGGACATGGGCACCTCGGAGGACGTCTCGGGCCACGAGACCGGCACGTCCTGGTGTGGCGCGTCGGGCCGGGAGGAGGGAGCGGCGGCGTTCTGCGCGGAGCCGGGCGGCCATGCGGAGGGCCCCGCGCGGTCCTGCGGCGGAAGGTCCGGCCAGGAGGGGGCGCCTGCGCTCGGCTGCGGCGATGCCTGGGGCCACGCGGAAGGGCCGGTGCCCAGTGCGGAGGGGTCGGGCTGAGCAGGCCCGGAAGCGCTCTGCGCGGAGCCGGACCGGGAGGAAGAGCCGGCGGTGTTCTGCGGTGGGAGGTCCGGCCAGGAGGAGGCGCCAGGGGCGGTGCTCCGGGGCGGCTCGGGCCAGGACGGGCCGGTCGTGTCCTGCGGGGAGGCCGCGTGGCGTGAGCGGCGGGGCGGCTCGGGCCAGGAGTCGTCCTTGCGCGGCGGCTCCGGCCAGGCGGGGTCGCCGTGGGCGGGCACCGGTGCCTCGGGCCACGCTGTGGGAACGTCGGCGGCGTGCGAGCCGGACGACCGCGTGCCGGATCCGTCGCGTCGCGGCGCGTCGGGCCAGGACGGCAGGTGTGATCCGGAATCATCCGCTGCCATGGCCGGCCCTCCCGATGTAGTGTCCGGATTCGCCCTTATATCCGGATTTGACGTCCGAGGCATGATCTCATGGGATTTTCCAGGAGATGCAGGCGGTTCCGCAGCGAAACGAGCGAAGCCGTCAGGATCGGTCGGCGGATCCTGGAGCGGCAGGTCGGCTTCCGGACGATCAGGCTCAGCTGGGTACACCACGGCGACAAGGCTATTCTTCTGGGACGAATGAGGTCACAACGGATACATCACCATCAGGTCTCGCTGGACCTGAAGGATCTATTGTGCCCGCCGGCCTCGATCGAGTATCTGCATTCAGCCGAAGACGTGCGCTAGGCTTGACACATGCGTTCCGCGACCCTGCTTCTTATCGGGCCGCGACGGCCCTGAAGATCTCGCCGTCGCGGCTCCACCCCTCGTTGTGTGCACGGGGGGTTTTCTTATGGGTCCGAGTCAATTCAAAGGACAGTAGCCGTGAGTGAGTACGATCCGCAGGCGCTGCAGGCCAAGTGGCAGCAGCGATGGGAGGAGCAGGACCCCTACCGGGCGAGCGAAGACCCGGCCGACCCCCGCGAGCGGCGCTACATGCTCGACATGTTCCCCTACCCGTCGGGCGACCTGCACATGGGCCACGGTGAGGTCTTCGCCATCGGCGATGTCATCGCGCGCTTCTGGATGCAGCAGGGCTACAACGTCCTGCACCCGATCGGCTGGGACTCCTTCGGACTGCCCGCCGAGAACGCCGCGATCAGGCGCAACGCCCACCCGGCCGAGTGGACCTACGCCAACATCGAGACGCAGGCCACCTCGTTCCGGCGCTACGCCGTCTCCTTTGACTGGTCGCGTCGCCTGCACACCAGCGACCCCGACTACTACCGGTGGAACCAGTGGCTGTTCAACCGGTTCTTCGAGCGCGGCCTGGCCTACCGCAAGGGCGGCCTGGTCAACTGGTGCCCCAACGACCAGACCGTGCTGGCCAACGAGCAGGTCGTGGCCGGCAAGTGCGAGCGCTGCGGCGCCGACGTCATCCGCCGCGAGCTGACGCAGTGGTACTTCAAGATCACTGACTACGCGCAGCGGCTGCTGGACGACATGGACCAGCTGGACACCTGGCCCGAGCGGCTGCTGACCATGCAGCGCAACTGGATCGGCCGCTCCGAGGGCGCCGACGTGCTGTTCGAGATCGAGGGCCGCGACGAGCCGGTCCACGTCTACACCACGCGGCCCGACACCCTGTTCGGCGCCACGTTCTTCGTGGTCGCCGCCGACGCCGCGCTGGCCGACGAGATCGTCACCGACGAGCACCGCGCCCGCTTCGAGGCCTACCGCGCCGAGGTCGCCAAGCTGAGCGACATCGAGCGGCTGGCCACCGACAAGGAGAAGACGGGCGTCTTCCTGGGCCGCTACGCGATCAACCCGGTCAACGGCGAGCGCATCCCCGTCTGGGCGGCCGACTACGTGCTGTCCGACTACGGCCACGGCGCCATCATGGCCGTGCCCGCCCACGACCAGCGCGACCTGGACTTCGCGGTGAAGTTCGGGCTGCCGGTGAAGGTCGTCGTGCACACCGGCCTGGCCGACCCGGGCGAGACCGGCGAGGCCACGCCCGGCGAGGGCACGCTGGTCAACTCCGGGCCGCTCGACGGCCTGAGCAAGACCGAGGCCATCGCCAGGATCATCGAGGTCCTGGAGCGTGACGGCAGGGGCACGGGCGCGGTCAACTACCGGCTGCGCGACTGGCTGCTGTCCCGGCAGCGGTTCTGGGGCACGCCGATCCCGATCATCCACTGCCCCGACTGCGGCGAGGTGCCCGTCCCCGACGAGCAACTGCCGGTCACGCTGCCCGACATGCGGGGCGAGGCGCTGGCGCCCAAGGGCGTCTCCCCGCTGGCCAGCGCGACGGAGTGGGTCAACGTCGAGTGCCCCAAGTGCTCCGGTCCCGCCCAGCGCGACACCGACACGATGGACACCTTCGTCGACTCGTCGTGGTATTTCCTGCGTTACTGCTCGCCGGGCTACACCGACGGCCCGTTCGACCCCGAGCAGGTGCGCAAGTGGGGCCCGATCGACCAGTACGTCGGCGGCATCGAGCACGCGGTGCTGCACCTGCTGTATTCGCGGTTCTTCACCAAGGTCCTGCACGACATGGGCATGGTCGACTTCACCGAGCCGTTCGTCCGCATGCTCAACCAGGGTCAGGTGATCAACGGCGGCAAGGCCATGTCGAAGTCCCTGGGCAACGGCGTGGACCTGGGCCAGCAGATCGACGACTTCGGCGTCGACGCCGTGCGCCTGACGATGATCTTCGCCGGTCCGCCCGAGGACGACATCGACTGGGCCGACCTCTCACCGGCCGCCTCGCAGAAGTTCCTGGCCCGCGTGCTGCGCGTGATGTCCGAGGTGACCAGCGAGCCCGGCGTCGCGTTCGAGGGCGGCGACGTGGAGCTGCGCAAGGTCACGCACCGCACGATCGACGAGGTCACCAGGCTGGTCGAGTCCTACCGCTTCAACGTGGCGGTGGCGCGCATGATGGAGCTGACCTCCGCCACGCGCAAGGCCGTCGACTCCGGCCCCGGCCCGGCCGACCCGGCGGTGCGCGAGGCCGCCGAGACGCTGGCCGTCATGCTGTCGCTGGTGGCCCCCTACACCGCCGAGGAGGGCTGGGAGCGGCTGGGCCGCACCGGTCCCGTCACCTTCGCCGGCTGGCCGGTGGCCGAGCCGCAGCTGCTGGTGCAGGAGTCGGTCACCTGCGTGGTGCAGGTGGCGGGCAAGGTCCGCGACCGCCTGGAGGTCCCGCCCGGCATCAGCGAGGACGACCTGCGGGCGCTGGCCCTGGCCTCGGAGAAGGTCGCCCCCTACCTGCAGAACGCGCCCCGCAAGGTGATCGTCCGGGCGCCCAAGCTGGTCAACATCGTCCCTTAGAGGGAGCGCAGGGCCGGCAGCAGTTCCTTCTCCGCCCAGTCGAAGAAGGGCTGCTGCCGGTCGTGCCCGATCTGGACGAGCGCGATGTGGGTGTATCCCGCGTCGACGTACTTCCTCGCGGCCTGCACGACCGCGTCCACGTCGTCGCCGCAGGGCACGCTCTGGGCCACGTCCTCCGGGCGCACGGTGCCGGCGGCGGCGGCGAAGTTCACCGGCGCGGGCAGCTCGGCCATGACCTTCCAGCCGCCGGTGGCCGCCCAGCGCCACAACGTGTGAGCGCGCTCCTTGGCGGCCTCGACGTCGGTGTCGTAGGAGAGGGCGAGCTGGCCGTAGACGGGCCTGCCGTGGCCGCCCGCCGCGTGGAACTGCTGCACCACCTCCGGCAGCGGCTCGTTGACCACGAGCACGTCGCCGTACTCGGCGGCGAGCTCGGCGGACTGCCCGCCGGAGGCGGCGATGCCGATCGGCACCGGCCGCTCCGGCAGGTCGTAGAGCTTGGCGGAGTCGACGTCGTAGAACTCGCCCTGGCGGGTGACGTACTCGCCGCTGAAGAGCTCCCTGATGATCTGTACGGCCTCGGCGAACATGCGGTGCCTGGTGTCGACCGGCGGCCAGCCCTCGCCGATGACGTGCTCGTTGAGGTTCTCGCCCGCCCCGAGCCCCAGGGTGAACCGGCCCCCGCTCAGCACGCCCATCGTGGCCGCCTTCTGCGCGACCACGGCCGGGTGGTAGCGCATGATGGGGCACGTCACGTAGGTCATGAGCGGGAGCCGCTCGGTGACCTGGGCCGCGGCGCCGAGCACCGACCAGCAGTAGGGCGAGTGCCCCATCTCCTCCAGCCACGGGAAGTAGTGGTCGGAGATGACCGCGTAGTCGAAGCCGATCCGCTCGGCCGCCGCGGCGTAGTCGACCAGCTCGCGGGCCGGGGTCTGTTCGGACATCAGGGTGTAGCCGATGTGTACCATGCGTCCCGGCTACCCCTGTCAGCCGGGATTAGCGTCCAGGAACCGGAGATCGTCAACGGCAGCGGTCGCGCATCTCCTCGGCCACCAGGCCCAGGCCGATGCCCAGCAACCAGACGTCCTTGGCGATCGCGACGCCCTGCTCGGAGGGCCGCAGGCTGCCATCCTGCCGCAGGCCGGGCGTCTTGAGATACAGGCCGAGCAGGCCCGCCGCGAAGCCCGTCAGCGCGGCCCCCGCCAGGAGTGAAGGCACCAGCGGCACCAGCAGGGCCACGCCGAGGGTGATCTCCGCCTTGGAGAGCAGCCTGGTGAAGGTGAGCGGGCTCATCCTGTGCAGGAACGGATAGGTGCCCGAGGCCATGCCGTGCAGGCTCGCGGCGGTGTCCTCGCCTGCGCCTGACTTGCTGAGCCCGGAGTTGAGGATGACGGCCGCGGCGGCCAGCCGGGGCGGGAGCTGGTGCGGGCGGGCGAGGATCTTCATGGTGCCTCACAGGATGCAGAAGCCGGAATTCGTGCCATTCCCCTGCATGTCCGGCGCATCCCGGACTTGGCCGTTCCGAGGACAGGGTCAGTTCGCTGGGGAGAGAATTCTTGGGCTGGCCTTGGTCTCGCGCATTAGTGTGCATCTGTGACAAATGGCGCATACCTCAGACACCCGCACCTGCACGGTGACATGGTGACCTTCGTCGCCGACGACGACGTCTGGCTGGCTCCCCTGACAGGAGGCAGAGCCTGGCGCTTCACCGCGGACCGCGTATCGGTGTCGCATCCGAGATTCTCGCCCGACGGCAGCCGCATCGCGTGGACCAGCGGCAAAGAGGGCGCCCCGGAGGTGTTCGCGGCCGAGATCGACGGCCCGGAGGGCGAACGGCTGACCCACTGGGGCAACACGGCGACCGGCGTACGCGGATGGACCCCCGAGGGCGACGTGCTCGCGGTCAGCGCGGCCGGACAGAGCGAGACCAGCAGGAACTGGGCCTACGCGGTGCCGCTCGACGGGGGACCGGCCACACGCCTGCCGTACGGGTGGCTGAGCGACGTCGCGGTCAACGGCGTCCAGGTGGCGACCGTGTCGCCGATGTGGCGAGAGCCCTCGCAGTGGAAGCGGTACCGAGGCGGCACCGCCGGCAAGATCTGGGTCGACGCCGACGGCGACGGAGCGTTCACCAGGCTGTTCGCCGACAGCGCGGCACAGTACTGGTCGGCCGGCTGGGTGGGCGACAGGATCGTGTTCCTGGCCGACATCGACGGCGCCGGCAACCTCTACTCCGCCCGCCCCGACGGCTCCGACCTGCGCAAGCACAGCTCCCACGAGGAGTTCTACGCCCGCCACGCCGCCGGTGACGGCGAGCGGGTGATCTACAGCCACGCCGGCGACCTGTGGCTGCTGGAGAGCCTGGACGCCGAGCCGTACCGGCTGGACGTGCGGCTGGGCGGGCCGCGGCCAGGACGGGCCAGGCGGCCGGCGCCCCTGCGGGCGGGCTCGTTCTCGCCCGACGCGAGCGGGCGGGCCAGCGCCGTGGAGATCCGCGGCACCGCCCACTGGGTGACCCACCGCGACGGCCCCGCCGGCGTGCTCCGCGCGCAGCCCGGCGTCCGCGTACGCCTCCCGCAGGCCCTGGACTCCGACGGGCGGGCCGTGTGGGTGTCCGACGCGAGCGGCGAGGACGGGCTGGAGGTCGGCACGCCAGGAGGCGAGATCAGGACGCTGGCCACCGGTCAGCTCGGCCGCGTGCTCGACCTGGAGGCCGCCCCCGACGGCAAGCACGTGGCGGTGGCCACCCACGACGGGCGGCTGCTGGTCGCCGACCTCGAAACCGGGAACCTCCGCGAGCTCGACCGCACCACGCAGGGAGACGTCAGCGGCCTGACGTTCTCGCCCGACTCGAGCTGGCTGGCCTGGGTGCATCCGGACCACGAGCCGCTGTCACAGATCAAGATCGGACGCGTCGACGGGACCTCCGTCATCGACGTGACCCCGATGCGGTTCGCCGACTACGGCCCCGTCTTCACCAAGGACGGCAAACACCTGGCGTTCCTGTCGATCCGGACGTTCGACCCCGTCTACGACACCCACAGCTTCGACCTGTCGTTTCCCCAAGGCTGCCGCCCCTACCTCGTGCCGCTGCAGGCCGGCACCCCGTCGCCGTTCGACCCCTCGCTGCAGGGCCGCGGATTCAACGGCGAGGACGACAAGGCCGCCAAGGACGACGGGGCGAAGGACGACGCGCCGCCGCGCACCGAGGTCGACCCCGACGGCATCGCCTCCCGCGTGGTGCCGGTGCCGGTGCCCTCGGGGCTCTACAGCAACCTGCGCACCGCCAAGGACGCCCTCCTCTGGCTGCGCCACCCCCTCACCGGCCGCCTGGGCGACGGCACCGAGTCCGAGAACGACACCGTGCTCGAACGGTACGACCTCAAGAAGCGCGCCAAGGCCGAGCTGGGCAAGGAGGTGCGCTCGTTCGAGGTCAGCGGCGACGGCGCCAGGCTCGTCACCAACGGCAAGGACGGCCTGCAGACCCGCTCCGCCTCCGAGGGGGACGAGGTCGTCACCATCGACCTCGACCGCGTCACCGTCCAGATCGACCCGGTCGCCGAATGGCGGCAGGGCTTCCGCGAGGCCGGTCGGCTCATGCGCGACCACTTCTGGCGCGAGGACATGAACGGCGTCGACTGGCAGGCCGTACTCGACCGCTACGAGCCGCTGGTCGACCGCATCGGCTGCCACTCCGAGCTGATCGACCTGCTCTGGGAGGCCCAGGGCGAGCTGGGCACCTCGCACGCCTACGCCGTGGCCAACGCCGGCGGCCACGACCCCCGCCGCCGCCAGGGACTGCTCGGCGCCGACCTGGCCAGGGACGGCGACGGCGTGTGGCGGGTCACCCGCGTCCTGCCCGGCGAGTCGTCCGACCCCGCCGCCCGCTCGCCGCTGCTCGCCCCGGGCGTCGGCGTCCGCCCCGGCGACGCGATCACCGCCGTCGGCGGCCGCCCCGTCGACCCGGTACGCGGGCCGCTCGCCCTGCTGGCCGGCACTGCCGACCGGCCCACCGAGCTGACCATCCGCCCCGCCTCAGGGGGCGAGCCGCGCCGCGTCGTGGTGAACCCCATCGCCGACGAGACGCAGCTGCGCTACCACGACTGGGTGGAGGACCGCCGCGCCCACGTCAGGCAGGCTTCGGGCGGCCGGCTCGGCTACCTGCACGTGCCCGACATGGTGGCCTCGGGGTGGGCGCAGTTCCACCGCGACCTGCGTACCGAGATGGCCCGTGACGGGCTCATCGTGGACGTCCGCGAGAACAGCGGCGGGCACCTGTCGGAGCTGGTGCTGGAGAAGCTGTCCAGGAAGGTCACCGCGTGGTCGCTGGTTCGCGGGTACGAGCCGATGCGCTACCCGGAGGACTCGCCGCGCGGGCCGATCGTGACCGTCACCGACGAGTTCGCCGGCTCCGACGGGGACATCGTGAGCGCGGGGGTCAAGAACCGCGGGATCGGGCCGCTCGTGGGCACGCGGACGTGGGGCGGCGTGATCGGGATCGACTCACGCTACACGCTCGTCGACGGGACCCGCGTGACGCAGCCGCGCTACGCGTTCTGGATCGAAGGCCCCGGGTGGGGGGTGGAGAACTACGGGGTCGACCCCGACGTCGAAGTGGTGATCACGCCGCAGGACCGGGTCGCGGGGCGTGACCCGCAGCTCGACAAGGCCATCGAGCTGGCCATGGCCGCCCTGGAGGAGAACCCGCCCGCCACGCCCCCCAGCCTGCCGCCCGCCCGCTGACCGCGCACACCGGTGGGGAGGGGCCGTACGGCTCCTCCCCACCGGTGCGCGCCGGCCGACGCGGGTACTGGGGGAGATCACTTATTCGGAGGGTGCAGTATTCCCCCGCTGGAGGTCCTCGGCTCGGGCGGCGAGGTAAGCGCTCCAGTCCCGTTTGGCGATGTCGGCCCACCGAACGGCGGTGCTGATGTGCAGGCCGAGGATATCGGCCATGACCGGCGCGGGGACGTCTTCCACCAGAGCGATGAGGGCAGCGTTGCGTGCCGGGCGGGCCTCGATACCGTGCTCGCAGATCTTGCGGCCGAACGCGGACGAGCTCGCGGGCTGGCCAGGGACGAGGCCAGGAAACAGCCAGGTGACCGAGACAGCCATATTGCTGCGGTTGACTGGAGTAGCAGCCAGCTCACGGAGCAGGACTGCGAGCCGAGGCGGGATGAGCAGCGGATGGCGTCCGATGTCCAAATAGGTGCCGTCGTCGCGATCTTGTAGGTGCTCGGCACGCAGCAGCCGGATGCGCGAGATGGGCAGGCCGAACAGCAGCAGCAAGGCTCCGGCTACCCGAACGTCGAGAGGCAGGGCGGTGTCGGCGAGGCAACGTTGGAATTGCCCCCAGTGTTCTTGCTCGTCCAGGATGCGGGCCGGGTCCTGGCGGGGAATGGGCGGGATAGTCAAGCGGGGGGCGATGCCGCGGTCGGCGGCCCAACCCAGGAAGTAGCGAATGGTGTGGTTGCGGGTGTTGCCAGCGGCGAGCCAGCGATCCAGGTCGGCCTGGGTAAGGGTGGCCAGGCTGCCGTCGTGATCATCGAGCCAGGTCAGCAGTTCCAGGGCAATGCGGATCCAGGTGCGCAGGAAGGCGCCGGTGTGCGCTGGGTGGCGACGGCGTTCGGCCCGACGGCGGGCACGTTTGAGCAGGAACCAGTGCACGTAGGGGCGGACGAGACGGGCGTGTTCGACGGGACGGTCGACCAGCAGTGTGTTCAGCCAGGCGGGGATGCGATCGAGGTCTTCACGCCGCTCGGGCAGCACGCCAGCGGCTACCAGGGCCTGACGAACATAGTGCTCGTGACGGCCGGGCGGGAGCTCGTCAAGCAGCTCATGGGTGATTGCCTGGCCGCTGGCGGCGAGCTCAGCAAGCAGGCGGGCGTTCGGACTGTGCTTGAGCCAGTTCAATACGGTGCGGGCGTTCTCAGCGCTGGCCATGGCCTGTAGTAGCGGTCGCAACTGGGCGTTGACCTGCCCGTCGGGGCCGGCCAGGTGCTGATCGAGGCGGACCTTCAGAACGCAGCGAGGACAGCAGCCGTCAGCGTAGAGACGTCCGCCGGTCCCGCAGCCGGGACAGATATAGGCACCGGGCAGTCCAGCACAGGGGCCGCAGATCTCGTCACCGTCGGTGGTGCGGGCGATCATGGGCTGGCAGCTTCCGCAGGCAGCGCACTGATCGGGGTGCTCCAGCACTCGGTCATAGCAGGCGGGGCAGACCGGACCGAGCGGCCAGTATGCCCCAACCGGCCGTAACTGGTCGCAGAGGGAACAAGGGCTCTTCTTGCGGGGTCGGCAGGAGCGGCAGACAAAACCGTACTCAGCGTTGTTGGAGCAGGGCTTGACCTGATGACAGATCGCGCATTCGGCCTGCGGTGGTCGGCTGCAGCTGTAGCAAAGATCGGGATTATCGGCGGTGGCTCGTCGGGAGACGGAGCGCTGTTTGCCACACTTGCCGCAGATTCGTCGCGGCTGGCGGAGCCGCCGGTAGCAGGACGCGCACAGGACTTCGTCCGCGCTGTTGACGTGGGCCGGGCCCACCGCTCCGCAGGCGGTGCAGGTGTGGGCGGGAGCTGTCCAGCAGTTCTGACACAGTGCCCGGCCGTCTGGTTGCCGGGTGACGGGCCTGCGCGTCCGTCCGCAGCCTGCACACTCCTCGGTGACCTGAGGGTCAATCCGGTAGCACGCGGCGCAGATGCCGCCCTCTGGGCGGCGGGCCAGGATGCGCGCGTTCCGGCCGCACCGGCTGCATGGTCTCTTGTCACCTCGGGCGCCGCAGGCCGAGCAGACTCGCCCGCCCGGACCGGTTCGGGGCAGGTCGATCCCACTGCGGCCGCATTCAGAGCAGCCGGGCGCGACGACTTGAGAGTATCCGGCCTCGCACAAGGCGCGCGCGAGCCGTACCACCACGGCTGGGCAGCGAGGATCGGCGGAGGTCAGCGCGTCGGGATGAGCGGCCAGGTGCTCGTCCAGGGTGCACAGTGCTTTGCCCCAGTCAGCGCGGATCTCTGTCAGTACCTGTTGAAGCGCGGCATGGTTGAGCTCGGGCAGGTGGGCAGCCAGCGTGGTGGTGATGCGTTGGTGGCGTTCCTCGGGCCGCAGCTGGTCGCGTAGGCGGTTCATGAGCCAGGGCGGCGAATCTGGGTCCGTCGGTGCTGGGGCAGCGCCGCTGGCTGGGTGCCGTCGGCCGTCTTGCGGACCTGGGCGTTGACGGCCTCAACTTGAATCAGGTCGTTCGGGGTGCAGCTCAAGATGTCGCAGAGGGCGGCCAGGGTGTCCATCGACAGCCGCTGCGGTGGCTGGGTGACCAGCCGGAACACCTGTTCCCGAGACAGGTGGACGCCACGTTCGGCCAGCGGCGAAACCAGGTCTGTAGTCTGGAACATGTCCTGGGCGGCCATCAGCTTGCGCAAGTTCCAGACGATGCCCATCTTCTTGATCACTCATTCTCCCATAGGTCGGGGTGACGGCTCTTGAGCACGCGTTTCACTAGCCGGCTCCGATACTCATCCGAGACGCCGGTGTAGATCGCCGTGGTGCTCGCGTACTCGTGGCCGACCTGGAGCGACACAAATCGCTCGGGGTAGTCAAACTCCACCAGATGCGTCACGTAGCTGTGTCGTAGCGAGTGCAGATCGAGTTCAGGCGGCAAATCAGCCGCATCGCGGGCGTTGGAGAAGGCGGTGTTGAGGCCGCGCAATGACATACGGCCGGACCGCTCGGTGACGAAGAGGGCGGGCAGTCGGCCCGGGGAGAACAACGGCCGGACCTCGTTGATCCAGTCGTCGAGCACGTCGACGATCCAGTCCATCTCCTGGATTGTCAGCACAGTGCGCCGCTTGGGCGGGCTGCCTCGGGAGGCCTTGCCATAGCGGACATATAACCCGCCATACTGTCGGAACTGGGGCATCTTCGGGGCTCGCCGTAGATCACCGACATCCAGCATGCGGGCCTCGTTGCGGCGCAGACCGAAGGCGTAGATCGTCTTGAGCAGGGCTGCGTCCCGCCGAGCGGTGAGACTGCCCTTGCGGCCAAGGTCCTGAGCCTGCTCCACCCGTGCGTCGATGGCATCGAACAGGGCTTGGACCTCATCGAAAGTGAGCGGACGCCGCCCTGGCTGCCCCTCATACTCGGTGACGTGGGCGACCCGGTTGTCCTCGGTGAAGATCTGCTGCGGAGCCGCCCCGAAGCGACGTTCACACGCCTCCGGCCAGCCGTAACGCCGGTCGGAGAGATAGCTCATGAACAGCGCCAGCGTCGTCTCATAACCCCGGCCGGTCGACACCGCGATCGGCCGAGCCCGGTTCGGGGAGCGCAGATGCGCGATGAAGTCCTCGGCGTCGGCCGGTCGCCATTGCCAAGGGTAAGCGTTGGTGAACTCCACCAATCGCCGCACCATCGTCAGTCGCGGACTGATTGTGCCCTTCTCGTTCAGGAACCGGGTTCGCTGCTGACGTGCCCACCCGGCCAGCATCGCGTCCAATACGCTCTGTTCCGGATCAAGGGGGATAACCCCCTCGACCAGTTCCAGATGCGCAGCACCAGGCAGATCAGCAGCTTGAGCCACGGCCACCTCCGTTGCATCTACTGCAACATTGTTGAGGTGATCGTGTCGCATCGCAAGCGTTTTCCTGGAATCAGCTCGTCCTGCACACCTTTTGCTCCTTAATTCTTAACCAGCAGGGCTCGTGCGTACTGGCCCGGCTCGCCCATGTCCCAGTAGGTCCAGGTGGGCGGCATCCGATCCCATATGTTACCGAGCAGCAGTGCGCAGGCGCCCGGCATGGCCATGAAAAGATGCAGCTCAGGGGGTCGGAGATGCCTTCGAAGGGCTCGCAGTTCATCTCGAAGTTGGAACATTACAGCTCGAGCATGCGAAAGGCTCGCCAGCGCCGTGCGGCCAGGAACAGGCAGCCGAGCCTTGAGGTGATAAGCGTTCGGGAGCGCCTCAGACAGATACTCATCGACATCGTCGGCGATGTCGATGGCGAAGCTGACGCTCACCGCCCAGGGACGTCGGATTGAATCACCAGCCTCATCCGGGAGGATGATCTCGAGATCTCTCTGCTGATTTGGAGAGGCGTCGGAATGCCAGAGGCCGTCCCGGGCCTGTGCGCTGACGGTGAAGCCTGCCGTGCTGGTGAACTCGGCGCCGATCGCGAACCACAAGGGCAGGCGCATCGGTCCGTCAACCTCGATGTCGCAGGCTGCAGCACCTCTGAATCGCTGTCGCGCAACAGCGAGTTCCGCGCCAATCCGCTCGCGAGCGACGATCGGATTCGCGAACGCGCGTCGACAACGGGGGTCATCTCCCTCGAACAGGTCCGTCCAGTCGAGGGAGTAGGCGGCCGTACTGGCTCGCGGGTTGTGCTCCAGCGCTTGAACCACAAATAGTGGACGAGCTGTCGAGGCGCGTAGTCCCAGTTCGTCGATCGTCGCCGTGAGTTGGGCAGGTGTGAATCTCTGTCGCGGCGCCTTGACCCAGTTGCGCACCTGCTGGACAGCCACTGCTGCCGCCGTGTCGTCTGTTCGGACTCGGGCTCCTGCCGCAGCGTCATGGACTTTCTCTCTCCATTCCGCTTCGGATAGAGCGTGGCGGATCTCGAAGCACTCAAGAAACTCGAGCAGTTCGTTCTCATTGACTCCGAGATGGTCCGCCCAACGTGTGCGCGCTTCTGCAAGCGTGCCGGTCCCGAGCCGCAATGTCTCAACGATACGGGCGTCTAGCGTCGCCCGCAGTCCAAGCACCTCGTCGGTCGGATTGATCGCCTTAGTGGTGGCCAGGACGATTTTCGGCGGCTGATCGTGTCGAGGACGTAGTTTCACCCAACTAGCGTGCAGCCGCTGCAGAAGGCTCAGCTTGCCTTTCGGCTGTTCAAGCAGCCAGGCCTCAGTGAGCGGGCTGGTGGAGTCCACAGAGGCCTTGACCTGCCAGTACTCGTCCGGCCCCTGCTCACGACACAAAGTAAGATCGTCCACGTTTCCGGCACCAGAGGCTTCGACCGCTAACTCGATGATCGTCGAGTCCACTCGCTGGGTGCGTAGCACGTGATACCAGACGACGAGGTGCTGGACATCGTCGCCCAGCAGTCGGGCCCCGCTGGCGGCCCGGGTCGTCATCTTGTCAGCGCCTCGAATGGCCTGGTGGGTGGTGTCCGGGCGAGGACCTCATGAGCGATCAATGCGTCGAGGGCGACTCCGTGACGGTATGCGGCAAGAACCATCTCCGGGATCAGCCGTTGACGAAGGTCGGAGTAGGTGTAGCCGTAAGATCGGTCGGCGGATTCGCCGGTGGCCGCGGCCAAACCGTCGATTTCCGTGTCCGACAGCTTGGCTCCGGATAGATGCCGGGCGAGCAACGCAAACCTCTGCGCACGATTGGGACGCCCGAACACCTCGATCGCCGCAGCGCGACGCTGCACTGCAGGATCGAGCGCGTCGAGCCGGTTCGTGCACAAGATTGTGAGCACGGGTAGGCGATCGGTCCGCATCCCGTCGATGCCACGCAGCAGGGCGTTCACCCCCGCTCGGTCTTCGTGATGCATCTGAGCAAGTTCTCGAGACTGGGCCAGGGCATCAGCCTCATCGATGAGCAGGACACCGAGACTGGAGGCGGTCCCGTCACTTCGCCGCGCTCGGACGAAATCGGCGCTGATGCGCTCGAAGGCCCGAGTCAGCAGCGTGGTCATCTCGCCGACAGCGCCGCGCCCCCGGGCTGTCAGACTCAGCGGATATAGGGTCACGTCGGCGTCAGCCCGGGTTGCAATCACCTGACCGATCACTTCGGCGACTTCGGTCTTGCCGACCCCGACGTCGCCCGCAAACACAAGGAGCGGAGTGCGGTCCGCAAGTGCCGTGACAGCCGGAATGACCTCGCCATGCACGGCCTTGCTCCATGATTGGATCGTGGTGGGATCCAGCAGCGCAACTGCATCCGTCGCGAGACGGTCAATCAGGTCATCCAGCCCAACGAGCGCGGCCAGCCTGGCCCGCGCCGACGAGTTCGGGAACTCCTCGGTGCGGGCGAACAACCCTTCGATGCCCTCGGTCACGACCAACTCCGAAAGACGGCCCGCTGCAACCCGACGCCCCCTGCGGCATACAGAGGGTGAATTACTGAGGTGTCACCTCGTGGTTGCCTGTGCGGGGCGGGGTTGGGGAGTATGCCGGTGGGATGCGTTATCCGGATGGTGGTGGTCTGACCCCGGCGGCGCGAGCCAAGCGTGAACAGGTCCGCTTGGAGGCTGCCGGGTTGTTCGCCGCGGGCATGTCGCCGCCTGAGGTGGCCAGGAAGCTGCGGGTCTCTCGTAAGTCGGCCTATGTCTGGCATCGGGCTTGGCGTACGGCGGGAGTTGAGGCGCTGGAGTCGAAAGGGCCGGGCGGGCCGCGCTGCCGGCTGAGCGAGGCGCAGGTGCAGCGGCTGGAGGCGGCGCTGGACGCCGGTCCTGCAGTCTGGGGGTGGACCGAGGATCAGCGCTGGACCCTGGCCCGGGTCGCGGTGCTGATCGGCCGGTTGTTCCACGTCACCTACACCCCGCGCGGAGTGTCCTATCTGCTGCACCGGCTGGGCTGGAGCCCGCAGGCGCCCCAGCGCAAGGCGGCCGAACGCGACGACGAGAAGATCGCCACCTGGGTGAAGGACACCTGGCCGCTGGCGGGACCACCGCGCGGGACCAGGACGCGTGGATCTGCTTCGCCGACGAAGCAGGCCAATCACTGAGGCCGCCCAAGGCCCGTACCTGGTCCCGCCGCGGACACACCCCCATCGTCACCGTCTCGGGCAAGGGCTCCGGCCGCGTCAACCTCGCCGGGCTGATCTGCGTCAAACCGGGGCAGCGGACCCGGCTGCTGTTCCGCATCAGGATCTACCGGCGGCGCAAGCACGAACGCAAAGGGTTCGGCGAGAACGACTACGCCCGCTTACTCGACGCCGCCCACCAGCAGCTCGGCGGCCCGATCGTGCTCATCTGGGACAACGTCAACATCCACGTCGATGCCCTGATGCGCAGCCTGATCGACGCACGCCCGTGGCTGACGGTGTTCCACCTGCCGGCCTACGCGCCCGAACTCAACCCGGTGGAGATGGCGTGGTCACACCTCAAACGCTCCCTGGGCAACCTGGCCCCCTGCACCCTCGACGACCTCGCCCAGGTCATCCGCAGCCGGCTCAAACGCATGCAGTACCGACCCGACCTCCTGAACGCCTTCCTGGCACACACCAACCTGATCATCAACCCGAGATCGACATGAAACCCCAGACTTTCATCCTCTGTAGGAACGCTCATTCTCCCAGTAGCCGTGTGTGTCGCTGGGCAATGAACCCGTGCCCCTGGTGAAGGGAAGCTTGCTCTTGACGGCCTCCCTCGCGGAGGCATCGAGCGCATACCAATCCGCCGAATAGGTCAGAAAGTTGAACCAGCTCGCCTGACTGACATCGACCCCCGACGGGACACCGCCAGCGCCGCCGGTGAGCTCCCCGTCCGGACCAACGGTGTAGCGCAGCGACCAGACCACCCGGCCGTCTTTCTTGAACCCGAACTGATATTTGTCGACATAACCGCCGACGAGGAGTTCTTCAAGTTCAAGCCGATAGTCCTGAAGGCTTCCGCTGCTCGGGCTGCCATAGAGGATAGAGCTTTGTCGTAGATCGCTGGTAACCCTGCCGGCCAGGCGGCGCGCATGGACGCGTGTGAAGGTCTCGGCATAGGTGTAGCTACTCATGTCGCCGCCTTGAAACTGGTGCCCAGGACGTCTTGCCAGAGCTCGACCGCCTGGCCCTTGGTCGGTTCGTAGTAGGCCGTCGAGATCGCGTCGAACGCCTCCTGGGCTGCGGCGACGAGCCGGTCGCGGTCCTTTATCTCGTAGTGTTCGGCTACGTTGTTGTCGAAGTTGACCGGGTCCAGAATCTGAATCGGTGCACTCCCTCGATCGGGCAGGTCAGACGTGGGGTGGTAGTCAGTGAAGGCGATCTGTTGATCGAACCCGCCATTGACGATGAAGGCGAAAAACTGGAGCAATGATCGAAACCTGTGGATCTGACGGGAAGGGGTGTACCTTCCCGAATCATCTGATCATGGTTTCGAGATAAGGCCGACGTTGGCGCGTCGGTCGGGAAGGCACACCCGTGCTCACCGTAG